>NZ_JACCFM010000001.1:3110122-3820245 GCF_013410665.1 Leifsonia psychrotolerans | reverse complement strand
CGCGTCGTGCACGAGCACCGTGTCGATGCCGGGTGAAAGCGCAGCCAAGCCTGCCTGCACCGATTCTTGACGGGTGGCGCCCCCGGCAACGACAACCACAGCGGCGTCGCTGCGGCCCAGCTGGTCGAACCGCGCCGACGCCGCGCGTTCGCTGATCTGCCGCGTTTCGGCGAGGCGATCGGCCGGGGCGACGACGATCAACTGCACGGCATCGCGCATGCCCAGCACTCCCTCGAGTGCGCGCTCCAGAATTGACTTCCCCGCCAGCGGAACAAACGCCTTCGGTTCGGCGTGGCCGAGCCGCGAGCCGCTCCCAGCGGCGACGACGATGACCGCAATGGTCGGCGCGGTCATGTCGGTCATGTCTGGATGCTCTCTGTTGGTGGGGATATCGAGGGTGAGCGGGATGCTGCGGGCGAGAAGACGAGAAAGGCGGCGCCTCGCGGCGCCGCCTTTCTCTCCAGAAAAACTATGAGGCCAAAACCTCGTCGAGAACGCTTGATGCCTTCTCTTCGTCGGTCTTCTCAGCCAAGGCGAGCTCGGAAATCAAAATCTGACGGGCCTTGACCAGCATGCGCTTCTCGCCGGCTGAGAGACCTCGATCCTGGTCGCGACGCCACAGGTCGCGCACGACCTCTGACACCTTGATGACATCGCCGGAGGCGAGCTTTTCAAGATTCGCCTTGTACCGGCGTGACCAGTTGGTGGGTTCTTCGGTGAACGGGGCGCGGAGAACTTCGAAGACGTGATCGAGGCCTTCGCGACCGATGACGTCGCGCACGCCCACGAGTTCGACGTTTTCAGCAGGAACCTCGATGGTGAGATCCCCTTGGGTGACGTTCAATTTCAGGTAAAGCTTCTCTTCACCCTTGATGAGGCGCGTCTTGACTTCGGTAATCGTTGCAGCTCCGTGGTGGGGATAAACGACAGTTTCACCAACCTCAAACAGCATGTCCTGATGTCCCTTCCGCAACCTCTAGGATACCACAGGCGTCAATGATAGGGTTCGGCCTGCTCACCCTACGGCCGGAACACCGGTAAGCTAAACTCAAAGCGTAATTTTGCGGCGCTTCGACCGAGCAGGTTGAACGCCGAACCGTTGTGGAGGTCTTGTGAGGGCGCGTATCGTTGCATCCGTCGTAGTGGCGGCTGGCATTCTGTTGGGCACGAGTGGCTGCAACCTGTTTGCACCTCAGGCGACAACCAATATCTATGACGCAAGCGACGGAGTGAGCGGCAACGTGGGCGATCTCGCCATCCGTAACGCTGTGCTGATTTCCGACAATGGCGAACTCGGCAACCTTCTTGTCACCGTGGTCAACTCGGGTAAGACCGAGCAGACCCTGACTGTTCAGTTCTCCGCTGGCGGCAAGAAGGTCACCCAGCAGGTCGATGTTCCCGCGAACTCGACGACGTCGTTCGGCGACACGGGGCAGCCCGGCATCGTGCTCGAGGGATTCGACGCCATTCCCGGCGCCCTGCTTCCCCTTTTCTTCCAGTACGGCGAACAGACCGGAATCGAGCTTCTCGTTCCGGTTCTGACGACCTCACTGCCTGAATACTCGAGCTTCTCCCCGACACCGTCGCCGAAGCCGACGGCTGACATCATCCCCATCGAGCCGAATGGTGCTCCGCTTCCCACCGGCAACCCGATTCCGACCGAGACCACCGCTCCGTAGGTTCGGTTCGGTACGTTTCACCCACAGACGCTCGGCGCGACGGCTTATGCCTCGCACCGGGCGTCTGTCGTTGAACGGATGGCCCGGGGCCGGTTAGGCCTCGAACCGATAGCCGAGCCCGCGCACCGTGACCAGCATTGTCGGCTCAGACGGCGTGGCCTCGATGCGTGAACGGATGCGCTTGATGTGCACGTCGAGCGTTTTCGTATCGCCGAAATAGTCGACGCCCCAGACCCGGTCGATCAGCTGACCGCGGGTGAGCACCCGACCGGCGTTGCGCAGCAGAAACTCGAGAAGTTCAAACTCTTTGAGCGGCATCGGAACCACGACGCCCGAGACTGACACGGTGTGCCGTTCGATGTCCATCGAAACGGTACCCGAGCTCAGCACGGATTCATTCTCGTGCGGCTCGTCATCGTTACGGCGGCGCAGAATCGCCCGAATCCGGGCAAGCAGTTCGCGAGTCGAATACGGCTTGGTGACGTAGTCGTCAGCGCCGAGCTCGAGGCCGACGACGATATCGATCTCGGAGTCTTTGGCCGTGAGCATGATGATCGGCACGGTCGATCGCGTGCGAATCTGCCGGCACACCTCGGTGCCGGAGAGTCCCGGCAGCATGAGGTCGAGCAGGATGACGTCGGGGCTCGTCCGATCGAACTCGAGGATCGCCGCGTGGCCGTTCTCGGCCACCGTCACGTCGTAGCCCTCCCGCTCGAGCAGGAATGCCAGCGGTTCGCTCAAAGCGCTCTCGTCTTCAACCAGAAGGATGCGTGTCACGGGGTGGGTTCTCCTGTCGCCGCCGAAGCGGTCGGGGGTGGGGTCAGAGGCAGTGGCGCCTCGGGTACACGGATGGTGAAGGTCGACCCGCTGCCGAGCTGTGACCACACACGCACGTCGCCGCCGTGGTTCTGCACCACATGCTTGACAATGGCGAGACCGAGGCCGGTGCCTCCGGTATTGCGGGCACGTGCGTCGTCGACGCGGAAGAATCGTTCGAACACTCGGTCTAGGTCGACCTCAGGAATGCCGACGCCCTGGTCGGTGACGGTAATCTCCACGGCTCCCTTGTGGCGGCGCACGCCCACACCGACCCTCGAACCGTTGGAGGAGTAATTGACGGCATTCGCAACGAGGTTGTGCACGGCCATGACGAGTAACGGTTGCTCGCCGTACACGAGGGCACCGGTCTTCTTTCCGACGACGATGGAGATGCCGGCCGCGGCGGCCACAACGTGGTTCTGCTCAATGGCATCGGCGACCACGGCGTCGACGTCGACCAGTTCAGGTGTGGCGAGTGCCTCCTGCGCCTGCAGCCGCGAGAGTTCGATGATCTCCTGCGTAAGCCGGGCGAGCCGACGTGACTCCCCCATCAGACGGTCGGCGAAACGGCGCACCTGCACTGGCTCATCCGCTGCCTGATCGAGAGCCTCGGCGAGCAAGCCGACGGCGGCAATTGGGGTTTTCAGTTCGTGGCTCACATTCGCCACGAAGTCTCGGCGCACCTCATCGAGCCGGAATGCCTCGGTGTGGTCGTCGGCCAGGAGCAGCACATAGCGGGTACCCAGGGTGGCCAGGCGCACCCGAAAATGGGCGCTTGCGTCGCCGAACGGACCGCGGGAGAGCACCAGGTCTTCGGCGCGAGCATCACCGGTACGCCGCACGTCGGCGACCAGATCGAGCAGTTCGGGATGCACCAGCTGGCGGTTCCAGACCAGTCCGAGCGCGTGGGCGCCCGGCGAAGCCTTCACCACATTGTTCGAGGGGTCGAGCACGACGCCCGCCGATTCCAGAGCGTCGAGGACCTGGTCGATGCCGTCGGGCACGGCCGGGTTGACGACCTCGGCGGCCTGCCTACCATGCCGCTCGGCGGCGTACAGAAGGGTGACGAACCCCGCACCGACACCCAAACCGAGTGCCAGCGACACGAGCACCAGCCACGTCGATTCCATATCGTCTACGTTACTGACTCGCGCACACGTCACACGCGGTAAACGGCGTGGGGCACGATACTTTAGAAAGTGTTCAAGCCCGCGGCACCTGCCGTTAACCTGGCACCCGCATGATGGCTCGGGGACCAGTCGGGTCTCAGCGGCTGCCCAGCGCGGCCAGGAAGGACCACACCGATGCGTGAAGTGTTCCAGCAGGAACTTGCCGAGGTTCAGGAGCGACTTGTCGAGATTTCCCGACTCGTCGCCGTCTCGATCGATAAGGCGACCCGTGCGTTCAACGAGTCAGATGTCGGCCTGGCCGAAGATGTCATCGCCGACGACAACCAGATTGATGAGCTGACGGTCGAACTCGACGAACTCGCCATCACGATTCTCGCCCGGCAGCAGCCCGTGGCCCGGGACCTGCGGATCGTCGTGAGCGCGCTGCGCATCAGTGCGTCGCTCGAGCGAATGGGCGACATGTCGACGCACATCGCGCAGCTGGCCCGTTACCGGTTCCCCGACAAGGTGATCCCGAAGAGCCTGCGTCCGACCTTCGCGCAGATGGGTGCGCTCGACGTTGAAATCGCGCGCATGCTCACCGAGCTGCTCACCACCGAAGACATGAAACTGGCCGAAACCATTCGCAACGAGGACGACAAGGTCGACGCCCTGCACCTGAGCGTCTTCGACGCCGTTCTCGGCGAGACCTGGAAGGGCCAGGCGTCCGACACGGTGGATGCCACGCTGGCCAGTCGCTACCACGAGCGCTTTGCCGACCACGCGGTATCGATCGCCAAGAAGGTGCAGTACCTCGGCACGGGTGACTGGCAGCCGGACCTCGGCGCGTAGCCCCTCGCATCCGTCGTATCCGCCACGTTTCAACGTGTGTGCCGCTGTCCCCGGATTCGGAGATCCGAGCGGATGCCGGCGTGTCGCGCGACGACACGCCGGACAATCACGGAATCTCCGAATCCGGGGACAAAAGATCTCACGTCGTTCGGCGCACGAGACAGACAGAAACGGCCCTCTGAGTTTCGTCAGCGGGCCGTTCTCGGTGTGTGGTGGGAAAGAAGGTTACTTCTTGCCCTGAGCGGCGACCGCCGCGGCGCCAGCGGCAGCGGCCTCCGGGTCGAGGTACTCGCCCGGACCGAGCGGCATGAGATCTTCGCCCAGCTTGTAAACAAGGGGGATGCCCGTGGGGACGTTCAGCTCGGCGATGTCGGCGTCGCTGATTCCATCGAGGTGCTTGATGAGCGCACGCAGCGAGTTGCCATGGGCCGTGACGAGCACGGTCTTGCCCGAGCGCAGGTCGCCGGAGATGTCGTTCTCCCAGTAGGGCAGCATCCGCTCGATGACGTCTTTCAGGCATTCGGTGCGGGGCACCGCGTCGCCGAGGTCGGCGTAGCGTGCGTCGCCCACCTGCGACCACTTGGCATCGGCCTCGAGCACGGGCGGCGGCACATCGAAGCTCCGACGCCAGAGCTGGAACTGCTCGGGGCCG
The DNA here is from genome assembly GCF_013410665.1 of Leifsonia psychrotolerans. Lineage (NCBI taxonomy): Bacteria > Bacillati > Actinomycetota > Actinomycetes > Micrococcales > Microbacteriaceae > Glaciibacter > Glaciibacter psychrotolerans. The sequence continues at coordinate 3,815,134 of NZ_JACCFM010000001.1, read as the reverse complement.
TACTTCGCGAGCGTCTCGGCCTTGTCGAGGCCCTGCAGGGCGCCGTAGTGACGCTCGTTGAGACGCCAGGAGCGCTTGACGTCGATCCACGAGCGGTCAGCCTGCTCGAGCGCAAGATCGGCGGTTTGGATGGCGCGGGTCAGCACCGAGGTGTGCACGATGTCGGGCAGAATGCCGGCCTCGGCGAGCAGCTCGCCAGCCCGGCGGGCTTCGACGATGCCCTGTTCGCTCAGTCGAACGTCCACCCAACCGGTGAACAGGTTCTGCTGGTTCCACAGGCTGTTGCCGTGACGGAGAAGGACGAGTGTGTATGGCGCAGACATGCTTCAACTCTACCGAGAGTGGAGAATAGAAGGATGCCGGTCGGAACAATCACACGTGGAACCACCAACACGAACCGACTGCGGCGGATCGACCGCTGGATCGGGCACTTGAAGGTGCTGCGCCACACCTCCGACCCGCTCGTCGTCGACCTGGGCTATGGTGCCAGCGCCGTGACCAGCCTCGAATTGCATCACCGCTTGGCCCACAAGCGGGCGGATGTCGAGGTGCTCGGACTCGAAATCGACCCGGCCCGGGTGGCGGGCGCGAACGAGCAACTCAGCGAGGTGCGGGGCGGCCAAACAGGTTTCGCGGCCGACGCACGCGTGTCGTTCGCGGTCGGTGGATTCGAGGTGCCGCTGCCGAAGGGACGCAAGCCCGCCGTCATCCGTGCGCTCAATGTGCTGCGGCAGTACGACGAATCGGAGGTCGTACCGGCCTGGCGCATGGTCGTGCCCCGGCTGCAACCGCACGGCGTACTGATCGACGGCACCTGCGACGAGATCGGGCGTATCGCCGCGTGGGTGGATGTCGGCCCTCACGGCCCCGTGCGGTTCAGCTTGTCGCTCCGGCTGGCCGAGCTGGACCGTCCGTCAATCGTGGCCGAGCGACTGCCGAAGATTCTGATTCACCGCAATGTGCCCGGTGAACGCATCCACCAGCTCCTGGTCGACCTTGACCGCAATTGGCAGCATCAGGCGCCCCTGGCCGCGTACGGCCCGAAGCAGCGCTGGCTGGCGACGGTGACGGCGCTCAAGGCGCAGGGCTGGCCGGTGCAGAACGGCCCGCACCGCTGGAAGCTCGGCGAGCTGACGCTGCCGTGGGAGTCGGTGGAGCCGCTCGGGTTCGCCTGGAGCCAGCGTCGTTAAGCAGCATCGATGGCTGCGCGGCTGGCACGATCTCGACAGGCTCGATCTCGACAGGCTCGATCAACAAACTGTCGCTGGTCGACCTTGGCTCACGTGATCTCGACACGCTCGATCAACGGGGCCACGCTCGATCAACGGACACACGCTCGATCAACGGACACAAACTGTCGTTGGTCGAGCTTGTCGAGACCCTGGCGTTGCGGTGTCGACTTTGGCTCACGTGATCTCGACACGCTCGATCAACGGGCCCACGCTCGATCAACGGGCACAAACTGTCGTTGGTCGAGCTTGTCGAGACCCTGGCGTTGCGGTGTCGACCTTGGCTCACGTGATCTCGACACGCTCGATCAACGGACACAAACTGTCGTTGGTCGAGCTTGTCGAGACCCTGGCGTTGCGGTGTCGACTTTGGCTCACGTGATCTCGACACGCTCGATCAACGGGCCCACGCTCGATAAACGGACACAAACTGTCGTTGGTCGAGCTTGTCGAGACCCTGGCGTTGCGATGTCGACTTTGGCTCACGTGATCTCGACACGCTCGATCAACGGGCCCACGCTCGATAAACGGACACAAACTGTCGTTGGTCGAGCTTGTCGAGACCTCGGTGATGCGGTGTCGACCTTGGCTCACGTGATCTCGACACGCTCGATCAACGGGCCCACGCTCGATCAACGGGCCCACGCTCGATCAACGGACACACGCTCGATCAACGGACACAAACTGTCGTTGGTCGAGCTTGTCGAGACCCTGGCGTTGCGAGGTCGACCTTGGCTCACGTGATCTCGACACGCTCGATCAACGGACACAGGCCGATGAACACCAGGTGGGTTAACGGTGGGGAGCCCGGATGCCCAGGCGCGGCATGCGCGGAATGTCGAGCACGGCGCCCGCCGTCTGCGGCACAATCGCCTCTTGCGCGGCCGAGATCGACAGCCCCTGCGACTCCACATACACGGTGACGGTGGTCGGCACCGAACGCTTGACCACGGCGAGCGCGATCGGCCCGAGCTCATAGTGCATGGCACAGGACGTGATGGTGCCGATCGGGCGGCGCTCCGGCTCAGCACCGGGCAGCACACGGTCGGCCGAGACCACATCGCCGTGCACGGGAAGCACCGAGTCCGAGCCGTCGAGATGGAGCAGCACGAGTCGCCGCGGCGGATGCCCCAGGTTGTGCACCTTCGCCACGGTCTCTTGCCCGCGGTAGCAGCCCTTGTCGAGGTGCACCGCGCTGCGCAGCCAATCCAGCTCGTGCGGGATCGTCTTCTCGTCGCCCTCGGTGGCCAGTCGCGGCCTCCAGGCCGCAATGCGCAGCGCCTCGAACGCGAGAAGCCCGGCGAGGTGAACCGTGCCGGCCTGCGCCGCGTCACGGATCGCCGAAAGTGCGCTGCGCGGCACGAGGGTCTCTCGCCAGGTCCACGATTCGCCCGGATGCTCGGCTGCTGGCGCATATTGGAAGCCGCCAGTGGCGACGTGATTCCACGGATCGTGCCAGACCAACGGCACGCCGTTCGGCTCGGCCGGCTGGAGTGCCGGCAGGTCAGCCGGGGCACCCATCGAGCCGATTGTCGCGTAGTCGGCACTGCAGTCACGCACGTCGACCCGCAGCATGAAGCGCATCTTGTTGAGCCAGGCTTCGAGGCCGGGCAGTTCGGCTGCCTCGACCAGCAGCCAGAGGTCGACCCCGTCGTCGAGCACCTGCATCGCATACTCGATGCGCCCGGTCTGATCGAGCAGGAGGGTTTCGGTGCTCTGCCCCGGCTGCAGCCCCGTGAGCGACTGACTCGAGATCGAGTTGAGCCAGCTCAGGCGGTCGGGCCCGCTGATCGCCAGCACACCGCGGTGCGACAGGTCGACGATCGCCTCGCCGGCGTGCAGCCGACGCTGCTCGATCATCGGCGCGCCATAGTGTGCGGCGACACCCGCGTCGATCCCCGTGCCGTTCACCGCTCCGTCATGGCTGAGAAGCGCTGAGACGGATGCGGCGGCGGATGCTGCGGCGGATGCTGGTTCGGTCATGGTTCTGCCTATTCCACTCGGGCGAGCCGACCCGACGCATGGGTGCGCAGGTCTAAGCCCAGGGCGGCGATGTCCCACGCCCACAGCAGGTGATTGTCGACGAGACCGTACAGGCGGGTCGCGGCCGCATACGGCTTGGCCGTTGCACTGCGCACGACGGCGTCGGTGGCCAGGTCGATTCGAGGACCGGCGACCTGTCCCAGGTAGAGCTCGGCGACGCCACCCGGGTGGACCAGGGTGACCTCCACGTCGAAAGCGCCGTTGGCGTTCCGCAGGTTTTCGACGGATTCGGCATCCGAATAGGGTGTGCCGGAGATCGCGGGCACGAGACCCGGGCCCGCATCGCCGTCGCCCTGTGGGCGGTGCAGCCGCCAATACCCAGACTCGGTCGCGAGAGGGGTCTTCTCCTCGTCGGAACCCTCTTCGGGCTCGAGCCAGGTGTACGAGCTGTAGTTCAAATACGGCAAACCGTCGTGGCTGAAGCTCAGCCGATGCCCGAACTCGCGGGTGATCGTCTCGTCACCGATCGCGTAGTCGAGCACGCCGGACCCTTCCCAGACTCCGAGCAGCCACGAGAGCGGAACAAGTTCGGGCGGAAGGCCGGCCGGCAGTTCGATCATCGACTACCGCTGCCCCCGGTACAAGCGAAGAACGACGATCACGGAAACCCAAGCGATCGACAGGCTGGCCAGTCCGAGGAGGCCCAGGAAGAAGATTTCAAGTGCAAGCGGCGACAACATGTCTCAACTCTACCGGTTCAGGAGAGCCCCATCAGGGCGAAGACGCCCGTGGCTGCGGCCAGCACCAGGGTAGCTCCGACGATGCTCGCGGTCACCCGGCTCACATAGCCCTTCTTCTGCCCCGTGGCGAGTTGGATGCAGAGCGTCGCGATGGTGCATCCGGCCAGCGAGAGCCCGATCCAGGCCAGATAGTTGCCCGGACTGGAGAGCAACCCGACCACAAGCGCGCAGAGTGCGCCCAGCAACCACACCACTGCGACGGAAATCCACTGCCTGTTCACGCTCCCTATTGTGCCAGTGCGGCAAGATTCGCGTGCACTGTAGTATGGGCACCGATCCTTGGAGGGTGCGGTTGGCACAGTTGTTGATGCTCACCTCGGCGGTCAACAACGAGGTTCTTCCCGCCCTGGCTCTGCTCTCGCATAGCACTCGCTCTGCTTCTGCATCGGCAGCGCAGGTTCTCTCCGCGCCCGAATTCGACCTGATTCTCGTCGATGCGCGCTCCAACCTGGTGGCAGCGAAGGCCCTCTGTCAGGTCATCGGAACGGCCGGTGTCGCAGCTCCTCTCATCCTGGTGGTCACCGAAGGCGGCTTGACCGCGATCAGCCCCGATTGGGGCGCCGACGATGTGATCCTCGACACGGCGGGCCCGGCCGAGATCGATGCCCGCATCCGTCTGGCGGCCGGCCGACGCGGCCGAGAGTCGCCGACGACGACGATTCGGGCCGCAGGTCTGGTGATCGACGAGGCCAGCTATTCGGCGAAGGTGCACGGCGCCGTGCTCGACCTCACCTATAAGGAATTCGAGCTGCTGCGCTTTCTCGCCGCCCACCCGAGCCGCGTCTTCACCCGCGAGCAGTTGCTGAGCGAAGTCTGGGGCTACGACTATTTCGGCGGCACCCGCACGGTCGACGTGCACGTTCGACGCCTGCGCGCGAAACTCGGCGATCATGAGTCGTTGATCGGCACGGTGCGCAACGTGGGCTACCGCTTCACCGTGCACGACGACGACAATGGCTCACATGTCTCTCTCGCTCAACTTTCTTGATTCAACGGATGCGTCCGGCCTGGCCGAACTCAGTCGCATCGCCGACGCGGCAACTCAGGTGGACGGCTATCGACCGTTCAACGAGCAAACACTGCTCGATCTGGTGGCTGGGCGGCGCGCCCCGGTTCTGCTCAACCTGCGCGACGACGAAGGCCTGCGCGAAGGCGATGGCGAGCTCGAGGATGGCGAGCGCGGGGTCGACACGGCCGGGACTGCGATCGGCGCCGCCGTCATCGGTGACGGAGAATTCGACCTGGTCATCGCGCCGGAGCACCGTGGTTTTGGACACGGTGATGCCGCCGTGGGGCTGCTGCTGCCGCACCTTGCGGAGCGGGTGAGCGTGTGGGCGCACGGCGACCACCCGGCTGCGCGTGTGCTCGCCGAACGGCACCGGTTCGTTGCGGTGCGCACGCTGCTGCAGCTGCGGCTCGACACGCTCGCGCCGGCACCTTCTCCGGCGAGTCCCGGCGCCCTCGGCACCACGACCGTCACCCCGTTCGTGGCCGGACAGGATGAGGCGGAGTGGCTGGCCCTCAACGCCCTCGTCTTCGCCTCGCATCCCGAGCAGGGCGCGCTGACCCTGAACGATCTCGCCGCACGCCTGGCCGAGCCGTGGTTCGACGCCGGAGATTTTCTTGTCGCGCGCGACCCCGCCGGGCGCATGATCGGCTACAACTGGCTGAAGATCGAACCGGGCCAGGGCACAGGCGAGATCTACGTCATCGGCATCCACCCGGATGCCGCCGGTCACGGCCTCGGCCGCCTGCTGATGCAGCGCGGTCTTGTGCGCATGGCCGAGCGCGGCTGCACCTCGGCGTCGCTCTATGTCGAGGCTGACAACGAGGGTGCTGTGCGCCTCTACCGTTCGCTGGGCTTCACGGATTTCACCATCGACGTGCGCTACGAGCGTCGCCTTCAGTGAGTGGGTTCAGCATCCGTTCACCGTGATCCTTCGTCGTTGTCGCCGCACAGTGTCAAGATGGTGCAATGGATGGCGACAGCGTGCAGACCGAGATTGCTTTCAGCAGCGATTTCGGCAGTGACTTCGACGATGACTTCGATCCGCTGATCGGAGCCAACGATCCAGCGCTGCCCGACGAGCGCTACCTCGACCGCGAACTGAGTTGGCTGGCGTTCAACCAGCGTGTGTTGGAACTTGCCGAAGATCCCGATATCCCCGTGCTGGAGCGAGCGAATTTCCTCGCGATCTTCGCCAGCAACCTCGACGAGTTCTTCATGGTGCGCGTGGCCGGTTTGAAGCGTCGCATTCTCACCGGGCTGGCGGTTCCGACCAACGTGGGTCGCGCACCACAAGACGTGCTCTCGGATATTTCACAGGCCGCCCACGCCCTGCAGGATCGGCACGCGCAGGCGTTCCATTCCCTGGTGCGTCCGACCCTCGCCGCCGCGGGTATCGACGTGGTCAACTGGGACGAGCTCAGCGAATCCGAGCATGCATCGTTGCATGACTACTTCTCCAACCAGATCTTTCCGGTGCTGATGCCTCTGGCCGTCGACCCGGTGCATCCGTTCCCGTACATTTCAGGGCTCTCGCTCAACCTGGCCATTCGCGTGCGCAACACGAAGACCGGCAGACAGGAGTTTGCCCGACTCAAAGTGCCGTCGATGCTGCCCCGCTTTGTGCGCGTCGATCGCAGCGAACCGTTGGAGAGCATCCGCTTCATCACCTTGGAAGACCTGATCGCCAATCATCTCGGCGACCTCTTTCCCGGCATGGAGGTGCTGGAGCACCACATTTTTCGGGTCACCCGTAACGAAGACGTCGAGATCGAGGAAGACGAGACGGAAAACCTGATCAAGGCGCTCGAGAAGGAGTTGCTGCGACGCCGGTTCGGCCCGCCGATCCGTCTCGAGATCACCGAGGACATGGATGAGGTCACCCTCGGCCTGCTCGTGCGCGAACTCGATGTCACCGACCAAGAGGTGTACCGGCTGCCGGCACCGCTCGATCTGGGCGGCCTGTTCGATCTGTCCCGCATCGATCGTCCCGACCTGCACTTTGCCAAGCACGTCCCGACCACGGCCGTGCAACTGATGCCCGGTGAACCCAATTTGGAACCCGACGTGTTCAGCGCGATCGCACGCGGCGATATTCTGCTGCACCATCCCTACGAATCGTTTGCGACGAGTGTGCAAGCGTTCCTCGAGCAGGCCGCCACAGACCCGCAGGTACTGGCCATCAAGCAGACGCTCTACCGAACCTCCGGCGACAGTCCCATCATCGAGGCTCTCATCGACGCGGCGGAATCAGGCAAGCAGGTGCTCGCGCTCGTCGAGATCAAGGCCCGCTTCGACGAACAGGCGAACATCTCCTGGGCCCGCAAGCTCGAGAAGGCGGGCGTGCACGTCGTCTATGGCATGGTCGGCTTGAAGACGCACTGCAAGCTGGCCCTCGTGGTGCGGCAGGAGCAGGGTGTGCTGCGCCACTACAGCCACATCGGCACCGGCAACTACAACCCCAAGACCAGCCGCATCTACGAAGACCTCGGTCTGCTCACCGCGGATGCGCAGGTCGGCAAAGATCTCACCCGCCTGTTCAACGAGCTCTCGGGCTATGCCATTGAAAAGAAGTTCAAGCGCCTGCTCGTGGCCCCGCTGCACCTGCGCAAGGCGCTGTTGAAGCGCATCAGCGATGAAACGGTTGCCGCCCTTGCCGGCGAGCGGGCCGGCATCCGGATCAAGGTCAACTCGATGGTCGATGAGGCCATCATCGACGCACTGTACCGAGCCAGCCAGGCGGGGGTGAAAGTCGACATCTGGGTGCGCGGCATCTGCAGCCTGAAGCCGGGGGTGGTCGGCATGAGCGAGAACATTCGTGTGCGCTCGATTCTCGGGCGCTACCTCGAACATTCGCGCATCTTCTCGTTTTACAACGCAGGCGATCTTCAGATCTTCATCGGCAGCGCTGACATGATGCACCGCAACCTCGACCGCCGCGTCGAAGCGCTCGTGCGTCTGGTCGCCCCCGAGCATCTGGCCGAAGTCTCGGCGCTGTTCGACCGCGCGATGGACGACCGCACCTCATCATGGTGGCTGAGCGAGTCCGGAGAATGGACACGCCACGACCGCGACGATTCGGGCCAGCCACTCGATGACATGCAAAATAGGCTCATGCAACAGATCGGGCACCGCACACGTCAGGCTATCCGTCGATGACCGAAACGGCGATCTACGCCGCCGGCGCCGTGTGCTGGAGGTTCATCGACGGCAAAATGCACGTTCTTCTGATTCACCGCACGGTGCACGGTGATGTGACCATCCCGAAGGGCAAGGTCGACCCGGGCGAATCTCTGCCGCGCACGGCCGTGCGCGAGATCGAGGAGGAGACCGGGCTCGCTGTTGCACTCGGAGTACCGTTGGGAGTCTCGCACTACGTCATGCCCAATGGTCGCGAGAAGATCGTGCACTATTGGGCCGCCGAGGTCAGCCCCGAGGCGATCCAGCACTCGACATTCGTGCCGAACGGCGAGGTCGCCGCCATCGAATGGGTCACGATCAAGCGAGCCCGCAGCTATCTCAGTTACCCACCGGATGTCGAGATCCTCGAGGCGTTCGCCGCCCTGGTCGATCAGGGAGTCACCCACACCTTCGCTCTGATCGCCCTGCGTCATGGCAAGGCCGTGCCGCCGGGCAAATGGGACGGCCCCGACGACAGCCGCCCGCTGTCCGAGCGCGGAGTGTTGCAGGCGGCGAGCGCCGTTGACACTCTCACTGCGTGGCGTCCGCGACGCATCATCTCGAGCACTGCCACGCGGTGTGTCACGACGGTGGCTCCGCTTTCGGCCAGCACGGGCATCCCGATCAAACGCACCGAGCTGATCAGCCAAGACGCGCTCACGGCGGGCACAGCGGATGTGCGGCAGGTGATCGGCAAACGGGTGCGCTCTCGCAAGACCGCCGTGCTCTGCAGCCACGGGCCGGTCCTGCCCGACATTCTGCGCGAGATGGCACTGGCAACAGGCACGGCACTTGGCTCGTACCTCTCGGCGGCCGCCGACCTCGAGACCGGTGGATTCTCGGTAGTGCATTTCTCCGTCGACAACCCGAGCTCGGGCATCATCGCGATCGAAACCCATGCACCTCGGCTGTAATTTCGGCTCCAGACAGGTTTTCTAAGACCTAACGCACCGGGAACTTCGAGACCCGTTCACCTCCCGTTCACCACGGTAAGGGAGTGTCGTTAACACGACAACGTAGCGTCAGTGACTGATCGGCCGAGAGGCAAAAATACGACCGGTCATCGTCCTGTTTTCAACCCCTCGAAGGGATTTTCCGTGAAAATCAAGCGTTACAGCGCCCCCGCCGCAGTTCTCGCCGTGGCCGCTCTCGCTCTGACCGGTTGTGCCGCAAACGAAAGCTCGGCGTCGCCGAGCGAATCGGCACCCGCCAGCACCCTCACCGGCACCATCAATGCTGCTGGCGCGTCGTCGCAAAGTGCAGCACAGGAGGCCTGGATCGCCAAGTTCCAGACCGCCAACTCCGGCGTCACCATCAACTATGACCCGTCGGGGTCGGGGGCCGGCCGCACGACCTTCGCCGCCGGAGGCTCCGACTTCGCCGGTTCTGACTCCTATCTGAAAGATGAGGAGCTGGCAGCCGCCTTCGGCAGCTGTGCTCCCGGCACCAAGGCCGTCGACCTGCCGGTTTACATCTCACCGATCGCCGTGATCTTCAACGTCGACGGTGTGAAGAACCTGAACCTTGATGCAGCGACACTCGCGTCGATCTTCACGGGCGACATCACGACCTGGAACGACGCCGCCATTGTCGCGTTGAACCCCGACGAGAAGCTGCCCGCCACCCCGATCACCGCCGTGCACCGCTCGGACGACTCGGGCACCACGAAGAACTTCACCGACTACCTGAATCAGGTTGCGCCGGACGTCTGGACCGAAAAGCCGGCAGACCCCTTCCCCTACAGCTCGGGCGAAGGCGCGCAGGGAACATCCGGCGTCGTCAGCGCTGTGACGAACGGCGTGGGCACAATCGGTTACGCCGACGCCTCACGGGCCGGCTCGCTCGGTGTTGCGAAGATCAAGGTTGGCGACACCTTCGTGGGCTACACCGCGAAAGCCGCCGCGGCCGTCGTCAATGACTCCCCCCTGGTGGCCGACCGTGCCGCCGATGACCTCGCCATCCAGCTCAACCGCACCACGACGGATGCGAGCCACTACCCGCTCGTTTTGATCAGCTACGCCATTGTCTGCACCGACTACGCCGACGCCGCCAAGGGTGAACTGGTGAAGTCGTACGTTGGCTACATGGCCAGCGAGGACGGCCAGAAGGAAGCCGCCGCGTCCGCCGGAGCAGCCCCACTCTCGGCCGAGCTGCAGAGCAAGGTCGCTGCGGTGATCGCCACCATCAAGTAACTCGAGTCTCACCGGCCCGGCCGGCATCCGCTCAGTGAGTGCGAGATGCCGGCCGGGCACCCCCGCACCACCACTCACACCAACGAAACCCACCCCCAGGGAGACGCCAGGAATGACCACCACCGCGCAGCCGGGCAGCCGTATGGTCCCCTCGACGAAGGTCAAGCAACGACCGGGCGACCGGGTATTCGGAACGTTGACCGTGGTATCGGGCGGGTTGATCCTCGCTGTGTTGGCCGCCGTGGCGGTCTTTCTGTTTGTGCAGAGCTTGCCGGCTTTTGTGGCACCGGCCGCCGATTTCAAGGGCGGCTTCAGCTCGTTCTGGAGTTACGTCTGGCCGCTCGCATTCGGCACCATCTGGGCGGCGTTCCTCGCGATGCTCATCGCCGTTCCGTTGGCGATCGGCATCGCGCTGTTCATCTCGCACTATGCGCCCCGTCGCCTCGCCCAGGGACTCGGCTACATCATCGATCTGCTCGCAGCCGTTCCGTCGGTTGTGTTCGGCCTCTGGGGCATCACCGTGCTCGCTCCGCTGGTGCAGCCGTTCTACACGACGCTGGTCGAGTGGTTTGGCTGGATCCCCCTCTTCGCCGGCCCCGTCTCCGGCACCGGACGCACCATCCTGACTGTCGCGATCGTGCTCGCCGTCATGGTGCTGCCGATCATCACGGCAATCTGCCGCGAAGTGTTCCTGCAGACTCCGGTGCTCCATGAAGAAGCTGCGCTCGCACTCGGAGCGACCCGCTGGGAGATGATCCAGATGGCCGTGCTGCCGTTCGGCCGCGCCGGCATCATCTCGGCCAGCATGCTCGGCCTCGGCCGCGCCCTCGGCGAGACAATGGCCGTCGCCATGGTGCTCTCCCCGAGCCCCCAGATCATCTTCCACCTTCTCACCTCAGAGAACCCCACGACCATCGCGGCGAATATCGCGTTGAACTTTCCCGAGGCTCACGGCACGGGCGTGAACATTCTGCTCGCCACCGGCCTCATCCTCTTCCTCATCACGCTCGCCGTGAACATGCTTGCCCGCTTCATCATCAACCGCCGCAAGGCCTTCTCGGGAGCGAACTGATGACCACGGCCACCTCAACACCGCCCCTCGCTCCCCCGGAGTCGACCCCGGTTGCACGCCCGGATGCGCGCCCGTTGACGAACTCCCTGACCGCCGGAAAACTCCCCCGCCGCACACCGCTGTGGGTGCTGCTCGGCAGTTGGCTACTCACCGGTGCGGTCTTCCTCATGCTCTCTGCCGCCGGCGCGACCGACGGCTTCAACTGGGCCGGCACCCTGTTCTTCGGCAGTGTGCTCTTCTGCATCATGATCTTCGCTCTGTCGTACTTCGTGGAAGGCGTGCGTAAGGCACGGGACCGCCTGGTCACCGCGCTCGTCAGCGCCGCGTTCGTGCTGGCGCTGCTGCCCCTGGTCTCTCTCATCGGCACGACCCTCGTCAACGGTCTGCCCGCCTTCCTCACCCCCACGTTCTTCTCCGAATCGCAGCGCAATGTCGTGGGCGCGGGCGGCGGGGCACTGCACGCCGTCGTGGGAACTTTGCTCGTCACAGGTGTCGCGACCTTGATTTCGGTTCCGATCGGCCTGCTCGCGGCGCTCTACCTCACCGAGTACGGTCGGGGACGCCTGGCTCGCGGCATCACGTTCTTCGTCGACGTGATGACCGGCATCCCCTCGATCGTGGCCGGTTTGTTCGCCTTTGCCTTCTTCTCACTGATCTTCAACGACCCGGGGATCAGATTTGGTTTCGGCGGCGCGATCGCCCTATCGGTGCTGATGATCCCCGTCGTCGTGCGCTCGAGCGAAGAGATGCTGAAGCTCGTACCGAACGAACTGCGAGAGGCCGCCTACGCACTCGGGGTGCCGAAATGGCTGACCATCCTGAAGGTTGTGCTGCCCACATCCGTCGCCGGAATCGTGACGGGTGTGATGATCTCGATCGCCCGGGTGATCGGCGAGACCGCACCGCTGTTGATCATCTCCGGGTTTACGGCAAGCATGAACTACAACCTGTTCAGCGAGCGGATGATGACTCTGCCCGTATTCGTGTACACGCAGTATATGAACCAGGGCGCCGATTTCCAGGCCTACATCGACCGTGCCTGGGCCGGGGCGCTCACCCTCATTCTCATCGTGATGGTTTTGAACGGGCTCGCCCGTCTCATCGCCAAGATCTTCTCCCCCAAGCTCGGCCGCTAACGCGCCCGCGAAAGGAACCACCGTGTCCAAGCGCATTGAAGTCAACGACCTGAACGTTTACTACAGCGATTTTCGCGCCGTCGAAGGCGTCACCCTGACGATAGAACCGCGCACCGTGACGGCGTTCATCGGCCCCAGTGGCTGTGGCAAGTCCACGTTCCTCCGCACGCTGAACCGTATGCACGAGGTCATTCCGGGCGCCAGAGTCGAGGGCGAGGTGCTCATCGACGGCAACAACCTCTACGGCCCCGGTGTCGACCCGGTGCTCGTGCGCCGTCAGGTGGGCATGGTGTTCCAGCGCCCCAACCCGTTCCCAACCATGTCGATCAAAGACAACGTGCTGGCCGGCGTGAAGCTCAACAACCGACGGATGGCCAAGAGCGATGCCGACGATCTGACCGAGAAGGCGCTGCGCGGGGCAAACCTGTGGAACGAGGTCAAGGACCGTCTTGACCGTCCGGGATCCGGCTTGTCGGGCGGACAGCAGCAGCGTCTGTGCATCGCCCGGGCCATTGCGGTGCAGCCGGACGTCATCCTGATGGACGAGCCCTGCTCGGCCCTCGACCCGATCTCGACCCTCGCCATCGAGGACCTGATCGAAGAGATGAAGAAGGACTACACGATCGTGATCGTGACGCACAACATGCAGCAGGCCTCACGGGTCTCGGACCGCACCGCGTTCTTCAACATTGCCGGCACGGGCAAGCCGGGCAAGCTGATCGAATACGACGACACGACGACGATCTTTTCGAATCCGAGTGTGCAGGCCACCGAGGACTATGTGTCGGGTCGCTTCGGCTGATTCGCTCCCGCGGTCTCGACACGCTCGACCAACGGGTCCGTTGGTCGAGCGTGTCGAGACCCTCAAACGACAGCCAGGTCCGTTGGTCGAGCGTGTCGAGACCCTCAAACGACAGCCTTATGCCGTGCGCGCCAACAGGTTCGCGTTGATTGCCCGAGTCAGGTCGGCATCAACCGGAAACTGCTCGCCATCGAGCTCCGTCACCGCGACGGCCAATCGAACGCTCGAGACGAGCCAGGCGGCATCCGCGCTGCGTAAGTCGTCGAGAGTCACGTCACGGTACTCGGTGCGCTCGCCCGCCGCTTCGAGATAGTCGAAGACGCTCTGCTGGGTCGTACCGTGCAGGATCGCACCGCTCGGCGCCGGCGTGACGTAGATGCCGCCCCTGCGCATGATGACGCTCGAGGTTGGCCCCTCCATCACGTAGCCGTCGGTCGTGAGGAAGATCGTGTCGTCAGCGCCTCGACGGTGCGCCTCGCGGAGTGCCGCCATATTGATGGCATAGCTGAGCGTCTTCGCGCCCATAAGCAGCCAGGGCGCCCGCTCGGCGACCCCGCGCGGGTAGCCGCGGTCGAGTGTGACAACGCGCACCCCCTGCTCGCGCACCCGGCTGTGGTCGGGGGCGCGAGTGGCGTGCAGCCAGGCCGTCGGCGCCGGACCGGCTTCGACGCCGCGGCTGAGCACAAATTTGAGGGCGAGCTCGCCCTCACCGGGAATCTCAGCAACGGCACGCGCGATGGCGGCCCGCCACTGGCCCGGATGCGGCTCCGGCAAATCACAGATGCGTGCCGAGTTCACGAGTCGGCTGATATGCGGTTCGACCTCCTGTGGGTGGCCGTTCACGACGCTGAGCGTTTCGAAGATCCCGTCGCCACGCTGCGTGCTGAGCTCTGCCACGCGCAGGGCCGGAGCCGAGGAATCGATGGCGTGGAAGGTGTCCTCGAAGTCGATGCGGGTCGAGTCTGCGGGCACCGGGTCAATCAACAGCGTGAAGGGCAGGGTCATGAAGCGAGCCTAGCCGTAGCACCTCACCGGCCGTGCCGTCCAGCGTGGCCAGCCAGCAAGCCGGTCAGCTCTGAATGGCCACGATCGGCGTGCTCGTCGGCTGCTTCGAGCCACCCGCCGGCTCGACGGTCACTCCGACGGCGTCGCCGGCCTTCATCGTTCCGTCGAGCACGCGCCAGACCGTGCCGTCGCCGGACGAGGTGAAGGTGCCCGCCGAAACCGCACCGGCCGCGTCGATGTACCAGAGCTGGTATGCCTGATCTTTCGGCAGCGTGGGCAGTGAATCCGCGAGCAAAGCAGAGCGTCCCAGTTCGCCCGACCAGACCAGTGTGACTTTCTGCCCGTCGGTCGCACGTGCCGTTGCACGCTGCGCGTCCGGTGCCGCGTTGATCTCGGCCAATCCGGCCGCCTGCTGCTGTTCGAATTGTGTCGGTGCGGTGAGTCCCTGCCCGATCGCGAGACCACCGAAGAAGAGCGCGGCCGCAGCAGCGACGCTGAGAAGAATGCCCGCGGGGCGTTGGAACCAGCGGCGGGCGACCGTGCTCTCCAGTGCGGAGGGCGGCGAGGCCGGGGAGGGTGTCTCTGCGCCCTGCGCCCGGTCCGCAGGAGTCTGCGGGACCACGGGAGTCTGCGGGACTGCAGGAGTCTGCGGGGCCACAGGCGCAGCCGTGGCAGAAGGCGCAGCATCCGACGAGGGTGCGTCTGCGGGAACGGCCCGCGGCGGCAGCTGAGGGGTCGACGCGAGCAGGGCCATCAGATCGAACTTGAGCGCGGCCGACGGCTGCACGGGCGCGGCGGCGCGGCCGAGAATTGCCGCCGTCTCGGCGAGCTCTGCAGCCTCGGATCGGGCCTGCTCCGACACGTCGAGGTGACGCTCATAGTCGACCTTCTCGTCGCTACTGAGCGCATTGAGGGCGTAGGCACCGGCCAGATCGCGTAGGCCACCGGCGCTCTCACGGTTGCCCGGGTTCATGTTGTCAGTCACAGTGCCACCCCCATCTCGTCACGCAATCGGATCATGCCGTCTCGCAGCCGTGTTTTCACGGTCCCGAGCGGTATCTGCAGCAGGCCGGCGACTTCGCTCTGACTGTAACCGCCGTAGTAGGCCAAGCGCACGGCTTGACTCTGCAGATCGGTCAGCTTGGACATCGCTCGGTTCACCCTTTCACTCTCGATTCGAACTTCTACAGTTTCTGCAACATGGTCGTACTCGACCGCTCGATCCCGCAGCCCGATGCGATTATCGCGATCGCGGCCAGCCTGTGAGGCACGGATGCGGTCGACTGCACGGCGGTGAGCCATCGTCATGATCCAGGTGGATGCTGCCCCACGCTGACCATCAAAGCGAGAGGCGGTTTGCCAGATTTCGAGAAAAATTTCTTGCGTCACTTCCTCCGATTGGGCGTGGTCGATCAAGAGTCGTTTAACGAGACCGAGCACCCTCGGCGCCAGCTGGTCATACAACTCGCTAAAAGCGCCCTGATCGCCCTGCGAGACCCGGGCCAGAAGTTCAGCCGGGGAGGCAGGAGCATTCTCGTCAACATGCGTCGGGAGATCAGCTGTCATGAGTCTCAGCATGTCAGTTTTTCTCCCGATCCATACACGTGGTTCGGTGCGGATGCCCAATTGGATTGGTCGAGCCGGTCGAATTTCGGCGGCCTCATTCACGTGGAGGCAGGCCGATGGCCGGAGCGGGAAAGCACGCTCCGAGAGTGAGGCCAGACCGCAGAACGCCTCTCGGCGGAAGGCCGCTCTTGGCGGCGAATATTGGAGCCCGGGGTTACTGCGGTCCGACCAGGGTCCAGTGTAATCGAGGACGGCGGCGGGTTCACCGTCGAAATCGACTGTTCGCCGTCGGCTGACGCAGGGGCCGGTGCGCGTGTTGGCGTGCTATTCGAGCGAGCCCAACCGCCAGAGCCGCGCGGATGAGGTGAACTCTTGCGCAACGGTGGAAAACCGGAGCGCGCGCGTGGTGAGCTCGCTGGAACGGGCCGGCGCGGCGGCATCCGAATCATCGGCAACACTCGTGCATCCCATCGCGATCACGCGGCAGAAGGCCGCGGCCCGATCGAGGGCGACGGCGAAGTCGCCCGTGAAGACACCGCGCAGAATCTCGTTGGCGAGTGCGATGATCTCATCGGGGCCGGTCGGAGTCGGGGCGCCCGCAACCACGGGGTCGATGGTGACGGCGACCTCGGCACCGCGCTGATAGAGGTATGCGGTGCCGGTGGGATCCTGCCGGATCAGCAACCGAATCAGGTAGATCCGCCAGAGGGCGCCCGGCAGGCTGCGCGGGGTCGCCCGGGACCACAGCTCGGCGACCGCATCGATGCCGTGCTCGTCGGTGTAGGCCACGAGGCGTTCGACGATGGCCGGGTCCGGGTCGTTGCGCACGCGCGACAGAATCGCCTCGGCCGTTTCGTGTGCGACCCGACTGATCTGCGCTGGGTCTTCGCCGCCGGTGAACGACTCGAACTTGCTGCCCGAGAACTGGGTGGGTTTGTGAAAATCTTCAGCCATGTCGTCCTCCCAACGGGAATGGGGCTGCGCGCTGAACGGCGCGGAATGCCGGATGGAGTACAGCTCCAACGGTAGCGACAAAAACCAGTCCTCAATCCACGCTAAGTTATTAACCGCGGGCCTCTAGCTCAGTTGGTAGAGCAAAGGACTTTTAATCCTTGGGTCGTCGGTTCGAGCCCGACGGGGCCCACGCTGTGTGGTTACCCGCCGCACCACGTTTGGCCCCCGATTCAGGCAGCTGCCTGGGCCGGGGGCCAAATTTTTGTCAGCGCGAGACCGGTCGCCGAGCGAGAGCACTCGTCCCGCCGCGAACCGCCATGACGCGATCACAGAGCCGCCTGTCGCCTAGGATGACCGGATGACCCAGTTCCCTCTCGTGCGCGGTGCCCACCTCGTCGGTTCCATCAACCAGCCCACCGCCGACGGCACATTCCGCATCGTCTCCGAGCACCTGGGCGCAGACCTTGCCCGCATCCCCGATGGTGAGGTCGGCGAGCGATTTCACTGGATCCTGTTTCAGGGCGCCGCCTTCGACGCCACGCCTGGCCTCACGCGCCTGCCGATCGACCCGATCATCGTCGCCGGTTTCGACCTGCGCCCGCTCGCCCTCGATGGCACCGTCGAATCCGAAAACCTTGAGTTCGGCCCACTCGGCTATGCCAGCGCGGCCCGTGACAGTTACGCCCGCTTCATGGCCCTGCGCGACGCGGGCGTCATCGCGCCGCACACCCGATTTCAGGTCTGTCTGCCCTCGCCGCTCGCCCCCATCACCAGCTACGTCTTCGCCCGGGATCAAGCCGAGGTCTACCCCGCCTACGAGCGCGCGATGCTGCGCGAGATCGACGCGATCTGCGCCGCCATTCCGGCCGACGACCTCGCCATTCAGATCGACCTGGCCACCGAGTTCGCCTACATTGAGCACGTCTCGCTCGGCGGCGGCCCCCTCGAAGCCTGGTTCATCGAAACGGATGACGCCGTTTCCGAGACGACAGCGACGCTGCACGAGCCCGGCTCACCGCTCGTCATCGATGGCTGTGTGAGGCTCGCGGCCCGCGCTGGCTCCCACGTTCCGGCCGGCGTGGAGCTGGGTTTCCACCTCTGTTACGGCGATGTTGCCGAATCGCACTTCGTCGAACCACCGACCTCGGCCAACCTGGTCGCCGTCGCCAACGGCCTGCGCTCCGCCGTGAGGCGCCCGATCAACTGGGTGCACCTGCCCGTTCCGATCGAACGTGACGACGCCGCCTACTTTGCTCCACTGGCATCATTGGAGCTGAACGCCGAAACCGAGCTCTATCTCGGGCTCGTGCACCACGAGGACGGTATCGACGGCGCGAGTCGTCGCATCCGGGCGGCGAGCGCGCCGCTCACCGCAGCGGGTATTGATCAGTTTGGTGTCGCCACGGAGTGCGGCTTCGGGCGGGGGCCGGCCGAGCGCACGGCGCCGCTACTCGACCTGCATGCCGCCGTCATCGCGGCGGTCGCACCGTAGCTGGTACGTCGCCGCGCCGCCGGGCCGCACCGAGCCAGGCCGAGCCGCTGCGAGGCAGGCCGAGCCGCTGCCGAACCACCACTGCGGACCGCTAGAACAGTGCCGCCACACCCTGCGCAGTGGCAAAGATCGCAAGGCCGGCCAGCGCGCCGACGACCGTGCCGTTGATACGAATGAACTGCAGGTCTTTGCCGACCTGTAGTTCGATCTTCTCCGTCGTTTCGGCCGCGTCCCAACGCTCGACCGTCTCGGTGATGACCCCGGCTATCTCGTGGCGGTAGTTGACCACGATATAACTGAGCGTGTCGGCGATCCAGCGGTCGATCTTGCCGGCGAGTGTCTCATCGCGAGCGAGACGCGCGCCGAAATCGCCGAGGGTCGACCGGATCCCGGCGAGCAACGCCCCCTCGGGGTCGTCGAGCGCGCCGAGCAGCGCGGACTTCACGGAATCCCAGGTCTCCGAAGCGAATTCACGCAACCGTGGACTGTCGAGAAGATCAAGCTTGAATATTTCAACCCGCTCGATCGTCGCCGGGTCGTGCTGCAGGTCGCGCATGAGGTCGGCCAGGTACCGGTCGATCGCCCCCCGGAGCGGGTGCCCCGGTGTCACTCGAACCGCTTCGATGAAACCGAGAGCCTCGCGATACATGCGATCGTCGACCATCTTGTCGATGAAGCCCGGCAGCCACCCTGGCAGGCGGTCCGACACTGCGGTGCCAAATGATTCCGGATGCGCTCGCAACCAGCCGTCGGCTTTGACGAGCAGCAGGTCAACCGCGGCCTGCTGCTGCCCTGAGGCCACGAGCTTCTCCCCCACCCGACCGATGCTCGGCGCCCATGCCGGTGGAAGCAGATGCTCGCGCACCGCCGATTCGATCAGTGTGCGAATGTCGTCGTCAAGCAGATTCAGCGCCGCGCGCGCGGCCACCGCAAGCTCCTGGCTCACCCGCCCCGCATTTTCGGGACTGCCTAGCCACGTGCCGATGCTTCTGGAGATGCCCATCGATTCGAGTTTGCCGCGCACGACGGAATCCGAGAGAAAGTTCGTCTCGACGAACTCGCCCAGGCTCGCCCCGATCTCGTTCTTGCGACTGGCGATGATATTGGTGTGCGGTATATGCAGGCCGAGCGGATACCGAAACAGTGCCGTGACCGCGAACCAATCGGCGATCGCGCCGACCATGCCGCCCTCGGCCGCCGCCCGCACGTAGTGCAGCCACGGATAGCGGTCCTGCAGTGCGAATGAAACGGCAAAGATGACGGCCATCACGAGCAGGAGCCCCGTGGCGAGGCGCTTCATGCGGGTGAGCGCCACCTGACGGGCGGCATCCGCCGGGCTGAGCGGAACGCGCACCGTGGTCACGGGCGTTCCGCCTGCACTGGG
The DNA here is from genome assembly GCF_013410665.1 of Leifsonia psychrotolerans. Classification (NCBI taxonomy): domain Bacteria; kingdom Bacillati; phylum Actinomycetota; class Actinomycetes; order Micrococcales; family Microbacteriaceae; genus Glaciibacter; species Glaciibacter psychrotolerans. The sequence goes on along the minus strand of NZ_JACCFM010000001.1, from coordinate 3,795,333 downwards.
AACCCGCGGTGACGGATACCCCAGCGCACCGCCCACCGTTCTCCGGGCGCCACCCAGTGCAGGCCCTCACCGGTGTTGAACGCGTTCGCCGGAGCCGTCATCGGTTCGATCGCGACGGCTTGGTGAATAGTGCCGGCTTCGAAACCCGGCAGAGCGTGACCGGGCGCGGGGAAGCCCGTCGGCGTGAACACCTGCACGTATCTCACGTTCGCATCACCCCAGAGACAGACCGAACGTCCGTCAGAAGCAGTGAGCGCGTGCTCGCTCTGGCCATCAACGATCGACACGTCCGCGTACCCGGTGTCGAGGTCGAGCTCACCCACGCGCCGCCCCGCGCGCAGATCGAAGTCGGTGCCGGTCACGGCCTCCTGGCCGACAGGATTCTGCCGCTCGTCGACCAGAATGCGAGTTGCCGCGTTCACGGTGAGCGTCAGTTCACTGCTCGGAACCCCGCCGATCTGCAGATACGGATGGGCTCCAACCGCGTAGGGCGCGGCATCCTGCCCCACATTCTGCACTCCGTGTGTGACCTCAATCCCAGTTTCGGTGAGGGCATAGCTGACGGTGGTCTCGAGGTGGAACGGATAGCCGGTCTGCGGAAAGATCGTGGCCGCGAGCGTGATCGAGTCCGCTGTCTGGTTAACCACGCTGTATGGCACAAACCGCAGGAGTCCATGACTGGCGTTGCGCCGGGCCGGCTCGGTGAGGGCCAGCTGGCGGGTCACGCCATTCTGCGTCCACGCCCCGTCACGGATGCGATTGGGCCAGGGCGCCAGCACGATTCCGGCGGCCATCGGGGGCGTGCTGTGCTCGGCGAAGGTCTCGACCAGGTCAATGCCGTTCACGGCATATGAACGGAGACCCGCTGCGATCTCGGTGATGGTGGCGGTCGCGAGGCCGGTCGTGGTCTCACGACGAAGGTGATGCTGAGTGCCGGTGGGTGCGCGCATAGGCCCAGCCTATTCCGGCTTCACAATAACGAGCCCGACCTCACGCAGCGGGGCCAGCTGGGCCGGTGTGGCCGCGGCATCCGTCACCAGGGTGTCGAACGCGGTGAGAGGGCCGATCGTGCCCAGATGCGCCTGGCCCAGCTTTGAGGCGGCTGCCACCACGACCACCCGGCGGGCGGCCGCGAGCATCAGCGATTTTACCCCGGCCTCGGGCAGATTGATATTCGTCACGCCATGCTCGGCATCGACACCATTGCAGCCGATGAAGGCCACGTCGGCGTGCACGCTGCGCAGTACAGCCCCGGCCATCGGTTCGACAAGTGAATGTTGCAGGGGACGCAGAGACCCGCCCGTCACGATGACCGTGAAGCGCGGAATCGTCGGCTCGAGTTCGAGGGCAATGCTCAGCCCATTGGTGATGATGACAACGTCGGTGAGATCGGTTCGAGCGGCGAGTGCACGGGCCACGGCGAGAGTCGTCGTTCCGACGTCCAGGATCACGCTCTGCCCGCTCTGAACGAGGGCAGCGGCGAGCTCACCGATCTGCTGCTTGGGAATAACGGAGGCCTCGAGTGACTCCTCGAATGATGGCTCGCGGTCGGTGCGCCCAGGCAAGAATCCGCTGCGAACCGGCATCGCGCCCCCGTGCACCCGGGTCAGCGTGCCTGCCTCGACAAGCGCGTCGAGGTCGGCGCGAGCCGTGACGGCCGACACCGTGAAGGTGTCACGCAGCTCGCTCACGCGCACGAAACCGCGTTCGTCCACGAGGCGCTGGATGCGCTCCCGACGCACGGAGGCAGGCAGAGTCTCATGCCGTTCAGGCATCCGTTCGGTCATGCTCATAGTTTCACCTACTTGTCTTTACTTATCAATACGAAAGCAGCTGTCTTCACATGCGCAAATCGGCTATTCTGGCACTTCTATGGATACCGTCTCCCCCACTTTCGTCAGCGACCAGCGCATCGCCCGTCAGCGTCATACCCTGGCCGACGGCCGTGAGTTGATCTACTTCGATGATCCGAACACGGCTCTGCCGCCCGAACGTTCGGCCGACCTGCGAGATTTGGCTCCGCGTCCGGCCACGGCTTCGATGCGCCAAGACGCTCTCACCGGCGACTGGGTTTCGATCGCCGCAGCCCGACAAAACCGTGTCTTTCTGCCACCGGCCCACCTCGACCCACTCGCACCGTCGACGCCCGAGAACCCCTCTGAGATTCCGAGCAACTACGACGTTGCGGTGTTTGAGAACAAGTCGCCGTCATTCGGTCCGCTGCTCGAGGACGACAACGCGCCGGCCGACCTCGACGACCTCAACACAATCGGTCTCGGTCGCACACGCACGTCGGTCGGTCGCTGCGAGGTCGTCTGCTTCAGCCCCGAGCACGAGGGATCGTTCGCAAGCCTGTCGACTACGCGCGCCCGCACGGTGATCGAGGCCTGGGCCGAGCGCACACACGCCCTCTCACAGCTGCCCGGCATCCAGCAGGTTTTCCCGTTCGAGAATCGCGGCGAGGCAATCGGCGTCACCCTGCACCACCCGCACGGACAGATCTATTGCTACCCCTACGTAACACCGCGCACCCAGCGCGTGATCGCATCCGTCGAACACTACGGTCCGAGCTTGTTCGCCGACATTCTCGCCAGCGAACAGGCCGGCGACCGAGTGATTCTGCGCGGCGAACATTGGACGGCGTTCGTTCCGTTCGCGGCCCGCTGGCCCATCGAAGTGCACATGCTGCCGCACCGCCAGGTGCCCGACTTCGCCGGCACCACCCTCGCCGAACGCGACGAACTTGCCGTGCTCTATCGCCGACTGCTGCGCGGAATCGACGAGATCTACGACACCCCGACGCCCTACATCGCCGCCTGGCACCAGGCTCCCACTGGCACGCATCGTGACGACATCCGTTTGATGCTGCAGGTGACCAGCCCGCGTCGCGCCGCCGACAAACTCAAGTTCCTCGCCGGATCCGAGGCCGCCATGGGTGCCTGGATCGGCGACGTCGCCCCCGAGCAGGCTGCCGCCTCGATTCGGGATGCCGTGGCCCGCGCCGCAGAAAAGGACACCGAATAGCCATGCCCGCCTCTCTCTCCGCAGCCGTTCACGCCGGCTTCGTGCGCACCTTTGCCCACCCGCCGACCGGGCTCTGGTCGGCACCGGGCCGCGTCAACCTGATCGGCGAACACACCGACTACAACGACGGTTTCGTGTTTCCGTTCGCCATCAATCGCAGCACACTGATTGGGCTCAGCCTGCGCGACGACCGTCTGATGCGCGTCGCCAGTTCGTTCTCGGCCGAGGTCGTGGAGATCTCACTCGATGAGGTGCGGCCCGAGAACCTGCATGGCTGGTCGGCCTACCCGCTCGGCGTCGCCTGGGCGCTCGGCCAGTTCGGAGCCGAACTGGGTGAGGTGCGCGGCTTCGAGATCTACATCGACTCCGATGTTCCGATTGGCGCCGGCCTGTCGTCGTCGGCCGCGATCGAATGCGCCGTGGCCGTGGCGCTCAACGACGTCTGGTTGCTCGGCTTTGACCGGCGCGCCCTGGCCAAGGTCGGCCAGCTCGCCGAAAACCGCGCCGTCGGGGCGCCGACCGGCATCATGGATCAGTCGGCATCCTTGCTTGGCCAAGCGGATGCCGGGGTCTTCCTCGACTGCCGCAGCCTCGAATCCGACGTCATCCCCCTCGGCTTCGACAACGCCGGGCTCGAGCTTCTCATCATCGATACGAAGGTGAGCCACGCGCACGCCACCGGCGGTTACGCCGCACGGCGTGCGTCCTGCGAGGCCGGGGCTACTGCGCTCGGCGCCGATTCCCTCCGCGACATCACCATGCACGACCTCCCGCGCGCAGAGTCGCTGCTCGACGACGAAACCTTCCGCCGGGTGCGGCACATTGTGACCGAGAACCAGCGCGTGCTCGACACCGTACGCACGCTGCGCGAACACGGGCCCCAGTCGATCGGCGCTCTGCTCGACGCCTCACACGTTTCGATGCGCGACGACTTCGAAATTTCGGTGGCCGAGCTCGATCTTGCCGTTGAGACCGCTCGCGCCGCGGGTGCAATCGGCGCACGGATGACCGGCGGCGGTTTCGGCGGGGCGGCCATCGCCCTTACTCCGCACGCGCTGATTCCCGTCGTCGAGGCGGCGGTACTCGCCGCGTTCGCTGCCCAAGGATTCACGACACCGGAACTGTTTGTGGTGCGAGCGGCCGACGGAGCGCGTCGGGTGGAGTAGTCGCCCTCGCTCGCCCCGTTTGCGTCGTCCCCTCGCGCGCTATCCCCCCGCGCGCTATCCCCCGCGAGAGTGCAGTTGTTGTTGTTATGAGCGCGTTGAAGCACCGACAACTGCACTCTCGTGGGACGAAGCGGGACGACGCGAGACCAAGCGAGACGCGGCTCGAGTCTGTTAGGGCACGACCGCGGTCGACTCTCCGCCCGTTATGCGTAGGAGTTCGTCGTACGTCGTCGGGAACACCGTGTGCGCGTGACCGGCCGCGGCCCACACCGTTTCGTAGTCGGCCAGCGCCAGATCGACGAGCGTGCGCACAGGGGACGGATGCCCGACCGGGGCGACCCCGCCGATCACCTGGCCCGTGGCTAGCTTCACGACCTCTTTCGACGCCCGACCGATCGTGCCGCCGAGTTGCGCGCCGAGCCACGCGGTGTCGACGCGATGGGCGCCCGAGGTGAGCACCAGAAGGGGCTCACCGTCGAGAGTGAAAATCAACGAATTCGCGATGGCCCCGATCGGAATACCAAGGGCCTCTGCCGCGGCCTGCGCACTGGGCGTTGCGTCATCGAACCAGCGAATCTCAGGGTCAATGCCGAAGGCCAGCAGCGCCTCTCGCACGCGATCCACGGCCGGATGTTCTGTGTTCACCATTCAGAAAGCTTAGGAGTGCTCCCGCGCCTCTGTCAGCCCCAGCCTCCCGGCTCTGTTTCTGTGCCCCAACTCCGCTCACCGTACCCCGGCCGCACAGAGACGCGTGGGTAGGCTAACGACATGACTGTTGACTCTTCCGCCCGACTGATCACCCTACCGAATCTGACCGCCCCGGTCGTCGCCGAGACCGCGTTTGTCGCCGCCGGTGCCGTTCTCGTTGGCCAGGTCAGCCTGGGCGATCAGGCCAGCGTCTGGTACAACGCTGTGGTGCGCGCCGAGGCCGAGCCCATCGTGATTGGCGCCGGCTCCAATCTGCAAGACAACGTGTCATGTCACGTCGACGGCGGGTTTCCGTTGACCCTCGGCCGCAACGTGTCGGTCGGACACGGTGCGGTGCTGCACGGCTGCACCATCGGCGACGATGTGTTGGTCGGGATGTCGGCGACGATCATGAACGGAGCCGTCATCGGTACAGGGTCACTTGTTGCGGCAGGCGCGCTCGTGTTGGAGGGAACCGTCGTTCCCCCCGGCTCGCTTGTTGCCGGGGTGCCCGCGAAGGTGCGCCGCGAGTTGACCGACGACGAGATCGCCGGCATCCGTCACAATGCGACGGCGTATTTGGCGCATTCGGCGTTGCACGCCCACGCCGCTGTCTGATTAGGCCGTGAGCGCGCGCTCGGCCGCCTTCACCACATTGCTCAGCAGCATGGCGCGCGTCATCGGGCCGACCCCGCCCGGGTTTGGCGAGAGGTAGCCCGCAACGGATGCGACGGCCGGGTCGACATCGCCAGTCAGCTTTCCTTTGCCGGTCTCCTCATCCTGCACGCGGGTGATGCCCACGTCGAGCACGGCGGCGCCGGGCTTGATCCAGTCGGGCTTGATCAGGTGTGCGACACCGACCGCGGCCACGACGATGTCGGCCCGGCGCACCTCGGCAGCCAGGTCGACGGTGCGGGAGTGCGTGAGTGTCACCGTGGCATCCAAGCCCTTGCGGGTGAAGAGCAGTCCCAGGGGGCGCCCGACGGTCAGCCCACGCCCGACAACGGTGACATGCTGTCCGCTGATCGGCACGTTGTAGCGCTGCAGCATCTCCACGATGCCGGCCGGGGTGCAGGGCAGCGGAGAGTGTAACTCACCCTCGATACCCAGCACCAGACGGCCCAGGTTCGTCGGGTGCAGGCCGTCGGCATCCTTTGCCGGGTCGATCGCCTCAAGCGCGGCGTGCTCGTCGAGGCCCTTCGGTAGCGGCAGCTGCACGATGTAGCCCGTGACGGCCGGGTTGGCGTTGAGCTCGGCGATCGCGGCCAGCACGTCGGCGTTCGTCGCCGTCGCGGGCAGGTCGACACGGATCGACTCGATGCCCACCTCGGCGCAGTCGCGATGTTTGCCCGCAACGTAGGAGCGGGATCCCGGATCGTCGCCGACCAGAAGGGTACCCAGCCCGGGGGTGATTCCCTGGGCCTTCAGCGCGGTGATGCGTACAGCGAGCTCGTTCTTGACCGCTGTCGCCGTTGCGACGCCGTCGAGGGTGATTGCCGTCATGAGAAGTCCATCCTGTTGATGCCACGAATTCATGGTCGCGTCCGGGGCCCGGCGCCCCGCCTCGCCCGTGAGCGCACAGACCCTCGCGAGAGTGCAGTTGTTGTTGCCTCAGCGAGCGCTAAGCAACAACAACTGCACTCTCGCGGGGGGCGAGGGAAGCGAGGGGGGGGGACGGGACGGGAGGGGAGGGGAGGGCGGGCGGGCGGGGAGGGGAATTACTGGTGCAGACCGGTGTAGAGCGGGAATGCGTCGGTGAGAACCTTGACGCGCGCACGAAGCGCCTGGACGTCGGCACCCGGCTTGAGCGCCTCGGCGATGACGTCAGAGACCTCGGTGAACTCGGCATCGTCAAAGCCACGGGTGGCCAGTGCCGGAGTGCCGATGCGAAGACCCGAGGTGACCATCGGCGGGCGCGGGTCGAACGGAACCGAGTTGCGGTTCACGGTGATGCCCACCTCGTGCAGGGCATCCTCGGCCTGCTGGCCGTTGATCTCTGAGTGACGCAGGTCGGCGAGCACCAGGTGCACGTCGGTGCCACCGGTGAGCACGTCGATGCCGTGCGCCTTCGAGTCGTCGGCGGTCAGACGCGAGGCCAGGATGCTGGCACCGCGCAGGGTGCGCTCCTGGCGGTTCTTGAATTCTTCGGTTCCGGCGAGCTTGAACGCGGTGGCCTTGGCCGCGATCACGTGCATCAAAGGCCCGCCCTGCTGGCCGGGGAATACGTTGGAGTTGAGCTTCTTCGCCAGCTGCATGTCGCGCGACAGAATGAAGCCCGAGCGCGGACCGGCGAGGGTCTTGTGCACGGTGCTCGAGACGACGTCGGCGTAGGGCACCGGCGACGGGTGCAGGCCGGCCGCCACGAGTCCGGCGAAGTGAGCCATGTCGACCCAGAGCTTTGCGCCGACCTCATCGGCGATCGCGCGGAAAGCCGCGAAGTCGAGCTGACGCGGGTAGGCCGACCAACCGGCGATGATGACCTGCGGCTTGTGCTCAAGCGCCTTGTCGCGCACGACATCCATGTCGACGCGGAACGTTTCGGGGTCAACGCCGTAAGCGACCGGGTTGTAGAGCTTGCCCGAGAAATTGAGCTTCATCCCATGGGTGAGGTGCCCGCCGTGTGCGAGTTCAAGACCCAGGATCGTGTCGCCGGGTGTGGCGATCGCCGAGAGCACGGCCGCGTTCGCCGTGGCACCGGAGTGCGGCTGAACGTTGGCGTACTCAGCGCCGAACAGCGCCTTGGCCCGGTCGATGGCGAGCTGCTCGGCCACGTCGACGTATTCGCAGCCGCCGTAGTAGCGGCGTCCCGGGTAGCCCTCGGCGTACTTGTTCGTGAGTACCGAGCCCTGCGACTGCAGCACGGCGCGCGGAACAAAGTTTTCGCTGGCGATCATCTCGAGGTAGTCGCGCTGGCGACCGAGTTCCTGCTCGAGAACGGCGGCAATCTCGGGGTCGACGACCTCGAGGGGCTCGTTGAAAGTGTTCGTTGGTTGCGTGGACACGGAGGTCTCCTTAGACATTCGAAATGGATGTCGTGGCCCAGGCGCGCGGCCACTAACCGTGTCAGTCGCTCCCCGATGGTGACCCATCTTCGTGCTACGCCAGTTGCGACGAGTCGAGCCTATCAGCCACACGACTCCGACCATTCTCACCCGGGCGCCAGCACAGCCAGAGCACGGCACCCTCTCAGCGGCGCCGCGGCCCCATTTCATCGGCGATGAGCAGGTCGGTGCGCAGATGTTGGGTGTCATAGGCGGCCCGGGCCACCAGGTGCGCGGTCATCGGTGCAGTCAGCGCCTGAAAGCCAATTATCGCGACCACCATCGTCAGCGTGCCGACGCTGAAGTTGTTCACCGCAACATCCGCACAAATTGCCATCAATCCGAAGATCTGCGGCTTCGTCGCCGCGTGCAACCGCGTGAGCAGGTCGGGAAAACGCACCAGGCCGATTCCGGCCGAGAAGCAGAGGAGCGCCCCGGCCAGCACCAGAACCGCAGTCGTCACGTCACGCACGATGTCGCTCATGCGCTGTCCTGACGGGGCAGAAAGCGCGCGACGGCCAACGAACCGAGCACCGCGAACAGGGCGAGCACCAGCAACACGGGAAGGGTGTCGGTGTGGTTGTTGAGCGCCATGTCGGCACCCAGCGCACAGATGACCGTCGAGACGAGCACATCTCCGGCGATCACCCGGTCCAGAACCGAGGGCCCGCGCACGATGCGGTAGACGGCGGCGAGCGCAGACATTCCGAACAGCACGGTCACGATGATGGCGACGATTCCCAGGGGTGCGCTCATGATTGCTCTCTCATGGTTGATCTCCTCGTCTCTCCCCGGCTCGCCAGTGCTCTCCGGCTCGTGGCGTCTCCCGGAGTCGTTTCAGATCTTCGCGAGAGCCGAGCGCACGCACGATCCGTCCCTCGGTCGCCAGCACCGAGCGGCGAAACGTCTCGGACTCCTCGGAATCGTGCAGGTTCATCACATGCACATACAGCGTGGAGCTGGGCCGATCGACGTCAATCACGATTGAGCCGGGAACAATCGATGTCGACACGGCCACCCAGGTGAGGATGAGGTCGCTGCGGGTGGAGAGTTCGATCGCCAGAATCGCGTTGCTGGCTCGGTAGTGCGGCGCCAGCGCAAGCGCGGCGACCTCGACCGAGGCGCGCACGATGTCAACGAGCAATCGCCCGATATAGACCAGCAGATACCCGGGGTTCAGCCGACCGCTCATCTGGACGGCCGGCAGATAGAACACCCACGACACGAGGGCGGCGAACACCGCTCCGGTCAGCAGATTCAGCCACGAAAAGCTACCCCAGAGAAGCATCCAGAGCAGCACGAGCCCCAGAAACTGCGGCAGTTGATTGACCGCGTTAGTGAACCGCACCCGGGGCGTACTCATGGCGCTCCAGTGGGCAAGACAGCGTCGATATAGCTGAGCGGATGCTCCACATCGACCGCTGCCCGCCCGGCCAGTTCGAAGAGCGGCCCGGCGAACAGCGTGAGTGCCACCGTTAGGGCAAGCATCGCGGTTGTCGCTCCGGTCATCAGAGGTGACACAGTCTTGGTGAGCACCGTTCCTTCATCATGCGGGTCCTCAACCATCGACTCGGGCGACGAACGCAGCTCGGCCTCTTCACTGCTGCGCCAGAAGGCCATGTTCCAGGCGCGCGCCAGCGCATAGAGCGTGAGCAGACTGGTCGCGGCTCCCCCGGCGATCAACAGGTAGGCCAGCGGGGACCCGGTGGCCACCCCGGCCTGGAACAGTGCCACCTTGCCCAGAAATCCAGAGAACGGAGGAATTCCACCCAAGTTCAAGGCTCCGATAAAGAACAGCACGGCCACGAATGGCGCGGCCTTCAGCAAACCGCCGAGCCTCGACAGTGACGTCGTACCGCCGACACGGTCGATCAGCCCCGCCACCAGGAACAGTGCGGTCTGAACCGAAATATGGTGCACGACGTAGAAGATCGTTGCGGTATACCCCAGCTGGGAGCCCAGCGCAATGCCGAAAAGCATGTATCCGATATGGCTGACCAGGGTGAACGAGAGCAACCGTTTGATGTCAGCTTGCGCGAGCGCTCCCAGGATGCCGACCAGGAGGGTCAGCAGGGCGGCGACCATGAGAACCTCGGTGAGTGCGCTGTCTGGAAACAGCAGGGTCTGGGTGCGGATGATGGCGTAAATGCCCACTTTGGTGAGTAGCCCCGCGAACACCGCTGTGACGGGCGCCGGCGCCGTCGGATACGAGTCAGGCAGCCAAAACGACAGCGGGAAGACCGCCGCCTTCACGCAGAACGCGAGCAGCAGCATCAGGTTGAGAATGAGTGCAACATCGGGCGGTAAGGCGGGGATGCGTTCGGCCAGTAACGCCATGTTCACGGTGCCCGTCGCTCCATAGAGCAGCGCGATGGCGCTGAGGAACAGCAGCGACGAGACCAGGCTCACCACGATGTATGTCACACCCGCTCGAATGCGGGCACCGGTTCCGCCGAGCGTAAGCAGCACGTAGCTGGCCGCCAGCAACATCTCGAACCCGACGTACAGGTTGAACAGGTCGCCGGCGATGAACGCGTCGAACACCCCTGCTGCCAACACCAGGTAGGTGGGGTGGAAAATTGACACCGGCGTCTCTCGGTCGCCGTCGATGATGCCCTGTCCCACGGCAAAGAGCAGCACACCCAGCAGCATGAGCGCCGAGATAAGCAGCATGATGGCCGAGAGCCGATCGACGACGAGCACGATTCCCCAGGGTGCAGACCAGCCGCCGACGTGCACCACAGCGGGCCCCTCACGATCGACGAGCACGAGCAGCACGGCACTGATCACGACGACGGCGCTGAGTGCAACGACACTCACCGCGATCTGCGGGCGGCGACGACGACCGAGCGCCAGGGCCAGGCCGGCCCCGAGCAGCGGGAGCATCACGACAAGAGGAACGAGTGCGTTCATCGACTGGACCCCCGCTCCCACGGATCCGATGTCGTACTGACATCGTCGGTCTCGCTCTCGCTGGCACCAAGCGCGGCTTGAATGGCGTCGTCGTCGTCCGACGACGAACGGAATGCCGCCTCGGTGGACTCGGTGGTCTCGTCGGCGTGCTCATCGGTGACCGTGTCGCCCTCGTCGCCGAGTTTGGCCAGCCACCAGGAACGATAGATCAGGGCCAGCAGCAGCGCCGTGATGCCAAAGTTGATCACAATCGCCGTGAGAATCAGCGCCTGCGGCAGGGGGTCGGCAATCGAGTCGACGGTGGTTCCGTCCGACAGGATCGGCGCGTTGCCAGGACGACCGCTCATGATGAAAAGGAGTAGGTTCGTGGCGTTGCCGACGAGCATGAAGCCGATCAGCACACGGGTGAGGCTCCGCTCCAACATCACATAGACGCCGGCTGCATACAGCACGGCCATCATCACGACCAGGGTCAGTGACGCGCTCATCGGCTCACCTCCCAGGTTTCTCGGCCGGCACCGGATGCCGTGACCTGGTCCGACGCGGCGCCTTCGCCAGGCTCGGTTCCGCCGGGTTCATCACCATCGTTGGCCTGCGCAACCTCGCTCTGTCGGTCGATCTCACTGCCCAGGCTGCGCAGGATGTCGAGCACCAGTCCGAGCACAACGAGGTAGACGCCGATGTCGAAAATGCTCGACGTGCCGAACGAGAGATACCCGAGCACCGGCACCTCCGCACTGAAGTATGCCGATTCGAGTGGGATACCGTCGAAGAACAGTGAGGCGATCGCGGTGCCGACGGCGAGGAAGATGCCGATGCCAAGAACGGTGCCGGGTTCGATCGGCGCGGCCTCGCCCAACTCATAGCGGCCACCGGCCAGGTAGCGGGCCACAAGCGCCAGCCCCGCGAGGAGTCCTCCGGCGAAGCCCCCGCCCGGCGCATTGTGGCCGGCAAAGAGGAGGTAGATCGACACAATGATCGCCGGGTGAAAAAGCAGTCGAACCAGTACTTCGATCAGAATCGAGCGGTTCTGGGCCGACAGCGTGTGCCCGGCCGCCAACCACGACTGCCGGGTCACCTCGGAACCCTCATTCGACACCGTGGGATCGTCGAGCACCCGGCGTCGGTTCACCCGGGTGCGCAGCAGGCGCGACTCTTTCAGTCGGGGCAGCGCTGCGGTACGGCCCGAGACGAAGAGCAGGCTGGCAACCCCGGTCGCGACCACGATGAGCACCGAAATCTCGCCCATGGTGTCCCAGGCCCGAATATCGACGAGCATGACGTTGACGATGTTGAGCCCGTGGCCCTCCTCCACTGACAGCCGGGCGAGTTCGGGCGTGAGGGACGGGGCCTGCCGGGCGCCGAGCGCAATCACGCCGATGGTGCCCATCACGGCCCCGACGCTCAGGCCGATAAGCGCTCGACGTTTTCGATGCAGCGGCCGAGTGTGTTCAGCGATACGCGGCGGCAGACGGCGCAACACCAGCACGAAGACCACGAGAGTGATCGTCTCGACGAGCGCCTGGGTGAGCGCGAGGTCGGGGGCGCCATGGAGAGCGAAGAGAGTCACGAGACCGTACCCAGTGACACCGGCCAACAGCACGGCCGTCATCCGTTGCCCAACGCGGGCGGCCATCACCGCGGCGATACCCATGATCAGTGCGATCACCACTTGAGCCGGGTAGTCCCAGAGCACGATCGCCTCCGGCCAGGAGCGGTTGACGGATGCAGCGAAGCCGAGCCCGAGCACAAAAACCACGAGAATCGTCGAAATGTACTGCGGAAGTCCGCCCTTCTGTACGGCGTGGGTGAGCCGGGCGGCACTCCGGTCGATCCCCCGCACCAGGCTGCCATAGCCGACGCCGGCGTCGACGGCGGGGGGCACGGAGTCCTGCCAGCGTGAGACGGCAGTGCGGAACCAGAACAGCACCAGTCCCCCCGCGAGAACAATCGCCGTGATGCCGAGGGCCGGCTCGAGACCGTGCCAGAGCGCCAGATGGTACTGGCCGCCACCCGGCAGGGTGTCGGCGTAGGAGGCGAGCGCCGGGTCGAGCCATCCGGCCAGCGGCCCGAGTACGACCGTCGCAAGCGCCAGAAGACCCGGGGCGATGAGGATGTCCCAACGGTCGGCGTGCAACGGCGTCTCGGCCACCTTCGACCTGCGGGCAAAGGCCCCCCAGAAGAACCGGGCGCTGTAGGCGACGGTGAGCACCGACCCGAGGCCGGTGCCGATCAGAGCGAACCAGGCCCAGCCGTTTCCGGACTGACCTGCCTCGATGAACGCCGTGAACACGGCCTCCTTGGCGACGAAACCGAACAACGGCGGCAGGCCCGCCATCGAGGCGACCACGACAAGCGTGATGCCCGCCAGCACCGGGGCACGACGGCCGATGCCCGAGAGCTTGCGCCAATCTCGGGTACCGGCTCGATGGTCGATGATGCCGACGACAAGAAACAATGCGGCCTTGTAGAGCGCGTGGGCGAGGAGGAGGGCGACCCCGGCGAGCGCGGCATCTCTCGTGCCAAAGCCGACGACGATCATCAGGAAGCCGAGTTGGCTGACGGTGCCGTAGGCGAGCACGAGCTTGAGATCGTATTGACGCAGTGAGCGCCACGCGCCGACGAGCATGGTCCAGACCCCGAGTGTGACCAGAACGGGCAGCCAGCCCGGGGTGTCGGCGAAGCCCGGGGCGAAGCGGGCGACGAGATAGATTCCGGCCTTCACCATGGCGGCCGCGTGCAGGTAGGCGCTCACCGGGGTAGGTGCGGCCATGGCCGCCGGGAGCCAAAAATGGAACGGGATGAGCGCCGACTTCGACAGGGCCCCGACCAGAATCAGCACAATGGCCCAGTCGGCGACGGTGCTCTGTGCCGGATGGGCCACAATCGCGGAGAGTGACGTGGTTCCAGATTCGCTCGAGATCATCACGACGCCGATGAGCATGACCAGACCACCGAAGGTCGTCACAAGCAGCGCCTGCAGAGCGGCGCCCCGGCTCTCCCGACGCTCGGTGTAATGCCCGATCAGCAGGTACGAGAGGATGCTTGTGACCTCCCAGAGCATGAACATCACGACGATATCGTCTGCGGTGACAAGGCCGTACATGGTGCCCGCGAAACCCAGCAGGCAGGCGGCAAAGCGGCCCAGGCTCGGCTCGTCGTCAGAGAAATAACGCGCGCAATAGAGCAGCACGAGCGCGCCGATCCCCGTCACCACGAGGGCGAGCAGCCAAGCGAGGGTGTCGACCCGGAACGAGAGGCTGATGCCCAGACTTGGCATCCACGGGATGCTCTCGGTGACGGCTCCGCCCGCGGTCACCGTTTCGGTTTGCGTCAGCGTGTAGGCGAAGGCCGCGGCCGGAAGCAGGGCGATCAGATAGAAAACCCGGGTCTTCAACCAGCGGGTGAGAAACGGGGTGAGAAACGAGAGAAGCAGGAAAGCAAGCAGGATTAGTACCATGCGGCCTCCCGGCTGAGTTCAGTCAGAGTGTAAAAGCATTCTACCGGGTGCCTTCGGCCTCGGCCCGAGCCGGAACTCAGTCAGAACTCCGCACTCGGCGCATCCGGGGCATCTTTGCCAGGCCCGATCCCCACGCTCACGGCAACCTCCGGATGGTTCAATTCAAACGCGGGGCGCTCGGAGCGGATGCGGGGAATCGACGTGAAATTGTGACGCGGCGGCGGGCACGACGTCGCCCACTCAAGCGATGAACCGTACCCCCACGGGTCGTTCACCGTGACATTCGGGGCTGTGCGCGCGGTGAGGTAGACGTTGAAGAAGAACGGAACCATCGACAAACCGAGAATCATGGCGCCGATCGAGGAGAGCTCGTTCATCCAGGTGAAGCCGTCTTCGGGCGAATAGGTCGCGTAGCGACGCGGCATACCGTTCACACCGAGCCAGTGCTGAATCAGGAATGTGGTGTGGAAGCCGATGAACAGCATCCAGAAATGCCACTTGCCCAGCCTTTCGTTGAGCATCTTTCCGGTCCATTTGGGCCACCAGAAGTAGAAGCCGCTGAACATGGCGAAGACGACGGTACCGAACACCACGTAGTGGAAGTGTGCCACCACGAAGTACGTGTCAGAGACGTGGAAGTCAAGCGGCGGCGAGGCCAGAATCACGCCGGTCAGACCGCCGAAGGTGAATGTGACCAAAAAACCGACCGCCCAGAGCATTGGCGTTTCAAAGGTCAGCGACCCCCGCCACATGGTGCCGATCCAATTGAAGATCTTCACTCCGGTGGGCACCGCGATGAGCATCGACATCAGCGAGAAGAACGGCAGCAGCACCGAACCGGTGACGAACATGTGGTGGGCCCAGACCGTCATCGACAGTGCGGCGATCGAAATGGTCGCATAGATCAGGGTCTTGTATCCGAAGACCGGTTTGCGACTGAACACCGGAAAGACTTCGGTGACGATACCGAAGAACGGCAACGCAATGATGTACACCTCGGGGTGGCCAAAAAACCAGAACAGGTGCTGCCAGAGAATGGCCCCGCCGGTAGCGGCGTCGTAGATATGCATGTTGAAGATGCGGTCGCCGGCAGCGGCGAGAAGCGCCGCAGCCAAAACCGGGAACGCCATCAGCACCATGATCGAGGTGATCATGACGTTCCAGGTGAAGATCGGCATGCGGAACATGGTCATGCCCGGTGCCCGCATCGTGATGACGGTTGTAATGATGTTCACGCCACCGAGGATCGTGCCGAAGCCGGAGAGTCCGAGACCCACCATCCAGAGATTTCCGCCGGCGCCCGGCGAGAAGGTGGTGCTGGCCAAGGGCTGGTAGGCGAACCAGCCGAAGGATGCCGCACCCTGCGGGGTGAGGAAGCCGGCCACGGCAATCAGGCTACCGAAGTTGAACAACCAGTAGGAGAAGGCGTTCAGCCGAGGGAAGGCCACATCGGGTGCGCCGATCTGCAGTGGCATGAGGGCGTTGGCAAACCCGAAGAACAACGGGGTGGCGAACATCAGAAGCATGATCGTGCCGTGCATGGTGAAGAGTTGGTTGTACTGCTCGGTCGTCTGAACCACCTTGAGGCCCGGCGCGAACAATTGCGCCCGCATCACGAGGGCCATCACGCCGCCGATGCAGAAGTACACGAAGGACGTGATCAGATACAGGTAGCCGATCACCTTGTGGTCGGTGGAGGTGACCCACCGCACCAGAATATTGCCCTTACGCTCAGCGCCCGACGACAATCGTGGCGAGTTGTCGATCGAGGGAGCCGATTGTTGTGTCGTCGTCATTGACTTCTCCGGATGCTCGGGGCGAGGCAGCGCTTGGCGTCACCGTACGCTCGTTGCCGCGTTCGCGAAACCCTGTGCGCACACCCGAATTCTTCGCTCGCCGGTGCGAGCGTGCGCTGTTCTGACCCTTTACACTCAAATATCAGCCCTGAAATGATTACTTTGCACCCGTAACGATCACAATCAATCGTTGAATGTGGTGGTGCGCGTGCACCTGGTGAGGAGCATCCGATGACCACGACCGCACTGCCGCTGGGTCCCGGGCAAGCCGTGCTCGCGATCGACGTGGGTGGAACCGACACCAAAGCGGCGCTGTTTGATTCGACGGGAACCATGCTCGGGCTCAGTCGCACACCGACTCCGCTCTGCGGCACAGGAACGGCCGACGCCGTGCTCCACCGGGTGCGCGAACTCCGGATGCAGTTCGCCACCGACTTTCCCGACGTGCCCCCGCACGCACTCGGGATGCTGGCGCCGGGTCTCGTCGATGATGATCGGGGAATCGGTGTACTCTCAGCCAATCTGCACTGGTCGAATATTCCCTTCACGCAACTCGCCCAGGACCTGCTGCGGCTGCCCACCACGTTCTCGCATGACGTGCGGGCGGCCGGCGAGGCCGAGTTCCGGCTGGGGGCCGGCCGCGGCTACCAGAACCTCGTCGTACTCGTCATCGGCACGGGCATTGCCGGTTCACTCTTCATCGACGGTCACGCCTACTCGGCCGGTGGCTTTGCCGGCGAGATCGGTCACGCCATCGTCGATCCGCTGGGCCCGGTCTGCGTCTGCGGCTCCCGAGGGTGCCTCGAGGCCATCGCGTCGGCCGGTGCCATCGCGCGGCGATACCACGATCGCACGGGAATCAAGCCCGATGGCGCACGCGATGTTCTTCTGCGTTCGCACAGCGGAGACCCGGATGCCGCCGCCGTCTGGAACGAAGCCCTGGATGCCCTCGCCGTGAGCATCGCGCAGCTCGCGGCAATTCTGGCGCCGGAAGCCATCGTCATCGGTGGCGGCCTCGCCCAGGCCGGTGACGCCCTCGTCGTGCCACTGCGTGAGCGCGTGGATGCCCTGCTCAGTTTTCATCGGCGCCCCGTGCTGTTGCCGGCGATGCTCGGTGAAAATGCCGGACTGCTCGGCGCCGCGCTGCGGGCGCGCGACCTGCTCGACGCGAAGCTCATCCGAACGGACGTTCACGCATGATCATCACCGTCACACCGAACCCGGCGCTAGACCTCACCTACACTCTCGACGAGGTACGTCTCGGCGATACCCACCGGGTCGCACCGGCCGCCGTGCGCGCAGGCGGCAAGGGCCTGAACGTCGCACGCGTCGTGCATCAGCAGGGCCAACCGGTTCTCGCGATCACACCCACGGGGGGTCCGTCCGGCCTCGAACTCACCGATGACCTCGTGCAGAGCCGCATTCCCCACCTGATGGTTCCGGTTCAGGCGACAACGCGACGCACCGTCGCCTTCGTTGACACCGGCCACAACCAAACCAGCATTTTCAACGAATTCGGCGAGAACCACACTCCGGCCGAATGGCAGGCGTTGACGGATGCCGTCGCATCCGCCCTGCCCAACGCCCACTGTCTGGTCATCTCCGGCAGCCTACCGAGCGGTGCCGACGCCGCGTTCATTCCCCACCTTGTCGCACTCGCCCATGCGCTCGCCGTTCCGACTGTCGTTGACACCTCGGGCCCGGCGCTGCTGGCCGCAGCAGCCGCCGGCGCCACGGTTCTGAAGCCGAACCGGCAGGAGTTGCAGGAGGCCACTGGCGAGGATGACCCCGTCGCGGCCGCCCACACGCTGGTGACGCTCGGCGCCCACCTGGTGCTCGTCTCGCTCGGCGAGAAGGGAATGCTGGCCGTTTCGGCCGACGATTCCCGCCCGTGGCGCGCGCGCCTCCCCGTCGCCTTGACTGGCAACCCGACGGGGGCCGGCGATGCGGCCGTTGCCGCGGCCGCGGTGCAGCTGGCCACCGCGAGGCAGGCCGATCAGCGCCTCGGGCTCCCGGTCGGGGGCCGTCCGGTCGAGCGCCACCGAATTGATGCCGAAGCCGTGTTGCGCACCGCCACGGCGTGGTCGGCGGCCGCCGTTCTCATGCCGCTCGCCGGCGAAATCTCCGCCGAACACCCGTCGCTGGCTGCCCAGCTGATCGTCGACCGTCTGGCCCCCTCCATGCCGGCCGCAGCCGAAGCATCCGACGCCGCCCCCAGCACCACTCACACCACATTGGAGAACCGATGACGCTCACCCCCACGCGCACCCTCATGCAGGCAGCCGCCGCAGCCGGAACCGGCCTCGGCGCCTTCAACGTCATCCACCTCGAAACCGCCGAGGCCCTCGTCGCCGGCGCCGAGCGCGCGAATCTGCCGGTGATCCTGCAGATCTCCGAGAACTGCGCGCGCTATCACGGAGCCCTGGCCCCGATCGCGTTGGCCACTCTCGAGCTGGCGCGGGCGGCATCCGTGCCCGTTGCCGTTCATCTTGATCACGCCGAAGACGAGCAGCTCGCCATCGAAGCCGTCGATCTCGGTTTCGGCTCGGTCATGTACGACGGCGCACACCTGCCCTACGCCGAAAATGTTGCGGCGACGGTGCGCGTCACCGCCTACGCCCATTCGGCCGGGGTGTTCGTCGAAGCCGAACTCGGCAAGGTCGGCGGGAAGGATGGCGCCCACGCTCCCGGCGTGCGTACCGACCCCGCCGAGGCCGTCTCGTTCGTGACGGCGACCGGGGTCGACGCTCTGGCCGTCGCCGTCGGGTCGTCCCATGCGATGACCGAGCGCGTCGCGGCCGTCGACCTGGAGCTGATCGGTCAGCTCCACGCGGCGCTGCCGGTGCCCCTCGTGCTGCACGGTTCGTCGGGTGTCGCCGACACGCACCTGGTGGCCGCGATCAGGGCCGGCATGACCAAGATCAACGTCTCGACACACCTCAACGGGTTCTTCACCGCGGCCATCCGCGACTACCTGGCCGCACACCCGACCGTTGTCGACTCCCGCAAATATCTGGCAGCCGGACGCGAGGCCGTCGCCGCCGAAGCCGCCCGGTTGCTCACCCTGTTCGCTCTGCTCGACGTCGCGGCGGATCAGCGGTGAACCGCTCGGAGCGCCTCGCCGCGGTTCTTGCAATGATCGCCGAGACCGGTCAGATCGAGGTCGAAGACATCATCAGCACACTTCACGTCTCGGCGGCCACGGCACGCCGTGACCTCGACACGTTGGCCGAGCAGCAGCTGCTCACCCGCACCCGGGGCGGCGCGACGGGGCAATCGGTCGCCTACGATCTGCCTCTGCGCTATAAACGAGAGCAGAACGCGCCACAGAAGCAGCAGATCGCTCTCGCTGCGAGCGCCCTCGTCGAGCGCGGCGCAGTGATCGGGCTGTGTGGCGGAACCACGAGCACGTCGATCGCCTCGGTGCTCTGCGCCCGCGCCGACATCATGGCGGCCTCGCCGAATCCGAATCTCACGGTTGTCACGAACGCCATCAACATCGCGGCCCAGCTGGCGATGCGCCCCCAGATCAAGACCGTCGTCACCGGCGGCGTCGTGCATCCGCGCTCCTACGAACTCGTCGGCCCGTACAGTGATGTGGTGCTCGAAAAGATCACCCTCGACATCGCGTTCATCGGCGTGAACGGCGTCGACCCGCTGGTGGGAGCGACGGTGCATGATGAGCAGGAGGCCGCAGTCAATCTGCTCATGGCCAGCCGCGCGAGCCGCGCCATCGTCGTCGCTGACTCGACCAAGATTGGTGTCACGGCGTTCGCGCGCATTGGCGGACCGACGCTCTTCAGTACCCTGATCACCGATCAGGGCATCACTCCCGAACAACTCGCAGCGTTCAACGACAACGGAACAACGGTGATCATCGCCTCATGAATGCCATCGACACGCTCATTCACTCGGCCCGGCTGGTCTCGGGCGGCCGCACCCTCACCGACGCCTTCGTGGCGTTCTCCGGCGATCGCGTCGCGATGGTCGGCACGGGCAGCGAGACCGACTGGTCGACGCTGCGCACCGCCGAGACCACGGTCATCGACGCCGCCGGCCGCTGGCTCACCCCGGGCTTCATCGATATTCACTGCCACGGCGCAGGCGGCGTCGCCTTCGATGCGGGGGCCGACGCCATCCGCACCGCCCTCGCCGTGCATCACCAGCACGGTTCAACGCGCGTCGTGCTCTCGCTCGTCACGGCCAGCATCGATGATCTCGAGTCGCAGCTGAGCGTGATCGCCGACGAAGCAGACCTGAACCCGCTCATTCTCGGTGCCCATCTCGAGGGCCCCTTCATCGATGACACCTACCGTGGAGCCCACGACCCGACGCTGCTTCGCACCCCGGATGCCGCTCCAATCGCGCGACTGATCCAGGCCGGCCGCGGGCACATCGTGCAGGTGACCCTCGCCCCCGAGCTACCCGGCGCACCGGCGGCCATCCAGGCGCTGACCGAAGCCGGCATCGCCGTGGCCGTCGGCCATAGCTCCACCGACTACGACACCGCACTCGGCGCCTTCGCATCAGGGGCCACGATTCTGACGCATGCCTTCAACGGCATGCGCGGAATCCACCATCGCGCTCCGGGCCCCGTCGCGGCGGCCACCCACACGAGCGCGGTCACCCTTGAGATCATCAACGACGGCGTTCACGTGCATCCCGAAGTCGTTCGCCTCGCTTTTGCCGGGGCGCCCGGGCGCATCGCCCTGATCACCGATGCGATGGCGGCGACGGGCTCGTCCGACGGTTCGTACATGCTCGGCACGCTCGCCGTCACGGTGACGGATGGCGTTGCCCGGCTGAGCGACGGCGGCTCGATCGCGGGCTCGACGCTCACCCTCGATGGGGCATTGCGACGTGCGGTCGTCGAGGTGGGACTCTCAATCGAGGAGGCCGTCACGGCCCTCACCGAGACGCCGGCGCGCGCCATCGGGCGTGCTCACGACCTCGGCAGACTCGATCTCGGCTATGCCGCGGACGCGGTGTTATTGAATGACGACTTCGAGGTCGAGGCGGTCTTCGGAGCCGGCATCCGTTTGTACTAAACCCTCTCGGCCAGCGCGCGTCGACGAATCACGCGGTTACTCACGAGGATGAGCAGCAGTGCGGCGACGAGGATGCCCACGTTGACAATCGGCAAAGCGATAACGCCGGCCGGGCGGACCAGAAGCGCGCCGAGCAGGGCGCCCGAGCCAATGCCCACGTTGAAGCCCGTGGTGTACATCGCGCTGCCCACGTCACGGAACTGCAGCGATGCGGTGTGCAGCAGGGTGGTCTGCAGCAGCGGCGGGATCACACCGAAAGCGATTCCCCAGAGCGCGAAGGCGACGAAGGCCACCACGACGTTCTCAGGAAACATCACCAACACTGTGACGCTCACGATGCAGGCCCCGACTCCCGCGACAAGACCACTCTGCGGGCGAGACCCGAATATCGTGCCCACGAGCACGAGGCTCACCGCCCCGGCAACGCCGAAAACGAACAGGTAGGGGGCGACGCCGGCGGTACCCACGTTCATTTCGTCGGTCAGGAACGGCACGATGTAGGTATAGAACGTGTAGTGGCCGACCATGATCAGTGCGGTGATACTGCAGATCAAAATAACGGGCGAGACCGTGGGGTCGCCGCGCAGCCCGGTCGGCTTCGTGAGCGCGGCACCCGCACCATCGGCTGTCGGACGCACATGGTTGACCCGAGGGAGAAACAGCCAGACCAGAAGCGCGCCCACCAGCATGAGTCCGGCCAAGACGATAAAGGAGAGACGCCAGCCGAGGACCTGGCCGGCCGCGGTCCCGAGTGGCACCCCGAAGACAAAGGCCAGTGTTCCGCCGGCGACCGTGATCGACACGGCCCGGCCGATCTGCGCCTTCGGCACCAGGTAGCTGGCATAGGCGCCGACGACCGCCCAGAACAGGCCGTGCGCCAGCCCGCCGATCACCCGTGAGACGACGGCGAACTCATAGCTCGGAGCAAACGCCGACATCACGTTGCTGAGTGCGAAGGCGAAGAGCACCGCCACGACGAGGCCGTGCCGGGAGAACCGACGGGTCAGGTGTGTCAGCGGCGCGGAACTGATCACGACCGTGAACGCGAACCAGCTGACCAGCAGGCCGATCTGTGATTCGGTCACCCCGAAGTCACTGCTCATTTCGGGAAGCAAACCGGTCGGCAGCATTTCGGAGCTGATCGCCAGAAACACCGTGGACGACAAGATGAGCAGCGCGAGCCACGGGAAGGCAGTCGCGACGGGTGCTGAGGGAAGGGTGGTCTGGGACATGGCGGAAACTCACTCACGACGGCTGTTTTGGCCATCTCGCGCACAGGCGGGCTCAAAACTCCTGCGCGCAGCGTGCGCGCCCGGGGCCGTGCGGACTGGGCACGACCGGGGCAAGCCTAGCCGATGCCCGGTCGGTCGTGGTGCGAGCTCTGGCCGCTAACCTAGTGAGATGAACAGTTCTCTGCCGGCATCCGCTCACAATCACTGGGTGATCACCCTGGTCTGCGCCGACCAGCCCGGAATCGTGCACGCCGTCAGCGGAGCGATCGTCTCGGCGCACGGAAATATCACCGAGAGTCAGCAGTTCTCGAGCGCCGATACCGGCCGATTCTTCATTCGTCTGCAGGTGGAATCACCCACCGATCGCGCCACGCTGCAAGCCGCCTTGGCCCCCGTGATCGCGCGCTACGACATGCATTCCACCATCGATATCGTCGGACGGCCGCTGCGCACTCTGGTGCTCGCCTCGACTGCCGGGCACTGCGTCAACGATCTGCTCTTCCGTCAGCGCGCCGGGCAGCTCGCCGTTGACATCCCCCTCGTTCTCAGTAACCACGGCACCCTGCGCGACCTGGTGGGCTTCTACAGCGTTCCGTTCGAATCCCTGCCCATCACGGATGCCGCGAGCAAGACCGCCTTCGAATCTCGCGTGATCGAGGCCGTCGACGAACACGACATCGAGCTGGTCGTGCTGGCGCGCTACATGCAGATCCTCTCCCCCGAACTCTGCGCTCGCCTCGAAGGCCGGGCCATCAACATCCACCACTCATTCCTGCCCGGTTTCAAGGGTGCAAACCCCTACCGCCAGGCGCATGCCCGCGGGGTGAAGCTCATTGGCGCAACCGCGCACTTCGTCACGAGCGACCTCGACGAAGGCCCGATCATCGAGCAGAACGTCGTGCGCGTTGACCATTCCCGCAGCGCGAACGAACTCGTCGCGATCGGACAGGACGAAGAGAGCCGCACCCTCAGCCAGGCCGTGAAGTGGTTCGCTGAGAATCGAGTGCTGCAGGACGGTGTGCGCACCATCATCTTCAAGTAGTTTCTGCCCCGCGGTGCGCCACAGCGCTGCCCGGTGCGCGACGCGGCGGCGGGTCGGTAAGCTTGACGAGTGACCGACGCACCTGCCCAGACCCAGATCAGCCCCAACGAAATCCTGCGGTTCGTGCTCGAACTCTTCACCTTCGTCAGCCTCGGAATCTGGGGTTTCGCCACGTGGCCACTGCCCTGGCCCGGCGTCTTGATCGGCATCGGCGCACCCGCACTCGCACTCCTGCTCTGGGCACTATTCCGTTCTCCCAAGGCCGTCATCAGAATTGACCCGTTCGGCAAGGCCCTCGTCGAAATCTGTGTCATGGGCTCCGCGGTGTTCGCCTGGTTCGCCCTGGGCCAGCCGATTGTCGCGATCGTCTTCGCGGTTGTCGCCACACTCAGCGGCATCATCGCCGGGCGCAAGGAACTCAGCTAGCTAGGCTCCCGGAAAGGGTTCGCCGTAATTCGAGCCGATTTCGTTCAGCACGCGCAACTGCTCATCGCTGAGCGTGACGACGCTTCCATTGCCGAGCTCTCGCTCCAGTTCGGGCTCACCTGGCGTAAGTGCCGGTGATCCCGGCAGCGGCGGACTGCTCGAGTGCACGGCGTCGACCAGCGACGTGATCTGCTCTGCATAGGCGCCCGGGTGCCGTTCTCCTGGCACGTTGAGGGCGATGAACAGATGTCCGAGATGCTGCGGCTCCGAGGCGTCGCCATAGAGCGCAGAGACGAATGGACTGGTCTTGGCACCCGACAGGGCCAAAATGCCGTCGATCATGAACGCCAGTCCGAAGCCCTTGGGCCCGCCGCTTGGCAGCAGTGCTCCCTCGAGGCCCTGTTGCGGATTCGTCGTGGATTGTCCCTGTGCGTCAACGGCCCAGCCCAGAGGGATGCTCGAACCTTCTTGCGCGGCGACGACGAGTTTTCCATAACTCGCCTCGGTTGTCGCCATGTCAAGTTGTGGCCGAGCCGGTGCGGGAAGCGGAAGCGCAATCGAGAGCGGGTTCGTACCAAGCACCGGCATTCCGCCGAACGGTGCGCACATCACCGCATCGGTGTTGCACGCCGCAATGCCAACGAAGCCGCCCTCGGCCATCATGTCGGTGTAGAAACCCGTCGCCCCAAAATGGTTGGCATCACGCACGAGCACACACCCGATTCCGTACTTCCGCGCGCGTTCCATCGCCTGCTCGACCGCGGCGACGGCTGACGAAGCGCCCGGCCCGTTGTCGGCGGTCATAACCGCCATCGCACCCGAATCCTCGACCAGATGAACGTCAGGGTTCGAGTTGATGCCGCCGGCCTTGATACGCTCCAGGTAGGTCGCCAGACGGATGAATCCGTGGCTGATCACCCCGCGCCGTTCGGCATATGACAGATTTGCCGCAACGATCTGTGCCGCTTCGCCACGCAGTCCGGCGTTGCTCAAAATCGCTGCCGCCCACTGCTCGACGGAGCGGGAGTCTCGCGCGCTCACGCGTACACCGTGCCCGGCAGGCTGCCATCCATAATGTATCCGCCATCGATATCGAGAGTTGTTCCGGTGCAGTAGCTCGAGTCCGGCGAGGCGAAGAAACAGATCCCCGCGGCGATCTCACTCGCATCACCAATACGCCCCATCGGCACACGCTGGGCGATCGCCCTCTGAATTTCTTTGGTGTAAATCGGGGTCGTCATTTCACTCCACGTTGCACCGGGGCGCACACAGTTCACACGGATACCGGCGGATGCCCATTCCGATGCGAACGTGCGGGACATGGCTTCGATGCCGCCCTTGGCCGCGGTATACGCGCTCGCGTTCGGTTCGCTGATCACAGCGTGAATCGACGAGACATTGACGATCGATCCCGGAAGTTTCGCCGCAATCAGCAGTCGAGCGACAGCCTGGGAGAACGTGAAGACGCTGCGCAGGTTGGTCGAGATCACGGCATCGAACAGCTCGAGCGGCGTCTCGGCGGCCGAGGCCAAGCGAAGAACGGAGGCGTTGTTTACGAGTACCTGAGGGGTACCCATCTCGGCGGCGATCTGTGCGATCACTGCGGTTGCCGCGTCGGAGGAACACACATCCGCTCGGTACGCGTTCGCCGTGCATCCGCTCTCACCCAGACTCGCGGCGAGCTCATCGATGCTCTCCTGGTTGATGTCAATGAGCGCCAGTTTGGCACCTTCGTTGGCGAGGCGCGTTGCCGTAGCCCGGCCGATTCCTGCGCCAGCTCCCGTGACAACCGCGGTGATTCCATCAAATCTCATGCTGTGTGCTCCTTCTCTTTCTGGCGCAGAACGACACGACCTCGTGTGTCCAGGCCCTGCGGGATCTGATCGAGCGATGTCAGCTCGGCCGAAAGTGTGAACTCTGCGCTGAGTCTGCCGTGGGGCGCCAGCTCGCGGGCCGTGCCTGCGACAATATGCTCGGCAAGCGCGCGTGAGGGAGAGGCAACATGCGGCTCCACCGCGACGATGTGATGCTGGCCCCACCATGGAAAGTCTCCGACACCCCGACATTCCTGCCAGATCCACAATTCGGGGAACTGCTCGACGGGCCAGCCCATCGAAACGGTGAGCCCTGACGATTCGTTGCGAAGTGTGTACCAGCCTTGGTCCGGCTGCGCATAGAGCAGATCAGTGGTTCCCGCATCGTTGGCGTTCAACGTGAGCGTGCTCACGCCCTCCACCGAGCCGCCGCCCACGACCTCACCGGGAGCGAATGATTGGTTCTCCGAGAACTTATCTGGGTGGGAAACCGCGCACGCGAACGGCGCATAAAGCACGGATGGCTCTGCCGTCACTGCCCTCGAGAAGGCCGGGTGCATCGCCCAGGTGTACGGCAACGCGCGAGCAGAGAGATTGACGATCTCACTGCGGATGCGCAACGTCGGCTCCCCCGGAACGAGTGAGATCGTTCGCTCCATGCGCACCGGATACCGTGTGAGGTCTGTCATGCAGACGAGGCGATCGCTTCCGTATCGGTGCTCTCTTCTCACCGACCAAGCCAACTGGCAGGCCTCGCCATGAAAGGGAAGCGTTACGCCCATCACAACCGAGGAGTCCGCAGTGTTCGGGAAGAGCTCCTGCATGCCACCGCGATAGGTGTCGTAGAACGAATCGGCGAACATCGGAAGTGGCGCCGTGCCGGATCGCGCCGACGTGCGTGGGTCTCGCCAGAGCAGTTCCTCGCCACTTTCCCTGTGCATGAGCGAGACGAGGTCTGCGCCCTGGTTCGGGTCGATTTCGATGCTCAGAAACTCGTTTGTGAGGGTGAAGGAGACATCGTCGTTCTTAGACATGCGCCTCTCCCCCCGATGAAATGACTGAGGGCGTTTCATCCCTCAAGTACTCGTTGACGTAGGTGATGTGCTCGGTCATCGCCTGACGAGCGGCGACCGCATTCCCCTCCATGATCGCGTCGTAAACGGCGCGGTGCTGAGCATCGGAATGATCGATTGCACGCGGCAGCTTTGTACCGAACATCATGCTTCGAGTGATGGGCTCTCGCACCGCGTCAACCAGCACGCTAAAGACTGTGTGGTCGGCCAGCCGGGCGATCTCCCTGTGATAGCCCAGGTCGGCTGCCACGTGAGCGGCCGGGTCGTCGTGAGCGTCGAGGAGTCGTTCCAGCCACTGGGTCAATGCAGCTCCGTCGCCGACTCGTTCTGCGGCGCGCGCGGCAAGTTCCGGTTCAATCAGAATTCGAACGTCACCCAGCTCGGTCAGGGTCACATGCCGCAACTGCAGAAGCAGCTGTAGTGACGCCTTTAACGGGTCGGGCGAGGGCTCAGCCACCATAGTTCCCTTGCCCGGTCGCGCCACGACGAGTCCCTTTTGTCCCAGAATTCCAAGAGCCTCACGCAGCGCGTTGCGACTCACATTCAGCATTGCGGCGAGCTCACGTTCCGACGGCAGGGTGTCGCCGGGCTTCAGGCTGTGATCCAGGATCAGACTTTCGATGCGTGCCACCACAGCATCCGTCGCACGCACGTGGTGCACCTGTTCAAACATTGACATTGACTACTCCAGACGCGTTCGACTGAGGCTCTGGATAGTGCAGGGCAAAACCAGGTACGTCGACTGTCATCCGAGAGACATGCCACCGACCCAGGCTTGCAATGAAGAGGCTCGACATTGATTCTCCACCGAACGCGACATTAGTAGGGGCCGAGATCGCGGTTCCCTTGGGGTCGTCGGCGAAGATCACGAGCTCGCCAGTCGGGTCGAGCCGGTAGAGGCGGTCTGGCCGGTAGCACGCGATGTAGAGGCGACCTGCGGTGTCGAACGCGATGCCGTCTGGAACCGTGCCCGGCATCATCACGACAGTTTCGGGCTCGCCAGCCGAACCGTTGGACTGGATCGGGATCCGCGTCACACCGGGAAGTGTCGACTCGACGACGTAGAGAAATGCACCATCGGGAGAGTGCGCGATTCCGTTCGTGAACGAAGCGGCGCCCTCTGACCACACCTCCACTGCTCCATCAGGGCTACGTCGGTAGATGCAGCCCTGAGATTCGCCCCAGACACCAGAATCCGAGATGTAGAGCTCACCCGTGGCCCCGAATGCCAGAGAGTTTGGCAGTCGCATCGGCCGTTCCGGTGTACCGGTGCACAGCGTCTCGACATCACCGGATGGACTCATCCGCAATACGGCCTTGGCCTTGGTGTCGCAGGCGTAGACGTTACCGTCCCGGTCGAGCGCGATGCCGAGGATGAAGCCGTCGGTCGATCCGACGATCGTTGGACTGCGCGTTTCGACGTCGATTCGATAAATTTGACCTGCCTCTCCACCGGCGTAAACGAAGCCGTCGAGTCCATAGGCTACGCACTCCGGGTGATCGAGATCATCCGCAATGACATCAATCATCGGGTCGCTCCAACCGTGCTGGAATCGAGTGCGCCAACTGTGACGTCAGGCGTGGGGCGTGACGGTGGCGATGGAGGCGTTTTGCCCGTCTTCGGCCGAACGTCACTACTTCGGCTTGCGAACCTGTCGAGCACGACGGCGACGATGAGCGCGCTGCCCTTGGCTACGTACTGCCAGAACGGCTCCACGCCGACCAGGTTCAACCCGTTGCTCAGGAATCCGACGATGAGAGCACCCAGCACAGTTCCGCTGATGCGGCCCGACCCTCCGGCCAGGCTAGTACCACCGAGGATGACGGCGACGATGACATCGAATTCGAAGCCGACCCCGATGTTCGGGTCACCAGTGCCGAGTCGCGAGCTCAGCACGATGGCGCCGACACCTGCGGAGAGTCCTGCCATCAGATAGAGCAGGAATAGGACCCGCCCGACCCGCACACCGGCGAGGCGTGCCGTCTCCTCATTGCCTCCGATTGCATAGACGTGGCGGCCGAACACCGTGCGGTTCAGCAGCCAGCTGAAGAAGATGACCGCGGCGATGGCGATCAGTACCGGCGACGGCAAGCCGAAGAGTGAGGAGGTGCCGATCGTGCTCCATGCGGCCGGCAGCCCGACCAGGATCGCGCTGGGCGTGATCAGATAGGCCAGGCCGCGAGCGATGTTGAGCGTTCCCAAAGTGGCGATGATCGGGGTTACCTTGAGCCCAACGACGATCACACCGTTCAGCGCACCGATTGCAGCTCCGAGCGCCAACGCCGCCAGATAAGAGAGGAGCAGATTAGCTCCGTTCGAGGCCAATGCTGCAGCAAGAACACCACAGGCGGCCAGGGTGCTGCCGACAGAGAGGTCGAGACCGCGCGCGATCATGACGAGTGTCACGGCACATCCGACAGTGATCACTGCGGCGCTGGACCGCGTGACGTTCTGAATGTTCTCGATGGTCAGGAATCTATCGCTCATCAAGGAAAAGACCACGACGAGTGTCGCCAGAATAGCCAGAGTCGCGATTGTGGGATTCTGTCGCTGCTTCACGAGCCAGCGCATGAGCCACCGGGAGTTCACTTTCATATCACTGCCTTCTCGTGCGCCATGGCGAGCGCAACAATTGCTTCTTCGGTAGGTTCGTTGCTGAGCGTCCCGGCGGGTTCACCCTCGCGCATAACCAGGATGCGATTTGAGAGCCCGATGACCTCGAGCAAGTCGGACGAGACGACGATGACGGCGAGCCCCGCCCGAGCCAGTTCGTCGATCAGTCGGTACATCTCGGCCTTAGCACCGACGTCGATGCCCCGGGTTGGTTCGTCGAGCAGAAGAACCTTGGGTTTCATGGCGAGCCAACGTGCCACAACGACTTTCTGCTGGTTTCCGCCAGACAATAGGCCGATGTGCTGGGCGAGTGAGGGCGTCTTGATCCGAAGTTCTTCAACGAACTGTTGCGCCAGCAACGCTGACTTCTTTCTCCATCCACGCCCGCTGGCCCGACCGGCCCAAGTGAGCGTGAGGTTCTCTTCGACGGAGCGGAGCGCGACAATTCCTTCGCTGCGGCGGTCAGCGGGAACCATTGCGATACCGCTATTGATCGCCTGTTGACAGCTCGGCCAGACCCGTTCGGCACCGTCAAGCCTGATGGTGCCGGTCGTGACCTTATCGAGGCCGAAGAGAGCACGCAACACTTCGGTACGGCCAGAACCGACAAGCCCGGCAATGCCCAGGACCTCACCCGATCTGACACTGAGCGAAATGTTTCGCACCTCGCGCGTGCTCACAGACTTCGCCTCAAGGATCATGTTGCCGACCTCACGGTCCTTCGGTGGGAAGATTTGGGTGACGTCACGACCCACCATCGCCCGCACCATAATCGCACTGTCGATGTCGTCGCCTTCCAGAGTGCCAACAATCGTGCCGTCTTTGAAGACAGTGACCCGGTCTGCCACATCGATCACTTCTTGAAGACGGTGGGTCACAAACACCACTGCTTTACCGACAGAGCGCAGCATGCGCATGACATCGAACAACCGCTTCACTTCGTCGCTGTCGAGGGTGGCGGAGGTTTCGTCAAGAAAGATGACTCGCGCCTCGAGGTTCAAGGCACGTGCAATCATGACCGCTTGCTTTTCTGCGGTGGAAAGCGTTCCGACGAGGCGAGCGGGGTCGAGTCCTTCGAACCCAATTTGGTCGAGTAGCTCGGTGGCCCGCTGGTTTGTCACATGCTTTCTGACCTCGGGCCCGCGCCGCAATTCATGTCCGAGCATGATGTTGTCTGCGATGGAGAGCCCGTCGACGACGCTGAGTTCCTGCAGAATGAAGCTCAGACCGGCGTTCATCGCGTCCCCGGGTTTCGAGATAGTGACGGGCCTGCCCTCGACAAGAATCTCTCCGGAGTCGGGAGCGTGAGCTCCCGCCAGGATCTTGATAAGTGTCGACTTGCCCGCGCCGTTCTCGCCAATCCAACAGTGGATCTCCCCAGGCCGCACGCTGACGCTCACGTCAACCAGTGCTTTGACGCCAGGGAACGATTTGGTAATTCCTACTACGTCGAAAGCCGCGGGCATCCGCCCTGACAGAGCGGTACGTTCTGCCAGGGAGGAGCCAGTGACTAATTGGGGTACTGTTCCGTGAGCCATTTGGTGATGCCATCATCTGAAGGGTTGATCGCCGGGTAGCCGACGACAACTTGGGTGTCCGGCTTTGCCTTTCCTTCCACTGCCGCAGAGAGAAGGTTGAATGCCGCGTACGCGAAGTCGCGCGGTGGGTAGCCGGACTCTGCCTTGTACGGCGAAGCCGGGTCCTTCATCGATTCGAGTGCCGGCCGTGAGCCGTCGACTGCGGCCAATACTCCCCAATCTGCGGAGTATTTGTTGGCCGTTTTGAGCGCGGCAACGGTGCCGAGCGACGAGTCATCGTTGATTCCGAAGATGACGTTGATGTCAGGGTTTCCCTGAATCAGGTCGCTTGCGGCGGGGTTCGCCTTGTCGATGACGCCTCCGCCATCCACAGCCTGAACGACCTTGGCCGTCGGGATCTGAGAGAGGAAGCCAGTCAGGAAGCCGTTCTTTCGGTCTTCGACCTGCGGGAGCTTGGGCAAGTCGACAATTCCGATGTTTGCGGCACGGTCAGGGAACTTGGCTGCGAAGTAGGCCCCGGCGTTGCAACCGACGATTTGGCTGCCGGTGTAGTCGTCTGCGAAGACACGCGGCGCTGCGACAACGCGCGGCTGCACGTTGTAGGTGACAACCGGAATTCCCGCATCGATGAACTTCTGCACCTGGGGCACCGACGCGTCGCTGTCCTGCGGGGCGAACGCGACCGCATCAGGCTTGTCGGCGACAATGTCATCGACGAGCTGCTGAACCGTACCGGAATCGAACTTTCCGTCGTAGATCTTGACCTCGAACTTGTACTTCTCGCCCAGGGCCTTCCAATGTTCTGACACGGCCAGAAAGAATGGCTGCCCGAGACCCATCACAGACACTGCAACGCGCTTTCCCGTGAGGGCAGACGTCTCAGGAAGGGTCAGCCAGTCGCCCGGCTCCGATTCGTAACCCGTGAAGCCAGCCACCGTCGTGGGAATGTCGGCGACGGCTGCCGGGTCCTTCGGCGTGCAGACATCCGGGCTGAAAACGCTGGCAGCTGTGACATCAGTGATGGTGCCGGTTTCCGCCGCCGGTTGGGCCGACGGAGTCGAGCAGCCGGCGAGCAAGAAGATTGAACAGGCTGCGGTCGTCGAGGCTGCGAGTCCCATCCGCCGTGTTCGCGATCGCTGTGAAGTGCAGAACATGATCCTCCAATTCGTCGCATCGGAGGTGTTCCCCGACGCTGGGGCGTTTAGACCTGTGGACCGGTGGCCCGGTGGTCCTACCACGAGCAACCTATCTGACCACTAGGCTGACCGTCAAGCACTCCGTGAACTTTCGGCCACGGTCACCCCTGATTGCTGGGCCCGGAGGGGAACACGAGCGGAGGTGCGACCCCGTCCGTCGGTTGTCAGGCCTGAACCGACGAGGCCATAATCAAATTTCCGACCGAGCGCAGAGAGAGACTGATCACAATCAACCACTCGACCGCCCCCTCGCCTCACTTCAGTGAGCGGTCGATCGACCGTCTCGCCCACGCTCACGACGCGTCGCACTATCTGTTGGTCCCGCAGGCCGTTGCGACACCTAGCACCATCGCCGAGATCGCCGAGTTGTATCGACAGAGCCATACGCGCGGCAT
This sequence comes from Leifsonia psychrotolerans, assembly GCF_013410665.1. Classification (NCBI taxonomy): domain Bacteria; kingdom Bacillati; phylum Actinomycetota; class Actinomycetes; order Micrococcales; family Microbacteriaceae; genus Glaciibacter; species Glaciibacter psychrotolerans. The sequence continues at coordinate 3,762,868 of NZ_JACCFM010000001.1, read as the reverse complement.
CCCCCTCACCTTCCGTTCCGGCGGCACCAGCCTGAGCGGACAGGCGGTGACCGAAGGCATCCTTGTCGACACTCGTCACCATTTCCGCTCCCTCGAGGTTCTGGATGCCGGTGCCCGCGTGCGCGTACAGCCCGGCATGACCGTGCGCCAGGTCAACGCGCGACTCGCTCGGTTCGGCCGCAAGCTCGGCCCGGACCCGGCGAGCGAGATTGCCTGCACCATCGGTGGCGTCGTCGCCAACAACTCGAGTGGCATGGCCTGCGGCACCGCGCAGAACAGCTACCAGACCGTCGAATCGATGGTGGTCGTGCTGCCGAGCGGCACCATCATCGACACCGGCGAGACGGATGCCGACGAGCGCCTGCGCCAGCTCGAGCCCGCCCTGTACGCGGGCCTGGCCCGACTGCGAGACCGGGTGCGGTGCAATCCGGCATCCGTCGCGTCGATTCAACGGCAGTTCTCGATGAAGAACACCATGGGCTACGGCGTGAATTCGTTCCTTGACTTCGAACGCCCCCTCGACATTGTGACGCACCTGATGATCGGCAGCGAGGGCACCCTCGGCTTCGTAGCCGAGGTCACGTTTCGCACGGTCCCGCTGCTCGCCCAGGTTGCGACCGGTCTCGCGCTTTTCCCGAGCCTCAATGCGGCCACCGCAGCGCTGCCGGCGCTCGTGGCTGCGGGGCTCGGCACCATCGAGCTGATGGATGCCACATCGCTGCGCGTCGCACAGACTCAGCCGGACAGCACTCCCGAGCTCGCCGCCCTGGCGATCGACGGGCACGCCGCGCTGCTGCTCGAGTATCTCGCCGAGAACGCAGACGACCTCGCCCGGCAACGTGCGGCAGGCGACGCGACGCTCACGGCACTCGATCTCGTCACCCCGCTCAGCCTCACCAGCAACTCCAGCGAACGGGCCAACCTTTGGCACATCCGCAAGGGCCTTTACACGACCGTCGCCGGGGCACGCCCGTCGGGAACCACCGCGCTGCTGGAAGACGTTGTCGTTCCCGTCCCCCGGCTACTTGACACCTGCGAGAGCCTGATCTCACTCTTCGACGCACATAACTATGAGGAAAGCGTGATTTTCGGGCATGCGAAGGATGGCAACATCCATTTCATGCTCAACGAGCATTTCGATGAGTCAGCCTCGCTGGCCCGCTATGAGCGGTTCACCGCCGAGATGGTCGACCTCGTGCTCGGGCAGGGTGGCTCGCTCAAGGCAGAGCATGGCACCGGTCGCATCATGGCTCCGTTCGTGCGCCGCCAGTACGGCGACGAGCTGTACGCGGTGATGAAAGAAATCAAGGCGCTCTTCGACCCGAAAGGTCTGCTGAATCCCGGCGTAGTACTCTCCGATGAGCCGGACTCCTACCTGGCCAATCTCAAACTCGCGCCGACCGTCGAAGAAGAGGTCGACCGCTGTGTCGAATGCGGCTACTGCGAACCGGTCTGTCCCTCGAAAGACATCACGATGACACCTCGGCAACGTATCGTCATTCGGCGCGAGATGAAGACCGCCGAGACCGCGGGTGATACGAAGCTCCTCGCCGAGTTGCGTCGCGATTACGAGTACGACGGCATCAACACCTGTGCCGTCGACGGGATGTGCCAGGTCGCCTGCCCGGTGAACATCAACACGGGCGACCTGGTGCGTCGGCTGCGCGCCGAAAACACGTCAGCACTCGAGCAGACGGCTTGGCTGGGTGCGGCCACGAGTTGGGGCACCATGACGCAGCTCGGCGGTCTCGCACTGACCGTCGCAGACACGATGCCGGCCCCTCTCGTCACTGCGGTGACGAAAGTCGGTCGCGCCCTACTCGGCGCCGACACCGTTCCGCTCTATGACGGCGCGCTACCGGGCGGCGGGGCGAAACGCCGCCCGCGGGCCGCGACAGACCCGGTCGCCGTCTACTTCACCGCCTGCATCGGGACGATGTTCGGTCCAGCTGCGGATGGCGCTGGAGTGGCCGACGCCTTTTTGACGCTGTGTGATCGCGCCGGGGTGAGCGTGATGGTTCCCGACGGCATCGACTCGTTCTGCTGCGGCACTCCCTGGAAGTCCAAGGGCAATACGCGCGGCTACGATCGCATGACCGAGGCGGTGCTCCCCGCGCTCCTGACGGTCAGCCGCGGCGGAGAGCTGCCCATCGTCTGCGATGCGGCATCCTGCACCGAAGGACTCGAGACGATGCAGGCGAATGCGCGGGCGGCAGGTGGCGACTTCGCGGCACTGCGGTTCGTCGATGCTGTGGAATTCGTCGGCGAGTACGTGATCGACCGTCTCACGGTGACCGCGCCGATCGCCTCACTGGCCCTGCACCACACCTGCTCGTCAACTCAGCTCGGTATCAACGACACGATGACGTCGATTGCGAAGCGAATCAGCCCCGACGTGCATGTACCAGTGGAATGGAGTTGCTGCGCCTTCGCGGGCGACCGCGGGTTGCTGCATCCGGAGTTGACCGCGTCGGCAACGGCCCGGGAGGCCGCCGAGGTCACCGAACGCAGCTACGCGGCATATGCCTCGGCAAACCGCACCTGCGAACTCGGGATGAGTCGCGCCACAGGTCAGGAGTACAGCCACGTGCTCGAGCTCGTCGAGCAGGCCACTCGCCCGTAGCGCTGCAGGCTCCCCGACTCGTCTAGTCCGCCGGAGCGGCCGTGGGGCTCAGCGCTGCGCGGGGAACACCACCGGGCATCCGTAGTGCATAGAGCGAGGTCGCGACGAAGAACACCGCACCGAGCGCGAAGGCCGCGGGGAACGACGCCACGTCGAGCAGTACGCCTGCCGCGAGCGGGCCCACAATCGCTCCGACGTCGGAAAACATGGAGAAGACCGCGACGGGGCGCCCGCTGCGCGAACCGGCGGCATCGCCCACCGCTGCGGCCGGCGCCGTGCCCATGAATGCGGATGCAACGCCATAGACGCAGAGCAATCCGGTCAAGATGTAGATATCGGGTGCGAAGGGAACCGCGACGATGATGATGGCAGCCACGGCATAGGAGCCGATGATCGCCTGCTTACGTCCGACAGTGTCGATGAACCGGGCGGCCGGCGCCAGCGCCAGGGTTTGAGCAACAGCAGCGACCGCGAAGGCGATGCCGGTCCATGCGGTCCGGCCGTTCAGCACTTCGACGATCAGTATCGGGATGAGCGCATTGCGCACGCCGAACGAGGTCCAACCCTGCGCGAAGTTCGCCAGGCAGGCGGCTCTGTACCGCGGGTCGGTGAGCACCTGCTGGAACGGAATGGCGGGCGTCGCGGCGTGCGGCAGCGTTGCGCCTCCGCGTTGCGGACGGCGCAGCATCGCCAGGCCGATCACGCCCGCCACAGCCAGCGTGCCGGCGTAGAAGAAGAAGGGAGCGGTCAACGAGATCGTGGCCAGCAGCCCACCGATGGCCGGCCCGGCCATTCCACCGAGCAGGAAGCCGCCCTGGTAGAAGCCGATTGCACGGGCACGCAACGTCGGCGAGGTCGAACCGAGCAGCAATGTCATTGCCGAGACTGTGAACATGGCCGACCCGATTCCGCCGACTCCGCGCAGAATCAGAAGCTGCGGGTAGTTGGCGGCCAGCCCGACCAGTCCGCTCGACACGGCGACAATGCCGATGCCAGCGGCCAACACCAAACGCTCGCCAGCCCAGTCGATCATGCGCCCACAGAACGGACTGGCGACAAGGCGCATGAGAGCGAACGCCGAGAGAACCGCACCGACTTCGAGATAGCCCACGTTGAAGCTGCGCACGAAGACCGGCAGCACCGGCACGACGACGCCGAATCCGACCATCACGAAGAACGAGATGATGCCCAGCACGTAGACATCGCGGGGCAAGCGCTCCCGTGCGTTGGTCGACAGACCATTCGACAACCCCGTCGACCCCTTGTTCTCGCCGGGTCGGCGTGTTGCGGTGCCGGTGCGGCGAAAAATGTTCATCACCCTAGGCTAAACGCTCCGACCAACAGCACATTCCCCACGCGAGTGAGCAGTTGTTGTTGCCTCAGCGAAGCTGAGCCAACAACAACTGCTCACTCGCGGGTTGGCACCGCGGGTTGACCGACAGAGTCCAGACCGACACAGTCCAGACCGACAGAGTCCGGACGGGCAGCGACTCCGGACAGAGCGACTTCTGACAGAGCGGGCTAGATGCCCTGCCAGGTCGGCTTGTGCGCCCAGGCATGCGTGTAGTAGTCGAGGTTCTTCAGCTTGCTCGCGGCAGCGGCGTCAACGATGACCGTGACATGCGGATGCAACTGAATCGCCGAACCGGGCTGGCTGGCTGTCATCGGGCCTTCGACGGCAGCCGCGATGGCCTCGGCCTTCCCCTCGCCGAACGCGAGCAAAACCAGGTGACGGGCTCGCGCAATTGTGCCGAGGCCCTGCGTGATGCAGTGCATCGGAACGTCATCGGGCGAGTCGAAGAAGCGGGCGTTGTCTTCCCGGGTCTTCTCGGTCAGGGTCTTCACGCGGGTCAGCGAACCGAACGAGGAACCCGGTTCGTTGAAGCCGAGGTGGCCCGTGCGTCCGATGCCGAGAATCTGTACGTCGACTCCTCCGGCTTCAAGAATGGCAATCTCATATTCCAGACCCGCCGTCTCGATGGTCTCAAGATCGCCGTTGGGAACGTGAACGTTCTCGGGCGTCAGCCCCAAGGGTTCGACAACCTCGCGGGTGATGACAGCGCGGTAGCTCTCGGCATGTCCGGCGGGCAGACCGACGTACTCGTCGAGGGCAAAGCCGCGCACCCGGCTGACGTCAAGCGGCTTCTCGGCGAACGAGGCCGCTAGGGCCTGGTAGACAGGAATCGGCGTCGAACCGGTGGCGAGACCCAGCACCGCATCCGGAGTGCGTTCGATCAGAGCCCGAATCGACTCTGCAACGAGCCGACCTGCGGCGGCCTCATTCTCGACAACTACAACCTCAGCCATTGGCTTCTCCAAGTCCTGCGGAACCGATCACCGCTGATTGAATCTTACCCGAATCAATCACAAAGGATCAGCGCGCGAGGCGCTCGAGAAGGGCACGTCCGACGAGACGGGAGGCCCCGAAAGTCGCAATGTCGGCGTAAGCACGGTCATCGGCGGGCCAGCCCATGTCGATCACCAGCACCTGACGTCCCTCAGCACGCAGGCGGTCGATGATCTCGCGGGCGAATGGATACCGATGGTTTGCCTTGCCGATGACGACCACCGGCATCCTTGCGGCGAGGACCAGTTCGGTGCTCTCGCCCTCCGTGACTGTGACGGTCGGCTGCGCGTTCCAGAACATGCCGAGCGGCGAGGTCGGGTGTGCTGCGACCTCGGCACAGGGGCCCCAGGGCGCATCCCCGACAGCGATGTTGTTGACCGTTTCGAGTCGAACCACAGAGAACGCCGGATGCGCCGCGGCCAGCCAGGTGTGGGCGTTGATGCTCAGGTCGAATGAGTCGATGACCCGACTTGTGTCAAAGCAGGGCTCGTCGATGAGCTGGGCATATTCCGTAATCGGAATGCTCTCGAAATCCTGTGTCGTTTCAGCCGCGAACTGACGCACACGCTGGGCCGCATCGGCCAAGCGGTCCTTCGAAAGCACACCATCATCAACCGCTGCGCGCACCGCGGCCTCGATGGCGTCCAACTGTTCGGCGGTGTTCTCGGTTCCGATGCAGAGCAAATCGCAGCCGGCGGCCAGCGCCGCCGCGGCCGCAGCCGGAATGCCGCGCTCTCCGCTGGCACCGATCATGTCGAGCGCATCGCTCACAATCACCCCGTCGAAGCCTAGTTCGGCACGGAGGAGGCCGCCCAGAATCTGTCGCGAGAACGTCGTCGGGTTCACGGCGTCAATCTGCGGCAACAGAATGTGGCTCGTCATGATTGTTTTCGAGCCCGCTTCGATGGCCGCACGGAACGGAAGAAGTTCGCGCTCCCGCAGCATCTCGAGAGACACGTCGACGATCGGCAGGGCGAGATGCGAGTCCAGTGCCGTGTCGCCATGACCCGGAAAATGCTTCGGGCTCGCGGCGATCCCCGTGCCTTGAAGTCCGCGCACCCATGCGGCAGAATGCGCCGCGACCCGTTCGGGGTCGGTGCCGAAGCTGCGCACGCCGATGACGGGGTTGTCCGCGTTCGAGTTGATGTCGACATCCGGCGCGAAGGTGAGAGTGCAGCCGGTCTTACGCAGCTCCCAACCGACCATGCGGCCCACCTCTTCGGTGTAGCTCAGATCGTTCAACCGACCGAGAATCGCGTTGCCCGGGTAGGGCGAACCCGAGGAATAGTGAAGGCGGGTGACGTCGCCGCCCTCCTCGTCGATCGCGATGACGGCCAGCGGGTTCGCCTCACGAATTGCGGCTGTCAGTTCGCGTAGCTGTGTGGCTGAGGCGATGTTCTGTCCGAAAATGCAGACCGCACCGAGGCCGTCGCGGAGGCGCTCGGCCAGCCACTCCGGCAACGTCGTGCCGAGGAAGCCCGGCATGAGCGTCGTGACGATCTGGCGATGCACCGTATCGGTCTCTGCTGAATTGTGCGCCAGGGTCAACCCTTGACCGCCCCACTGACCAGCCCGCTGGTCATACGCCCCTGAACGAAGAGGAAGAAGATGATGACAGGAACAGCAACAAGCGTCGATGCGGCCATGACCTGGCCCCAGTCGGTCGCACGGCTGGCACTGGCCTGGATGAATCCGCGCAACCACAACGGCAAGGTCTGACTCGACCCGTCCTGCAAGATCACGAGGGCAACGGTGAACTCGTTCCAGGCCTGCAAAAATGCGTAGACGCCGGATGCCACGAGCCCCGGCGCGAGCAGGGGGAAGGTAATGCGCATGAACGCTTGCGTGCGACTCAATCCGTCGATCATTGCCGCCTCTTCGAGGTCGGCCGGTACGCCGGCGACGAAGCCGCGCAGCATCCAGATTGTGAACGGCACGACCGCCGCGATGTAAATGATGCTCACGCCGACGATCGAGTTGAGCAGATTCAGGCTGCCCATCAACTTGTACTGGGCGATGAAGAGTCCTTCAGCTGGCAGCATCTGGATCAGCAAAACGGCCAGCACGAACGCCTTGCGACCCCGAAAGCGGAAGCGGCTGATCGCCAGCGCCCCGAAGAAGGCGAAAATCAGGCAGAACGTCACGGTGATCAGTGCGATGGCCGTGCTGATTCCGAGCGCCGGCAGAAATGTTCCACCCCGGAAGACCGCCACAAAATTGTCGAATGACCCGCCGAACGGCAGCCAGGTCGGGGTGGTCTTCTGCAACACCACGTTGGGCAGCAACGACGAGTTGAGCATCCAGTACACCGGGAACACCCAGATCACCGAGACGATGACACCCACCACACCGAGCGCGATGCGGCTCGGCTTGAAGCGACGGTTGCCGCTGCGGGTTGATGTCACGCGCGGTGACACAGCAACGGCAGGCGCTTGGATCGGCGCGGCCACCAGCGTGGCCTGCGATTCGGTCAGTTCCGAGGTCATGACTCGTCCTCCTTGAGCATGTTACGCACGTAAGCCCAGCTCAGCGCAACGGTGAGAATCAACACGAAGACCGAGACGGCACTGGCCATGGCGAAGTCGCTCGAGCCCACGCCGAGTTGGTAGATGTAGGTGCCGAGCAGGTTGGTTTCGGATGCGATCGAGCCGGCATCCTGCAGCAGCCTGATCTGGGTGAACACGCGCAGATCCCAAATCACCTGCAACAGCATGATGATGGCCAGCACGGGTTTGATGATGGGCACGATGATGTACCGGAGGCGCTGCGCGGGGGTGGCACCGTCCATCTGGGCGGCTTCGAGAACCTCGGCCCCGACCTGGCTGAGCCCGGCGTAGATCGAGAAGGCCACGAACGGCACGCTCATCCAGACGACGATGATCATGGCGATGAAAAAGAACGAGAGCGGATCTGCCAGCCAGTTGTGGTTCTGAAAGTCGAAGCCGAGGCCGACCAGAACGTTGTTGAGTACGCCGCGGCGCCAGTCGATGAGCCAGTTCCAGACGGTCATCGCTGCAACGACAGGCATGGCCCAGGCCAGAAGCAGCGAGATCTGAATCGTGATGCGTACTCCGGCGTTGACGGCATTCATCAGCAGGGCCAGCAGGGTGCCGACGACCATGGTGACGGCAGCGGTGACCAGGCAGAAGGCAAGCGACCGGGCGACGACAGTCCACATGTAGGGGTCTTGAAAGAGTGTGATGTAGTTCTGGAACCAGACAAATTCGGCGGGCTGGCCGAACTGTTGGGCCAGACCGAACTTCTGCATCGACGTGACGAACTGCCAGATGAGCGGATAGCCCAGGGCGAGCACGAGAATGGCAATCGCGGGCAAGATCAGTAGGTAGGGCGCTGGCTTCCACCGTTTGCGTCGCCGCGCGACGCTGATTGGAGCTTTCCGGTCAAGCACGGAGTCATGCGTGGTCACGGTCTGCCCTCCTTTCATAGTGCGGCCGAATACGGGTGTTTTCGGCAGTGTGGCCGAGCGAGACGAGAGTTTCCGCCTCGCCCGGCCACACGGATGACGAGTGTTACTTGCCGTTCAACATCGGAGTGATCTTCTTGTCGTACTCCGCTGCGAGGGCCGCGAGATCGGTCGAGTCCTTGATCTTGCTGAAGAACTCTTCGAGCACGAGCGAGCCCTCAACGGTGGCCCAGCCCGGAGCTGCGGGGGTCAGCTTCGAGTTCGAGGCGGATTCGATAAGTGCCTTCGCAAATTGGTCGTCGCCGAGCGAGTTGACGTAGTCACTGTTTGCCGGGCCGAGGCCGTTCTTGCCGAGCATGTTCTGGTAGTCCTCGGAGAAGATGATCTTCATGAGCGACTTGGCCAGGGCCGGGTTCTTACTCTTCGCGGAGATACCGATGTTGGACCCACCGGCAAAGACCGGTGCGGGCTTGCCATCGTTGCCAGGCAGCGCAAAGACTCGGTTCTTGGTGTCATCCCAGGTACGCGTGGCCTTGCCTTCAGCGTCGGTGCCGAGCGTGCCGATCGACCAGTGAGCCCAGGTCGGGGCCATGATCGATGCAGCGGCCAGCGAGGTGGAGGAGGTCACAGCGCCGTCGGCATCCTTGATCTCATCGCTGTCGTTGAGGTAGATGTACTGGTTGCTGTCCTTGGCATCGTTCGGTGCGTTGGAGGCGCTCTTGTACAGTTCCTGCAGCTGAGCGAGGCCCTTCTGCGTGTTGTCGGAGGCGAGAGTGGACGTCCACGTGCCGTCCTTCACTGTCGCAAGCTCTCCGCCGTTGGCGAAGATCCAGGAGATGCCGTTGCGCCAGTCCTGGCCGCCCAGGTAGAAGCCGGAAAAGCCCGGGATCGCCAGGGGGTTGGTCTGCGAGATCGTGGCGACGGCTGCGTTGAACTCGTCCAGCGTCTTCGGCTGTTCGACACCGGCCGCGGTCCAGACATCCGAACGAGTGAAGACGGCGCGCGAACCGAAGTAGTACGGCAGCGTGTAATTCGCATCGCCCACCGTGCCGGCGTCGACGAACGACTGCAGCAGCTTCTCGCCGCCGAGCTCGTCGTACATGTCGGTGATGTCGAGGAACGCACCGACGTTGGTGAACGTCGGTGATTGGGTGTTGCCCATCTCGGTGACGTCGGGGGTGTTGTTCGCATCGGGCAGCGAGGTCGTCAGCTTGGTGACGAGGTCTCCCCAGTCCTGCTGCTGAATGTTCAGCTTTGCGCCGGTTTCCTTGTTGAATTCGGACTTCAAGTAGTCGCGCAGCGCGTCGGGGGTGTCACCGCCGGCGAGCCAGAGGGTGATGGTCTTTCCCGAGTTGTCGGCGCCGGCAGCATCGCCGGCCTCCGCGTTCGAGGAGCAGCCGGCGAGCACGAGAGCAGATGCTGTCGCCAAAGCTGCGAGGGAAGCGAGCTTTCTCTTCATGAGAGGTTCCTTTCGTGGATTGCCGATGTGCGCGGGTGCCACATCGATGGAGCGGTGGTGCAGGGGAACGCTGTGATTACGAGACCCCGAGTTGGCCAGAAAGCACCAAGGCGGCCGCGCCGCGCAGAACGATGTCCTGCCCGTGCGTGGTCATCCGAAGAGCGAGATCGCCGTGGAATTCGGCCATTGTTCGGCTTCGGAGTGTCTCGAGGGTCGCCTGTGAGAGCGTGCCGTCGAGAAGTTCTGGGGGGCCGGCGAGCACGATCTCCAGGAGATTGAGTGCGGCCACGATGGGCGCGAGCACGATGCCGAGTCGGCGGCCTGCTTCGGTTCGGATCTGCTCTTTGGCGATTTCGGCTGCCGCCGGAGTCAGATCCCGGTCGGCCTGCGCGAGTGCCGCGGTGAGGCGCGGGACGGCCAGCCAGGCTTCCAGGCAGCCGTGCTTTCCGCAGGCACATTCGGGACCATCATCGGTACCGACCACGACATGGCCGATCTCCCCGGCGGCGAATCGGTCGCCCAGAATCGTTCGGCCGCCCACAAGCAGCCCGGCCCCCACGCCGTTGCCCACGGTGATGAGCAGCAGGTCGCGGTCGGCTCCACCGAAACTGTGCTCGGCAAGCACTGCGGCGTTTGCGTCGTTGACGACGATGACGGGCAGGCCGGATGCGTCGTGCAGGAGTTGCTGCAACGGCACGCCCTGCCAGCCCAGGTTCGGGGCGGTCTGCACGACGCCGTGACGGTCGACGATGCCGGGCGACCCGACTCCAATGCCGAGAATAGGGGCGCCGGCGAGGGCGATGAGTCGGGCCAGCAGTTGCGACACTGCCTCGAGAGCGGCGTCACCGCGAGCACCGGCCCGATCGAGTTCGGCGCGCTGCCGCACGTCGCCGTCGAGACTGAGCACCGCCCCGCGCAGCACAGCGTAGTCAGAGAGGTCGAGCGAGATGATCTCAAAGGCCGACCTGTCGATATCGACAAGCATGGCCGGCTTGCCGGGGCGTGACTCTTCGCGCTGTCCGAGCTCGATCACGACACCTTCGACGATCAGCTCGGCGACAAGGTCAGAAATGGTGACCCGGGTGAGACCGGTCACACGGGCGAGGTCGGCACGGCTCTGTATTCCAGCGCGGTAAAGCGTCTGTAAAACCAGTGCACGGTTGTGGCCGCGGGCGTGCTCGGGAAGCACCTTCGCTCTGGTGCGAAGGGCGCGATCGTCGCCGATCCGCTGAGCTCCCGTAGCCGTCATGTTTGTTAGTAAATCTTACGAACTAACTAAATGCAAGCCAATCCACCGAATATGTCAGGGTTCTTTACTAAGTTGTGACCTCAGGCACGCTGAACCGAAGCACTGTCCGCCGTGACGGAACGCGCGGATCGGGACCCGCCGGCCGGCGTCAGCCAACGGCGACGTCAGGCGTTCCCGCGCGCGTCGGCGCAGGCACCCGCTGAACATGGGCATCCCGGCGCCCGCCGATGGCACGCAACGCGTTCAGGATGGCCGCGAGGTCCACGACCTCCTGCAGCAGGGCCCCGGCCGTCGCCGGGATGAAACCGAACGCTGCGACCAGCATGAGCCCCACGCTCAGCGCAATGCCAAGCCAGATGCTCTGCAGCGCCACGCGCACGGTGTCGTGACCAATCGCCACCGCGCGGGCGGTGCGTGAAATGTCGTCGACGAGAATGACGACATCCGCCGACTCACTGGCGGCCGTTGACCCCTTTGCTCCCATCGCGATTCCGACGTCGGCGACGGCCAGAACCGGAGCGTCGTTGACCCCGTCACCCACCATGATCACGGGGCGCTCGGCGATGCCGCGCACGAGGTCGACCTTGTCGCCGGGCAGGCAATCGGCGTGCACCTCGGTCACGCCGAGCGCATCGGCCACCTGGTCGGCCGTCGTCTGGGCGTCACCAGTGAGAATGAGGTTTCGTTTCACCCCGAGCGCGGCCAAGGCCGCAATCGTGGCCTTCGCGTTGGAGCGCACCGAGTCCCGCGCAATAATGCTGCCAGCGAAACGTCCGTCGATCGCAATGTAGATCGCCAACTCTCCGCCGACGAGTTCGGCGGCGGCCGCCTCCGGCGCATGCGAGGCGATGAACGACAGCTTGCCGACCGCAACCTCGCGGGTGCCGAACCGCGCGAGCACTCCGAAGGTGGCGACTTCGCTGGCCGAGTCGGCGGCCACCAGGTTCAGGCCGGCGTCTCGTGCGGCACGCATCACGGATGCCGCGAGCACGTGCGAGGAATATTGCTCGGCCGATGCGGCGAGCGCCAGAACTTCGTCGGCGCCAAACGGGGGCGCCGGGTTGACCGCGCTGATGGCGGGCGTTCCGGTGGTCAGGGTTCCGGTTTTGTCGAACACGACCGTGCGCGCCCGCGCCAGCGTCTCGAGCACTCCCCCGCCCTTCACGATCACGCCGTTGCGGGCGGCCCGGCTCATTCCACCGAGGAAGGCCACCGGGGCCGCGATCAGCAACGGGCAGGGCGTGGCGAGCACCAGCACCTCGGCGAAGCGCACCGGATTCCCGCTCACCAGCCAGGCCACCCCGGCGATCAGCAGCGAGACGATCGTGAACGGAACCGCGTAGCGATCGGCCAGACGCACCACGGGCGCCTTGCTCGCGGATGCCTCGGTGACGAGCGCCACGATGCGCTGGTACTGGCTGTTCTTTGCCGTAGCCGTGGCCCGCACGGTGACAGCGGCTGAGCCGTTGATGGCCCCGCTCATCACCGCATCGCCGGCCTGCTTGGTCACCGGGATACTCTCGCCCGTCAGCGACGACTCATCGAATGAGGCCTCCGGCGAGACCAGCGCGCCGTCAACGGGCACGATCTCTGCAGGGCGCACGAGCAGCAGATCCCCGATCATGACGGACGTCGCGGCAATGTCTTCGGCGTTGTCGCCGGCATCCGCTAAGCGATGTGCGATCTGCGGTGCGCGCGTGAGGAGGGCGTTGAGTTCGCGCGTGGCCCGGTTGGCCGCGAAGTCCTCGAGCGCCTCACCCCCGGTGAGCATGAGCACGATCAGAATGCTCGCCACATATTCGCCCACGACCACGGTTGCCACGATGGCTGTGATCGCCAGGATATCGATGCCCCAGTTGCCACTGCGCAGGTCTTTGACCATGCCCACCAGCTGTACCGCTGCAATCACGAGCGCGTAACCGCCGAACAGCCAGCCGACCTGCGTCGTCGCACCGGAGGTCCAGAGCACCAGACCGACCACAGCCACGACGAGGGTCGCGGTCACGAATGGGTATCGGCGCAGGAGCGAGGGAACGGATGGCATACCCATATTCTTCTCGCGCGGCATCCGTTCCACCAGCAAGGACAGGCTCCCCTACCCGCAGTTGCGGAGCCGGCCGGGTGGTCGCGGAGCGAGTGTCAGCGAGTGTGTCGAGTGTCTCGACACCCCGCTGAACTCGCCCCGCAGCTGCGTCACCGAATGGTGGGCGCCGCCGAGTGCCCGTGCGGTTTGGGCTTCTTCACGGTCAGCTTCTGAACCGCACTCACCGAGCTGGCAACCGTAGCAGTGCCGGCAAAGCTCGCCTGCACGGTGTAGCTACCCGCGCTCAGTCGAGGCAGGCGCAGCTCGCCCTGACCGCGCCGATCGAGCGTGACGGTAAATGTCGCGGGCCCGCTGCTCGCGCTCGTCACCGTCACCGTGATTGCCTGGCCGGAAACCCGGCCACTTGAGTCGAGTTCGACCCTGACCCTGACCCGATCTGACGTGGTCACTGTGTGACTGCGCAGATCGAGATCGAGCTTCGAGCCATATTTCACCATGACACGCGCAGAGGCTGCGGTCGCCGTTGGAACGCCCGCCTTCTTCGCCGTGACGACAACGCCCAGTGAGTGACCGCGGTCCTTCTTCATCACCGTGTAGTACCGGCCGGTCGAGTGACGAATGTTCACGCCATCGCGCTGCCATTGGTAGCTGAAGCTCAGCCCGGCGGTGTCCCACTCTCCCGGCTGGGCGGTGAGCCGCATGCCGACCTTCGCCGTTCCCGTGATCGACGGGGCGACGGTGTTCAGCGGCGCCTGCGCCGGCCCCGACGCCACACCGACCGCCGTGCTGAGCCCGGTGTCGCCGTAGTGAACGAGACCCAGATAGTCGGTCTCGGGAGCGAGGCCGCTCCATGAGGCCGTGTAACTGATCGGCACGCCCTGCACTGCCGGCAGCGGGTTGGGAGCGACGGCGAATGAGCCGACTCCACCAGTGGCCGGAACTGCGAACGTCGTCATGTCGAACGCGGTCGACCCGCTGAAGACCTCAACCAGCATCAGGTAGAACCCGGCATCCGGTGTGGGCAGGTCGACCCGCTCATCCGCTGAACTCGTCGCCGACTGCCAGCCGGCTACCGGCTGCCCGCCGTCACCATCCAACAGGTAGACCGTGAGGTCGAGATCGGCGGTGTCGTCGACGGAGTTCAGATCGAAGCGGGCAAGCTCGGTGCCCGCCGGCACCTCCACCTGGTAGCTGAACTGATCACCGCTCGCTCCCGATCCACTGTGCGGATCAGCGGGGTCTGCGGCGTTCGGCTGGCGAACGCCCGGAGCGAGCCCGACCGCACCGAGCGGGATGTCCCCGCTCGCCCCCGCCGTCACGCTCACGTCGACCGAGCCGCGGGTTCCCGTTCCGGCCACGGACTGCGGTGCCACCAGGGTGACCGGCTGCACCGCGACCGGGCTGTGCACCCGCGTGCCGTCACCGAACCAGTCGATCGAGCCGGTACTGAAGGCGTCGAGCGCGGCATCCGTTCTGCTGAACGTCACCGCGTAGCTGGCAGACTCACCGGCGGCGCCGAAGCTCAGCGTCGAGGGGACCACGGCGACGTCAATACCGGGCAGCCCGGTGACCTGTGCGCTGAAGTCGCCGGCTCGCGTCGCCGTCACCGTGCGGGTGATCGTCTCGGGCGCCGTCAGCGCGCCGACGGCGATCGAAGCGAGGTTGAGATTGCTCGGGTCGATCGGCGGCACACCGACGTCGTAGCCGATGCCGGCGATGAACGACCACCAGTCATCCGGACCGTTCAGATAGAGCAGGCCTGGTTCGAAGTAGCGAGTCGGATCGACGTGTCCTGCACCCTGCGCAAAGGGATCGGTCACCAACTCTCCGGACCCATCGACGGTGTCATACGCCGTCGTCATCATCGCCGACTTCACCTCTGCGGGAGAGGCGTTCGGCCGCTCCCCGAGGTAAAGCGCGGCAAGCCCGGCAATGTGGGGCGAGGCCATCGACGTTCCCGAGAGGAATTGGAAGGTCGGTGGAGCCCCTTCAGCATTGGCCCCATCGGCGAGGATCGCCACACCCGGTGCGGCAATGTCAGGCTTGAGGATGTCGCTGCCATCGGCCAACACCGGGCCGCGCGAGCTGAACCCGGCGACCTGCGGTGTCGGCGGTTCGTAGCTGGTGCTGTTGCCCGGGGTGAACGTGACTGTCGCGCCCGGCTCCGCCGCGTAGGCGAAGGTCGCATCCCAGTACATCGAGTCGAGGTGCACGGTCGGCACGGAATGATCGTCGGTGTCGATGGAACCCGGCGTCTTGTTGACGAGGAGCATCCCGATGCCGCCGGCCCGTTTGACCTCGGCGGACTTCGCCACCCTGTCGTAGACACCGCGCTGGCAGAACACGATCTTTCCAGCGGTGAGGGTTGGGTCGAGCGAGCCGGGTGCGCACAGCAGTGCGTCGACGGCGGCGGGCGCTGCGAGCAGATCTGCCCGGGCGAGCGGCCCCGTCAGCGGCGGAACTCCCGGCGTGATGTCGACCGTGATCGACGCGCCGGCATAGGCCATCCCGTTGCCGAGTGTGGCCGTCGCCTCATAACTCGGGATGGTGCTGGCCGCGACCGTGGTGATCCAGGGCGACGCGTTGTCAAGCGTCGAGGCGTCCGGGCCGGAGTTACCGGCGGCTGCCGCGACAAAGATGCCAGCACTCGCGGCACCCAGGAATGCGATATCCGTCGGCGATACCGTCGTCGTCGCCGAGCCGCCGCCGATCGAGAAGTTCAGCACGTCAACACCGTCGGCGACCGACTGGTCGATGGCCGCGAGCATGTCCGAGGTCGCGCAGCCGTCGTCGTCGGCACTCGCCGCATCCGGGCCCGACCAGCACACCTTGTATGCGGCGACCTTGGCGGCCGGTGCGACTCCGGAGATGAGACCGAAGTCACGGCCTGCGACGGATGCTGCGACGTCATGGTTACCCACGGCCGTGCTGGCCGTGTGCGAACCATGGCCGTCGCCGTCACGCGGCGAGACATATTCTCCGACGCTGGCGTCGCCGATCTGATCCAGCCCGAAGCCGCTCACGTAGTAGCGTGCGCCGATCAGTTTGGTGTTGCACGCGGCGGCAGTGAACTGCTCGCCCGTGACGCACTCGCCCGTGAAGGTTCCCCCGTCAGACTTGGCGAAGGTGATGGTTGTGCCGTTCAAATACGGGTCGCTTCCCGCCGTGGTGCCCAGCGGTTTTCCGGTGAACGACGGGTTCTCCGGGGCGATCCCGGTGTCGAGCACGCCGACCACGATGCCGTTGCCCGCCGCCTGCGGCCCACCGATACCAGCCCACACTCCGTCGTAGCCGGTCAGGCCGAGGAAGTCCACGGATGGCACTGCAGTCACGTGCTTGAGTTCGTCACGGGTCAGGGCGATGACCCCCTTGAGGGCGGAGAGCTCAACGGCCTGCCTGGTGCTGAGCTCTGCCGCGAACGCGTTGATCGCCAATGTGTAGGAGTAGTCGATGTCGGCCCCCACCTCGGCGGCGACCTGCTCCTGCCTCTCGGTGAGGAAGTCCGAATAACTCTGAGCATTCTTGCTCTGCGCATTTAGCCGCTCGCCAACATCCGGCTGCGTGGGCGCAAACCCGGTGACGCCGCCGTCGTAGGTGGCGACCGCGGCATCGGCCAACTGAACGATGTAACGGCCGGCCTCGAATCCGGTCACGGGCGGGCTGATCACACCGCCCAGCGAGCCGGCCGGAGCGGGAGCCGCGGTGGCAGCTGCTCCACCGAGCACGGTCGCGGCTGCAACCGCGGCAATCGTGAGGAGGGCTGCAACGCTGCGGCCGGTGTGAGTGAAGGATGTTCGCGCTGGGTGCTCGCCTCGTTGCGAACGGGTCCAGGGTTGGTTCAGCACGTGATTGTCCTCTCCGAAGGTGGAGCCAGAGCAACTACCCCCCAGTTGAGGGACAGTGGCACTGAAGTTAGCGGAGAATACCCTCCCCGCGGAAGGGGGTTGGTAATTTTGGCCAGCGAGGCACTGTACGCGTCAGTGCAGACATGCACGCATGCACTCATGCAGCTGTGCCTGCACGCACAAGGCCCCGATCGAAACGATCGGGGCCTTGTCTGCGGGGGCGCGTTACAGCGAGGCGATGGCCTCGGACAGCGTTGCCGACGGACGCATGACCGCGTTGGTCTTGGCCTCGTCGACCTTGTAGTAGCCGCCGATGTCCACGGGAGAGCCTTGGGGGGCGATCAGCTCCGCGACGATCTTCTGCTCATTGTCGCGCAGAGTCACGGCGAGGGGACCGAACGCGGCAGCGAGCTCGGCGTCATCCGTCTGCTTCGCCAGCTCCTCGGCCCAATACCGCGCAAGGAAGTAGTGCGAGCCACGGTTGTCGATGGTGCCCAGGGCGCGGCCGGGCGACTTGTTCTCAAGCAGGAAGGTGCCGGTGGCGCGGTCAAGGGTTGCGCCGAGAACGCGGGCCTTGGCGTTGTCGTTGACGTCGGCGAAGTGCTCGAAGCTCGCGGCCAGTGCGAGGAACTCGCCGAGGCTGTCCCAACGCAGGTAGTTCTCCTCCACCAACTGCTGCACATGCTTCGGAGCTGAGCCGCCGGCGCCCGTCTCGAAGAGTCCGCCTCCGTTGAGCAGGGGGACGACCGACAGCATCTTGGCGCTCGTGCCGAGTTCCAGGATCGGAAACAGGTCGGTGTTGTAGTCGCGCAACACGTTGCCGGTCACCGAGATGGTGTCCTCGCCGCGGCGAATCCGTTCGACCGACAGCGTGGTGGCCTCAGCGGGTGCGAGCACCCGAATGTCGAGGCCGGACGTGTCGTACTCGGGCAGGTACGCGTTGATCTTCGCGATGAGGTTCGCATCGTGCGCGCGGTGCTCGTCAAGCCAGAACACGGTGAGGGTTCCGGTCGCGCGGGCGCGGTTGACAGCGAGTTTCACCCAGTCACGGATCGCAACGTCTTTGGTCTGGCAGGCCCGCCAGATGTCGCCCGCCTGAACCTCGTGCTCAATGAGGGTTTCGCCCGCCGCGTTCACGACGCGGACGGTACCCGCCTCAGCGATCTCGAACGTCTTGTCATGGGAGCCGTATTCCTCGGCCTTCTGCGCCATGAGGCCGACGTTCGGGACGGATCCCATCGTGGTGGGGTCGTAGGCTCCGTGGGCGCGGCAATCCTCGATCACAGCCTGGTAAATTCCGGCGTAGCTGGAGTCCGGGATGACCGCAATGGTGTCGTGCTCGCCGCCGTCGGCGCCCCACATGCGGCCCGAGGTGCGGATCATGGCCGGCATCGACGCATCGACGATGACGTCGCTCGGCACGTGCAGGTTGGTAATGCCCTTGTCCGAGTTGACCATCGCGAGGCGCGGGCCGTCTTTCAGACCTTGCTCGAATGCGGCGCGAATCTCGGCGCCGTTGTCCAACGCGCCCAGTCCGTCGAGGATGCCGCCGAGGCCGTTGTTGGGGTTGAGGCCAGCCTCACTGAGCTCTGCGCCGTACTTCTCGAAGACGGCGGGGAAGAATGCGCGCACCACGTGGCCGAAGATGATCGGGTCGGAGACCTTCATCATCGTGGCCTTCAGGTGCACCGAGAACAGCACGTCCTCGTCCTTGGCGCGTTTGATCGCCTGGGCAAGGAACTCGTGCAGCTTCGCGACGTTCAAGAACGTCGCGTCGACGACCTCGCCCGCCAGTACCTTCACACCGGGGTGCAGGGTGGTCACGCCGCCGGCCGCGTTCACCAACTCGATGCGCAGAACGTCGTCGGCAGCGAGAACGACCGACTTCTCGTTCGCGAAGAAGTCATCGTGGCCCATGGTGGCGACGTTGGTCTTCGAATCGGCGGCCCAGGCCCCCATGCGGTGCGGGTACTTACGGGCGTACTCCTTGACCGAGTGGGGCGCGCGGCGGTCCGAGTTGCCCTCGCGGAGTACCGGGTTCACAGCGGAGCCCTTGAGCTTGTCATAACGAGCGCGGACATCCTTCTCGGCATCCGTCTGCGGGGCGTCGGGGTGATCAGGCAAGTCGTAACCTGCGGCCTGCAGTTCGGCGATTGCGGCCTTCAACTGCGGCACTGACGCGGACACGTTCGGCAGCTTGATGATGTTCGCTTCGGGCCGGGTGGCCAAGGCCCCCAGCTCGGCGAGCGCGTCACCGATCCGTTGCTCGTCGGTCAGGTTCTCGGGAAATGCGGCAATGATGCGGCCAGCGAGGGAGATGTCCCGTGTTTCGATGTCGACGCCCGCAGCCCCCGCGAAGGCGCTGATGATGGGAAAGAACGAGTGAGTGGCCAGCATCGGCGCCTCGTCGGTGTACGTGTAGATGATGGTGGGCATCGTGGGGCAGCTCCTTGGCGTTGCGTGCGACGAACTTGTCTTGATATCAAGATACAGGGCGAGGCTGGAAGGGGGAAAGTGAACGTCGTGCTGCGCGCACTGAGTCCGTTTGGAACGAGACGGATGGCGGCGGCTTCATGACCGTTTACGCCGGTCCGCCGGAAACCCGACTACCCAGTCGATCTGTCGCAGGTTACCCTGTTCTCATGAGTGAGCTGAGACTGGAAGAACTTTCCGCAGATAACATCGTTGCGGCCAATAGCCTGAGCCTGAAGCCCGGCCAGGAGCAATTCATTGCCCCCGTCTCTTACTCGGTTGCGGCATCCACGATCAATCCGGCCACCGCCTGGCAGCGGGTCGTGCTGATGGGCGACCATGTCGTCGGCTTCATCCACGGCAATTTCGACCCTGACGGCGAGAACGAAGAATTTCGCGCCTGCATCTGGCGCATCAACGTCGACGCCGAGGCTCAGGGGCAGGGCGTCGGCAAGTTCGCCGCCCACGCTCTGGCAGAGGAAGCCCGCCGTCGTGGCTTCGAGCGCATCACCGCAATTTGGGAAGCCGGCGAGGATGGACCAGAAGCCTTCTTCCACCGCATCGGCTTCACAGATGTCGACGAGACACAGTACGGCGAAACCATCGGCGCGTTGCAGCTGTAGGCCGGCTTGCCCCGGCGCATGGCTTCAGACGGCTCGTTCGTCACGGATGTTCTCGATCTCGTCTCCGAGATCCCATCCGGTCGAGTGATGACGTACGGCTCGGTCGCTGCGGCCTTCGGCTCACGCGGCGCGCGCCTCGTCGGTCAGATCATGGCTCGCTACGGAGCGGATGTTCCGTGGTGGCGGGTCATTCGCGCCGGCGGGCATCCCCCGGTCGGCCATGAGGAACAGGCGCTCGAGCACTACCGGATCGAGTCGACACCCCTGCTTTCGTCGACCAGCGAAGCCGGTTACCGGATCGATTGGCCGATCGCCCGCTGGAGCCCGGGCGACGCGTGACGGCTGGCTATCGGCGCGCACGAACCGCCGATGGCGAGAACCGCCGAACGCAACACACCGCATCTCGCACCACACCGCCGATCGCACCACACCGCCGATCGAGCGTGTCGAGATCACGCGACCACATCTCGAGACCGGCCCACCTGGTCTCGACAAGCTCGACCAACGGGAGCGCTCGACCAACGGGAGCGCGCGACCCACGGGAGCGCTCGACCCACGGGATGGCGCGACCCACCGAGCGGGTCGACCGTTGCCGCCGTACCGGAGCTACTTCACCGGCACGAAGTTGCACGCCAGATCGATGAGGAGGCGGGTGCCGAACCCCGTTGCGCCCTTCGAGCGCCACAGGTCATCGCTGTCGGACTGCATGGTGCTGGCGATATCGAAATGCACCCATGGGGTCTCGCCCACGAAATCGGCCAGGAACAGCGCCGCGAGCGTCGCTCCGGCGTACTTGCCGCCCATGTTCGACATGTCGGCCACGTCGGAGTTCAACTGGTCGCGGTATCGACGCTCCAGTGGCAGCTGCCAGATCGACTCGTCGGTGGCCTCCGAAGCGCTCATTGCCTGAAGGATCAGCTCCTGGTTGTTCCCGAGCACGGCGGCGGTGCGCTGGCCGAACGCCATCAGCGCCGCGCCGGTGAGCGTTGCGATATCGACGATGGCGTCTGGCGACTCCTCGCCCGCGAGCACGATTCCGTCCGAGAGCACGAGGCGACCCTCGGCATCCGTGTTCTTTACCTCAACGGTCGTGCCGCCACGAATTGTGAGCACATCGCCTAGCTTCATCGCCGAGCCGGACGGCATATTGTCCGTACACATCAGGAACGCGGTGACAGCGTTCGGGCAGTCAAGCGCGCGAAGGGCGATCATGGTTGCCAGAACGGCCCCGGCGCCGGCCATATCCATCTTCATGGCGAGGTGCATGGGGTCTGACGGCTTGAGGCTGATTCCGCCCGAGTCGTACATGATGCCCTTGCCGACGAGTGCGAGGTGCGCTGGAGCAGGAGACGACGCCTCGGCGGGCGTGTACACGATCTTGATCATGCGCGGTTCTTCGATGCTGCCGGCGTTGACCCCCAGCAGCCCGCCCAAGCCCAGCTCAGTGATCTGCTTTTTGTCGAAGATCTCGACTGCAAGGCCAGCGGCAGCACCCAGGCGCGCCGCCACATCCCCGAAGTCGGTCGCGGTGAGATGGCTGGGCGGGGTGTTTGCAAGGTCACGTGCGAGGTTCGCCGACTGCGCCAGAATCTCACCGGTGCGGATGCCAGCGGCCACGTCGGCCACCTGGCCGTCGGGAACGATGAGCTCGAGTGAAGTCAGCGCACTGTGCTTGCTGGTGGGCTTCAGTTCGGCATACCGGTAGCGAGCCAGGAGCACGCCCTCGGTGATCAGCTGTCCGAGACGATCGGGGGCCAGAGCGAACTCCTCGCCCGGGATCAGCCCGATGTCGGGAGCCCGTCGAGCGGCGCGAGCGAAGGCGGCAGCCGCGTCACGCAGCGTCGCCGCATTCTGCTCATCGGCTTTTCCTGCTCCGACAGCGATCAGCTCCGGCCCGCTGGGCTGCGGCAGGATCAGAGTCTGTCCGACAGCGCCGTCGAAGCCGGCCCGCGTGAGAGCGTCACGGTCAACCCCGAGTCCGTTCGGGACGACACCCGTCGTGCCGACGAAGTAGCCGAGGGCTCCGAGAGTCGCCCCCGGCTGCGTTGCAGCGGTCACCGTGGTGCTTCCGGCCGCATCCAGTGACGGCGTGGCGCTGAACGCGGAGGGGATGAGTTTATAGTCGCTGGGAGTCATGATCGGCGTTCCTTAGCCTTCGGTGGTACTTTGCGGTTGCGTGAAGCAGTACTGTCGTTCGCCACCGGTTCTAGGCGTGCGCCGGTGGGGCCGTGGAGGCTCTGACGATGAGTTCGGGGCGCAGAGTCGGCAGAATCCGCGGTTCACGTTTCTCGATCAGGTCGATCACCTGAATCGCCGTGGCGCGTCCCACCTCTTCGAACGGCTGTCGCACCGTCGTCAGAGCAGGCGTGGCATACGCGGCGAGCGCAATATCATCAACGCTGACCACCGAGACGTCATCCGGCACCGTGCGACCGGCTTCATGGAGCGCCCGGATCACGCCGAAGGCCATCTCGTCGCTCGACACGAAGACCGCGGTCACGTCGGGGATTGCCGCGATCGTCCGCCCGGCCCGGTAACCCGACTCGGGCGACCAGTCACCGGGAATGACCGGGGGCGGTGTGATGCCACGTTCCCGAAGCACCGCCTCCCACTCGTCACGGCGCAAACTCGACTCCTGCCAGAACTCGTCGCCCGAGACGTGCCAGACGGTGCGATGGCCAAGATCGAGCAGATGCTCGGTGGCGGCACGAGCGATGGCCCGCTGATCGATGAGCGCGCCGGTGCCGTCGCCATCGGTCTGTCGGTGCCCGACCGTGGGCGTGCGTTCCGTGCGCGTGCCGAGCGCTTCGGAGAGGAACCCGACCGGCGCGAGGATCACGATGCCCTCCGCGCCCTGCCGTTCCAACCGGTCAAAAGCCGCGACGAACGCCGCCGGGCCTGCGTGCTGGGTGACCCCCGCGGATGTCACCGCATACCCTTCATCGGCGGCGACCGCCTCGACACCAAGCACAATCGCACTCGTCGAATACTGGGCCGAGGAGATGGTGATCACGCCGATGGTGCGGCTGCGACCCGACGCGAGCGAAGCCGCGGCCGCGTGCACCCGGTATCCAACGGCCTCCACCGCGGCGAGCACGCGCTGCGCGGTCTCTGGGCGCACATTGGGGTGCCCCGAAACGACGCGGGACACCGTCTGCGTCGACACCCCGGCGGCTCGGGCAACATCAACTTGATTCGGTGCCCGATCTGGGTCAGAACGACGTGGCATGGCCCCAGTGTAGTGAGCGTTCACAGCACTGTCTCGAAAAGACCACACCATGGCATCCATTTTTGAGATAATGTGAACGCAAACATTTTTGCTTTGGGCAGTAATTGCCCCCAAAACAATAGGGAGGCCGCGGATGGCCGCGACCGACACTCACGTCTTAGTCGATTCAGCACCAGCGCTCACATATTGCGACAGCGTCCTTCTGCGTCGGGGGCAGCCGCACCGGATGCTCGCTGGCGCGCTGCACTACTTCCGTGTTCATCCCGATCTGTGGGAAGACCGACTGCGCCGTCTCGCCGCCATGGGGGCCAACACAGTCGACACCTATATTGCCTGGAATTTCCACGAGCAGACCGAGGGGGATCCCCGCTTTGACGGCTGGCGCGATGTCGAACGGTTCATCCGGCTCGCCGGCGAGATCGGCCTGGATGTCTACGTACGACCGAGCCCCTATATCTGCGCCGAATGGTCGAATGGCGGGCTTCCCGCCTGGCTGACCGCGCGCACCCGCGCTCCCCGCACGAGCGAACCGATCTACCGCCAGGCCGTTGAGACCTGGTATGCCGAGTTGCTCCCCCGGCTGGCCGCGCTCCAGGCATCCCACGGCGGCCCGATCGTGGCCGTGCAGATTGAGAATGAGTACGGCTCGTTCGGTTCCGATCAGGCGCACCTCGTGCACCAGCGGGACCTTCTTCGGCAGCACGGCATCGTCGAATTACTGACGACCGCCGACGGCATCACCGCGGAGATGCACGCGCATGGTTCGGTGGAGGGCGCTTTGCCCAGCTTCACCTTTGGAACCGGCGTTGCCGAGGCGGCGCGGCTGCTGCCCGAGGCCACCCCCTTCCTCTGCAGTGAGCTGTGGGGCGGATGGTTCGACCACTGGGGCGAACGCCACCACGTGCGCAGCCGCGAGAGCATGATCAGCACCGTCGACGAGCTTCTGGCCGCGGGCGGATCCGCAAGCATCTACATGGCGCACGGCGGCACCAATTTCGGGCTCTGGAACGGTGCGAACTGGGACGGCGTGCTTCAGCCGACGGTGACGAGTTACGACTCGGACGCCCCCATCGCTGAAGACGGGCGGGTCGGTACGAAATTCGAAGCGCTGCGCGCGGCCTTCGCTCCATTCCACGACGGCCCCCTGCCCGAGCTTCCGCCCGCGCCCCGTTTCCAGAAACCGCAGACCGTGCCGCTCCGCGCCGAAGCCTCGCTTATCGAGGCGGTGAATGCTCTCCCTGCTGGGGAGCCGCGCCCCCATCCCGCGACCTTTGAAGAGCTCGGGATCGCCGAGGGTCTCGTGGCTTATCAGACGAGCGCTGTCGTGCATGGCGAGACGGTTCTGACGGTGCAGGGCCTCCATGACCGCGCCACGGTGTACCTCGGTGACGAACGAGTCGCCATCCTCACACGCGACGGCGAGACCAGTACGGTGCTCCCCCCTGCCGACGGCCCCGTTGTGATCACGATCATCGTCGAGAACCTCGGCCGCATCAACTACGGCTCCAAGCTCGGTGAGCACAAGGGCATTCTGGACGGCGTCCTCCTCGGACGCCGCTACGCCCATGGCTGGACCCACCGGGTCCTGCCGCTTCAGGATCTGCACCCGACCGGTACGCCCGGAGTCGATGGCTACGCCTCTGCCGTCATCGATGTCACGGAGCCGGCCGATGCGTGGCTGGCGTTTCCCGGCGGAGTGAAGGCGCTGGTCTGGGTGAACGACTTCCTGCTCGGTCGGTACTGGAACGTCGGCCCTCAGGTCACTCTCTACGCGCCGTCACCACTCTGGCGCGCGGGGCAGAACGAGGTGCGCGTGCTCGACCTCGAACACCTCGGAACGACGATTGAGGTGCGCGATCAGGCCGAACTCGGCGCCGTCGAAGAGTTCATCGGGTCCTGACCGAGAAGCACGACGTGGGGCCCGCGGCACATGCCGCGGGCCCCACTGTTGTACGGCGTCCCCGTTGCTGCCGGTCAGCCCTTGACCGCTCCCGCTGCCAAGCCCGAACGCAAGAAGCGCTGCAGGCTGAAGAACAAAATGATCAGCGGGATCACGCCGAGAAGTGCCCCCAACATCACTGCGCCCTTGTCGGGCGAAAAATAGCTGATCATGCCGAACAGCCCGAGCGTCACGGGTTTGAGCTCCGGCGTGGAAACCATCAGCAACGGCAACAGGAAGTTGTTCCACGTTGCGACGAAGATGAACAAGAAGATGGTGACCATCGCCGGCGCCAGCAATCGCAAAACAATGGTGAAGAAGATCCGCACCTCACCCGCGCCGTCGATGCGTGCCGCCTCCAGTAACTCAGTGGGCACCGCATCCTGGGCGTAAACAATGCCGAGGAAGACCCCGAACGGGGACACCGCCGAGGGAATGATGATCGCCCACGGCGTGTCGACGAGGCCCAGAGCGTGAAACTCCAGATAGAGCGGCACCGTCAGCAGCGCGACGGGGAGCAGCAATCCGGCCATGATGACGCCGATCGCGACCGTCTTGCCGGGAAAGGCAAACTTGGCGATTGCGTAGCCCGCCATCACCGCAAAGAGTGTGCCGATCATACCGGCGCTCAGGGAATAGAAGATCGAGTTGCCGACCCACTGCCAGAACATTCCTTGCGTCCAGGCCATGAGGCTCTCGTAGTTCGCCGACAGGTTCCACTCGGCGAACCAGAATCCGAACGTCGAGGTGAGGTCGCGATTACTCTTCGTCGAGGCGATCATGAGCCAGAAGACAGGCGCCACGAAGTACAGTGTCGCCACGATGAGCACGGCGATTCCAATCATGCGCCCGACGGGACCCGGCAATGCCGACGTGGGAGGCCGCTCTGCCGCCGATTCTCGTGCCCGACGCTTCGAGGCCGCAATCACAGTACTGATACTCATGCTTTGTCTCCCTTCCGGCGCTGCAGCACGGCGTAAATGGCCGCAAGAAGTCCGGCAATGACCGCCATCAACAGCGAGTATGCCGAAGCCGGGCCGGTGCCCGAGGGTGAGACGGCTCCCATCATCGAGTTGTAGGTCAGCATCATCGGCGTATATTCCTTGCCCATCCAGGGGTTCGCCCCCTCCATGATCATCGGCTCGTTGAACAGCTGGATTGTTCCGATGATCGACAGCAACACGGCAAGCAGCGCAGCTCCGCGCACGAGCGGAATCTTGATCCGCGTCGCGATCTGCCACGCCGAGGCGCCGTCGAGACGAGCCGCTTCGAACAGATCCCTCGGAATTGTCTGCAGCGCGGCCAGGAAGATGAGCATGTTGTACCCGGTGTAGGTCCAGGTGGTCATATTCGCCATAGACAGCAGCACGGTACCCGGCGCCATCAGATTGGTGCCCTCGGGCAGATACTGCATGAAGGGCGAGACTTCGGGGGTGTATAGGTAGAGCCACATCATCGCGGCGATGACGCCGGGGATCGCAAACGGCAGAAAGAACGCGAGACGAAATCCACCCGGGCGACGCACGATGAACGAATCGAGCAGGAGAGCGAGCCCGAGTGCCGCAATGATCATCACCGGAACTTGGAACATTCCGTACAGCATGACCCGTCCCATTCCTGTCCAGAACGGGGCGCTGCCGATCGCGAGCGCGAAGTTGTCGAATCCGACGAAGGTATCGACCAGCCCACCGCCACCATAGAGGCCGTCGCCGCTCGGAAGCTGCGCGAACATCGACGAGTAGATCGAGACGACGATCGGCACGAGAAAGACGATGATGAACAACACGGCGAACGGAGCCATGAACATCCAACCGGTGAGAGCCTGCTGGCGGGCACCGCGCGTACGCTTCACACCGTCTCGCCTCGGAGGGCTGCCGGGCTCGCCCCGGTTCGGTGCGGACGGCGCGTTTTCTTCCGCTCGGTCGGCGGACGCGAGGCGGTCCTCAGTGGAAATGGTCATGCGGTGGTCGTCTCCTTCAACATCGTCTTCGACCTGCGGACCGGCGGATCACACGGTTCGCGTGTGATCCGCCGGACCGGCGTTCAAGCCGCCATGCGCCCTACGGTGCGACCGGAAGACCGAAGTCTTTCAATGTCGCGACGGCGGTCGTCTGTGCCGTCGTGAAAATGTCGGCGACACGTGCGCTGCCGTCAGCCACGCCGGCTGCGGTCTCGTTCATCTTGGTCAGCGAGGCGAAGCCCGGTGCATAGACGAAGTCTGGGTTCAGGTGCGAGGAGGCGGTGGCCAGCTCCGCGAGAACATCCTGACCGCCGAACTGACGCAGCATCTTCTCGCTCGTGGCCGGGGTGCCGTTCGCGGCGACAACCAGCCCCTGTGAGGCGAGGTCATCAATCTGAGTGTTGAACCATCCGGTGAACTCCATCGCCTCGGCCGGGTGCGCGCAGCCCTTCATAACGGCGACGCCGGACCCTCCATCAGGACCGGTCATAGCACCGGCGCCGAAGTCGGGCAGCTGGGCGACACGCCACTGGCCCTCGGCCGGCGTGCCGTCGAGGGAGTCGAGCAGGAAGCCGGCCTCCCACGCTGCGCCGACGTGCCCAATCAGGCTTCCGTTGTCCAGCGCCTGGGTGAATGCCTCACCCCAGCGCTCGGTGACCAGCGTCTGCTTGGTGTCGACCAGATTCTGCCAGAACGCAGAAACCTTCGCACTGCCGGCTCCTTCGGCCTTCACTGTCCAGCCGGCGTCGGTCGCTCCGAACCAGCTGTCGCCAGCCGCAGCAGACTGCGCTGACAGCCAGGAGAGAGCCTCATCCGGAGTGAACGCGGTCACATATTTACCCGTTGCGGCGGCGGTAGCGGCATCGCTGCTCAACTCGTCGATCGTCGTGGGAACCGGAAGGCCAAGCTTCTCGAATTCGGTTGCGTTGTAGTAGTAGACGAGGGGGCCGGTGTCCTGAGGGAGGCCCACGACGGCGTCGCCGACGCTCATCATCGCGTAGGCCCCGCTCGAGAAGTCGGACGAGTACTTCGCGGCCTCATCGGCCACGTCTTCGAGAAGTCCCTTGACGAACATCTGCGGCACCTCGGCGTAGCTGAGCTGTGCGAGGCAGTCGGCTTTTCCGGCCTTGACGTCGGTTTCGAGCTTCAGGATCATGTCCGTCGCTGCCCCGTCGAACTTCGTCGCCTTCACCTGGATGCTGGGGTTCTCCGCGTTCCAGCGCTTGACGATCTCATTCACCGGAGTCATACCTTTGCCGTCCGGCAGACGGTGCAGGTAGCTGATCGTGATGGGGTTGCTGTCGGTGGCGGCATCCGAGCTGGCGGCTGCGTTGCAACCAGCGAGCCCGAAGACCGAAATCGCCGCCACGGCCGCGACAGCGGCGGATCGGACGAAACGAGTGCTGTGTGTCATGTATCGCTCTCCTTTGAGGTGATCCCGGCCCCGCGGTGCACGAGGCAGACCCATCGGACGGCGCGCCGCATTCGCGCGCACTTCGCCAATGTGAATCAGATGAATGTTTGCGTTCACAATACTCTAATGTCGCGTAAATTCAAACGTCGAGCAGAATCTTTGGTTACAAATGTACAGCGCGAACACCTTCATGTTCGGGGCCCTGAGCAACTCTGGATGGGGGCCTGAATCGCGTATTATCGTGAGCCACCCTGCAGAATGGAGAATCCGTGACCGGCATCGTTCCAGCCCCCGCCGCACTCACATTTCTTGAGCACGTGGCCCCGTATCGACTGGCCCCGCCCACGCGCATCGTGGCACCGGGAGAGGCTCACCCAATCGGGCTGCTGCTTGCCACCGAGCTACGCGTGGCCACAGGTTTCGACATCCCTGTGGTGCACGGCGACGCCGGCGCGGCCGATATTTCTTTGGTCCTGAACGACGGCTTCTACGCGGTCGAACAGACGAGTGTCGAGTCCTACACTCTCGAGGTCTCGCACGCCGGCGTGATCATCGAAGCACGCGCCACGGCCGGTCTGTATCGCGGCACAAGATCACTGCGCCAGCTGCTTCCGGCACGGATCGGCGACGACGATCACGGCCGCGCATTTGGCGACGATGACGACCACGGGGGCGCATCCGGTGACGACGACGGCCTCGCATTCGGCGGCTGGGTCGCACCGGCCGTCTCGGTCAGTGACGCGCCGCGCTTCGACTATCGCGGTGCCATGCTCGACGTCGTACGACACTTCTTTCCCGTCGAGGATGTGCTGCGCTTCATCGATGCCCTTGCGCTGCTGAAGATCAACGTGCTGCACCTGCATCTCACCGACGACCAGGGCTGGCGCATTCAGATCGACTCCTGGCCCGAACTGACTGGCATCGGCGCTTCGACGGCAGTCGGCGGCGCGCGCGGCGGCTTCTACTCGAAGAGTGACTACCGCCGGATCGTCGATTACGCCGCCGAACGCTTTCTCACGATCGTCCCGGAGATCGACCTTCCCGGCCACACCAACGCGGCGCTCAGCGCGTATGCCGAACTCAACCATGATGGGGTCGCCCGCTCACCATATGAGGGTGTTGAGGTCGGCTTCTCCTCCCTGAGCGCCGCCCCCGAGCGGGCGGAAGCCACCGACCAATTCCTCGAGGATGTGCTGCGGGAGGTCGCAGAACTGACCCCGGGCCCGTGGTTGCACATCGGCGGCGATGAATCTCTCTCCACGTCGAAGGCCGACTACCGCGCTCTCGTCGAACGCATCACGACCACGGCTGCCTCGATGGGCAAGACCGTCATCGGCTGGCACGAGATCGGCGCGTCACCCTCATTACCCGCCGACACAATCGCCCAGTATTGGAGCTATCTCGAGCCACAGGGCGATGCGGCAAGCCTCACCCGCTCGGTCGTCGAGCAGGGCGGTCAGGTCATCATGTCGCCGGCCGACGTGGCATATCTCGATATCCAGCACGTCGGAAGCCAGCCGACCCCGCACGGATATCCGCTCGGACTCGACTGGGCGAACGGACCCACCTCGCTCGACGACGCGTTGGCTTGGGAGCCGACCGAGATCGTGCCCGGCATCGCCGAAGCGCAGATCCTCGGCGTGGAAGCACCACTGTGGACGGAAACGGCCTGCACCATCTCCGATGTCGAGTTCCTTGCCTTTCCACGGATCGCGGCAATCGCCGAAATTGGCTGGTCCCCGTTGCCCGGCGCCGAGGGACGCGACCGTGACGGGTTCGTGGCGCGCCTCTCGGGGCTGGGTGCCCACTGGGATGCCGCGGGCACTGTGTATTGTGCCGTCGACGGTGTTCCCTGGCACACAGACCTGGCGGCGACGACGTAGCCGTCGCCATCCTGCGCACCGGCGAGCCCCGCACCGCGCGCACACATCCCGCTGATCGAGCCCACACCGTTGATCGACCCCGCACCTTTCCGCTGATCGAGCTCGTCGAGATCCCGTGAGCCAACCTCGAGACCGCACCCCGTCCGTTGATCGAGCCTGTCGAGATCCCGTAAGCCATCCTCGAGACCGGGGGCCGGGGTCTCGACATGCTCGACCGACGGTTCCGTGATCGACGCGTACCCCTTCCGTCGCTCGACCCCCTCCGCTGATCCAGCCCACGCCGTTGATCGAGCCTGTCGAGATCCCGCGAGCCATCCTCGAGACCGTGGACCGTGGTCTCGACAAGCTCGACCCACGGGTCACTGACCGACCTCGCATCCCTTCCGCTGATCCAGCCCACGCCGCTGATCGAGCTCGTCGAGATCCCGTAAGCCACCCTCAAGACCATGGCCGAAGTCTCGACCGGATCAAGTTCTCGATCCCTCCACAGACACGAGTTCGAGAACTTATGCACCGCTACTGAGAAAAGCTCGTAATCATGTTCGTTCTTTGGGAGAATAGAGCTATGTCAATCACCTCCCCACCCCCCGTCTCCGCCCCGGAGCCGACACCCGCCTCGGGTGCGTCGGCACCGACCGCGGCCGCGGTGCTGGCGGCGGTCGAACAGGCCCGCTCGGTTCTGGCGGTGCTCGGAACCGTCAGCCCCGACCGGTTCACCGACGACGACCTCCTCGGTGTGCTCGGTGCGTTCGAAGGCGTGGGCCGGCTCGTCGATGCCGGACGGGTGGCTGTGGCGGCGACGGTCGAGGAACGCTCCGGCCGGTGGCTGGGCCGGGACTCCCTCGCGGCGAAGCGGGGCTGTACCAGTGGCATCGACCTGATCACCCGGGTCACCCGCATTTCCGGCCGGGAAGCGAAACGGCGCAGCGCCCTCGGCCTGCGAATGCAGGACACGCAACACGTCGGAACGATCATCCCCGCACTGTTCCCCACGGTCGGCGCCGCGGTCGCCGACGGCTCACTGGGGGTGGATGCGGCGGAGGTGATCATGTCCGGTCTGGCCGAGATCTCCCCGCGCGTCGCCCCCGATGATCTTGCGGCCGCGGAACGCGCTCTGGTGTCTGCGGCGACGGGCACGATCACGGCCGAGAATGAGGGTGAGCCGGGCGCGGGCTTTGCGTTCTCGGCCGACTCACTGCGGGTGCAGATGTTGCAGTGGCAGGCGGCGCTGGACCCCGACGGGGTGGCACCGAATGAGGTCGAGGTTGAGGCGACGAGCACGATCAGTTTCGGCCGCTTCAAAGACGGAATCTACCCGGTGCGAGGCGGGGTGACTCCTGATCTCTACGGAATCATGAACCTCACCTTCGACGCCTTCATTGCCGCCTGCAAGACTCCCGCGTTTCCCACGGCCGCAGAGCAAGCCCGCGACCAGGCCCGCGACGACCGCTCCGAGCTACACGGACAAGACCTGAACGACGACCACAACCTGAGCGACGAGCACGGCCGCGACTGGCACGACGAGCACGACGAGCGCGAGCGCGACCACGACCACGACCACGACCACGACCGTGACCACGACGACCACGACCACGACCACGACCACGACCACGACGACCACGACCATGACCATGACCACGACGACCACGGTCAGGGTCCAGCCTCAGCCGAGGCTCCTCTTCCCGGGTCGCCCGGGCACGAGTTCGATGACGTCGACACCCGCACCGCCGGTGAGAAGCGGGCCGATATTCTGCGCGGCATGTTCACCCAGCTGGCTCAGGCCGATAACACTCCCAGCATTGGTGGCGCACCGCCGACCGTGGTGGTGCATGTGAACGTGAACGATATTGAAGCCGGTCGCGGTGTCGGCTGGATCGACGGCGTCGACGCCCCCATCTCGCTTCGCACGGTGGACCAGATGATGTGTGCCGGAGGCACCCAAACGGTTCTGTTCGGTCCGAACGGTGAGGTTCTCACGCTGACCGATCCGCAACGACTGTTCAACCGTGCCCAACGCCGGGCGATCCTCGCCCGCGACGGCGGCTGCGGCGTTCCCGGCTGCGATGCCCCCACACAGTGGCTCGAGTTTCATCACGTGATCCCCTGGAGCAAAGGCGGCGTCACCGAAGTCGACAATGGTGTGGCGTTGTGTTGGCGACATCATCACACCATCGAAACCTCCGGCTGGGAGATCCTCATGGTCAACGGCCGCCCCCAAGTCAAAGCCCCGGCCTGGATCGACCCGAGCCGCACCTGGCGCGACGCCAACCGCCACCGCACCGACACCCACCGCCGCGGTTGACTCACACCGCCGCGACTGACTCGCGCCGAGACGGAGCCGTCACGCTTCCTGAGGCGCGGGCGACTGCGCATCCGCTCAGCTAGACCAGCGAGTCCCGCCAGGCCGCATGCAGCTGGGCGAAGCGGCCAGATCCCGAGATGAGCTCATCGGGGGTGCCATCCTCGATGATCGTGCCCTGCTCCATCACGAGAACCCGGTCAGCGATTGCCACCGTCGACAAGCGGTGCGCGATGATCACTGCCGTGCGGTCGGCGAGCAGAGTCTGCAACGCCTCCTGCACCAGACGCTCACTCGGAATATCGAGCGACGACGTCGCCTCATCCAGAATGAGGACAGCCGGGTCGGCGAGGAACGCACGCGCGAACGAAATAAGCTGACGTTGACCGGCCGAGACCCGCCCACCCCGCTTATTCACGTCGGTGTCGTAGCCGTTCGGCAACCCCTCAATGAAATCATGCGCACCGACGGCCGTCGCGGCACGGCGAATCTCGTCTCTCGTCGCCTCCGGCTTACCAATCGCGATGTTCTCGGCAACTGACCCGCTGAACAGGTACGCCTCCTGCGTCACCATGACGATGGCTCGGCGCAAATCCTTCGGGTGCAGATCACGCAGGTCAACGCCGTCGAGTTGCACGCTGCCCTGCGTCGGGTCGTAGAACCGCGAGATCAGCTTGGCCAGTGTCGACTTGCCCGCACCGGTCGAGCCGACCAGAGCGATCGTCTGCCCGGCCGGCAGGTCAAGCGTGAAGTGCGGCAAAATCACGCGATCGGCGGTGTACGCGAACTGCACGTCGTCGAAGCGCACGGCGCCTGTGGCCTTCCAGAGATCGACGGGCTTCACCGGATCCGACACACCCGGTCGTTCCTCGAGGACACCCGAGATCTTTTCGAGGGCTGCCGCAGCCGATTGGTAGGAGTTGTAGAACATCGCCATCTCCTCCATCGGGTCGAAGAATCGACGCGTGTAAAGCAGCGCAGCCAACAGCGCACCGATGGCCAGGTGGCCTTCGACGACACGGAATCCGCCGACCAGCAGCACGATGGCTACCGTGACGTTACCGATCAGAACGAGCCCAGGATCGAAGATTCCGAACAGTTGGATCACCCGCCCGTTGACATCACGGTAGTCCTCAACCAGTGAGCCGAACTCCTTCTCGTTGCGTTTCTCTTTGCGAAACGCCTTCACCGCACGGATACCGGTCATGGTCTCGACAAAGTGCACGATCAGGCGCGCCGAGGCCACCCGCGAGGTACGGAACAACGTCTGCGAGCGCACCTGGAACCAGCGGGTGAGGATTGCGAGTGGAATGAGTGAGGCAAACAACACGAGCCCGCTCAGGCCGTCGAGGCTGAACAGTGCGATGGCGGTAAACACCATGTAAAGCACGCCTTGCAGCAGCTGGTTGATGCCCGAGTCGAGCAACTCGCGAATCGCGTCGAGGTCGCTGGTCTGGCGCGAGATGATGCGTCCGGAGGTATACGACTCGTGAAATTCTAGGCTCAGCTTCTGGGTGTGCAGAAAGATGCGCTTGCGCAGGTCGATCAGAATCGCTTGGCTGATGCGCGCAGACATGACCGTGTACCAGGCGATCAGGAGCGCACCGATCACGCCCGTGACCAGATAGATCCCGCCTGTTGCGGCGAGTGGTATCCAGTTCTGCTTCATCAAGGCGGGCAGGCCGTTGTCGATCCCGAATGCGATCAACGCGGGGCCGGCCACCTGAGCGGCCGTGGAGACGACGACCACGAGCATGGCCAGAGTGACCTTGCCGCGCATCGGATGCAGCAGCGAACCGAGTAGGCGCAGTGAACGCGCACGAATCTGACGGCTTTCTTGTTTGGTGAAGTCGTTGCGTTCTTCACCCTGTACGCCGGTCACACTCATCGTGCATCCTCCTCTCGAATCGATTCTCTTCGTTCTTCGTCTGCCAGGCTGGAAATGACGAAGCTGTAGTGCTCGCTGGTGCGAAGCAGGTCGGAGTGCGTGCCGACAGCGGTGATCCTGCCGTTCTCAAGCAACGCCACCCGGTCGGCCAGCATGACCGTCGAGGGGCGATGGGCCACAATAAGGGCCGTTGTCGAAGCCAGTACGGTGCGCAGCGCCGCCTCGACGAGCGCCTCGGTGTCGACGTCGAGTGCCGACAGCGGATCGTCGAGCACCAGCACGGCTGGCTTGGCCGCAACGGCGCGGGCCAGGGCGAGCCGCTGACGCTGGCCACCCGACAGGCTCATGCCCTCTTCGCCCACTTTGGTATCGACGCCCTCGGGCAGGTCATGGACGAATCCGGCCTGCGCGATGCGCAGTGCCTCTTCGAGCGCCGCATCCGCCTCAGCCGAGGGCTCGGCGAACTCGGCTCGTCCGAGCAGCACATTGTCGCGCACCGATGCCGAGAACAATGTGGCGTCTTCGAAAGCCATCGCGAGGTGTCGCCGCAACTCCTCACGACTGAGGTCCCGCACGTCGACGCCGTCAAGCAATACCCGGCCGCCAGTCACGTCGTAGAGACGGGTGGTCAGCGCGGTCAGGGTGGACTTACCCGAACCGGTCAGGCCCACCAGCGCCATGGTCTCGCCCGGTTCGAGCACCAGGTCGACTCCGTTGAGTAGGTCGTCGAAGCGTTCCGGTGAGTCACCGTAGCGAAAGTGCACGTTCTCGAAGCTCAGGCGTCCCACGGGGGCGGCGATCGAAACCGGTATTTTCGGGTCGGTGATATCGTTCGGCGCATCGAGAATATCGAAGAACCGGTCGGTGGCCGTGCGGGTATCGAAGGTCATCGACAGTAGGAACCCGATTGACTCGACCGGAAAACGCAACACGGTGGCCGTGGCGAAGAACGCGACAAGTTCGCCGACGCTCAGCTGGCCCTGACTGGACAGCCAGACGCCCGCTACCAAGCAGAGTGCGAAGGCAACATCCGGAACCAGCAACAGCCACAGCCAGATACCGGCAATCGCTCGCGCTTTCTCGATCTCGGTGCCCCGCAGGCCTTCTGCCTGCGACGCGAAGTTCTTCATTGCGTGACCGCCGCGACCGAAAGCCTTCAGCACACGGATGCCGTGCACTGACTCTTCGACGGCCGTCGCGAGGTCGCCGGCCTGATCCTGGCTCCGGCGTGCGATCACCGAGTATTTCTCTTCGAAGATATAGCCGTAGATCCAGATCGGAATGGAGCAGACCAGGAAGATGACGCCGAGCAGCCAATTCATCACCACGAGAATGATGAAACCCACAATGATGGTCAGGAAGTTGACCACGAGCAGCACCAGGCCGAATGAGATCCAGCGGCGAATGAGATTGAGGTCGCTCACCGCGCGCGACAACAGCTGGCCGCTCGGCCACCGGTCGTGGAAAGTGACCGGTAAATCTTGCAGCCGGGCGTACAACCCGTTGCGCATGCGGGCCTCGATGTGCGTGCCGGGGTTCAGCACGAACCAGCGCCGCAGCGCGATCATGATGGCTTCTACGACGCCGAGGCCGAGCACGATCCACACCGCTGGCCAGATCTGGCTGGGGTCCTTCTGCGCGAGCGGGCCGTCGACCAACCAGGCGAGCACCTGCGGAATAGCCAGGGCGACCAGGCTGGCAAGCAGCGCCGACACCATGCCGAGATACAGACGCGGCATGGCAGGTTTGGCGTAGGGGTAGAGACGCAGCAGTGTCTGGAAGGTATTCTTCCGCGGCGCAGACGCTTCAGGTTGAGGTGGATGTTCTGGCGTGATGAGTGAGGTCAAGAGTGATTCCTGGATTGGTGATGCGGTTTCACGAAAGGTGCCGCCGGGCCCAGCGAGATTGGTCTCTCGTGCTGCTCTGCCCCGCGCGGACGTGGCACCCGCGGGGCGGTAGACGATCGACGAGGCCGACGTCGAGTGGCACGTCGGTACAGGTGGAGAAGACGGATGCCGGTGCCGGACACGTTCGCGGGGAACGGTCTACTCCGGAGCAACTGCAGCCTCACGGCTGCGCGCGGTGAGTGCTCTGCGGTTAGACCGAGCGGGGCGAAAACGACGAAACCGGCGGGTGGGCGCGGAACGCAATGCCGAAGGCAGCGCCATTGTTCGCACCGGATGCGATCGTAAGCTGGGCTGTCTTCATCATGCTGGCCTCCTGGGCGCGTCTATTCTCGTCTTGGACCGCCCGGTTCAGGCAGCCTTTTAGCCTAGGGCTGCAGCGACTCGAGCGCAAGACCACTACGCACCAAAAAGGCCCATGCCCGCTCGAATGATCACACTCGAACGGGCACAGGCCCATGAAACCCACGAGATCAATGGAAGAAGTGGCGTTCCCCGGTGAAATACATCGTGACACCGGCAGCGGTGGCCGCCGCGATGACTTCCTCATCGCGCACCGAACCGCCGGGTTGCACGACGGCGGTGATACCCGCATCCAGCAGTACCTGTAGACCGTCGGCGAACGGGAAGAACGCGTCGGATGCGGCGACGGATCCGGCGGCACGCTCACCCGCACGGTTCACGGCGAGGTGGCAGGAGTCGACTCGGTTGACCTGCCCCATGCCGACCCCGACGGATGCCCCATCGTGCGCCAGCAAAATGGCGTTTGACTTCACGGCGCGGCAGGCCTTCCACGCGAACTCAAGGTCGGCGCGGGTGGCCTCGTCGGCCTCGTCGCCCGCAACACACTGCCAGGTCGACGAGTCGAACTCGTCAAACGCGTCGGTCTCCTGCACGAGCAGACCACCGGAGATCTGACGCAATTCCATCGAGCTGCGACGGTAGTCCTCCGGCAGTTCGAGCAGGCGGATGTTCTTCTTCGCACTCAGCAGCTCGAACGCGTCTGCCTCGAAACCCGGGGCGACGAGCACCTCGGTGAAGATCTGGCTGACGGCCTCGGCCATAGCGAGGGTGACGATGCGATTGGCCGCGATCACGCCGCCAAACGCCGACACGGGGTCGCAGTCGTGGGCGCGGCGATGAGCGGATGCGATGGCATCCGTCGCCGTCGGAGTGGCAACTGCGATGCCGCACGGGTTAGCGTGCTTGATGATGGCCACGGCCGGCTCGTCGAAGTCGAATGCGGCGCGCACTGCGGCATCCGCGTCGACATAGTTGTTGTACGACATCTCTTTGCCGTGCAGCACGGACGCCTGCGCGATGCCGGCTCCGCCTTCACCGAGGTAAAGAGCGGCGGCCTGGTGCGAGTTTTCGCCGTAACGCAGCACGCTGCCGCGGTGCGTTTCGATCACGAGGGTGTCGGGGAACGCCATCTCGGCTTCGAGGTCGCTGTCGGCAGCGCTTCCCAGGATGGCGTCGAACTGGTCGAGGATCTCGGCGCCCAGCTCGGCGTCGTCGCCGGCCCACTGGTCGTAGACATTCTCGGTGAACCACGCGGACACCGACAGGTCATAGTGGGCGGTGTGCTCGAACGCGAGCGAGGCCAGTTTCTGGCGGGTGCGCAGTGTGGTGCCCCCGGCCTGAATGGAGTCGATGATCTCGTCATAGTCCTCGGGGTCCACCACGATGGCCACGTTGGCGTGGTTCTTCGCGGATGCACGCACGAGGGCCGGTCCGCCGATGTCGATCTGTTCGATCACATCGGCCGGCGCGGCGCCGGATTCGACGGTCTCGACGAACGGGTAGAGGTTGACCACAACGAGTTCGAACGCGGCGATGCCGAGGTCACGCAGCTGGTCTTCGTGCGCCTCGAGACGCAGGTCGGCGAGGATGCCGGCGTGCACGGCGGGGTGCAGGGTCTTGACCCGTCCGTCGAGCGACTCGGGAAAGCCGGTCACGGTGGAGACGTCGGTGACCTCGTGGCCGGCCGCACGAATTGTCGCCGCCGTCGAGCCGGTCGAGACGATTTCGACGCCGGCGGCGGCGAGGGCATTCGCCAACTCGGTCAGCCCTGTTTTGTCGCTGACCGAGATCAGCGCGCGCGTGATCGGGACGACGTCCCTCTCGCGATACAGGCTCTGGGCGTTAGTGTGACCGCTCATGCGTTTGATAGCTCCTTGAGATCGACGTGTCCGTTGGCAATGTCGAGCACTGCCTGCACGAGCAGACGGCGTTCGACGGGTTTGATGCGGTCGTGCAGGGTGGTTTCGGTGTCGCCGGGCAACACCGGAATCCGTTCTTGCGCGATGATCGGTCCGGCATCGACACCGTTGTCGACAACGATCAGGCTGGCACCGGTCTGGGTCGCACCGGCGGCGAGGGCGTCGCGCACCCCGTGCGCTCCGGGAAACTCGGGCAGGTAGGCCGGATGCGTGTTGATCAGGTGCGGCGAGAGTGCCTCGACGACGCGCGACGGCACCAACCGCATCAGCCCGCTGAGCACTACGAGGTCGGGCTGCCACTGCTGGATCTGGGCGAGCAACTCGTCGCCCCAGGCATCCCGATCGGGAAACGACGAGTAGGGCACTGTGAAGGTGGGGATGCCGAATTCTTCGCCGAGCGCGAGCCCATCCGCGTCTCGGTCGGCACCGATGGCCACCACCCGCGCGGGGAATTCGGCGTCTTCAGACGCTTCGAGGAGTGCGCGCAGGTTCGACCCTCCGCCAGAGATGAGGACGACCAGTGACAGCACCCTCTGAGCCTACCGCTTCGAGCATTCGGCCACGATCGTCGGGGTGAGCCTCGCGCCACGCCATCCGTGAATTGCCGCAGATCGTCCCTTCGATGCGCCGTATGGGGCAGTCTGCGGCAACTCGCGCGGTCGGCCTTACGCGCTTCGGTCGGGTCTGCGGATGCCGGCGCACATGCCGAGGCAGGCTGCAATCCCGATTTCAACGGCCGCAAGAACGCCCACCACGAGCGGGTTCGGGCCGACCTCGACGAGACGCCCCGGCCCGAATGAACCGGCCGAAGCCCACATCGCCAGGCCGAGAAGCACTCCCGCGACCACTCCGGTTCCGACGCCGGTGTAGAGGGCCGTCGACAGCGACGGCACGGGCAGCCCGAGGCGGTCTGAGCGTCGGCGCACGAGCCGGGCTGCGAGGAATCCGATGAGCACCGGCATCAGGAGGCCGAGGAATCCGAACGCGAGTGTTCCGTGCGGCAACGCGCCGAAGATCGGCAGCCCGGGAATGACACCGAGCGATGTGCCGAGGGGGGACACCGAGCTGCCCGCGCCGATCGCGAAACCGGGGCCGACGAACCACGAGACAACCCACAGCACCAGGTTCGGAAGAATCGCCAGCTGTGCGAGTGTCAATGTGACGCCGCCCATGATTCCCGCCTGCAACGCCTCGTAGAGCCCGATCACCGTTGCGAAGTTCGCGAACACGAGCACGGTGAGGGTGACGGCGGCGACGCCGATCAACAGGGTTGTTGCCGCGATGCCACCGCGCACGGCCTCTGCGGCCCCCGACCGCCACACCAGGGGCAGTGCACGGTAGCGTTCACGCACGACGTTCGGCACCCCCAGCAACGGACCTGTCGGCAGGCCGCTGCCGGCGCGCGACGACGTATCAGTGGCGCCAACGCCTCGGCCGAACAGTCCCGTCGCGCCGAGGAGGACTCCTGCGGCATAAATCAGTGTCGGCAGCACGATGCCCTGCACGAGCGACGGCGTCACAACGGCGCTGACCGCGGACAACGTGATCAACGTGGCGAAGACCGCGTAGCTCAGCGTGGCCGCCAGTACTCCCACGAGCGGGTGCGGGGTCTCGATCGCACGGATGCCGGTTCGCACGCCCAGCGCCACGGCCAGGACGGTGAACCCAAGTAGCGCGATGGTGAGGCCGAATGGTGCCTCGGCCCCGGGCAAGCCGAGTGGGGCGCTGAGTACGGCGGGGAGCGTGACGCTCAGATCGACTCCATTGCCGAGCAGCCACACATTTGCGGCCGCCTGCCAGAACATGCTCCAGTCGACGGCGAGTTCGAAATGCGTCGCCCAGAGAATCGTCAGCGGGACGAGCGCGATCCCCACGCCGATGGCGACGACGATCAGCGCCTCGAGCGCGGCGAGCAGGGCTGTCGTTGTGCGGTTCATTCGGCTTTCGAGCTTACCTGCAGCTGCGTCATCCGTCGGCTCCCCCGCCGTGAGTGCCGCCGTGAGTCCCGCCGTGAGTGCCGCCGTGAGTCCCGCCGTACGCCCGCCCTCTGCACCGCCGCACACCGCTTCGGTCGACCATTCTGCGCATCCTGTGCCCGGAGGGCAGCGCTGACGGCAGCAGCGCCGGTTAAAATGTGCTCCTACTTTTTCTTACGGTACGGCGCCCTCGCCAAAGCGATGACGGCCGAGAGCCCGAGGACGACACCGACGATCACCCACACGATGAGCGCTGTTTCAAATATTTCTTGCATGGCCTCAGTATCGACCCCGTTCCGGCCGCTGTCATCAGGCAGTTTCGAATGCACGACGTGCACGCAGACGGGCCCACCAGATTGAATCCGATGGGCCCGTGATTAATGCATCGTTACAGTGCGGCGAGAACCTCACGCAGCAGAGTAGCGGTCTCGCTTGGCGTCTTGCCAACCTTGACTCCGGCGGCCTCAAGGGCCTCCTTCTTGCCCTGTGCGGTGCCTGCTCCGTCGGAGACGATGGCCCCGGCGTGGCCCATGGTCTTTCCTTCGGGCGCGGTGAAGCCGGCCACGTAGCCGACGACCGGCTTGGTGACGTGCGCCTTGATGTAGGCAGCGGCGTTCTCTTCGGCGTCGCCACCGATCTCGCCGATCATGACGATGGCGAGGGTTTCGGGGTCGTTCTCAAACGCCTCGAGAGCGTCGATGTGCGTGGTGCCGATGATGGGGTCGCCACCGATGCCGATCGCGGTCGAGAAGCCGAGGTCGCGCAGTTCGTACATCATCTGGTAGGTCAGGGTGCCCGACTTCGAGACGAGTCCGACCGGGCCCTTACCGGTGATGGTCGCCGGCGTGATGCCGACGAGCGCCTCACCGGGCGTGATGATGCCGGGGCAGTTCGGGCCGATGATGCGGGTCTTGTTGCCCTTGGCCTTGTTGTAGGCCCAGAACTCAGCCGAGTCCTGAACCGGAACGCCCTCGGTGATGATGACGAGCAGCGGGATCTCGGCGTCGATGGCCTCGATCACTGCGTCTTTGGTGAATGCCGGCGGAACGAACGCGATGGAGACATCCGCGCCGGTCTTTTCCATCGCCTCGGCGACGGTTCCGTAGACGGGCAGCTCCACGTCGCCGTGCACGACAGTGGTGCCAGCCTTGCGAGCGTTGACGCCACCGACGACCTGGGTACCGGCCTTCAGCATGAGGGCGGTGTGCTTGGTACCCTCACCGCCGGTGATGCCCTGCACGATGACCTTGGAGTCCTTGTTGAGGAAGATTGACATATATTTTTTCCTTGTTCCTTGATCTCGACAGGCTCGATCAGCGGGCGGCGTTGGCGAGTTCGGCGGCCTTGTCGGCACCCTCGTCCATGGTGGCCGCCAGAGTGACAAGCGGGTGGTTCGCCTCGGCGAGGATGCGACGGCCTTCTTCGACGTTGTTGCCGTCGAGGCGCACAACGAGGGGCTTGTTTGCCGCAGCGCCGAGCTCGGCAAGAGCGCCGACGATGCCGTGGGCAACAGCGTCACAGGCGGTGATGCCACCGAAAACGTTGACGAAGACGCTCTTGACCTGTGGGTCGCCGAGGATGACGTCGAGACCGGCGGCCATGACCTCAGCGGATGCTCCGCCGCCGATGTCGAGGAAGTTGGCCGGCTTCACGCCACCGTGATTCTCACCGGCGTACGCAACGACATCCAGTGTCGACATGACGAGGCCTGCGCCGTTTCCGATGACACCCACTTCACCGTCGAGCTTGACGTAGTTGAGGTCGTTCTCTTTGGCCTTGGCCTCGAGCGGGTCTGCAGCAGCAGCGTCTTCGAGAGCGGCGTGCTTCGGGTGACGGAAGCCGGCGTTCTCGTCGAGCGTGACCTTGCCGTCGAGGGCGATGATGTCGCCTTCTTCGGTGAGAACGAGCGGGTTGACCTCGACGAGCGTCGCGTCTTCACCCGTGTAGACGTTGTAGAGCTGCACGAAGACGGGGGCAACCTTCTCGATCAGCTCGGCCGGGAACTTCGCGGCAACCGCGATCTCGCGGGCCTTGTCCAGGTCAATTCCAGCGTTCGGGTCGACTGCCACGCGGGCAAGAGCTTCAGGCTTCTCGACGGCGAGAACCTCGATCTCGACGCCACCTTCGTAGCTGGCGAGCGAGAGGTAGGAGCGGTTGGAGCGGTCGAGCATCACCGAGAAGTAGAACTCCTGCGCGATGCGGGCGCCACCGGCGACCATCACGCGGTTGACGGTGTGACCCTTGATGTCGAGACCGAGAATGGCGCGGCCTGCGGCCTCTGCGTCATCCGGAGTCTTGGCAACTTTGACTCCGCCGGCCTTGCCGCGGCCGCCGACCTTGACCTGGGCCTTCACGACCACAACACCGCCGAGCTTCTCGGCAGCTGCACGCACCTCCTCGGGGGTGTCCGCGATGATGCCCGGAAGAACCGGGACACCATACTCTTCAAACAGGTCTCTGGCCTGGTATTCGTAAAGATCCACGCTGCTGTTCCAATCCGCGTCTGAGCGTTCGTGCATGGTGAGTGGGAGGGCACAGGCCGTCTCGGCGAAAAATAGCTTGACGTCAAGAGACACTGGCCGCAGTAAAACTCTACCTCCTGAGTGAGAGGGCAGGATGTCAATAGGCTGGAGTCATGAGCTCCCATCGATCAGCCACAGCCTCCGTCATCGTCTCTGGCGCACTCGACCTTGTGCTCGTTGTGGCCTTCGTGCTCATCGGACGAGCCAGCCACAACGAAGGCCTGGCCGGCGTCGTGACCACGGCGTGGCCGTTTCTGGTCGCTCTCACGCTCGGCTGGGTCGCACTGCGCGCCTGGCGACACCCGCGCCAGATCCTCGGGACGGGCATCGGCATCTGGCTCATCACTGTCGCGGGCGGGCTGATCCTTCGCCTCGTCGCGGGTCAGGGTGTTCAGCTGAGTTTCGCCATTGTGACGACCCTCGTTCTCGGCGTATTTCTGCTTGGCTGGCGTGCGATCTGGCTGCTTATTCAACGTCGACGACGAGCCTAATTCGTACCTCGGCACCCCGGGCAACGATTCGTCAGTCGGTACTTCGCTGATTCGTCTCGTCGCGCTCAAACTCCGCGTCGCCGCTCGTGGAGATCACGGTGATGGCCTGCGTTGTGATCAGGCTCGAGGCGAGGGCGTGGGCACGCCACTCGTCGTCATGCCGGTCGTTGATGTCGCTCATAAACCCGACGCTACCCCCGGATCAGGTGGAGGTCCAGACGAGTTCAGGGCTCGAATTCGTCGAGTTCTTCGACGATTCGATCGTCGGCATCGATACCGCGTTCCGGTTCACCGACGACGGCTTCTTCCACATCCGGAATCTCATCGACGTCATCGATTTCACGCTCTTCGTCACGTCCCTTTCGAGTGGGATCCGGCGGCTGCGGCCACAGTCCCTCGGGGTCACTTGGCATCGTCGTCGCCTCCGTGGTCTGGAAAGAATCGCTGTTCGCACGCCACGCTACGCTCGTCGCCCTGCCGCAACAAG
Organism: Leifsonia psychrotolerans; assembly: GCF_013410665.1. Classification (NCBI taxonomy): domain Bacteria; kingdom Bacillati; phylum Actinomycetota; class Actinomycetes; order Micrococcales; family Microbacteriaceae; genus Glaciibacter; species Glaciibacter psychrotolerans. The sequence goes on along the minus strand of NZ_JACCFM010000001.1, from coordinate 3,718,568 downwards.
CGGCATGGTCCAGCGGGTGAGCAGCACGATCAGAATCGCGACGCCGCCGCCGAGAGCGGTCTCGACGACCCGGTCGACCAGCAAGGTTTGCACCGGCACGGGCGAGGCAAGATGCGCAACGGCCAGGGCAAGCGGTGTGATGAAGAGCAGAGCCGCGCCATAGTGTCGGCTGACGAGGATCTCGGCGCCAAACTGGCCGACGGCGATGATCGTGATCAGCACCGCGACGGATGGTCCGGGCAACAGCAGCAGGCCCGTCACGACGACGCCGAGCGCCGTGCCGATGATGCGATGAATCGCCCGCGCCGTCGAATGCGTCGCGCCCGGAGGCGGCATCACCGCCACCACACTGACCACCGCCCAATACGGATGGCCAATGCCCACCAGGATGGCCAGCCCTCCGGCGATCAGTACGCCCACGAGGTTTTGCACGATGGCCAGCCACACCCGGCCGTCACGCACAGCGGCCACTCGCACGCGCGGGTGACGCGGCAGCGGCTTGAACAACCCGGCCGGTGCGTCAGCCGCGGCCTTCCGGATGAACCATCCCGACATGGTGAGCGCGAACGCGAACGCGGTGGCGATCACGGCCACAATCATTCGGGGCAGCACCTCGCTACTGGGCGTCGGCGCTTGGGAACACACCGTGTAGGCGAAAACAAAGAAGATCGCTGTGGCCGGGAACAATCCGAAAACCGCGGAGAGGAGCATGCCTGCAGTGATGACGACCAACAGCCCGACGGCCAGCACTGGCAGCGAGGCACCGGCAGCGGCCATACTCACACCCAGAGCGATGCTCACCAGCAGACCACAGGCGGCGACGCCCACCGTGCGCACCCGGGTGCGGTAGGGCTCGGCACGCCCGTATAGCGCCGTCATCGCGCCGAACGAAGCGCAGGCCGCCCAGTCGATGCGCCCGAGCGCCACGAGCACGATCAACGGCACGGCGGTTGCGAGTGCCGCGCGGGTGGCCACCTCGAAGTCGAGCCGGCGCAGGTTCTTCGCCCACTCCGCCAGCGACTCCGGCCGACTCGGCGGGTGGACGTCACCCGGCGCGGCCGACATTAGATCTTCTCGATCGGCGCAACCTTGATCAGCAGCTTCTTGGCACCCGAGGTGTCGAACTGCACATGCGCGATGCGCTTGGTTCCCTCTCCGGTGACTTGATTCACTCGGCCGTCACCGAAATCGACGTGGCGGATGCGGTCGCCCGCCTCGAGCGTCAAGTCACCGTTGTCGCGAACCTGCGCCGTAATGCGGTTCGCCCATTCGGTCTTCGGCTTGGGTGCCGGCGGCAGCCCGGGTGGGATGTCGGTCCGGTTGCCGCCGCCTCGTGCATTGAAGCCGCCGCCGTAACCGTCACGGCGGGCATTCAGGGCGCGCGGCTGGGTTCCACCGCGGGAGTTCGCCATGCCCGGCGACTGCTTCCACTCGATCAACTCGGCCGGAATTTCTTGCAGGTAGCGGCTCGGCATTGCCACGTTCACGTCGCCGAACTGCGCGCGGGTCATCGCGAGTGAGAGGTAGAGCCGTTTCTTCGCCCTCGTAATTCCCACGTAGAACAGGCGGCGTTCCTCGGCCGGGCCGCCCGGTTCGCCCGCCGACATCTGGTGGGGCAACAAACCTTCTTCGACACCGGTGAGAAACACGGCGTCGTATTCGAGGCCCTTCGCGGTGTGCAGCGTCATGAGCGACACCGTTCCCGACTCGTCGTCGAGATCGTCGGCTGCGGCGACGAGAGACACCTGAGTAAGAAAGTCGACCAATCCCCCGTCGGGGTTCTCACGGTTGAAGTCTTTCGTCTGGGCAATGAACTCTTCGATGTTCTCGGCCCGCGCCTCGTCTTGCGGGTCGCGACTGTTGCGCAGGCCCGTGAGAAGACCGCTCTGTTCGAGAACGAAGGTCAGCACCTCGGAGACGTTGGCCACACCAGCCGGGTTTTCAGGGTCGAGCTTCAACGCGGCCTCATCGAGCAAGCTGGCGAACTGCAGAATCGACCCCGTGACCTTCGGCCCGAGGCCGAGCGCGGTGGCATCGCGCATGGCCTGGCGGTAGGAGATCTCGTTCGCTTCGGCAAAACTGAGAAGGGCGGTCTCGGTGGTGGGGCCGATGCCGCGCTTGGGGGTGTTCAGGATGCGCCGCAACGCCAGTTCATCGGCCGGGTTTGCGACCGCGATCAGGTAGGCCAGGGCGTCTTTGATCTCGGCGCGCTCGTAGAACTTGGTACCGCCGACGACGCGGTAGGGCACTGCCGCCCGCACCAAGATCTCTTCGAGCGCTCGAGTCTGCGCGTTGGTGCGATAGAACACGGCCATGTCGCGGTAGGCCGTACCGGTGGCATGCAGTGCCTCGATCTCGTCGGCGACGAACTGGGCCTCATCATGACCCGAGTAGGCGGTGTAGCCGACGATCTTCTCGCCGGGGCCGTCGGCGCTCCAGAGCTTCTTGTCTTTACGATCGAAGTTGTGACTGATCACGGCGTTCGCGGCCGAGAGGATGTTCTGCGTCGAGCGGTAATTCTGCTCGAGCAGCACCACCTTCGCGCCGGGAAAGTCACGCTCGAACTCACTGATGTTACGAATGTCGGCGCCACGGAAGGCGTAGATGGACTGATCAGAGTCGCCCACCACGGTGAGCGAAGCCCCGGGAATCGCACCCGTCGCATCCTGCAGGTTGCGCACGTGCAGGCCTTGGGCCTCCATGTCTTCGGCGAGCGCCGCGGTGACCGGGCGCGTGAGCTCACGGATGAGGGAGTATTGGGCGTGGTTGGTGTCTTGGTATTCGTCGACCAGAATGTGCCGGAACTGGCGCCGGTAGCGCGCTGCGACGTCGGGGAAAGCCCGAAACAGGTAGACCGTTTCGCCGATCAGGTCGTCGAAGTCGAGGGCACTGGCATCGCGCAGTCGACGCGTGTACTGCCGGAAGATCTCGACGAACATGACCTCTTGCGGGTCGCTCATGTTGGCGTTGCGGGCGTACGAGTCGGCGTCGGCCAGTTCGTTTTTGAGCTTCGAGATCTTGGCCGAGGCGTTGGCGGGTGTGAAGCCCAGGGAGTCCGCGTCGAGCCCCTTGATGATGCGCTTCAGGGTGACCCTGGTGTCTGACGAGTCGTAGATGCTGAAGTTGGCACCCAGGCCGGCCTTCTCTGCCTCACGCCGCAGAATGCGCACACACGAGGAATGGAAGGTCGAGATCCACATACCGTTCGCGCCCTGCCCCAAAAGGGCCTGCACACGCTCACGCATCTCGGCCGCGGCCTTGTTGGTGAAGGTGATCGCAAGAATCTGACTCGGCCACGCCTCGCGGCTGTCGATCAAGCTGGCGACGCGGCGGGTGAGCACGCTGGTCTTACCGGAGCCGGCACCAGCGATGATCAGCAACGCTGGGCCACGGTACTCCACGGCGATGCGCTGTTGCGGATTCAGACCGTCGAGCAGGGAGGCATCGTCGCCGAGAAGCTGTCCGGAGGAATCAAGGATGATGGGCACAGCTGAGGCCTGATTCGTGGGCGGGGAATCGGGGTCGAAGAGTGTCGTCATTTGGTCCCAATTCTAGGCGGTGCCGCTGACACACGGCTCGGAGTCCGCGCACGTGCCGCCCTCGGCACGAATCCAGGCTCAGAGGCCGTCGCGCACCGCGAGCGCCAGGTCGGGGTGATCGGCGAATACCCCGTCGATGCCGGTTCGCATGATCAAGCCGAACTCGCTCTGCCAGGCGCCGAACTCGGCTGCCACCGTGCTTGAGCGAAACGACTTCGCCAGAAACTTGTTCTCGGGCCGCAGCGTCCAACAGTAGATCTCAAGCCCCGCGGCGTGGGCGCTGTCGACGAGTTCGGAGGCACCGATCACTGCTCCCGCGGCATCCGTCTCGACAATCAACGCTTTGTCGACGCTGATCCCGTCGACCTGCCCGGCCAGCCCGTAGAGACCGGCTTCGGTCAGTGTGTCGGCGTAGCTCGCGGCGGCGCTGCCGTGCTGCGCTACCTGGTCATAAGGCTTGCCACTCGCCTCGATGAGGTAGACCCGTTTGCCATAGATGCCGCGGGAATAGACCTGTTTGAGAACGCTTTGTTCGAAGCTCTCAATCACCAGTCGGCCGTCGCCCTCGTTCCAGCCGGCCTCATTCACCTCGGCTGCAAAGAGTTCGTCAAGCGGCAGCCCGATCGATTCAAAGTACGTGGGATGTTTGATCTCGGCGACCATTCCGAGCGGACGTACGGCGTCAACGGCGGCTTCGTCGATGATCTCGAAGAGGTCTCGCAGGCGAATAATCGGATAGTCTCCGTCGAAACTGGCGCTCGATTTGCGAAGACCGGGTAGGCGTTCGCGGGCACGCAACGTCGAGAGTTCGGCCCAGGTGAAGTCTTCCGTGAACCAGCCGGTCAGTTCGGCACCGTCGATGCGCTTCGTCGTGCGCCGCTCCTTGAACTCCGCGTGATCTGCGACGTCAGTCGTGCCCGAGATCTCGTTTTCGTGTCGGATGACAAGCACACCGTCCCGTGTTGCGACGACGTCGGGTTCGACGGCATCCGCGCCCAACGCAAACGCGAGTTCGTAGGCTGCGCGCGTGTGTTCCGGACGATATCCGCACGCGCCACGGTGCCCGATGATGAGCGGATGCGACGGTGCATGCTTGGTCATTCCCCCAGGGTAGTCGTGAGCCTGCCACAATCGGTGCTGTGAGTCTCTGGATCGAACCAACACGCAACTGCGCTCTGCGCTGGGGGCGGTACCTCCCCCGCACTGTTCTCGGCCTCGCTGCCATCGTGCTGGGAGTAGCGATCACGACACTCACCAGCACGTTCAACCTCTGGTTTCTGCTGATCGGTCCGATCCTGCAGGCGATGGGTTGGCTCGTGCTTCCCGGCGCGCTCTGGCGCCGGCTTCTCGTCGTGGTGCCGTGCATGATTTCAGGATTGGTGCCGGTTGCCGGCACCGACTTCATGGGCGCGTTTGCCGTTCTGCTGACGGCATGGCTGTTCGTGCGGCAGCGGCCACCGACGGCGTATCTCACCGTGCTCTTTCCCATCGCCGCCAGCGTGTGGATCAAAGCGGCGATGCACGGCAACGCCGCAACAGCCCCGGCAGTGCTGATCTGCACGGCCGTCGTCGTGGCATCCGCGTGGCTAGCTCGCCGGATCTCGCGCCACCGCGGGCTACGCGCATCGGATGCCGTCTCCGCGGAGGAACGGCATTCGGCGGATCCTCAGCAAACCTGAACGTCCTCTCAGATAGATTGGAGTCTGTGTCGGTTATCGGCACGACTCCGTCCCCCAGTTGAATGAGAGCCTGACACCATGGCAACGTCCAACCCCGCGTTTTCGCGCAACCCGGCGTTCAACGCCCCCGGCGCCTTGGCCACGACCAAGACGCTTTCCGAAGACGACCTGCAGCAGATGTACAACGCCCCGTCGGCGGGCGCGCAGGACACCGACCGGATGACCTACGAAGACACCATCGCGAAGACCGCGCTGTGCTTCGCCGTGCTGGTCGTTGCCGCCGTCGTCGGCTGGATGCTGACCCCGGCCGTGCCCGCACTGCCCATGATCGGCGCCATCGTCGGACTGGTACTCGGCCTGGTCAACACGTTCAAGAAGGAGCCGTCGCCGGGCCTGATCGTTGGTTACGCCGCCGCTGAGGGCCTCTTCGTCGGTGGGATCTCCTTTATCTTCGAGCAGATGTGGGGCGGCGTCGTCGTGCAGGCCGTTCTGGCCACGCTCGTCGTTGTCGGTGTGACCCTGGCGCTGTTCAAGAGTGGCAAGATCCGTGCGTCGAAGAAGGCCACGAAGGTCTTCCTCATCGCCATGGTCGGTTACCTGGTCTTCTCGCTGATCAACGTCGGAATGATGGTCTTCGGCGGCACGTCCGGTGCGTTCGGAATGCGCAGCCAAGACATTCCCGGCACCAGCATTCCATTCGGTGTCGTCATCGGTTTGCTCGCCGTCGTGATGGCCGCGTACTCGCTCGTTTTGGACTTCGACTTCATCCAGCGCGGCGTCACCAACCGCGCCCCGCGCAAGTTCGCGTGGAGCGGTGCCTTCGGCATCATGGTGACCGTCGTCTGGCTTTACGTCGAGCTGCTGCGTCTGTTCGCCATTCTGCGCGACTAACGCTCACCCGATTCACTTAGAAGGGCCGGCTCCGTTGGAGCCGGCCCTTCTGCGTCACGCTCGGAGCGATTCGGGTTCTGCAATCGAAAAGAGCTCGGCCGGAGTCGCCTGCGGGCTTCACAGATAAGGGTGAGCGACGGCAGCGCCGACAGGAGGCGCACGCTGAGCGCGGCGTCTGATCCGCACGATATCGCCCGTGTCGGGTGCACGCGGCACGATGGCTGGAAGGCACGTGTGCCACGACGAACTGGTCGACGCCGTCAATGAGCAACTACCGAAAGCGAAACGTCACTCTGCCTCTGGTCGTACGATCCTGGCCACACCTCTCGTTCCCGCGGCGTCTCTCTTGCTTCCACCGTCGTCGCCGGCCACGGCCTCACCATCTCCGGAACCGACTTCACCCCGGGCTGCCAAGTGCGCTTCGAACTCCACTCCGACCCCGTCGTGCTCGGCACCGCGACCGCCAACGCTGCGGGTTCAGTGAACTTCCAGGCGACCATCCCCGCGAACACCCCGGCCGACAACCTGGTCCAGCGCATCCTGGAGACGCACAACCGCGTCCCTGGAGTTCGGGCAGCCTGCACTGAGCAGAACAGACGCTTTCATCTCTCACGTCTCGCACCCCGTGGGAAGGCGCGAAAAAGGGCCGGGCCCGGTGTGCGAGTGAATCCCACTACTGCACACCGAGCCTGGCCCTGTTGTCGTTGTGACGGCGAAGCAAAAAACTTACTGCCCGCCCGAACGACCTACTCCCATTCGATGGTTCCCGGCGGCTTCGACGTGACGTCGAGCACGACGCGGTTGACCCCGTCGACCTCGTTCGTGATGCGGTTCGAGATCTTCGCGAGCACGTCGTACGGCAGGCGGGTCCAATCGGCGGTCATGGCGTCTTCCGACGAGACCGGGCGCAGCACGATCGGGTGGCCGTAGGTGCGGCCGTCGCCCTGCACGCCCACCGAACGCACGTCGGCGAGCAGCACGACCGGGCACTGCCAGATCTCGCGGTCCAGCCCGGCGGCGGTCAGCTCGGCGCGAGCGATCGCATCCGCCTTGCGCAGCAGGTCGAGACGTTCCTGCGTGACCTCGCCGACGATACGGATGCCGAGTCCGGGGCCAGGGAACGGCTGGCGCTGCACGATGACGTCGGGCAGACCCAGCTCGGAACCGATCGCACGCACCTCATCCTTGAACAGGGTGCGCAGCGGCTCGACGAGCTCGAACTGCAGGTCTTCGGGCAGTCCACCGACGTTGTGGTGGCTCTTGATGTTCGCGGTGCCGCTTCCGCCGCCGGACTCGACGACATCCGGGTAAAGCGTGCCCTGCACGAGGAACCGGATCGGGTCGCCGTCGGTGGCTGCGGCTTCGGCGACGAGGTCGGCCTGAGCCTGCTCGAACGAACGAATGAACTCGCGGCCGATGATCTTGCGCTTGGTCTCAGGGTCGCTGACTCCGGCGAGGGCGTTGATGAACTGCTCACGGGCGTCGATCGTGACCAGGCGCACGCCGGTGGCGGCGACATAGTCTTCTTCAACCTGGCGACGCTCATCCTGACGCAGCAGACCGTGGTCGACGAAGACGCAGACCAGCTGGTCGCCGACGGCCTTGTGCACGATCGCTGCGGCGACGGCGGAGTCGACTCCACCGGACAGACCACAGATGACCTTGCCGGTGCCGACCTGCTCGCGAATGCGGGCGACCTGCTCGGCGATCACGTTGCCGCTGTTCCAGTCGGCGGGGATGCCGGCGGCGCGGTGCAGGAAGTTCTCGAGCACGTGCTGGCCGTGCTCGGAGTGCTTCACCTCGGGGTGCCACTGCACGCCGTAGAGCCTGCGCTCGTCGTTGGCGAACGCGGCGACCGGGGTCGATTCGGTCGAGGCGAGAACGGTGAAGCCCTCCGGCGCCTTCGAGACCGAGTCGCCGTGGCTCATCCACACGGTCTGCTCGGCCGGCTGGCCGGCGAGCAACGCGTTGCTGTCGTCGGTCACGGTGACCGGAGTCGCGCCATACTCACGGGCGCCGGTCTCGGAGACCTCGCCGCCGAGGGCGGTGGCCATCACCTGGAAGCCATAGCAAATACCCAGCACCGGAATGCCGAGATCGAAAATCGCGGCGTCGAAGCTCGGCGCACCCTCGGCGTAGACGCTCGACGGCCCGCCCGATAGCACGAGGCCGATCGGGTTCTTCGCCTGCACCTCCGCCGCGGTGATCGTGTGAGCCACGATCTCCGAGTAGACGGATGCCTCGCGCACGCGCCGTGCGATCAACTGCGCGTACTGCGCGCCGAAGTCGACGACGAGCACAGGACGGGCGATGGTTTGTTCGGTCACGCTCACGCGCGGGCCTCCTGCACGGTTTCGATGGTTGCGGAGCCCTCACGGGCAGCCAGGAAAGCCTTCACCTGCCGGGCGACGCGCACCTCGACGAAGAAGGAAAGTGTGGGCACGACGCCGCCGAGTGCGATGAGCACGAAGCGCCAGAACGGCCAGCGCATCATGCTCCACAGACGGAAGTCGGCGAAAAGGTACAGCACATAGAACCAACCGTGCGCGATCAGGATGCCCGTGCTCAGGTTCACCGCGGTCACGGTGCCGCTCGGAACGAGGGCGAGGAAGCCGAAGGCGCCGCCCAATTCAATCTCATACCCGAAGATGAACTTAAGAATCACTTCCGCGCAGAGCAGCAGCAAGAAAACACCAGTGATGACGGATGCCACCTGGTAGAGCCGGAGTGCACCGGGGATCCTGGGAATATCGGCGGGCTTAGGTGCAAGTGGCATAGGCCAAGTCTACGTGGCTATTTCTGGGTGATCGCCTCGTTCGCGGCGGCCACCGCGGCGAGTTCGGCCAACTCTTCTTCACGCTCGACGGCATCTTTCACCAACCGGAACCAGAGGAATACGGCGAACCCGGCGAAGACGGCCCACTCCAGGGCGTAGAACACGTTGAGCCAGTTGAGTTCGACCTCGTCGACCGGAGCGGGCGCATCGATGACGGCGAGGCCGGGTGCGGCCAGTTCGTCGACGATGAATCCGAAATACACAGGCTGCTCGTTGAAACCAGGCCACAGATTAATGAGTGCAGCGGGGGCGACAGTGGTCATCTCGTGCGGATCGTGGCCGTCGGCGGGCACAACGGGAGCCTCGGCCTCAACGAACCGCCCAGCCAGCTCGATCTGCACTGCCGCGTGGACCTGCAACTCTTTCTCCGCGGCCTGGGCCGCCTTCAGCGTCGGAGCCCAGCCGCGGGCGACAGCGATGCTCGCACCAGCCGAGTCGACGAAGTGACTGACCACCCAGAAACCGCTCTCACCGGCGTTCAGCCGCTTCGCGATGATCTGCTCGTCGCCGGACACGTACGAACCAGTCAGTGTCACCTTGTGGCCGTTCGCCACGGACTGCGGCGGCCCGTCGGGTTGCACAAGGTCAGCCAGGGGCACCGCGGTCTCGGTGGTGCGCTCGACGACGGTGCCCGAGGCGATCGCACGATCGAGCTGCCATTGTCCCAGGAGCGCGAATCCGGCGGCGATGGCCAGGCAGAGCAGAAGCGCGGCAACCCAGCGGGGGCGCACCATCATACGAATCACGAATAGTCCCCTTGGTGCTCGCCCTGATCCGTCTGACGCGGTGGGCGGTTGTCGGTAATGAAGTCGATCATAGGATCAACCGGCTGGGTGTTGGCTCGGTCGGCTGCGGCATCCGTGGCATGCGCAGTGTCGACGACGCGCGTAACCGCACGATCGATGTCGTCACGCGATCCGGCACGCTGCCCGGCCGTCGCGGCCTCGACCAGGGCGATCTCCTCCTCGAGCATCGGGTTGCGCAGCGCCGCGCGGCGGGGCGGAGTGCGTTTCTTGCCGCGCAGGGCGCCGCCGATCCGCTCGGAGTTCGAGGCGAACAGTGGACCGAGCACGGCCATCGTGAGCACATACAGACCGGCGAACGGTTGCAGACGGTGATCGAGGCCGGCGCCGATCGACAGGGTTGCCAGAATCAGCGTGAATTCGCCGCGATTCACGAGGATGCCGGCCGCATTCATGCCCTCGACGATACCCATCTGATTGAGCCTCGCCAGAAGCATGCCCGAGACCAGGTTGAGTACGAATGTCATCACCACGGCGATCACCACGACGAGGATGACGGAACCGAACTCCGCCACGTTGAGAGCCAGCCCGAAGTTCAAGAAGAAGAACGCGGCGAACACATCGCGCAGTGGAACAGCCACTCGCTCGATCTTGGCCCGATACGTGCTCGCGCCGAGAACCACACCGATCAGGAACGCGCCGATCGCATCCGTCACACCGATGATTTCGCCGATACCGGCAAAGAGCACGGCCAGGCCGAAGAACAGAATCGTAAACAGTTCGTCATCTTTCGTGCGCACCAGACGCGAGACGACTTTGCCGCCCCACCGGGCGAGCGAGAACATGACGATGAGAAAGAGGAAGGCGATGCCGAGTTGCAGCACAATCGGCCACACCTCGGTCTTACCGCTCAGCACAACCGAGACGATGGCGAGGTAGATGGCGATAAAGATGTCGCCGACCACCGTCACGCCGAGAATCATGGGCGTCTCTTTGTTGGCGAGGCGGCGCAGCTCGATCAGCAGCTTGGTGATGATCGCGCTCGACGAGGTGCCGGTCATGCCGGCAATGACGAGCGCCTCACGGGTGCCCCAGCCGACCATCATGCCGAAGGCGAAGCCCAGGCCCATGTTGATCAACACATAGGAGCCGCCCGAGATCAGCAACTTGCCGGCGTTGTCGAAGAACTCTTCTTGGTCGAACTCAAGCCCCAGACTGAACAGAAGCAGAATCAGCCCGAAGACGGCGATCAGCTCGATGTCACCCGAGTGGAAATCGAGCGGGAACCATCCCGAATGCGGGCTCGCGAGAAGACCAACGACCATATAAACCGGAATCGATGGCAAGCCGATGAGCTTGGCCAGTCGCCCCAGAACGTAGGCAACGACCAGCAGCAGGCCGAGGGTCAGAAGATCTTCGCCGACCGACATGCGTTAGGTTCCGGGCGGAGCGTCGACGGCTTTCGGCTTCACAGCGCCTGTGCGGAAGAAGGCGAAGGCTTTCGCCACCTTTTCCGGCGAGCCGGCGACCACGAGGGTGTCGCCGGGAAAAACCTTAAAGTCGGCAGCGGGGGCCGGGTTGGCGGATTCGCCGCGCACAACGGCCACCACGGTGAGGCCCGCGATGCCGCGATCGGCCGGGTTCCCCAGCGACTGGCCTGCAATGTGGTCGTCGTAATCGACGGTGAACCAGTCGATCGAGAGTCCGGGAATCTGATCGAGCGCGGTCAGCGACTCGGTGATCTGCGTGCCGCCGAGCAACTCGGCCAGCGTGTGCGCTTCGTCCTCGCTCAGTCTCAGGGAAACCTTGGCCGCATCGGGGCCGCCCTCTTCGTCGGCGAAGGTGATCAGATCGCTGTGGCCAGAGCGGTGCGCGATCACTCCAACCTTGCCGCCATCATCTGTCACGAAGGTGTGCAGCACACCAACACCGGGGAGTTTGACCCGCCGAACATCGACCATTGGTATGACTCCTGGGGGTTGAGGGGACGTCTTTCCAGTCTATCCGAGGCCGACCGGGCGGTTGCCCCGCGCATCCGCTCACCGACCGGGTTTGCCCCACGCACCTCCGCGAGAGGTCGGTCGCACGCCGGGCGAAAGCCTCCACACCGGCACACTCTGACTCTCACGGCACTCGTGCTGGGCGCGTTCTTACTCTCTGTAGCGGCCTGATTCTGGCGGAAATACATGAGTGGCCTGGGCGCAGGTACTTTTCGCTGCGAAAATGAACCCATGACTGGAACACTGCACATCACCGGCGACGACCGCGCCGACGAACTGCTCTCCTCGAACCCACTCGCACTGCTGATCGGCATGCTCCTCGACCAGCAGGTCGCGATGGAGACCGCGTTCGCCGGCCCGCTCAAGATCGCCGACCGCCTGGGCGCGTTCGACGCCGAAACAATCGCGGCCGCACAACCCGACGACGTCACAGAATTGTTTCGAATCTCCCCGGCCGTGCACCGCTACCCGGCGAATATGGCGGGCCGCACCCAGGCGCTTTGCCAGGCGATCGTCGACGACTGGAACGGCGACGCGGCGGCGATCTGGACCCGGGAAGAGCCGAACGGCCCGGAGGTGCTCGCACGGTTGAAGGCGCTGCCCGGCTTTGGTGAGCAGAAGGCGAAGATCTTTCTGGCCTTGCTCGGCAAGCAGTACGGCTTCACCGGTGAGAACTGGCGGCAGGCGGCAGGTAACTACGGCGAAGACGGATGCTTCCGATCGGTCGCCGACATCGTCTCCCCCGATTCGTTGGCGCGCGTGCGCGAAACCAAGAAAGCCGCCAAGGCTGCCGCGAAGGCGAAGCCGTAGGCCGAGTTCCCCACACGAACGAAGAACCGGGCCCATCAGTGCGATGGGCCCGGTCCGGGAATTCACGAGTGCCGTGGGAGGGTGTTAACTCGCGGTCTCGACCCGCCTGCGGCGGCGCACGATCAGGTTGAGCAGACCTGCCCCGACCCCAACGAGCACCAGCAGTCCGGCCAGTTCGAGCAGCGCAGCACCGCGTATCCCAGTGTCGGCCAGCCCCAACGCCGTGAGAATCTGTGTGGCCACGGTGGCGGGGATCACGGTGTGCACCAGCCGGTCGCTGTCGGCCCGCTCGAACCCGGCATTACCGAGGTAGCGCGCCGTGATCTCATGCTCTCCGAGTGTCAAAGAGGCGGTGCGAAACTCTGCCGTCCAGGACGAGACCGCAGCGTGTGCAGAGCCGAGGGTCGCTGCCAGGGCGACCGGGTCGCCGACGGGTTTTCCGTCTGCGAAGAACTGCACGCGTCCGGTCGGCGCGCCCTCTGAGGCGCCGCGGGGAACGACTACTGCAGTGAAGGCGACCTCAGCGCCCACCAGGCTCGTCGCCGGCGCAGCGAGTGAGATCGTTGCGGTCGCCACGCTCACGGCGTGCTCAATCGGTTCTGACTCGGCCGCTTCGAACGAGTCGTCGCCGGCATAGTGAGCGCGCAGAACATGGGCACCCACACCGAGGGCGGATGGCACGGTGAGTGTGGCCTGTGTGCCCGCGGCATTGAGCGTGCTGGTGCCGATGACCGTTCCATCGGCAAAGAACGTCACCGTTCCGCGGGGGGTGCCGCGTCCCGGCGCGACGACGCCGAGTGCCGCAGTGAGGCCGAGGTGCTCACCGAACACGGTGTGCGGTGCCGCGCTGCTGAGCTCGAGCGTGGTGACCGCACGGGTCACGACGAGTGGCTCGCCCTCCCCCGTCGATCCGGAGAACTGCGCGTCGCCGGCGAACTCGGCGACAACGGTGTGCTGACCGACGGCACTCGTGCTGAGCACGACGGATGCGACGCCATCCACCAGCGCGCCGGTGCCGACCTCCACCGAACCGACCAGAAATCGGATGTCTCCGGTCGGAGTTCCAGCACCGGGCTCGACGACCGTCAGGCGTGCGGTCAGGGTGACCGTCTCACCGAACGTGGCCGGGTTCACGTCACTTTCGACGCTGATGACCGTGGCCGCCCGCATGACCTCATGATCAAGTGCCGAGGCCGACGAACCAGAATAGTTTCCGTCGGCCACGAAGGTTGCGACGATGCGGTGCTGGCCGACCGCGAGGCCGTGCACACTGAGAGCGGCAGACCCGTTCGCGGTGGGCACCTCGACGGCGTCGCCTCCGTCGATTGCGAAAGCGACAGATCCGGTCGGCGTTCCTCCGCCGGGTGCCGTCACGGCGACATCCGCCGTGAAGGTCACGTCCTGTCCGCTCACGCTCGAGAACACGTCGCTCGTCAGTGCGACGGTCGTGGCCGCGGCGGTGACCGCGTGCACACATTCCATCGAGCCCGAGCCGACGAACCGAGCGTCACCGTCGAAGACAGCGGTCAGCAGGTGGCTTCCCACTGGGAGTTCCGACAGCGTGGTCGTCGCACTGCCGTCGACGACAGCCTGCGAGTCCACCAGGATGCCTCCCGCATAGAAGTGGACGATCCCCGTCGGTTCGCCGGCGCCGGGCGCGCTCGCGGCGACATCCGCCGTGAAGGTAGCGGCCTGGCCGTAGACCGTCGTCGATGCGTCACTGGTCAGTGTCGTCGTCGTCGGGCACGGGGCGACGAGGTGGTCGAGTGGCTGCGACATGGAACCGACGAAGGTGGTCCCACCGTTGTAGACAGCGGTCACGAGATTGCTGCCGACCTCGAGGTCTGCGCCCGACCACGAGGCTTCACCGTCGGTCAGAGTCCCGATGCCGACGCTGGCCCCGTTGATAAAGAATTCAACGGTGCCGGTCGGCAGGCCGACAGCAGGTGCCGTGGCGCTCACCCCCGCTGTGAAGCTGACCGATTCCCCCCACACCGTCGATACCGCGGTTGCAGTGAGATCGACCGTACTCTGCCCCTTCTCAATCGTGAGATCGGTGGGGAGCGACGCGGATGCTTCGAACTCGGAGCTGCCGACGTAGACGGCGAGCACCCGAAGGCCTGCCGGTGCTGCGGGGGTGAACTCGATCGTTGCCTGCCCGCTCGCATCGAGTTCGGCCTCGCCGATCGGCGTACCACTCTCGGTCTGCAGTCTCACGGTGCCGCTCGGTGCACCCGCGGCCGGTGCGACCGGGCTCACGGTGATCGTGGCGGTGATCGGCTCCCCGAAGACCGCGGTCGTCTGGCTCGCCAACGTCGTTTGGGTGGGACCCTGTGCGATGTCAACGGTGAGCGTCTGCGCTGAGTCATGGAATCGCAGATCATCGGCGGTGAACCGCGCCGTCAGTGTGTATGACCCCACGGCGAAAAGTCGGGCCGGAAATGTCGCGACGCCGTCGATCACGGGGGCTGTCTCGACAAGACCGCCGGATGCCGTGTACAACGCGACCGATCCGGTCGGCGTCTCCGCCGGCAGAGCGGAGGAACTCACCTGAGCGGTGAAGCCGATCGGGTCGCCGACCACGGTCGAGGGCTTCGATGCACTGAACGAGAGCTGAGTATCGAACGACGGCGAGTAGGTGAGAGTGACCCGTCCGCCGCCACCGGCGAGCGCGGAACCAATCACGCCGTCGCCACTCGCGAAGGAATCGCCGCCCCCACCACCACCGCCACCGCTCCCGCCCACACGACCGGCAGTCCCGCCATTACCGCCGTGGCGGTATCCTGCACCACCGCCGCCGGCGCCGCCGCCGGCCGAAGCGCCACCTGCTGAGCCACCCGCACTGCCGGCCCCCGAGCTTTGCCCGCTCGCGTTTCCGCCTGCGCCCTTGCCTGCACAAGTCCCCGTTGCGTTCGCACCGGCGAGGCCAGCGGGACCGCCCTGACCCGCGCTGCAGTTGAGCCAGATTCCGCCGCGTCCGGCCCCGCCACCACCACCGGCAGCGACCAGGATGGCCGTGCCGTCGTTGCGCGTGATGGCGCTGGAGCCACCGCCGCCCGCTCCCGCTCTGGTCAGTGAATTGATCGGGTCGCCTTTGCCGCCTGCACCGCCCGCGGTGTAGCCGGAGCCGCCGGCGCCCGGCGAGTTGCGGCCTCCAACAGCGCCACCGACCGTCGAACCCCACAGGCGCAGCGACTCACCCGGAGTCACGGCGAACGTGCCAGCGACGAGCGCCCCCGCGCCACCGCGGCCGTCGTCCGTCATCGGCCACGTGGTTCCCGGAAAGTTGACCTCCGAGTCGCCGCTTCCGCCTGACGCACCGGTGACCGTCGCCGTGATGCGCGTGACTCCGGCCGGCACCGTCCACACGGTGACGGCGGGGCTCGTGAATGCGATCGTGGTGTCTGCCGCACTCGCCGCGTCAGGGCCGACCAGAACGCCCAGCGCGGTCAGGCCAGTCGTGGTCAGCGCGAGGGCCGCGAGGGCGGCGAAGGCACGCAGGCGAAACCCTGCAGGTGCGTGGTGACCCAGACGGATGTGATCCGGGGCCGGCTGAAGAGGCGTGAGCGCAGCACGAACTGCCATTGGATTCGAGTTCCTTTTCGGTGGGCGTCGGCAGCCGCATGCCCGGGGAAAAGGGCAGATTCTTGGGTACGAAGAAGCGGTCTCGAGTACGAAGACCAGCGGCTGGATGCCCCCGTCCACACTGTGGCTCTTCGGCGGGCACGAGAACTCACGCTACGAGCGCCCTGTCGGCCCAGTAAGGAGAAGCGGAAAAAACCGTTACTTTCTAACGGGTACGCAAACGGGTCAGTTCAGGCGGCTATGCGCCACCGACCATCGAACGCAATTGTCGGCGCGAGACCAGTCCCAGCTTCGACATCACATTGCGCATGTGAAAGTTGATGGTCGTAACCGAGAGAAACAGCGTTTCGGCGATCTCACGGTTGGTGTGGCCGCGCGACGCATGATGGGCGATCTGCCGCTCCCGCTCGGTGAGCGTGTCGAACGGGTCGATGGGTACGGCGTCGTCGGTACCGCCGGCGAGCCTGATCAGCCGCACGGCCCGCTCAAGGTCGGGGGCCGCGCCCAGCTGGGTGAACGTCGCTGCGGCCAGCTGCAGCTGCTCGAGCGCCTCCGCATCCCGGCCAACCGCAAGCAAAAGTCGTCCATAGTCGAAACGAACTCGGGCGAGAGGGAACGGATACGACACGGCAGCCGGCTCACAGAGTGCCCGCTGGTAGAGCTCGTGCGCGGTCTTGTGATGCCCGGCAGCGTCTTCGACGCGAGCGTTCAGCCAGGTGATCGATCCGTGGAACGGTTGCCATTTGCCGGCCGCCAGTGCGCTGATCTCGGCCAGAGCCTGACGCGCCTCACCGACGCGGCCAAGCCCTGCGAGCGCCTCCACTCGGTACGTCAGCCAGCCGCGCGTGGTGGATTCCAGTGCGCGAAGGCTCGGTGCCGAGCAGATTCGGAGCACGTCTTCGGGGTCTCCCAGCGCTCGCGCCAGTTCGGCCTGCGCGATCACGGCCATCGCGGACTCATAGGTCTCGTGCGGGCTCACCCGAGACCGCTCGCCGGCTTCGACAAGCGCGAGAACGGCGGCTTTCTCACCGCGTGAAGCACGCACCAATGACGCCACGGCGTATGTCACCGGGCGAATCGAGAAGGCGGTCTCGTCCCACACGTGACTGAGCGCCGTGTCCGCCGTGGCCAACGAGCCCTCCCAATCACCCAGGAGATACTGCGCGTGCGCACGGATCACCGGCACGTGCCCTGCCGTCCAGGCGTGCGGATACCGTGCGAGCACCGAGCGGGCCGCCAGCATATCGGAAAGGGTTCCGGGGACGTCGCCGGTTTGCATTCGGATGCCCGAGCGCGTCACGAGGGCGTCGACGAGCTCCGGTGATGCCGCGGCCTTCTCGATCAAACCGCTCAGTTCTGCAAAAGCCGCACTCAGCTCGGCGGAGGAGCCGGTGCGGGAGGCGCCCGTGATCGCCCAGCCGAGCAGACGCATGTGCTGGCTATCGGCATTGAACATCCAGCGCAACCGGGGGTCGACAGCCTCGGCATCCGTCGTCCTCACGTCATTCACCCGGCGTCGACCGACGGCCACCTGCTCGAGAATCGGCGCCATGTCCCCGGTCGTCAATTGAAATTGCGGGATCTGCCCGGCGATATAGGCCCGCACGATGCGACCCTCGGCAGAATCGTTCTCCGGAGCCGAGCCGTCGTAGTCCTTTGCTTCGACGAGGGCGCGGTCGAGCCTCCCCGACACCGCGAGCGTCTCGACCCGGACGGCCGCAGCGACCGGCCCGTTCGGAAGTGCCTCAATCTGGGGCAGCAGGTCGAGCACATTCTGATGCCGACGAAAGCGGAGTGCGAGCAGAACCAGATCGAGCAACGCGTCGTCGTACTCGGGCCCCGGCGGAAGGAGATCCAGCACGATCCGCAACGTGCGGATCGCCTCGTCGGCCTCCGCGACGCTCTGCGACGACTGTGCCAGCATTCGCACCGCGGCGAGCAGTGGGCCGTCGGCTTCCGTGGCTGCGCACAAACTGTGCCGCAATCCTGCCCGACCGGGCAGCACGGTCCCCGCCGCCCGGTGGATGTGCCGAGTGAGAGCCGGGTCGAGGCTCTGCTCAATCGAGTGCGTGAGAAGGTCGTGTCGTGGCCGCAGCCAGAGGTCACCTTGCCAGGAATATACCTCGATGAGGCCGGCTTCCCGGGCTGCATCGAGGTCGACTTCACGGCGTAGCGCGGCCGCAACCTGCCGGATCGCGGCCACCGGCACCGGGCTGCGGAGGATGGCGGCGATTTCGGCCAGGTTTTGGGCCGGCCGGGAGGCCGATTCGAGTAACCGAGCAAACGGGTTGCGGGCGGCGGCGACCAGCGGAATAGGCATTTCCCACAGAGACGTCGTCTCGTGCGCTGTCGCTCCGATCACATCCAACGCTGCGGTCAGCAAGGCTGGGGATCCCCCCGTCGCTTCCCTGAGCTGCTGGGCGCTCCGCATCGAAATGCCGCGTCCGAGAGCCCGACCGGCGAAGGTCTGTACGCTCTGGGCCGCCAGGGGCTCAATCGCCAGAGCAAGATGGCGCTCACCAGTGGCCGCCAATTCGGTGAGCAACTGCACAAACGCGTTCTGCCGGGCGCTCGGCCGGGTCGCAACGACCGCCACGAAACGGCCGTCGAGCATCCGGTTTGCTGCAAACCGCAACGCCCGCGCCGACGCCGGATCCAACCACTGCGCATCGTCGACTGTGAGAAGCACGGGAAGGCGCGAGCGGTCGAACTCGTCGAGGAGCCGTCCGCCAATCTGCCGCGGGTGGGCGACGGCATCCACGGGCACGAACGCCGTCCGTTTCGAGCTCACGAATCGAAGGATGCGTTCCACGGCCGCGAACGGCTGATCCGCCTCATAGGGGTCGGCCGTGACGTTCACGATCTTCCAGCGTTTATCCGTCGGCTCGATCGTGCGCAAAAATGTGGTTTTGCCCATGCCGGATAGCCCGGTCACCAGGATGGTGCCGCCCTTCGCCGCGGCGAGCACCTCGCGCGCTTGTCGCACAAGCGAGGTTCGCTCGGGCAGATCGGCGGGCTGACGCAGACTCACAGAAACTCCACGCCGTGCTCAAGAAATAGTCCCTCGGCCCGGTACGCCGATCGCGTGAAGTGCTATCTGTGGGGCTACGGCACGCCCACGAAACTCTTCGTACTCACCAGCATTGCAGGCGGTCGTCACCGAAACGCCGAGAACCCGCTTTTCACCCCTGAACTGGGTGTCTTTCCCGCTGTTAGGACGACGAGACGATGTCGGGAGCCTCCAGCCGTACCCGGTCGGCCGATTCGTCGTCGGGCTGCTCCTGCGAGGCTCGCTCGGCCGCAACCCGCTTCAGGTACACCGCGACCTCGTGTTCTTCGGTGTCGGCGTCCCAGCCGAGGGCCTGAGCCATCAGTCGGGCGGCGACCGGCGCGGCTGACGCACCACGGTCCCAAGCTTCGATCGAGATCCGGGTGCGGCGAGCGAGCACATCGTCGAGGTGCAACGCCCCCTCATGGGTTGCCGCATAGACGATTTCTGCTTCGATGTAGTCGTCGGCACCGGGCAGCGGATGCGCCAGGGCGGGGTTGTCGCGAATGAGGTCAAGCAGTTCGTCGGTGAGAGTGCCATACCGGTTCAGGAGATGCTCGACCCGGGCAGTGTGCAGCCCGAACGCCTTTGCGATCTTGCCGCGCTTGTTCCACGCTGCCTGATACCCCTCCGCGCCGAGCAGCGGGATGTTCTGCGTCGTCGAGGCCGGTATACGCCCGTCGAGCGCGTCGACTGCCGCATCAATGGCATCCTTGGCCATCACACGGTAGGTGGTCCACTTGCCACCGGCGATCACCACGAGACCCGGCACGGAATGCCCGACAAGGTGCTCGCGGGACAACTTCGAGGTTTGGTCCGATTCACCGGCGAGCAGCGGACGCAACCCGGCGTAGACGCCTTCGACGTCTTCGCGGGTCAGCGGCACGCTCAGCACCGAGTTCACATGTTCGAGCAGATAGTCGATGTCGGCAGCAGTGGCGGCCGGATGCGCCTTGTCCAGGTGCCAATCGGTGTCTGTGGTGCCGATCAGCCAGTGCCGACCCCACGGAATCACGAACAGCACACTTTTCTCGGTGCGCAGCAGCAGTCCCATCGCCGACTGGAACCTGTCGCGCGGCACCACCAGGTGAATGCCCTTGGACGCCCGCACCTTGAAGGTGCCGCGTTCCCCCACCATGCGCTGAGTGTCATCGGTCCACACTCCGGTCGCGTTTACGACCTGCTTCGCCCGCACCTCGAACCGTTCGCCGGTTTGCAGGTCGTGGGCGTGGACGCCGACGACCCTCTCCCCCACCTTGATGAAACCTTCGACACGCACCCGGCTCGCCACGTGGGCACCATAGAACGACGCGGTGCGCACGAGTGACGCCACGTAGCGCGCATCGTCGACCTGGGCGTCGTAGTACGTGATGCCGCCGACCAGTGCGCCATCCGCAATGCTCGGCATCAGCTTCTTCACCTGAGACTTCGACAGGTGGCGGTGGTGCGGCACGCCCGGCGGCATGCCGCCACTGTACGAAAAGATGTCGTAGAGCAGCATTCCGGCGCCCACATAGAACCGCTCGGTGACGCGCTTCTTCAGCGGGTACAGAAAACGCACGGGCTTGACCAGATGTGGTGCGATGCGTTGCAACAGCAGACCGCGTTCGATCAACGCCTCACGCACGAGACGAAAGTCGAGCTGTTCCAGATAACGGATTCCGCCGTGCACGAGCTTCGACGAGCGGCTCGACGTGCCGGAAGCCCAGTCACGCGCCTCAAGCAAGCCGACACTCAGCCCGCGTGTGACCGCATCCATCGCGCTGCCGGCACCAACGATGCCGCCACCGACGACCAAGATGTCAAGCTCTTTTTCCTTGAGCCGGGCGAGCGCGGCCTCGCGCTCCTCCGGCCCCAGTTTCGTGGAACGTGTCACAGAGTTGCTCGTGGCCATGTGCGGACTCCCATCCAAACGGCAAGACGCTTAACTCGACGCTAGTTCACCGGGTACGGCGCGACAACCACTTCGACTCGCTGGAATTCCTTCAGGTCGGAATATCCGGTGGTCGCCATCGAGCGGCGCAGCGCACCGACGAGGTTCGCGGTGCCGTCGGCAACGGGTGCCGGTCCGTAGAGAATCTCTTCGAGCGGCGCCACGGTGCCAACCTCGACACGCTTGCCGCGCGGAAGCTGGGAGTGGTGCGCTTCGGCGCCCCAGTGGAATCCGCCACCGGGAGCATCCGTCGACCGAGCCAAGGTCGAGCCCAGCATGACGGCGTCGGCTCCACAGGCGATGGCCTTGACGATGTCGCCCGAGGTGCCGAGACCGCCGTCGGCGATGACGTGCACATAACGGCCGCCGGATTCGTCCATGTAGTCGCGGCGAGCGCCGGCGACATCGGCAACGGCCGTCGCCATCGGCGCGTGGATGCCGAGGGTTGCGCGCGTGGTCGAAGCCGCGCCGCCACCGAAGCCGACCAGCACGCCGGCTGCTCCGGTGCGCATGAGGTGCAGGGCCGCCGTGTAGGTGGCCGCACCCCCGACGATAACGGGCACGTCGAGTTCGTAGATGAACTTTTTCAGGTTCAGCGGCTCTTGGTTCTGCGAGACGTGCTCGGCCGAGACCGTGGTGCCCCGAATGACGAAGAGGTCGACGCCGGCGGCGACAACAGTTTCGTACAATTCCTGGGTGCGCTGCGGCGAGAGTGCTGCGGCAACGGTGACGCCGGCGGCACGGATCTCGGCCAAACGCTCGGAGATCAACTCAGGTTTGATCGGGGCGGAGTAGATCTCCTGCATCCGTGCCGTCGCCTTGTCGGCGGGGAGGGTGCGAATCTCGGCAAGCATCGGCTCGGGGTTCTCGTAGCGGGTCCAGAGGCCCTCGAGGTCGAGCACCCCCACGCCGCCGAGCTGGCCCATCATGATCGCCGTGGTCGGCGAGACGACGGAGTCCATCGGTGCAGCCAGAATCGGGATGTCGAATTGGTAGGCGTCAATCGACCAACTGACCGAGACGTCCTCCGGGTCGCGCGTGCGACGGCTCGGAACGATCGCGATGTCGTCAAAGGCGTAAACGCGACGAGCGCGCTTGGAACGGCCGATTTCAATCTCCATACTCACCTGCCCAGTCTAGGCGGTGCGGTTCGGCCGGGCTTCGTTCTGCCAACCGGCCCTCGACGCGCGGCGTCCCATGGGGCAGCATGGGCAGATGGATGTCATCGCCGATCCCCTTGCTCTGCTGCGCCAACGCACCAGCATGAAATGGCGGACCTATCCCGAGGATGTGCTACCGCTTTTCGTCGCCGAGATGGATTATCCGCTCGCGGCCTCAGTTCGCGCGGCCGTGACTGCGGCGATCGAACGCAACGACACTGGTTATGTGGCACCCGTCAACGATTTTGCTGAGGCACTCGCCGGTTTCACACTGCGCCGCTGGGGCTGGCGAATCGACCCGGAACACGTTTCCACGACGACGGATGTGAGCGTTGCGATCGTCGAATCGCTGCGGCAGCTGATCCGGCCGGGTGACGAAGTGGTGATCAACCCGCCGATCTATCCACCCTTTTTCGACCTCATTCCCGAGGCGGGTGGTCTGGTCCGCGAGGTGCCGCTGGTGCACAGCGAGGTCGGCTGGACTCTTGACCTTGAGGGCCTCGAAGTCGCCTTCGCCGCTGGAGCGCGCGCGTATCTGCTCTGCAACCCGCACAATCCGCTCGGGCATCCGCACAGCGTCGAAGACCTGAGCGCCGTCGCCGAGTTGGCCGCCCGGTACGGCGTCACGGTCATCAGTGATGAGGTACATGGCCCGTTGACGCATAGCGACGGCATCTTCACGCCGTTCTTGTCGGTGTCTGAGGCGGCTCGGGAACACGGAATCTGTGTCACGTCGGCGAGCAAAGCCTGGAATCTGGCCGGGCTGAAATGCGCGGCATTCGTCACGGCGTCGGACCGGATGCACGAGATCGTGGCCGCCCTGCCGCAAGAAGTGAATTGGCGCACCAGCCAGTTTGGCTTGATCGCCGGCAGTGCCGCCTTCAGCGACGGCGACGCATGGCTCGACGGCGCGCTTGCGGCAGTGCAGTCGAACCGTCGGCTGCTCACCGAGTTGCTCGACGCGCAACTGCCGGGGGTCCGCTACGAGCAGCCGACGGCCAGCTATCTGGCCTGGCTGGACTTTCGCGCGCTGGGCTGGGGGACCGACCCCGCCGCGGTGGCGCTCGAGCGAGCGAAGGTTGCGTTGAGCTCAGGTCCCATGTTCGGCAGGCCCGGCACGGGCTTCGCCCGGCTGAACTTCGCCTGCTCTCCGGCGGTGCTCGCCGAGGCGGTCTCGCGCTTGGCTGCGGTCGGCTGAGCCGCCCACCGTCCCCGCGCCCAAAGACCGACTCACCCGATCTCGACACGCTCGATCAACGACACGGGTGCGACCCCACGACACGGGCGCGACCGCGACACGGGCGCGCACCACCCCGCTGGTCGAGCCTGTCGAGACCCCCGCCGGCCGACCCGCCCAACGCACCGCCCCGCCCCGCCCAAAGACCGACTCACCAGATCTCGACACGCTCGATCAACGACACGGGCGCGACCCCACGACACGGGCGCGACCGCGACACGGGCGCGCACCACCCCGCTGGTCGAGCCTGTCGAGACCCCCGCCGGCCGACCCGCCCAACGCACACCGCCCAGAGGCCGACTCAGCAGATCTCGACACGCTCGATCAACGACACGGGCGCGACCCTCGACACGGGCGCGACCTCGACACGGGCGCGCACCACCCCGCTGGTCGAGCCTGTCGAGACCCCCGCCGGCCGACCCGCGCAACGCACACCGCCCAGAGGCCGACTCAGCAGATCTCGACACGCTCGATCAACGACACGGGCGCGACCCCACGACACGGGCGCGACCCAACGACACGGGCGCGACCCACGATACGGGCGCGACCCCACGACACGGGTGCGACCTGCGATCGCGAAGGGGCCGCGCTGATGCGCGGCCCCTTCGGGAAGTACAACCGATCTTGCTTAAGAGCGACGGTAGTTTGGCGCCTCCATGACGATCTGCACGTCGTGCGGGTGCGACTCCTTGAGGCCAGCCGGCGTAATCCGCACGAACTGACCCTTCTGCTTGAGCTCCTCGATGGTGCGTGCGCCCACGTAGAACATCGACTGGCGCAGCCCACCGATCAGCTGGTACGCCACTGCGGCGACGGGACCGCGGTAGGGAACCTGGCCTTCGATGCCTTCGGGGATGAGTTTTTCATCGCTCGGCACATCCGACTGAAAATAGCGGTCCTTCGAGTACGACGTCTTCGAGCCCCGAGTCTGCAGAGCGCCAAGCGAACCCATTCCACGGTAGGCCTTGAACTGCTTGCCACCCACGAAGACAAGCTCTCCGGGACTCTCATCGGTGCCGGCCAGCAGCCCGCCGAGCATCACCGTGTCAGCGCCGGCGACAAGCGCCTTGGCGATGTCGCCCGAATACTGAAGCCCTCCATCGGCGATGACCGGGATGCCGGCTTCACGCGCAGCGAGCGATGCCTGATAGACGGCGGTGATCTGAGGTACGCCCACACCAGCGACGATGCGGGTGGTGCAGATGGAGCCCGGGCCTACACCGACCTTGATGGCATCGGCTCCCGCGTCGATCAGGGCCTGTGCGCCCGAGCGCGTGGCTACGTTACCGCCGATCACGTCGATGCCACGAAAGGCAGGGTCAGCCTTGAGCTTGCGGATGATGTCGAGCACGCCCGCGCTGTCGCCGTTGGCGGTGTCGACGACCAGCACGTCAACGCCGGCCTCCACAAGTCGCGTCGCGCGCTGCCAGGCATCACCAAAGAAGCCGATGGCTGCACCGACACGCAGTCGTCCGGCATCGTCCTTCGTGGCGTTCGGGAACTCCTCCGACTTATCGAAGTCCTTCACGGTGATCAGTCCGGTCAGCTTGCCCGCGTCATCGATGAGCGGCAGCTTCTCGATCTTGTGCGTGGCGAAGATCGCCACGGCGTCCTGCGGCGCCATTCCGACTTTGCCGGTGATCAGCGGCGACGTCGTCATGACCTCGCGCACCGTCGTGGTGTGCTTCTTCGTTTCCGACACGAAGCGCATGTCGCGGTTGGTGATGATTCCCACCAGCACGCCCTTGGCGTCGATGACCGGCAGACCACTGACGCGGAACTGACCGCACAGCGCGTCGACCTCCGCCACCGTGGCATCCGGCGTGGTGGTCACCGGGTTGGTGATCATGCCGGATTCGCTGCGCTTGACGAGGTCGACCTGCTCGGCCTGGTCGTCGATAGACAGGTTGCGATGCAGGATGCCGAGGCCGCCCTCGCGTGCCATGGCGATGGCCATGCGCGTCTCGGTGACGGTATCCATCGCGCTCGAGAGCAGCGGGGTGGCCACGTTGATACGCCGGGTGAGGCGTGACGTGGTCACGGCCTCACTCGGAATGACATCAGTGTGGCCCGGAAGAAGTAGGACGTCGTCGTATGTGAGCCCGGTGAAACCGAACGGATCTGGCTGATCCATGTCACCCCTTTGCAGATGTGGATAGTGAGAAAAGTAGACAGGGAACGATCGTTGGTCCCGATTCCTCAATGTTAAGCGAGATTCCACGTCGCGCATGCCCACAGCCCCATCTGCCTAGCCGACCCCCAGGTACGCCTCCTTAATAGCCGGGTTCGCCAGCAGTTCTTTGCCGGTTCCCTGATGTGTGATCGCTCCGGTTTCCAACACGAAACCGCGGTTCGCGCGGGCCAGCGCCTGGTTGGCGTTCTGTTCGACGAGTAGAACCGTGGTGCCCTGGGCGTTGATTTCAGTGATGATCTTGAAAATCTGCTTGATGAATTGCGGGGCCAAACCCATCGAGGGTTCGTCGAGAAGCAGCAGGCGTGGCGCGCTCATCAGTGCGCGCCCAATCGCGAGCATTTGTTGCTCACCACCCGACATCGTGCCGCCCAACTGGGTCTTCCGTTCGGCCAAACGGGGAAAGAGGTCGAATACTCGATCGAAATCCGCCGCCATGCCCGAGCGGTCGGCGCGACCGAACGCCCCCATGTCGAGGTTCTCCATCACCGTCATTCCGGGAAAGATTCCGCGTCCTTCCGGTGATTGCGAAATTCCTTTCACCACACGGAGGTGTGCTTTGACCTTGGTGATGTCCTCGCCGTCGAAGGTGATGGATCCGTGCGACGGGTTCAGCAGACCGGAGATGGTCTTCATCGTCGTCGATTTGCCCGCGCCGTTGGCCCCAATCAAACTGACGATCTCGCCTTCCTCGACCGTGAACGACATGTCGTGGATCGCCTGGATGCGACCGTAGTGCACGCTGACATCCTTGAGCTCAAGCAACGTCATCTTCAGGCTCCCCCAAGTAGGCGGCGACGACTCGCGGGTCGTTCCGGATGTCGACGGGAATTCCGTCTGCCAGCTTGCGACCGAATTCCAAAACCACGATGCGGTCCGTCACACCCATCACGAGTCTCATGTCGTGTTCGATCAGCAACACCGTGTAACCGTCGGCTCTGATCTGGCGGATAAGCACCATCAGATCTTCCTTCTCAGCGGGGTTGAATCCGGCGGCCGGTTCGTCGAGGCACAGCACCTTGGGGTCGGTCGCCAAAGCCCTGGCGATCTCCAAACGTCGCTGAGAGCCGTAGGGAAGGTGCCGGGAGAGAACTCCGGCCTGGTCGGCAATGCCGACGAATTCCAGCAGCGCCATGCCACGTTCAACCGATGTCTTCTCTTCGCGAGTGTGACGGGGCAAGCGAAGCAGCGCGCCGACGACACTCGTCTTATGCCGCGCATCCAAGCCGACGACAACGTTCTCCAACGCCGTCATCTCGCCGAACAGCCGAATGTTCTGAAACGTTCTCGCCAGACCACGTCGGGTGATGCGGTGCTGCTTGACCCCCTTGAGGGAGACCCCCTCCAGTACGACGTCTCCGCTGGTCGGCTTGTAGACACCGGTCATCGCGTTGAAGCAGGTCGTCTTTCCCGCACCGTTCGGACCGATCAAGCCGAGGATCTCGCCGCGTTTGATGTTGAATGACACGTCGTCAAGTGCGACAAGACCACCGAACTTCACCGTGAGGTTCTTGATCTCCATGATGTTGTCGCCCACCTCGACCGCAATTTCCCGTTCGGGTGCCACCGCCTCAACGACGTCGTTCGAAACGTCGAAAGCGGGAGGCACCGGGGCGTCAGCTGGCACAGCGCTCATGCCGTCGCTCCTTCCTCTGTATCGGATGTGGGGGGAACTTCAGGGGGCGCCGACGTTCTCTTTTTTGCAACCCGATTGTAGGCGTTCCGCCCGTAGGCCAGCAGCCGTTGACGGGCCGGGATGAGCCCCTGGGATCGGAAAATCATGATGACCACGAGCGCGAGGCCGAAGATGAAGTACTTGTACTCGGCAATCGCGATGAAACGCAGCGGGATATACGCAACGATGGCCCCTCCCAGCAGGGCGCCGACCTTATTGCCGGCCCCACCCATGACGACGGCGGCCACAAACAGAATGGAGGTCTGCACATCGAACTTCGCGTTGCTGACGAAGCCGACTTGTCCCGCGAAGAGGGCACCGGAGAGGCCGCCGACGGCAGCGCCGATCGCAAAGGCCCACACCTTGTATTTGAAGGTGGGCACTCCCATGATCTCGGCCGCGTCTTCGTCCTCACGGATGGCGACCCACGAGCGGCCGACCCGGCTTCGCTCCAGGTTCCCGACGAAGATCAGCACGATGATGATGATCGTCAGCGTCAGCCAGTACCACGGCGTCCCACTGGAGTTTGAGAAGATCTGCTGACCATCGGCCGTCACACCCGGCGGCCGGCCGACATTCTGAAAGCCGACCTGCCCCTTCAAAGCCGGGATGATGGTGGCCAGGATTCGCACGATCTCACCAAAGCCCAGGGTCACAATGGCCAGGTAGTCGCCGCGCAGTCGGAGGGTCGGCACGCCGAGGACTACGCCGAAGAACATGGTCACGGCCATCGCAACAGGGATGGTCCAGAGGTACGGGATATGCAGGAACGGAGAATCGGGGCTCGTGAGCATCGCCGCCACGTACGAACCGACGGCGAAGAAGGCCACATAGCCGAGATCGAGAAGTCCGGCGTAACCGATCACCACGTTCAGTCCGACGGCGATCAGCGCAAAGCTGGCCATGCTGAAGCAGGCCAGAGGCCAGTCGGTGCCCGGTTCAGTCGTGAGCAGCGGGATATTCACCACCGGCAGCAGGTACGCCAGCGCGACGACGATGAGAAGCCACAGCCATTGCACTTGCCGAGGCAGCCTGTTCCACCGGTCACGCAGCGGCTGGGTCCAGCCGGCCTTCCGCGTGGTCCGCGATTCCTGGTCGATCGATTCCTTCTGTGATTCGGCGGTCGGCAGGATCTTCGGGCCGTCTGTCATGCTCATGCTTTGCTCCGTCCGAGCGACGTACCAAGAACTCCAGTCGGCTTGATCAGAAGCACAAGCACGAGCACGACAAAGGCGATGACGTCCGTCCACTGCGAGTTACCGAGCAGAATCTGACCGTAATTTCCGATCAGGCCGAGCAGGAAGCCGCCGACAAGAGCGCCGCGCACGTTACCGATGCCACCAAGCACGGCCGCCGCAAACGCCTTGATGCCCAGCACGAAGCCACCGTTGTACTGCACACCGGAGGGGATCTGCATCACGTAGAAAAGGGCGCCGACACCGGCGACGACTCCACCAATCAGGAACGTGATCACGATGATCCGCTGCTTGTTCACGCCCATCAGCGTTGCAACGTCCGGATTCTGTGCCACGGCGCGGATGCCCCGCCCCGTACGGGAGCGGCTGATGAACTGGTCGACCAGGATCATCGTGGCCAGGGCCGCGACAACGATGATGATCTGCTGGCTATTGACGATGGTGCCGAAGACATCGAACACCGGGGTCGGAACGAACATCGTGACAGCCGGCTCAGGGTTGGCGCCGCGCACGATGAAGATCCCACCTTGAATCGCGAAGGATGCGCCGATCGCGGTGATCAAAAAGACGAGCCGGGGCGCATTGCGTCTTCGCAACGGTCGATACGCGACCCGCTCGACCACATAGGCGGTGCCGGCGGCCGCCAGCATCCCCGCGGTTAACGCCAGAAGAAGGTCAAGAATGATCATTCCCAGCGGCAGGGTGGGCGGGTTGGGCCCGAAGCCAAGTGTCACCAGCACCGCCACGACTCCGTAGCAGCCCATGATGAAGACTTCCGAATGGGCGAAGTTGATCAGGTTCAAGACGCCGTAGACGAGGGTATAACCCACCGCCACCAAACCGTAGATCGCACCGAAGGTGAGACCGTCAAAGGTGGCACTCCAGAAATTTTGAATCAATGACGGGATGTCGAACGAGATCCAGCCGTTGTCGAGAACAGGGTGAAGAAGTAGATCGAGCATTCAGGTATCCGCATCGTGAGCGCCTGGGACGTCGTCGTCTCAGGGGAAAAACTTGCGATGGATCAGAAGTGCCGCAGAGCATGGCATTGGCCACGACTCTGCGGCACTCACACGCAAAACGCTATCCGATGACTCCAATCGGAACGATCTTTGCGTTCTGCACCTTGTAGCCGTACACCGCGGGTATTGCGAGCTCACCCGTGGAGTTCCACTTGTAGTGCTTGCTCAGACCATCAGCGTCATAGTTCTTGACCCAGTTCAGCAGGTCTGGACGGGTGGCGTTGCCCTTGCCGATGCCCGAGAGAAGTACCGTTGCCGCGTCATAACCTTCGATGGAGTAGGTTCCGGGCTCCATGCTGAAAGCATCCTTGTACGCCTTCTCAAAGGTCGGAATCAACTCGCCCGGAATGCATGGGCAGGTGAAGTAGGCATTTTCAGATGCGTCACCGGCGAGTTTGATGAACTGGTCATCTTTCACGCCGTCGGGGCCGACGAATGTTCCGGTGTACCCCTTGGCCACCAGCTGCTGATCGAACGGAGCACCCTCGGCGTAGTAACCCGAGTAGTACACCGCATCAGGCTTGGCGTTCAGGATCTTCGAGATCGTTGCCGAGAAGTCCTTCTGGCCGGTGATCACCTTGTCGGTTCCCACGAGGGCAGAACCCAGTGCTTCAGTCGTCGTCGCGCCAAGGCCGATGCCGTAGTCCGAATCATCCTGAACCAGGTAAACCGTTTTGGCTTCCAGCGGGCCGGTCATGAACTTGGCCGCGGCCGGTCCCTGCACAGCATCATTGCCGAGTCCACGGAAAAAGGTCGTCCAGCCGTTCTTCGTCAGATCGGGGTTGGTGGCGGACGGGGTGATGTGCACCAGTCCCGCCTGCTCGAAGATGTTGCCGGTAGCCTTCGACTCGCCCGAGAAGGGGAGGCCGACGACGCCGATGATGTCCGCTTCGTTCACCGCCTGCGTGACGGGGCCGGTTGCCTTGTTCGGGTCACCCTCGGTATCGAACTTCTTGAAAGCGACCTGGCAGCCGGGATTGGCTGCGTTCTGCTGATCGACGGCTAACTGCACACCGTTGAAAATATTGATACCGAGCTGCGCGTTGGCACCGGTTTCGGCGCCGATGTAGGCGAGGGTGAGTCCGCCCGGGCAGGTGGCTTTTCCATCACCCGCTGGAAGCACTGCGTTCGGCGGGGTTTCGATCGACGTGAGGGCGGGCAAATCCACCCGCGCGCTGGAGGGCGTGGAACTCGTCCCGCCTGTCGATGCTTGGTTGACACAACCGGCCAACATCAGGCTGGCTGCTGCTGCTAGGGCAAAGCTGGTAAGGACTTTCTTTCGTAACATCTGATTCTGCCTCTCGACCTGAATACGCTACGGTCCGCGACATTGCGGGCCCTTTTACCTCGACGGTGTGACTGAGCATACAAGCACGAGAGTTTTTCTCAGGTACAAATTTGTCGCCGTTTTGATAACGATCGGCTCACCGGCTCTGCGGCATAGCTCAACGCGGTCCCTGTTCACGGTGTTGTGCATGAATCCCCCGCGGCTCACGAGCGTTCCGACGTCGGGCCGCTCAGATGAGTTCGAGCACCGCTCGACGGTGGCGTCGCGCTCCGACGACACCATCCACCATGAGAATGAGCAGCGCGAGCCAGACGAGTGAGAAGCCTGCCCATCGCTCGGCTGACATCGGCTCATGAAGAATCAAAACGCCGACGAAGAACTGAATTATCGGCCCGAGGTACTGAATGAAGCCCATGTAGATCAGGGGCAGCCGCCGTGATGCAGCGGCGAAGAACAACAGGGGAACGGCGGTCACCACACCGGCGGCCAGGAGCAATGCGGTGTGCCAGCCGCCAGCAGAGCCGATCGTGAGTCCCGCAGTTGCACCGACGATCACGAGTTGCACGATGGCGATCGGCATCAGCCACAGTGTCTCCATGGTGAGCCCGGCGACTGCGTCGACCGTCGTGCCGACCCGCTTTTTGATATATCCGTAGAGCCCGAACGAAAAGGCGAGTATCAGTGCGATCCACGGCACGCTGCCAGCACTGATTGCCAGAACGAGCACTGCGACAAGGCTCACCGCCACCGCAATCCACTGCGTCAGGCGCAGTCGTTCACGGAGGAAGAAGACGCCGAGAAAAACGGTCACAATGGGATTGATGAAGTAGCCGAGCGAAGCCTCGACGACCTGACCGCTGAAGGTCCCGTAGACGTAGGTCTGCCAGTTGATGTAGATGAGCACGCCCGCCACAGCCATGGTGATCGAAATCCGCGGACGCGCCATCAGCCGGAAGAAGGCGGTGAACTTGCGGGTGACGGCGAGCAGCAGCACACAGAACACCAGCGAGAAGACGATGCGCCACGCCACGACCTCAAAGGCGCCTGCCGGGGCGAGCGCGAGGAAGAATAACGGAAGAAAGCCCCAGATTGTGTATGAGGCGAGCGCATAGATCAGACCCGAACGGCTGGTGGCGGTGGCCTTCGAGGCCACTGGCTCTTCAACGGGGATGCGTGATTCGCTGGAAATTGACACGTCTCGATTCTACGTCTGTATACAATATGCACAACTCGAGGTCGGCCGTGGGACAGCAAAAGACCCGGGCGGCAGGAGCCACCCGGGTCTTGTGTGAATGCTGATACTTAGCGAACGACGACAGCCAGGACGTCGCGAGCCGACAGGACGAGCAGGTCGTCACCGCCGAACTTGACCTCGGTTCCGCCGTACTTGGAGTAGATCACCTTGTCGCCAACAGCGATGTCGAGCGGAACGCGGTTGCCGTTGTCGTCGATGCGGCCGGGGCCGACGGCGATAACTTCGCCTTCCTGGGGCTTCTCTTTGGCGGAGTCAGGAATGACAAGACCTGAAGCAGTTGTCTGCTCGGCGTCGACCTGCTTGATGACGATGCGATCCTCGAGCGGCTTGATGGAGACCGACACGGTTGACCTCTTTCTTGTTTCTTGACAAAGATTCGGTTAGCAGACTCACAGCGAGAGTGCTAAGACCGAGTTTAGGGCGATTCTGGCACTCACGCAACGTGAGTGCCAGAGACGCGACACTGCCGAGTCGCAACTTCTCACCGCGAACAACCTGACTCGCTTGGTAAGTTGGCACGATGGATCGCTCTGAGCTCGTCGAGCTGCTGTCGCCCGAGGGGCTGCGTCTTCTCGACTCACTCCCCCCCTACGAACCGGCGTCCGACGTCGTAAAAATGGTCAGTGATCTGCGCAAAGCGGGCCACGCACCCGGCCTGGTCTCTGCCGTACTCAGCCAATCAAAACTGCGGGCGAAAGCGGTGCCCAAGTTCGGCGAGTTCGCCAGCCGCATGCTTTTCACCGAAGCCGGTCTCGAGCAGGCCACCCGGTTGAAGGTCGCCGCACTGCACGCCGGCCGTTTCGCGGCAGCCGGCCTGACGCGCGTCGCCGACCTCGGGTCGGGCATCGGCGGGGATGCTCTGGCACTGGCGGCAATGGACCTGATCGTCACCGCCGTTGACGCCGACGAGGTGACCGCCGCCATCGCGAGCTTCAATCTGGCACCGTTCCCTGCGGCAACCGTGGTGCACAGCGACGCCGAATCGTTCGACCTCTCTGAGTGTGATGCAGCCTGGCTCGACCCCGCCCGGCGCACCAGCGGGCACAGCAACACCTCGCGGCTGAACCCCGAGGACTACTCCCCCTCGCTCAACTTCGTGTTCGACCTCGCGAAGCGACTTCCGATTGGCGTCAAGCTCGGTCCGGGGCATGACCGTGACCAGATCCCGGCCGAGGCAGAGGCCCAATGGATCTCGGTCAATGGGGCCCTGGTGGAGATGGGTCTGTGGTTCGGCGTTCTGGCACGCGACGGCATCCGTCGGGCAGCACTCGTGCTGCGTCCGGAAGGGCCCGCCGAGCTCACCGCGGCTGCCGACAGTGAGGATGCCGCGGTGGTTCCCCTTGGCGAGTATCTTTACGAGCCCGATGGGGCCGTCATCCGAGCCCGGCTGATCGGCGACCTCGCCCGCAGCCTGGACGCCGGGATGCTGAGTGAGGGCATCGCCTACCTGACCGCGGAAACCGTGCAGCACACACCCTTCGCCACGGCTTTCCGTGTTCTCGACGTTCTGCCGTTCGACGAGAAGAAGCTGCGTCTTGCGCTTGCGGAGCGCGGGATCGGCACGCTCGAGATCAAGAAGCGCGGCGTTGACATTGACCCGGCAACGTTGCGCACTCGGCTGAAGCTCAAGGGCACGACCTCGGCGACGCTGATACTCACCCGTGCCGCAGGCCATCGGGTGGCGCTTCTCGTCGAGCGCGTGTGAACCCTCACACGGTGAGTGCGGACATGCCCTTCGAAACGACGGCAATCCACAGACCCGTGAACGCTAGACCGATGAGCCCCGTAGCGACGCCGTACCCCCAACGCGGCCGGGCCAGCGGCTCGCGGTTGCGTGCGAGAAGCCCCAACATCACGGCGATGAATGCCAATGGTCCCCCCCAGACTCCAAACAGTCCAAGCAACAGCCCGAGGGTTCCACACACGAGCGCGGCGATCGAGAAGGCGCGGGGCGCGGGGCGCAACCGAGCGTTTTCTGAGGCGTAGACGTACGGAACCCATTCCGTGGGCGCCGTCACCGTCGAGTCGTACTCGATTTGTCCGGTGATTGGAGCGGGATCGCGCGTGAGATCGAACTGAAAAGATCCATTCGATTCTGTTTGCTCGCCACGCGTATCAGTCATGGCCACCCCTTTGCACAATCCCCGTCTTCACCGTTCGGCAGCCAGCGGTCGGCATCACGTCAGTATATATATCCCGACGAACCGAAGCCTGTGGCCAGAAGTATCACCCACACCAGGATGCTGCCGAGCGCAAGAACTATTCCGACGAAGCCGGTGATGAGACCGGTCAGCCAGAACGCCTTGGCCGACGGCTCTTTCGACTTGCTCAGGAATCCGAGAATGACGGCAGCAGCCGGAATGAAGAGGCCGAGAATGCCCCCGACGATCGGGATGAACCCAACGATCGGAAATCCGATCAGACCGATGATTCCGGCGATCAACGAAATGATTCCCAGAACCGGCTGTTTCACGGCCGGCCCCGGGGCAGAGAAGGAATATGCCGGGACCCCCGGCGGTGGCGCATACTGCGAGGGTGCATACTGCTGCGGCGGTGCTGCCGGAGGCGGCGCACCATATTGCGGTGGCGATCCTGAAGGCGGAGGCGTCATCGCGACGGAAACCGGTGCCGCCAGGTTCGGGACTTCAGGGAAATCCGGAACCTGCGGCACATCGGGGACCTGTGGCACATCGGGCACCTCGGGCACCGGTGGCACATTGGGCGTGTTTGGATCACTCATGAGAGTTCATTCCTTTCACATGCCATTTTTCGACACTAGTACGTGCTGGAGTAGCTCCCCGCGGCGATCATCCCGATGATAAAGAGCGCCCCCACAAGGATCGAGACGGCCAGCGACACATAGCCAATGACGACTCCAGCGATCGCGAGACCGCGCCCGTTCTCGCCGGTGCGCTTGATCTGGCTGAGTGCAATGTGCCCGGTAATGATGGCGACGAGGTTGAAGAAAAACGCAGAGACCAGCGAGATGATCGCGAGCACGTTATACGTCGATCCAGCGGGGGCCGCAGGAACAGGCTGAGCGTAACCCGGCTGCATGGTCGGTGCGGCGCCATAGGCCGGTGCGCCCGGGGCCGGCTGTGCGTTGTAAGCCGGCGGTGCAGCATACGTCGGGGTAGCCGGCTGTGCGCCATACGTCGGGGCAGCCGACGGAGCAGCATCTGCTGGAGCGGCCGACGGCGCCTCAGACGTCGGAGCGTCGGAAATCGGAGGTGTGGTGGGCGGCACAGCGGATGCGGCGTCGTTCGGCAGGGTGGGGTCGGTCATGCGAGGGACTCCTTCTCGTCAGGGCGGCGTCGTGCAGGTGGTCTCGGTTCGACACCACCACGTCTCCCAACGCTACTCCCCCGCACGCCAAACGGCGCAACCCGCCCCGGAACGCGAGTGCGCGTCAGGCCTGAATCTCCGATACCGGGAGGGTGGAATCCGCACCGAATTCCAGGTTCGACGGCGCATGCCCGGCCATGATCAGCTGGGCGCCGAGTGCGGCGATCATCGCCCCGTTATCGGTGCAGAGCGACAGAGGTGGGATGCGTAGGTCAATCCCCGCAGCACTGGTGCGCTCCGCAGCAACCTCGCGGAGCCGCGCATTAGCGATGACACCCCCACCAAGCAGCAGTCGCGGCACGTCGTAGTCCGTGCAGGCCGCAACAGCTTTCGTGAGCAACACATCGACCACGGCCTCCCGGAAGCTCGCCGCGACATCCGCGATGGGAACGTCATCACCGGCATCCTGACGCGCCTCGACCCAGCGCGCCACCGCCGTCTTCAATCCCGAGAATGAGAAGTCGTAGCGGTGCTTGGCCATGTCTTTGGGCAGGCTGAGCCCGCGGGGAAACCGGATGGCCTTCGGGTTTCCCACTGCCGCCACACGGTCGATCTGCGGGCCGCCGGGATACGGCAGGCCGAGCACTCGGGCAACTTTGTCGAACGCTTCCCCCGCGGCATCGTCGATCGTCTCGCCGAGTAGTTCGACGTCGGAGACGAGATCTCGCACCAGCAGAAGCGCCGTGTGCCCGCCGGACACCAGCAGCGCGATCGTCGGGTATTCGAGGGACGTGGCCCCGGCATCCGATTCCGGATTCTGCAGCAGATCGGCGCCGACGTGCCCGACCAGGTGATTGACGGCATAGATGGGCTTGCCGAGCGACACCGCGAGTGCCTTGGCCGCGCCAACACCCACCATCAACGCGCCGGCCAGGCCCGGTCCGTTCGTCACGGCGATGGCGTCGATGTCGTCGAGACGGATGCCGGCCTCGGCCACGGCCGCCTCGATCGACGGGATGATCTCCTCGAGATGGGCGCGGGCGGCGACCTCCGGAACGACGCCGCCGTAGCGGGCATGCTGATCCATCGACGAGGCAATCGTGTTCGAAAGCAGCGTGGTACCACGCACGATTCCGATCCCGGTCTCGTCGCACGACGTCTCGATACCGAGGACGAGCGGGTTGACCCGGTTCATAGGGATTCCTTTGGGTTTACCAGGGGGAGAGCGTCGGCGAGTGCCGCGTGCGGCGGCACGATCGTCAACCGCATCACGACAGCGTCGACGTTATCGGGCTGATAGTAGCCGCGTCGCACGCCGAGTTCGTCGAAGCCGAGGCGTGTGTACAGGCGTTGCGCCGATGGATTGTCGGCACGCACCTCGAGAAAGATCTCGCGAGCGCCCCGTTTGTAGCCTTCGGCGATCAGGGCCTGCATAAGCGTGCGGCCGAGCCCCTTGCCGCGCGCGGATTCGGTGACCCCGATGGTCTGGATATCGCCCTGGTTCGCCCCGCGCGGCGCGAGCAGCCCGGCGTACGCCTCGATGCGTTCGGGTTCGTCGGGCGGAAAAGCGACCAGGTAATAGCAGGCCGGATCGGCGATGTCCCGGGCCATCATGGCCGGCGACCAGGCATCATTCTCGAACAGCGCGGTCTCAAGCACCATGATGGCGTCGACGTCGTCGACGTGGGCGCGGCGCAGCTGCCAGGCCACTAGCTCACTCGCTTCGGGCCGGCCGACAGCGTGACGTCGGGGGAACGCAGGTAAAGCGGCTCATCGGCGGCGAACGCGCGCCCAGCGGCCCAGCTGAGTTCGGCGACCATGCCGAGGTCTCCGGCAGAGACGACGGGCTCGTCGACGCGGAACATTCCGGCATGCGGCCAGTCGGCTTCGAGCAGTTCAGCGGGCTTGGCGAGACCCGGGTCGCCGATGCGCACGGGCAGGCCCACGGCATCCGCCCCGCTGTACGCGGACCAATAGACCTCGCGGCGACGGGCATCGGTGACGACGAGCAACGCACCAGTGTGCCCGGCGCGGTAGCGGCCGTAGGCGATCGCGTCGTGGCTCACGAGGGGAATGAACGGCTTGCCCGCCCCGAGCGCGAAGACGCGGGCCGCGGCGATGCCCACGCGTAGACCGGTGAACGGGCCGGGGCCCATTCCGCCAGCCACGGCCGAGAGCTCGGCAACCGTGACGCTCGCCTCTGCAAGGCATTCGGCGATCAACGTGCCGATCACCTCGGCATGACGCATGGTGTCGGCGACGCCGCGTTCGGCAAGAACTCCGCGCTCGCGGTCGACGACGGCGACACTCGTTCCGGCGGAGGTATCAATGGCAAGAAGCACGGGTTCAGCCTATTCGCTTGGGTGCCGGGCGAGTTCGAACGCGGGCGCGGCTGGCCAGCGGGGGCCGTGAGCCGTGATCGTCACAGTGCGGGGTTCATCGACGTCGTGCACCTCGATGACACCCGCGGATTCCGCTGCCGAGGCATCCGCTGCCGAGGCATCCGCATCGGGGCTGGCCTGCGATGCCCCGAGCGGTCGCACGATCTCAATGTCGAGCCAGGAATCCGTCACACCGTCCAGCATCCCCCTGCCCCACTCGATCACGACGATGGAGTGCACAAAGTCGATGTCGAGGTCGTCGAGTTCGACGGGCGTCGACAGCCGGTACGCGTCGACGTGCACAAGCGGGGGTCCCCCGACGACACTCGGATGAGTGCGGGCGAGCACGAACGTGGGGCTGGTCACAGACCCGCGCACGCCCAGCCCCTCCCCGAGACCTCGAGTCAGAGTGGTCTTTCCGGCGCCGAGCGGGCCGGTCAGCACGATCAGATCGCCGGCACGCAGCTGCTCGGCAAGGCGCATGCCAAAGTCGTGCATCCCGTCGGCATCGGCAATGGTGATCTGCATTGCTAAGCGCCGCCTGTGTAGACCCGGGGCACGCGGTTGCCGATGCGAGTGACGATGTCGTAGTTGACGGTGCTGGCGGCGTCCGCCCAGTCGACCGCGCCGGGCTCGCCCAGCTCTGGATCGCCGAACAGCACGATATCGTCTCCGACCGCGACGGCGGCGTTGCCGACGTTCACGACGAACTGATCCATCGCGATGCGACCAACAACCGGATAGTCCGCCGTGCCGATCCGCACGCTCGCCCGGCCCGAGGCCTGCCGCGGCACACCGTCGGCATAGCCGAGAGGCACCAGGGCGAGAGTCGTCTCTTCTGGGCTGCGCCAGGTGTAGTCGTAGGAGACGCCGGCCCCGGCTGGAACGCGGCGTACGGCGGCGATCTGTCCGCGCAGCGTCATAGCCGGCCTGAGCCCCAGGTCACGCGAACTCGCGTCGTCGAAGGGCGACAGACCGTAGATGCCGATGCCGAGCCGCACCATCGAATGCCTCGTCGCAGCGCAGCGCAGTGCTCCGGCCGTCGATGCCAGATGCGCCAGGGTCGGATTCAAGCCGGCCGCAATTGCCTGGGCAAGCCCCCGCTCGAACAGTGCGTTCGCCCGAGAGTCGTCGTCGGGCGACGTATTTGAGAGGTGGCTCATAATGCCACGCACCCGCACCTGCCCCGAGCGCTCCAGCTCCGCAGCGAGCGCGAACACCGCCGCCCAGTCGGACTCATGCACACCGTTACGGCTGAGACCGGTCTCGAGCTTCAGCTGAATCTGTGCGGTGCGTCCGAGCGCAGCGGCGGACTCGGCGACCTGGTGCAGCTGCGCAGTCGACGACAGCCCGAGGTCGACGTCGGCTGCGATGGCCGCCGTGAAGTCGGCATCCGGGCCGTGCAGCCAGGCCAGTACCGGGGCGCTGATGCCGGCCTGGCGCAATTCCAGCGCCTCGGCGATATCGGCGACGCCCAACCAATCGACGCCCGCAGCCAGGGCTGTGGCAGCCACTCGCACCGCGCCGTGGCCATACGCGTTGGCCTTCACAACCGCCATAGTGTGCGGGGTGCCGATCACATCGCGAAGATGACGGATGTTGGCCGTCACGGCATCGAGGTCGATCACTGCGGCGCGAAATTCGTTCATGCGTTGCCCTCCGCGACGACGAACGCGCAGGCGACCCCGGCATCATGCGTCATCGACAGGTGCAGGCTGGTGATTCCACGGGCTGTAATCGATGCGAGGGCGCCGCCGTGCAGCACGAACTCCGGGTTCCCCTCCGCGTCCGGCACGATCTCCATCTCATGCCAGGTCACGCCCACGCTCCCGCCGAGTGCTTTGATCAGGGCTTCCTTAGCCGCGAAGCGAGCCGCGAGGGAATGCGCCGGAAGATTCCGTTCGCTCTCAGCGAACAGGCGCGGTATCAGGCGCGGAGTGCGTTCGATCTGGCGGGCGAATCGGGCCAGATCGACGATGTCCACGCCGATTCCCTTGATCATCGAGTGCTCCGAGCTGGCTCTACTCGACCGTCACGGACTTCGCGAGGTTGCGGGGCTGATCGACGTCGAGACCCTTCGCGATCGAGAGCTCCATCGCGAAGATCTGCAGCGGAATCACCGCCAGCAGCGGCTCGAAGAGCGGTGCGGCGAGCGGGATGTGAATCACAGTGTCTGCAAAGGGCAGCACGGCGGCGTCACCCAACTCGGCGATCGCGATGATCCGAGCGCCGCGCGCACGAATCTCCTGAATGTTCGAGATGACCTTGGGGTGCAGATGGGCCGAGCCACGCGGACTCGGTACGACGACGAAGACGGGCTGACCCGGCTCGATGAGAGCGATCGGACCGTGCTTGAGCTCGCCGGCGGCGAATCCCTCCGCGTGAATGTAGGCGAGTTCCTTGAGCTTGAGCGCCCCCTCGAGCGCGATCGGGAATCCCACGTGGCGGCCGAGGAACAACACCGCACGGGTGTCGCTCATCCAGGTGGCCAGCTGCTTGATGGCGGGCGCCTCGCCCAGCACGATCTGGATTTTCTCCGGAATCGCCTGCAGTTGCGCCGCCTGCGCCCTCAGTTCAGCCTGAGTCAGGCTGCCACGCACGCGGGCCAGGTGCAGCGCAAAGAGATAGAGAGCTGTGATTTGCGCGACGAACGCCTTCGTTGACGCGACCGCGACCTCGGGGCCGGCGTGCGTGTAGATCACGGCATCCGATTCGCGGGGAATCGTCGCACCCTGCGTGTTGCAGATCGAGATCGCCTTGGTGCCCTCGGCCATGGCGTACTTGACAGCCATCAGGGTGTCCATGGTTTCGCCGGATTGACTGATCGAGACCACGAGCGTGTCAGCGGTGAGAACGGGCTCACGGTAGCGGAACTCGTGACTGAGCTCCACATCGACCGGCACGCGCGCCCACTTCTCGATCGCATATTTGGCTACAGCGCCGGCGTAGGACGCCGTGCCACAGGCCACGATCACGATGCGGCCGACACCGGCCAAAATGTCATCACCGAACGCGGTCAGCTCGGGAACCGTCACGACACCATCGGTGATGCGTCCGCGCAGGGTGTTGGCGACGGCGTCCGGCTGCTCGGAGACTTCCTTGGCCATGAAGCTCGACCAGCCGCCCTTGTCGGATGCGGAGGCGTCCCAGGCGACCTCGAACGCCTCGACCTCGACTGGCTCACCGGCAAAGTCGGTAACGGTCACAGCATCGGCGCTGATCGTGACGATTTGATCCTGACCAATCGCCACGGCGCGTCGGGTGTACTCGACGAATGCGGCAACATCCGAGCCCAAAAAGTTCTCACCGTCGCCCAGCCCGATCACGAGTGGGGAGTTGCGGCGGGCGCCGACGACGACGCCCGGCTGGTCTTGGTGCACAGCGAGCAAGGTGAAGGCACCGTCGAGGCGGCCGACGATGGCGCGGAATGCCTCGCTGAGGTCACCCGTGCGCTGGTATTCACGCCCGAGCAGCACGGCGGCGACCTCGGTGTCGGTCTCGCTTTCAAACGTGAAGCCCTCGGCGAGCAGCTCGTCGCGGAGCGGGGCGAAGTTCTCGATAATGCCGTTGTGAATGAGCGCGAGCTTGCCATTGTCGCCCAGGTGCGGGTGTGCGTTGACGTCGGTGGGGCCGCCATGGGTCGCCCAGCGCGTGTGCCCGATACCCGTGCTGCCGTTGTTGATGGGATGGTTCGCCAGCTCGGCGGTGAGCGCGGCGAGTTTTCCGGATCGCTTAGCAGTGGCTAGGTGACCGTCCGAGTCGATCACGGCAATCCCCGCCGAATCATAGCCGCGGTACTCCAAACGACCGAGGCCGCCCATCAGTACCTCAATGCTCTTGCTCTCTCCGACATATCCCACGATTCCGCACATGGGGTCGATTTTAGTCGGACTAAGCTTGGGGGAATGTCCGAGCAGGGTGCGAGCACAGCAAACCACACTCACGCCACCCCTTTCGTTGAGCTCTCCCGCTCCGACTGGGCGGCTCTGTCGCCGACCACAAAACTGCCGCTCAAAGAAACCGAGTTGGTGCAGCTACGTGGCTTGGGCGAGCCGCTTGACCGCGAAGAGGTGACGGATGTCTACCTTCCGGTGAGCAGACTGCTCAACCTCTATGCGGCCGGGGCTCGCCAACTGCACCGCCAGACCAGTGACTTTCTGGGCGAACGGGCCCAGCGCACGCCGTTCGTGATCGGTGTCGCCGGCTCGGTCGCCGTCGGTAAGTCGACGATCGCCCGGCTGCTGCGCGAGCTGCTCGCTCGCTGGGAAGACACCCCGCGTGTGGAGCTGGTGACCACCGACGGATTTCTGTTCTCGAACGCAGAATTGACCCGGCGTGGACTCATGGAACGCAAGGGGTTTCCCGAGTCGTACGACCGCCGTGCGCTCCTGCGCTTCGTCAGCGCGGTGAAGAGTGGCGCCGCTGAGGTGCGCGCGCCGTTCTATTCCCATCTCAGCTATGACATCGTTCCGGATGCCCAAATCGTGGTGCGTCAGCCCGACATTCTCATTGTCGAGGGTTTGAACGTTCTGCAGCCCCCTCTCCAGGGTCACGGCCTCGCCGTGAGCGATCTGTTCGACTTCACTGTGTACGTCGATGCGCGAACGCCCGATATTGAGCGCTGGTACGAGGAACGCTTTCTCAAACTTCAACGGGGGGCGTTCGCCAACCCGAAATCATATTTTCACCGGTATTCCACGCTCAGCGAATCCGAGGCCCGTGCGAAAGCGATCGATATCTGGACGCGCATCAACGAGCCCAATCTGCTGCAGAACATCCGTCCGACGCGGTCGCGGGCCACGCTTGTGCTGCGCAAGGACTCGAACCACTCGGTGTCGAAGGTCTTGCTGCGGAAGGTCTGAGCAGACGTCGTCGCGTCTCACCTCCCGCGAGATCGGAGTCGTGGTCCTCATCACGCGCTGACAACGAGCACGACTCCGATCTCGCGGGAAGAAGTGCGTGCGTGTTGTCGGTACGGTCTGCCGCGTTAGAGCGCGAGGCGCTCGCGCACGACATCCGCCAGACGGTGCGCCAGACGGTCGGCCGTCGGCTGGTCAGCAGCCTCGACCATCACACGCACCATAG
Organism: Leifsonia psychrotolerans; assembly: GCF_013410665.1. Classification (NCBI taxonomy): domain Bacteria; kingdom Bacillati; phylum Actinomycetota; class Actinomycetes; order Micrococcales; family Microbacteriaceae; genus Glaciibacter; species Glaciibacter psychrotolerans. The sequence continues at coordinate 3,675,728 of NZ_JACCFM010000001.1, read as the reverse complement.
GCTCAGTTCCCGAGGGGCGCAGCAGCACGCGACCGGTGTCGCCCAGTTCCACCTCGGCGGCCACGACCGCCGCAGCAATGGCGGCGTCCGAGTGCAGAGCATGGTGGTCGACACCACGCACGTTCACGAGAATCTGCGGGTAAACGGTCATAACGGATGCCAGCTGCGCGAGCGACTTGCCGGTTCGTGCCATCTCGGCCACCAGATGCAAACCGGTGAGGATTCCGTCGCCCGTCGTGGCGAACTTGGTCATGATGACGTGCCCCGACTGCTCGCCGCCGAGGGAAAGTCCGTCGATGTTCAGCTCTTCGAGCACGTAACGGTCGCCGACTTTGGTCTCGATCATGCGGATGTCGTTGGCCGCCATGGCCTTACGCAGCCCGAGATTGCTCATCACCGTGGCAACGAGCGTGCGGTCCTTCAGCACACCACGTTCGGCCATCGAGACAGCCAGAATAGCCATAATCTGGTCGCCGTCGACGATCTTTCCGTCTTTGTCGACAGCCAAGCAGCGGTCCGCATCGCCGTCATGGGCGATTCCGACATCGGCACCGTGCTCCAGCACGGCCTTCGCCAGGTTGTCGAGGTGCGTCGAACCAACACCGTCGTTGATGTTCATTCCGTCGGGGTCCGCCCCGATCACCGTGACGCGGGCGCCGGCATCGGTGAACACCTGTGGCGAGATACCCGCCGCTGCACCGTGCGCGCAGTCAAGGACGACATGAATGCCGTCAAGGCGGTGCGGCAGGCTGCCGAGCAGGTGCACGACGTAGCGGTCTTCTGCGTCGGCGAAACGGCGGATGCGTCCGACATCGGCCCCGGTCGGGGTGAGCATCTCATCGTCGAGGTGCGCTTCGATGCGGCTTTCAACCTCATCGGGAAGCTTGGTGCCGCCGAAGGCAAAGATCTTGATGCCGTTGTCGGGGGCCGGGTTGTGCGAGGCGGAGATCATCACGCCGAAGTCTGCACCGATATCGGCGATGAGAAACGCGGCAGCGGGAGTCGGAATGACGCCGGCGTCGAGAACATCGACACCCGAACTTGCCAGTCCGGCTGCAACAGCGGCCGAAATAAATTCCCCCGAAATGCGGGGGTCCCGTGCGAGCACGGCCACCGGACGGCGGCCCTGCGCGCGGCGCTCTTCGGCGCGACGCCCCTGGGTGAGAACTACTGCACTTGCCTGAGCGAGGCCCAGGGCCAGGCCAACCGTGAGATCACGGTTGGCCAAGCCCCGAACACCGTCAGTACCAAAAAGTCGAGGCATGAGTGCCTGGAGTCGACCTTCTGATTAACGCTTGGAGAACTGAGGAGCCTTGCGGGCCTTCTTGAGACCAGCCTTCTTGCGCTCCTTGACGCGAGCGTCACGGCTGAGGAAGCCAGCCTTCTTCAGGATGGCGCGGTTGTTCTCTTCGTCAACCTGGTTGAGCGAACGAGCGATGCCGAGACGCAGCGCGCCGGCCTGGCCGGAGGGGCCACCGCCGCTGATGCGGGCAATCACGTCGTAGCTGCCCAGAAGGTCAAGTGCCTTGAACGGGTCGTTGATGAGCTGCTGGTGCAGCTTGTTGGGGAAGTAGTCCGCGAATTCGCGGCCGTTCACGGTGATGATGCCGGAGCCGGGAACGATGCGCACGCGGGCGATGGCCTGCTTGCGACGTCCGACGGCTGCGCCGGGAACGGTGAGGACGGCGCGGGGCGCCTTGGTTACAGCTTCAACGGGAGTCTCTGTCGAGTAGCTCTCCGGAGCCGCGTCAATCTGGTCTGCGATCTTCGCCACGATGGTGTGAATCCTTTTTCTTAGAGTCGAGAAGTCTGGGAGCCGACGCTACTGCGCGACCTGGCCGAGGGTGTACGGCTTGGGCTGCTGCGCAGAGTGCGGGTGCTCCGGGCCTGCGTAGACCTTGAGCTTGGCGAGCTGGGCGCGGCCGAGCGAGTTCTTCGGCAGCATGCCGCGAATTGCCTTCTCAACTGCACGCGTCGGGTGCTTCTCGAGCATCTCGGCGTAGTTCTGTGCCGACAGCCCGCCCGGGTAACCGGAGTGGCGGTAAGCGATCTTCAGCTCGAGCTTCTTGCCGGTCAGGGCAATCTTCTCGGCGTTGACGATGATGACGAAGTCTCCCATGTCCATGTGGGGAGAGAACGTTGCCTTGTGCTTTCCACGAAGGAGAACGGCGGCGTGGCTGGCGAGACGGCCAAGAACGATATCGGTGGCGTCAATGACGACCCAATCGTGCTGGACTTCACTTGCCTTGGGGGTGTAGGTGCGCGTCACTATAGTGCTGCTTTCTTATTCGAACGGAGGTGTTCGTGAATCCCGCTCCGGGTGTGTTCTTGACAAGAACACGGTCGATGGAGGGCTCACGTTCGCATGTCTGGCTGCAACGCACAGACACAAACGTCAATACTACTTCGCGTAGGCCCCTCTGCGCAATTCTGCGTCACCCCGCCCACCACCACGAGCGGATGCGGCTGCTCTATTCCTCGGGGAGCTCGCGTCGCGCTCTCGTCTCAACGGCGCGAATGGCCAACTCGGCATCCTCGGGGTATCCCACCTCGGTGAGGGTGAGCCCGTGGGCCTGCATCACCTTGAACTCGCTCGTGCGTGCGCGCTCGATCCGCAGGTTGACCAGACGGCTCCCCTCCAACTTGCCCTCACCGACCGCCACGCACGCGCCCACCAGGGCACGCACCATGCTGTGGCAGAACGCATCGGCCTTCAGCGAGGCGACCAGCACCCCGTCGGGGTCACGGCGCCAGCGGAAGTCCTGCAGCGTGCGGATCGTGGTCGCACCGGGGCGCGGCTTGCAATAGGTGGCGAAGTCGTGCAGCCCCACGAGGGTGGCGGCCGCGGCATCCATCGCCTCAAGATCGAGTGGGGCCGGATGCCACGTCGTGCGCATGCGCTGCAACGGATCGTGGCCGGCGAGTGTGTCGGCGATTCGATACTCGTAGCGACGCCACAGAGCGGAGAACCGCGCGTCGAACCCGGCCGGCGCGAGCGTCGCGGCCTTGAGCACGATTTCCGGCTGGGTCACCAAGATGCCGCTGACTCGGCGATAGACCTCGACCGGAAGCGGGGGCTTGGGTTTATTTCCGGTACCCCGTCGGGGCTGAATCAGCGCATGCGCCTGCTCGTCGGTGAGGTCAAAGTGGGCGACCTGTCCGCGCGCGTGCACACCGGCATCCGTTCGCCCGGCGACGACCAGGTCGGGAATGGGCTGGTGCCGACGCAGAATTGTCGCCAGCGCCGTCTCGATCTCCCCCTGCACCGTGCGTTCGCCCGGCTGCCGAGCCCAGCCGGCAAAGCTGGTGCCGTCATAGGCAATGTCGAGCCGGATCCTGTGCGTCGGGGCAGACTCAGCGGGCTCGGCGGCCCGAGGAACAGGATCAATCACGCATTCAGTGTATTCGGCGCCACGCACGCCATGCCGCTTTGCGTCCCTGCTCGACGGGGCGGCACCCGGGAAACGTGAGTTATCGTTGAAGACGGCCTCGGCCACTTCCCGCCATGACACAACTTGACTCCCCCGCGCCCAGCTTCTCGGGCACACCTGTCGGCGTTTCCGCGGAGGCCCCCCTACGCACTGCGTCGTCCCGGCTCGCCGGCCTCGACGGCCTTCGCGCGCTCGCGGTCACCGGCGTCCTCCTCTACCACTTCTTCCCGAACGCACTGCCCGGCGGCTTCATCGGTGTCGACGTCTTCTTCGTCATCAGCGGCTTCCTCATCACCGGACTACTCGTTTCTGAACGCGCGCGTTCCGGACGCATCTCGCTGCCGCAGTTCTGGCGCCGTCGGCTGCGCAGGCTGGTCCCTCCACTCATTCCGGTGCTGCTCGTCTGTTCCTCGGCAGCCTGGCTGATCGGCGGCGACCTCCTTGTCACGCTCGGTCGCCAGTTGGTCGGGGCACTCACATTCAGCTACAACTGGGTTTCAATCGCATCAAGCTCCAGCTATTTCAGTGCCGATGAGCCGGAGTTGTTTCGCAACCTGTGGTCGCTCGCCGTCGAAGAACAGTTCTACCTGGTCTGGCCGCTGCTTCTCGTCGCCCTTCTGCTGATCCGGCGACCCCGCATCCGTCTCACCCTTGTGCTGCTGCTCGCTGCGGCATCCGCCGTCTGGATGGGCATTCTGTTCGAGCCGGGCACTGACCCGACCCGGGTCTACTTCGGCTCTGACACGCACAGTTTCGGCCTTGCTATCGGTGCCGCACTCGCGTTGATACTTCAGCGCCCGGCCGACCCCACTGCCGAACTCCCTCGTCTGCGTCCCTGGCTGGGGCTCGGCGCGGTGATCGCCCTGGTCGGTTTGTCGATCTGGATGCCGTCTGAGAGCGCGTTCACCTATCGCGGCGGCCTCGCGATCGTCGCGCTGCTCACGGCTCTCGTGATCTGGGCCAGCGTGCGTCCCGGGCGCTTCGGAACTCGACTCGATAGCGCACCGCTTCGCTACCTGGGAACGCGCTCGTACTCGATCTACCTCTGGCACTGGCCCATACTGGTGCTGCTGCAGCTCGTGTGGCCCACGCACGGTGCAACGGAAGACCTTGCCCGGGTCATTCTGGTCGGCGTTCTGGCAGCCGTTGTCACCCTCCTGGCCGCTGAAGGCTCCTACCGCTGGGTTGAACAGCCGGTACGCCGGTTCGGCTTCCGCGGCGCTTTACGGCAGCTGGCTGCACGTCGGCATCTGTCGCGGGTCGACCGGCAGATCGTCATCGGAAGTCTCCTCGTCGCAGTTCTGTTCTGTGCCGGAACGGGCGCTGCCCTGCTGACCGCGCCGTCACTGACGAGCGCCCAAGCGGCGATCGCGCGCGGGGAAGCCGCGATGAAGGCGGCCGCAGCCAGCGCAGCCGAGGCTGCCCAGAGAGCAGACTCCGTCACCATTCCACTCCGCGCCCACGACGCCACGGTTCTTCCCGCCGGCGAGCGGATGACGGCCGTCGGCGACTCTGTCATGTTGGCATCCGCCCCCGAGTTGCAGGCAGCATTTCCCGGTATCGTGATCGACGCCGCGGTGTCGCGCGGCATGGGTGCGGCCCCCGACATCATCGACAGCCTCAAGCAGGCCGATCAGTTACGCCCGATCGTCGTGGTCGGACTCGGTACGAATGGCCCCATCGATTCGGACGATCTGGAGCGCATCCAGTCCACCATCGGTCCGACGCGCCAACTCATCGTCATCAATGCCTTCGCCGAGCGACACTGGACGCAGGGGGTCAACCAGACCCTCGCCGACTTCTCGGCGCACAGCCCCCGCATTGAACTCGCCGATTGGTCGACCGCGATCGCACCACACACGGATGTGCTCGCCGACGACAACATCCACCCCGGCCCGACCGGTGGTCGCATCTATGCGGACTGCATCGCGGAGGCCCTGCAGCGTCTCGAAAACCTTCCCCCGGCGCAGCAGCCGGGTCCGAATCGCCTCTTACTGCTCCCGTAACTCCAGTTCGCAGTATCACGGCAACGAGCCCTCCCCGACGCCCCGCGCGCCAAGCCAGCCGTAGGCGCCGCTTCGTGGGCTGGGGAGCGGCACCGGGCCTCCATGGGCGCAGCCCATGGAGCGGCGCCTACGGCACCCCCAAGACCAGCTCAGCCCACCCAACAGACAACAGCAAACACAAAAAAAGGGCCCGACCGAAGTCGGGCCCTTCTGCAATGAAACTGGTGTTACTTGGCTTCCTCAGCGTCAGCCTCGGCAACAACCTCGGCCTCGGCCGGAGCAGCGTCGGCTTCAACGGCCTCAGCCTCGGGAGCCTCAACGGGCTCCTCGACGACCTCGGCAGCAGGCTCGGCAACGGCAGCCTTGGCAGCCGTGGCCTTCGCCGACTTGACCTTCGGGGTCACGGGCTCGAGAACGAGCTCGATCTGAACCATCGAGGCGTTGTCGCCCTTACGGAAACCGAGCTTGGTGATGCGGGTGTAGCCGCCCTCACGCTCGGCGACCAGCGGTGCGATCTCGGTGAAGAGCTCGTGCACGACTGACTTGTCGCCGATCGTACGCATCACGCGACGACGTGCGTGCAGGTCGCCCTGCTTTGCAAACGTGATCAGTCGCTCGGCGACGGGACGCAGGCGCTTGGCCTTGGTCTCGGTCGTCTTGATCGACTTGTGCGTGATGAGGGCAGCTGCCAGGTTGGCAAGCATGAGGCGCTCGTGCGCCGGTCCACCGCCGAGGCGGGGTCCCTTAGTGGGTGTAGGCATTTTAGTCTTTCTCTAGTTTCAAAAATAGAAAGGCAGTCGGGCGACAGGCCTTAGACGGTCTCTTCGTCGTAGCCGCTGTAGAAGTGAGCGCCATCGAATCCAGGAACGGAGTCCTTGAGCGACAGTCCCAGCTCGACGAGCTTGTCCTTGACCTCATCCACCGACTTCTGACCGAAGTTGCGAATGTTCATGAGCTGCGTCTCCGACAGGGCGACGAGTTCACTGACGTTGTTGATGCCCTCGCGCTTGAGGCAGTTGTACGAACGTACCGACAGGTCGAGGTCTTCGATCGGAATCGACAGCTCACCCGGCAGCACGGCGTCAACCGGCGCCGGGCCGATTTCGATGCCTTCTGCAGCCGTGTTCAGCTCGCGGGCCAGACCGAACAGCTCGGTCAGGGTGCGACCAGCAGATGCGATGGCGTCGCGAGGCGTGATCGCCGACTTGGTCTCCACGTCAACGACCAGGCGGTCGAAGTCGGTGCGCTCACCGGCACGAGTTGCCTCGACACGGTAGGTCACCTTGAGCACGGGCGAGTAAATGGAGTCGACGGGAATCTGGCCGGCTTCTGCATACTCTGCACGGTTCTGGGTGGCCGACACGTAGCCACGGCCACGCTCGATGGTCAGTTCAAGTTCGAACTTGGCCTTGTCGTTGAGCGTTGCGATAACCAGCTCGGGGTTGTGCACCTCGACACCGGCCGGAGCCGAGATGTCAGCGGCGGTAACCTGGCCCGAACCCTGCTTGCGCAGGTACGCGGTGATCGGTTCGTCGTGCTCGCTCGAGACGACGAGTCCCTTGATGTTCAGGATGATCTCAGTGACATCTTCCTTGACACCCGGAACGGTGCTGAACTCGTGAAGCACGCCATCGATGCGGATGCTGGTGACAGCAGCGCCGGGGATCGACGAGAGCAGAGTGCGGCGAAGCGAGTTACCGAGGGTGTAGCCAAAGCCGGGTTCCAGGGGCTCGATCACGAAACGTGAACGGAACTCCGAGATGTTCTCTTCGGTAAGCGTTGGACGCTGTGCAATAAGCACTATTGATTCCTTTCGGCTAAGTGTCCGCTATATGACACTTCTGTAGCGAGGTTTTAAATTGTTGTCCAAGTGCGCTGTCTCGACCCGACGAAGGCCGAGACAGCGAACTTGTCGTGCTGAACGGGCAGGCTCCGAAGGGCCCGCCCGGTCAGCGAAAGGAATTAAACGCGACGACGCTTCGGCGGGCGGCAACCGTTGTGCGCCTGCGGGGTGACATCGTTGATCGAGCCGACCTCGAGGCCAGCGGCCTGAAGCGAACGGATCGCCGTCTCGCGACCGGAACCCGGTCCCTTGACGAAGACGTCAACCTTTTTCATGCCGTGCTCCTGCGCCTGGCGGGCGGCCGACTCGGCTGCCAGCTGTGCGGCGAACGGGGTCGACTTACGTGAACCCTTGAAGCCAACTCCACCTGACGATGCCCAGCTGATTACCGCACCCGTGGTGTCGGTGATCGAGACGATCGTGTTGTTGAAGGTGCTCTTGATGTGGGCCTGGCCCACAGCAATGTTCTTCTTTTCTTTCTTACGCGGCTTCCGTGCGGCCGACTTGGGTGCTGCCATGAATTTCTCCTGAATCCTAAGAGGGTGCTGCTAGGCCGAGGCCTAGCGCGCCTTCTTCTTGCCGGCTACGGTGCGCTTCGGGCCCTTGCGGGTGCGCGCGTTGGTCTTGGTGCGCTGTCCGCGAACGGGCAGGCCCTTGCGGTGACGAATACCTTCGTAGCTACCGATCTCGACCTTGCGGCGGATGTCAGCGGCGACCTCACGGCGGAGGTCACCCTCAACCTTGAAAGTACCTTCGACGTAGTCGCGCAGTGCGACCAGCTGGTCGTCGGTCAGATCCTTGACGCGGATGTTTCCGTCGATTTCAGTGTCGGCGAGGGTCTTGAGGGCCCTCGTACGGCCAACACCGTAAATGTAAGTGAGTGCAACTTCCACGCGCTTGTCGCGGGGAATGTCAACGCCTGCTAGACGTGCCATTTGGCTTCTCCTGTGAGTGAGTGGAGGTCTGTAGCAAATCCTGTGCACCGGCCTCCAACCGATGGTGTCTCCCGAAGGATCCCGGACTTGCTAGTTCTGTATTCAGTTGTAGGTGCGGATCCGATCAGACGACACACCGGTCACCCGGTGATCGAGGAGGTCGAAACCTAGCCCTGGCGCTGCTTGTGACGCGGGTTCTCGCAGATGACCATCACGTTGCCGTTGCGGCGGATGACCTTGCATTTGTCGCAGATCTTCTTAACGCTGGGGTTGACCTTCATGGTGATTCCTTATAAATCGCTGTCTTCGTACCCGCAGAATGCCGCGGGCCGTTACTTACAGCAGCCGATTGTACGAGCGAGCTCTACTTGTAGCGGTAGACGATCCGGCCGCGGGTCAGATCGTATGGGCTCAGCTCAACGATCACGCGGTCCTCGGGGAGGATGCGGATGTAGTGCTGACGCATCTTGCCCGAAATGTGGGCAAGGACTTTGTGGCCGTTGGTCAACTCAACGCGAAACATCGCATTGGGAAGAGCTTCGACTACTGCGCCTTCGATTTCGATGACACCGTCTTTTTTCGCCATTTACTCACTGTCGCTCAATATATTGGTTGCTGGTCATGCGTGGATGTGGCGAAAAGCGCAGACCGCGAGGGGCAAAGCAAGACACCAAGGATCAATCTTATGCTATGGATGCCGCTTAAGCCAACCCGGAGCCGAGACACACAGCCGCCGTCAGAAGGTGGATGCTGCGGCCGCGGTTGCCGCGCGCGCCGAAGCAGCCCCGTCTGCGGCCAACGCAATGGCAGCCAACTGTCTCGCTTGCTCGAGGGAGTAACCGGCCAAGCTGGAACGCACGTCGGCGAGGGCCGACGCCGACATCGACAGGCTCGTTGCCCCGAGCCCCACCAGCACGACGGCGAGAAGTGGGTCCGCTGCGGCCTCCCCGCAGACGCCAATGGGCTTTCCGAGTGCGGCGCCAGCCGCGCCGGTCGCCCCAACAAGCCGCAAGACAGCCGGATGCCACGGATCCTGATAGGAGGCAACCGAGCCCAGCATCCGATCGGCAGCCAAAGTGTATTGCGTGAGGTCGTTAGTACCGATCGAGGCGAAGTCCGCACAGGCCAGCACCCGGTCGGCCAAGAGCGCGACCGCCGGAATCTCGACCATGATGCCCGCGGTCTTCAGCCCGAGCGAGTGAGCGAGATCGACGAAGTATCGGGTCTCTTCGACCGTCGCCACCATGGGCGCCATGACCCACAGATCGGCGTCAGTCGCCGCATCCGCGTTGGCGAGCGCTGTGAGCTGATCCCGCAGGATCCCCTCAGCCGCGCGCAGGGAGCGCAAGCCACGCATTCCGAGCGCCGGATTCTCTTCGTCAGCGTCGTTGAGAAAGGCGAGCGGCTTGTCGGCGCCGGCGTCGAGCGCCCGCACGACGACCTTCTTGCCCGCAAACTCACGCAGCATCCGTTCGTACTCAACCTGCTGGGCGCCCACGGATGGCGCACTCGTCGCGTCAAGAAAAAGGAACTCGGTGCGAAATAGTCCAACGCCTTCCGCGCCGAGTGCAGCTGCCTTCGCCGCACCATCCGCATTGCCCAGATTGGCGAGAAGCGGGATATGGGTGCCATCGGAAAGCAGCCCGGGGCCGACTGGGGCGGCTGCGCGTGCAGCGCGTTCCGCGATCCGCGTCAGCGCGGCTGACTTCGCCTCGTCGGACGGCGTGGTGACGACGACGCTGCGTGCGGCATCGAGAATCACCTCATCGCCGTCGACCAATGACGTCGCGCCGGCCGCACCGACGATGGCGACGAGCGATTTCTCGCGCGCAAGAATCGCCGTGTGCGACGTCGGTCCCCCGCTGCTGGTGATGAGACCGAGCACCAGGTCGAGGTTGAGCAGTACGGTGTCGGCAGGCGCCAAATCACGCGCGACGAGGATGAAAGGTTCGCGCGATTCCGGAACGCCGGAGGGTGCTGCGCCGGCCAGATGTGCGATGACGCGCTGGGACAGATCATCGAGATCTGCTGCTCGTTCTGCCATGTAACCGCCGAGCCCGTGCAGCGTGTCGCGGAATGCGGCGAATGCCTCGAACGTGGCGCGCTCCGCAGTCTTCCCCCGGGAAAGTCTCGCGGTGATGTCCGCAACCAGCGCGGGATCCTCGGCCATCATGGCTTGCGCTTCGAGCACGTCCTGCGCCGCGCCGCCTGCGGCTTGGCCCCGCACCCCAAGCTCAGCGGCAACCGCACTCAGGGCTTGTGCGGCCCGCACCGATTCTTCCGCGGGCTGACGCAGACTCAGCCGGTCGGCGGGTTCCGGTTGCGGGTCAGGCATCCTCAGGATGCGTCCGACGGCCACACCCTGGCCAATCCCGATCCCCTGAATTTCCATCACGGTTCCTTTGTGAGTTGAACGCCCCTGCCCGCTGTCACCCTAGCGCGAAGCGTCGGAACGACCAGTGCGCCCTGTCCCCCGATTCGGTCAATAGCGCACTCTCAGGAATGACCTTTGACAGGACATCCGTGCGGCTCGTTAAGGAATCGGTACCGGAGTCACGCCGAGCGGCGCGAGCGCTGCCGCCCCGCCGTCAACGGCGGTCAGTACCCAAATTCCGTCCTTATGCACGGCGATGCTGTGCTCCCAGTGCGCGGCTGGAGCACCGTCAACGGTGGCAACGGTCCAGTCGTCGTCTCGCGTAAAGGTGTCGATCGATCCGGCCACCACCATCGGCTCAATTGCGACGACCAAACCTGGCTTCACATCGGGCCCCTTCGGGCGCACGCGGTAGTTGAACACAGGCGGGTCCTCATGCATCGAGCGACCAATACCGTGACCCACATAGTCGGTCAAAATTCCGTAGTCGCCCTGCGACTCCACATAGTCTTCAATCGCCTCGCCCACCTCGTTGAGGTGACGCGCGCGTGCCAGCCGTGCGATTCCGACCCAGAGGGACTGCTCGGTCACGTCCGAGAGCTTCTGTCGTTGCGCAACGATCGCCGCTCTCGCCGGATCTGTATCGGGAACCACCATGCTGAATGCGGCATCGCCGTTCCAACCGTCGATGATCGCACCGCTATCAATTGAAACCAGGTCGCCCGGCTCGAGTACACGCGAGTTCGGGATGCCGTGCACCACGTCATCATTCACCGACGCGCACACCGTGTGCCGGTACCCGGGCTCCAGCTTGAAGTTGGAGGCCCCGCCGCGCGCAATGATCGCGGCTTCGGCCGCCGCATCCACCTCGAGGGTGGTCACACCCGCACGGATCATCGCGCGAGCAGCATCGAGTGATGCAGCGGTCGCAAGACCGGGTGCCACCATCAAACGCAGCTGCGCCGGAGTCTTGTAGATCGACTTGCGAAGCATCGACATCAGTACCCTACTTCGTTCAGGCTGCCACGGTGATACCGTGCGCAGCCAGTGCGGCGCGAACCCGTTCGCTGACCTCGTCGACTGTTCCGAGACCGTCGACTGGGGCGACGAGCCCCCGGGCCTGATAGGCCGCAATCAGCGGTTCAGTCTGCTCCAGGTACACGTCTTGACGGTGACGAATCACGTCTTCCGTGTCATCCGCACGGCCCTGTTCGGCCGCACGCTTCAGCAGTCGTGCAACTACCTCGTCTTTGTCAGCAACCAGCTGCACGACGGCGTCGAGCTGTTTGCCGGCTTCACCGAGGATACGGTCAAGCTCGACGACCTGATCAGCCGTGCGCGGGTAGCCATCGAGCAGAAAGCCCTCGCGGGCATCGTCCTGCTGCAGGCGGTCCGCCACGATGGCGTTGGTCAGCGAGTCGGGAACGTATCCTCCGCCCGCGACGAGTTCCTGCACCTGCAGGCCAAGCGGTGTTCCAGCCTTGATATTGGCCCGGAAGATGTCGCCGGTCGAGATCGCCGGGATTCCGAGTGCGGCAGCAAGAATCTCGGCCTGAGTGCCTTTGCCGGCCCCGGGAGGGCCGACGATCAAAAGTCGGCTCATCGCAGAAGCCCTTCGTAGTGGCGCTGCTGCAGTTGCGAGTCAATCTGCTTGACCGTCTCGAGACCGACTCCGACGATGATCAGGATGCTGGCGCCACCGAACGGGAAGTTCTGGTCGGCACCGAGAATCGAGAACGCAACGAGCGGAATCAACGCGATCAGGCCGAGATAGAGCGAACCAGGGAGCGTGACGCGAGTCAGCACATAGTCCAGGTACTCAGCAGTCGGGCGTCCGGCACGGATGCCGGGGATGAATCCGCCGTACTTCTTCATGTTGTCTGCGACCTCTTCAGGGTTGAAGGTGATCGCGACATAGAAGTACGTGAAGCCGATAATGAGCAGGAAGTAGAACGCCATGTACAGCGGCTGGTCACCACCGGTCAGGTTGTTGGTGACCCAGACAACCCAGGCTGCGGGCTCCTTGCCGGCGGCCGGCTGGTTGAACTGCGCGATCAGTGCCGGCAGATAGAGAAGTGAGGAGGCGAAGATCACGGGAATCACGCCGGCCATATTGACCTTGATCGGAATGTAGGTGTTGTTGCCCCCGTAGGTGCGTCGCCCGACCATGCGCTTCGCATATTGAACAGGGATGCGCCGCTGTGACTGCTCGACGAAGACGACGGCAACGACGATCAGAATACCGATCACGAGGACGATGGCCAGAACGTCCCAGCCCTTCTGCGTACCAATGGCTCCGAGAGAGTTCGGGAAACGGGCGGCAATCGACGTGAAAATCAAGAGGGACATGCCGTTACCGATACCACGTTCGGTGATGAGCTCACCCATCCACATGATGACGCCGGTACCGGCGGTCATGGTGATCACCATCAGCATGATGGCGTACCAGGCGTCGTTGGTGATCAGCTGGGTGCACTCGGTGCTGCCGGAGGACCCGAACAGGGCACCGCTGCGGGCCACCGTGATCAGAGTCGTCGACTGCAGAATGCCAAGGGCGATCGTGAGGTAACGCGTGTACTGGGTCAGCGTGCTCTGACCAGACGCACCCTCTTTGTAGAGAGTGTCGAAGTGAGGGATGACCACACGCAGCAACTGGACGATGATCGATGCCGTGATGTACGGCATGATGCCCAGTGCGAAAACGGAGAGCTGCAGCAGTGCGCCACCGCTGAACAGGTTCACCAGCTCGTAGAGGCCACTGGTCCCCTGGTTGGCCGCGAGGCACTTCTGAACGTTACCGAAGTCCACGAATGGGGCAGGAATGAACGAGCCCAGACGGAACAGAGCAACGATACCCAGGGAAAAACCGATCTTGCGACGAAGATCGGGTGTGCGGAAGATCCGCGCAATGGCGCTAAACAAAAAAGGCCTCCAGATATTAAACGTAGGTCGAGCTTACCGGGGCCACGCCACCGAAATATTCGATAGGTGCCCCCGAGAAGCTCGACCAGCGTCTACGGACTTACTTGACTGAGCCACCTGCGGCGACGATCTTCTGCTCTGCTGAGCCGGAGACCTTGTCGACTGCAACGTTCAGCTTAACCGCAATGTCCCCGTTGCCGAGAACCTTGACCTTTTCGTTGTTACGAACGGCACCCTTTGCCACCAGGTCGGCAACGGTCACGTCGCCACCCTTCGGGTAGAGCTCGGCGAGCTTCTCCAGGTTGACAACCTGGTACTCAACGCGGAACGGGTTCTTGAACCCGCGCAGCTTCGGGGTGCGCATGTGCAGCGGCATCTGCCCACCCTCGAAGCCGATACGAACGGTGTAGCGGGCCTTGGTGCCCTTGGTGCCACGACCCGCGGTTTTACCCTTGGATCCTTCACCACGGCCAACGCGCTGCTTCGGCTTCTTCGAACCGGGAGCGGGGCGAAGGTGGTGCACCTTCAGCACGTGCTCGCGCTTCTCGGGAGCCTCGGCGACAGCAGCCTTCTTCGGGGCAGCGGCAGCCTTGGCAGCCGGAGCCTTCTTGGCGGCCGGAGCCTTCTTCTCTGCGGCGGGCTTGGTTGCCGTCTTCGCGACGGCTTCCTTCTCGTCAGCCATTAGTCAATCTCCTCGACCTTCACCAGGTGAGCAACCGTCTTGACGTAGCCACGGTTCTGCGAGTTGTCCTCGCGGATCGTGACGGCGCCAATGCGACGCAGACCCAGGCTGCGAAGCGTGTCGCGCTGGTTCTGCTTCTCACTAATTTTGGACTTGATCTGCGTAATCTTCAGCTGGGCCATTAGGCACCTGCCTTTGCTGTCGCGGCGGCTGCTGCTGCATCCGCGTCGGCACGCAGGAAGCGGGCCGGAGCCACGTCTTCATAGGGGAGGCCACGACGAGCTGCGACGGCGCGCGGCTCCTCGAGCTGGTGAAGAGCCTCGACCGTTGCGTGAACGATGTTGATGGTGTTCGACGAACCGAGCGACTTGCTCAGCACGTCGTGGATGCCTGCACACTCGAGTACGGCGCGAACCGGACCACCGGCGATAACACCGGTACCGGCAGCGGCCGGACGAAGCAGCACAACGCCGGCTGCAGCCTCACCCTGGACGGGGTGCGGGATGGTCAGGCCGATGCGCGGAACGCGGAAGAAGTTCTTCTTCGCTTCCTCGACACCCTTGGAGATAGCGGTCGGGACCTCGCGGGCCTTACCGTATCCGACGCCGACCAGGCCGTTGCCATCGCCGACGACGACGAGAGCGGTGAAGCTGAAGCGACGACCACCCTTGACGACCTTCGACACGCGGTTGATGGTGACAACGCGCTCCAGGAACTGGCTCTTCTCCGCGTCGCGGCTTCCGCGATCACGGTTCGGGTTGCGCTCACGACCGCCGCGGCGAGCCTCACGAGGCTCGTTCTGCGGGGGTGCGGTTGACGCAGCAGTCTCGACGGGTGCCTCTGCAGCCACCTCTTGCTCCTTGCTTGCTGTGTTAGCGGTTTCAGTGCTCACAGGTCCAACCCACCCTCTCGCGCGCCTTCGGCGACAGCAGCGACGCGACCCGCGTACTTGCTTCCACCGCGGTCGAATACGACCGCTTCAATTCCAGCAGCCTTTGCACGCTCGGCGACAAGTTCGCCGACCTTGCGGGCCTTGGCGGTCTTGTCACCATCGAAGGTGCGCAGACCGGTTTCGAGCGTGGACGCCGACACAAGGGTGAAACCCTTGCTGTCGTCGATGACCTGCACGAATACGTGACGGGCCGAGCGGTTGACGATCAGGCGCGGACGAACCGCGGTGCCCTCGATCTTCTTGCGCAGACGTGTGTGCCTACGACCGCGGGCAGCTGACTTGCTCTTACCTCTAGTTCCGAGACCCATGGTTACTTACCACTCTTTCCGGCCTTGCGGCGAACAATCTCGCCGGCGTAACGCACACCCTTGCCCTTGTAGGGCTCTGGCTTGCGAATCTTACGGATGTTGGCGGCTACTTCACCGACGGCCTGCTTGTCGATACCAGCGACCGTGAGCTTGGTGTTGCCATCAACGGTCAGGCTGATGCCTGCGGGCGGGTCGACGGTAACCGGGTGCGAGAAGCCGAGAGCGAACTCAACGGAGCTGCCCTTCTGCGTGACGCGGTAACCGGTACCAACGATTTCGAGGCCCTTGGTGTAGCCCTGGGTCACACCAATGATCTGGTTGTGGATCAGGGTACGGGTCAGGCCGTGAAGCGAACGCGATGAGCGCTCGTCGTCCGGACGGGTGACCAGAACCTGGGCATCCTCAATCTTGACCTCGATGGGCTTGGCGACGGTGAGCGTGAGCTCGCCCTTCGGGCCCTTGACGGAGACGAGCTGGCCGTCAGCCGATACGGTGACCCCGGCAGGGATCTCGATGGGCATTCTTCCAATACGTGACATTGTCGGCTACCACACGTAGGCGAGAACTTCTCCGCCTACGCCCTTCTTCTCTGCCTGGCGGTCGGTAAGCAGACCGCTGGAGGTGGACAGGATGGCAACGCCGAGGCCGCCGAGAACCGTGGGGATCTCGGTCGACTTTGCGTACACGCGCAGACCGGGCTTGGAAACCCGCTTGATGCCGACGATAGAACGTTCGCGGTTGGGACCGAACTTCAGGTTCAACGTGAGGGTCTGGCCGACCGTTGCGTCCTTGACGTCCCAGGCGGAGATGTATCCCTGAGCCTTGAGGATCTCAGCGATGTTCGCTTTGAGCTTGCTGTGCGGCATAGACACGGTGTCGTGGTACGCCGAGTTAGCGTTGCGCAGTCTGGTCAGCATGTCTGCGACCGGATCTGTCATTGTCATTATGTGGTGCCTTTCTCGCTTGGTTTCGTGCAGCCGTTACACGGCTGACGACCTTCGCGGTGGAGGGGCCGGACGGTTGTCCGGCCCCCGGGGGTGAAACTAGATCAAGCAGGGTAAAGCTAAGCAAAGCTACGTAAGCTTACTTGCTTTATTGACTACTTGTTGCCCGCGTTATCGGCGGCCTTGAACGGGAAGCCCAGTGCCTTGAGGAGCGCACGGCCGGCTTCGTCGTTCTTGGCGGTCGTCACAACGGTGATGTCCATTCCGCGAAGACGGTCGATGCGGTCCTGGTCGATCTCGTGGAACATAACCTGCTCGGTCAGACCGAAGGTGTAGTTTCCGCTTCCGTCGAACTGCTTGTCCGAGAGGCCGCGGAAGTCACGGATACGCGGAAGAGCAAGGCTCAGCAGGCGGTCGAGGAACTCCCACATGCGGTCGCCGCGCAGTGTGACGTGCGCGCCGATCGGCTGACCCTCACGCAGTTTGAACTGCGCGATGGACTTGCGGGCCTTGGTGACCTGCGGCTTCTGACCGGTGATCTTCACGAGGTCGGCAACGGCGCCATCAATGATCTTGCCGTCGCGTGCTGCCTCGCCGACACCCATGTTCACGACGATCTTGGTGAGCGTCGGGATCTGGTGCGGGTTGGTGAAGCCGAGTGCCTTGCCGAGTTCGGCAGCAATCTCTGCCTGGTACTTCGCCTTGAGGCGAGGCTGGATGGCCGCGGCGGGCGCGGTTCCAGCTGCATCCACTGCAGTGTCAGTCATTAGAGGTCCTTACCTGACTTCTTGGCGTAACGGATGCGGACCGTCTTGGAGACGCCGTCCTTCGTTACCTCTTCAATACGCACGCCAACCTTGGTCGGCTTCTTGGTCTCCGGGTCGACAATCGCAACGTTGGACACGTGGATCGGGGCTTCGAAGGTCTCGATGCCACCGGTCTTGGTGCCGCGCTGGGTCTGGCCGACGCGAACGTGCTTGGTCACGAAGTTGATGCCCTCGACGAGAACACGGTTCTTCTCAACCTGCACTTCGAGCACGCGCCCCTGCTTGCCACGGTCTCCGCCGCGAGCCTGGGTGCGGCCGGTGATGACCTGAACGAGGTCACCCTTCTTGATTCTGGCCATGACTTAGATAACCTCCGGTGCCAACGAGATGATCTTCATGAACTTCTTGTCGCGAAGCTCGCGACCGACCGGTCCGAAGATGCGGGTACCGCGGGGGTCACCGTCGTTCTTCAAAATCACTGCGGCGTTCTCATCGAACTTGATGTACGAACCGTCTGGACGACGGGTCTGCTTTTTGACGCGAACGATGACAGCCTTGACGACGTCACCCTTCTTGACGTTGCCGCCCGGGATAGCGTCCTTGACCGTGGCGACGATGATGTCACCGATACCGGCGTAGCGACGGCCTGAGCCACCGAGAACGCGGATGGTCAACAGTTCCTTGGCACCCGTGTTGTCGGCAACCTTGAGTCGTGATTCTTGCTGAAGCACTTTCTAACTCCTTCTTTCAAGCAAGCGCGAGGCTTACTTGGCCTTCTCGAGAATCTCGACCAGGCGCCAGCGCTTGGAGGCGCTGAGCGGACGGGTCTCACTGATCAGGACCAGGTCACCGATGCCGGCGGAGTTCGCCTCATCGTGAGCCTTCAGCTTGGACGTACGGCGGATAACCTTGCCGTACAACGGGTGCTTCACGCGGTCTTCAACCTCGACAACGATGGTCTTGTCCATCTTGTCGCTGGTCACGTATCCACGCAGCGTCTTGCGGTAACCGCGAACCAGAGCCTCAGCCTCGGCAGCGACGACCTTCTCGTCAGACTTCGCCATGACTAGGCCTCCTTCGTCTCGACGGCCTCGGCTGCGGCATCCTCAGTGGGAGCCTCAGCCTTGGCCTTCTTGGTCTTCTTCTCAGCCTTGGCCGGAGCCGAGGCCGGAGCAGCGACAGGCGTGGCACGAATGCCCAGCTCGCGCTCACGAATGATCGTGTAGATGCGAGCGATGTCGCGCTTGACCGCACGCAGGCGGCCGTGGCTCTCGAGCTGACCGGTGGCCGACTGGAAGCGCAGGTTGAACAGCTCTTCCTTGGCCTTCTTCAGCTCTTCGAGCAGTCGCTCATTTTCAAATGTGTCGAGCTCGTCAGTTGCGAGCTCCTTGGATCCGAGCGCCATTATGCGTCGCCCTCCTCGCGCTTGATGATGCGTGCCTTGAGAGGCAGCTTGTGAATTGCACGGGTGAGTGCTTCGCGGGCCAGCGTCTCAGAGACACCGGACACCTCGAACAGGACGCGACCCGGCTTGACGTTGGCGACCCACCACTCGACAGAACCCTTACCGGAACCCATGCGGGTTTCGGCCGGCTTCTTGGTGAGCGGACGGTCTGGGTAGATGTTGATCCACACCTTTCCGCCACGCTTGATGTGACGCGTCATGGCGATACGAGCGGACTCGATCTGACGGTTGGTCACGTAAGCGGGCGTCAGGGCCTGGATGCCGTACTCACCGAACGAAACAGTGGTACCACCGGTTGCGTGGCCGCTACGGCCCGGGTGGTGCTGCTTGCGGTGCTTTACCTTGCGTGGAATCAACATGGTTATGCCTCAACTCCTGCTGCAACCGGCGCCTGCTCGGCGCGAGGCGCACGGCGGGGACGGTCGTCACGACGCTCGGGGCGCGACGACTTTGCGTTCGCCTGCTCGCGAGCGAGTTCCTTGTTGGTGATGTCGCCCTTGTAGATCCAGACCTTCACGCCGATACGGCCGAAGGTGGTCTTGGCTTCATAGAAGCCGTAGTCGATGTTCGCGCGCAGGGTGTGCAGCGGCACACGGCCTTCGCGGTAGAACTCCGAACGGCTCATCTCAGCGCCGCCGAGACGGCCGGAGACCTGGATGCGAACACCCTTGGCGCCGGCACGCTGGGCGCCCTGCAGACCCTTACGCATCGCGCGGCGGAAAGCCACACGAGCGGAGAGCTGCTCGGCAATGCCCTGAGCGACAAGCTGAGCGTCAGCCTCGGGGTTCTTGACCTCGAGGATGTTCAGCTGGATCTGCTTCTTCGTGAGCTTCTCGAGGTCGGCACGGATGCGCTCGGCCTCGGCGCCACGGCGACCGATCACAATGCCCGGGCGGGCAGTGTGAATGTCAACGCGGACGCGGTCACGGGTGCGCTCGATCTCGATGCGCGAAACTCCCGCGCGGTCGAGGCTCGTGCTCAGCAGGCGACGGATCTGAACGTCTTCAGCGACGAAATCGCTGTAACGCTGACCCGGCTTCGTGCTGTCAGAGAACCAACGCGACACGTGGTCGGTCGTGATTCCCAGACGGAAGCCATAGGGGTTTACTTTCTGACCCATTACTTCGTACCCTCCTCAGGAGTGGCGAGCACAACCGTGATGTGGCTCGTGCGCTTCAAAATCTGGAATGCGCGGCCCTGTGCACGCGGCTGGAAACGCTTGAGGGTCGTGCCCTCATCAACGAATGCGCTGCTCACGTACAGGTCCTGCTCGTCCAGAAAGGTGTTCGAGGCATCTGCCTTGACTCGGGCGTTGGCCATGGCCGAAGCCACCAGCTTGTAGACCGGGTCGCTCGCACCCTGCGGGGCGAACTTCAGGATTGCCAGGGCCTCGATAGCCTGCTTGCCGCGAATCAAGTTGACGACGCGACGAGCCTTCTGGGGGGTAACGCGGATGTGACGCACACGTGCGATCGACTCCACCATTTCTTCTCCTCCTTTCGCCACCGCGTTAGCGGCGACGGCCCTTCTTGTCGTCCTTCACGTGTCCACGGAAAGTACGAGTCGGCGCGAATTCACCGAGCTTGTGTCCCACCATGGTTTCGGTGACGAACACCGGGATGTGCTTGCGACCGTCGTGCACGGCGATGGTGTGTCCCAGCATGGCGGGGATGATCATCGACCGGCGTGACCAGGTCTTGATTACGTTCTTGTTGTTGGCTTCGTTCGCCGTGACAACCTTGCGGAGCAGGTGGTCATCAACGAAGGGGCCCTTCTTGAGACTGCGTGGCATCGTCTACTCCTACTTACGCTTCTTGCCGACGGTACGGCGACGAACAATGAGCTTGTCGCTTTCCTTGTTGATGTGGCGGGTGCGCCCTTCCTTCTGGCCCCAAGGGGAGACAGGGTGACGTCCACCGGAAGTCTTACCTTCACCACCACCGTGCGGGTGGTCGACCGGGTTCATGGCGACACCACGTACGGTCGGGCGAACGCCCTTCCAACGCATACGGCCGGCCTTTCCCCAGTTGATGTTGGACTGCTCGGCGTTGCCGACCTCACCAATGGTTGCGCGGCAGCGAGCGTCGACGTTACGGATTTCTCCGGACGGCAGACGAAGCTGGGCGTAGGGGCCATCCTTGGCCACGAGGCGAACCGACGCACCGGCGGAGCGGGCCATCTTGGCGCCACCACCCGGACGCAGCTCGATCATGTGAATGACCGTACCGGTGGGGATGTTCTTCAACGGCAGGTTGTTACCGGGCTTGATGTCAGCACCGGGTCCCGACTCGACGATGTCGCCCTGGTTCAGCTTGTTCGGAGCAACGATGTAGCGCTTGGTGCCATCAACGAAGTGCAGCAGCGCGATGCGTGCCGTACGGTTCGGGTCGTACTCGATGTGAGCGACCTTGGCGTTGATGCCATCTTTGTCGTTGCGCTTGAAGTCGATCACACGGTACTGGCGCTTGTGGCCACCACCGATGTGACGAGTCGTGATGCGACCCTGGTTGTTACGACCACCGGTCTTGGACAGGGGACGAAGCAGCGACTTTTCCGGGGTCGAGCGGGTGATCTCTGCGAAGTCCGCAACAGATGAACCACGGCGACCCGGGGTCGTGGGCTTGTACTTACGAATAGCCATTTGTTATTCCTCTAATCCGAGCCGCGTTAGCCGACGGCCGTGAAGATGTCGATGGAACCAGACTTCAGCGTGACGATGGCACGCTTGGTGTCCTTGCGCTTGCCCATACCGAACTTGGTACGGCGAGTCTTCCCAACACGGTTGAGCGTGTTGATCGACGCGACCTCGACCTTGAAGATCTTCTCAATAGCGAGCTTGATCTCGGTCTTGTTCGAGCGCGGGTCCACGATGAAGGTGTACTTGCCCTGATCAATCAGGCCGTAGCTCTTCTCAGAGACGACCGGAGCGATGATGACGTCGCGGGGGTCCTTGTTGATAGCGGTAGCCATTATGCGGACACCTCTTCCTTCTTGGTCTTCGCCGACACGAACGCGTCAAACGCGCCCTTGGTGAAGACGATGTCGTCACTGACGAGCACGTCGTAGGCGTTCAGCTGGTCCCACGCAAGAACGTGGACGGTCGGAACGTTACGGATGCTACGCAGGGTGAGCTCGTCGGAGCGCTCGAGAACGACCAGCACGTGCTTGCTCGAGGCGATGCTGTTCAGCAGCGACAGGGCAACCTTGGTGTTGGGGGTCTCGCCCGTGAAGAGTGCCTCAACCACGTGAACGCGTCCACCGCGAGCGCGGTCGGACAGCGAGCCACGAAGAGCTGCGGCGATCATCTTCTTGGGGGTGCGCTGATCGTAGCTGCGCGGGGTCGGTCCGTGGACGATGCCACCACCGGTCATCTGAGGGGCGCGGATCGAGCCCTGACGAGCGCGACCGGTTCCCTTCTGCTTGAACGGCTTGCGACCGGCGCCGGAAACTTCGCCGCGGCCCTTGGTCTTGTGCGTACCCTGACGTGCGGCAGCGAGCTGCGCGACAACGACCTGGTGAATCAGCGGGATGTTGGTCTGAACGTCGAAGAGGTCTGCGGGCAGCTCAACGGAGCCAGCCTTCTTGCCCTTCGCGTCGACGATGTCGAGTGCAGTAGCCATGAACTACGCCCCCTTCACTGCGTTGCGAACGAATACGAGACGGCCCTTGGCGCCGGGAACGGCACCCTTGACCAGCAGGAGGCCCTTTTCGGCATCAACCGAGTGAACCTTGAGGTTCAGCACAGTGACGCGCTCGCCACCCATTCGACCAGCCATGCGCATGCCCTTGAAGACACGGCTCGGGGTCGAGGAAGCACCGATGGAACCGGGCTTACGGTGGTTGCGGTGTGAACCGTGCGAAGCGGAGACACCCTTGAAGTTGTGACGCTTCATGACACCGGCGAAGCCCTTACCCTTGCTCGTGCCCATGACGTCAACCTTGGTACCGGCTTCGAAAACACCGTCAACGGTGAGTTCCTGGCCCAGGGCGTAGTCAGCGGCATCCGCGGTGCGGAGTTCGGTGAGGTGACGGCGCGGCGTGACGCCGGCCTTGTCGAAGTGACCTGCGGCGGGCTTGTTCACCTTGCGCGGGTCAATGGCGCCAGAAGCGATCTGAACGGCGTTGTAGCCGTCGACCGCGGTGCTGCGAATCTGGGTGACGACGTTCGGCGCGATTTCGATGACGGTCACGGGAACAAGCTTGTTGTTCTCGTCCCACACCTGGGTCATGCCGAGCTTCTTGCCGAGCAGGCCCTTGGTGGTCTTAGTATCTGCGTGAGACATTCCGGCCCCCTTAGAGCTTGATCTCGATGTTGACGTCGGCCGGAAGGTCGAGACGCATAAGCGAGTCGACAGCCTTCGGCGTCGGGTCAATGATGTCGATCAGACGCTTGTGGGTGCGCATTTCAAAGTGCTCCCGGCTGTCCTTGTACTTGTGAGGCGAACGGATGACACACACCACGTTCTTCTCGGTCGGAAGCGGCACGGGGCCGACGACGGTTGCACCCGCACGGGTGACGGTGTCGACGATCTTGCGCGCCGAGGTGTCAATGACCTCGTGGTCATATGACTTAAGTCGAATGCGGATCTTTTGTCCCGCCATGTCGAACTCTCTCTCTGTCAAGGCGTCTTACCTCTCCTGGATTTGCCGGGAGCGGCATTGGACGCCGTCGTAGCACTACTGCTGTGGCACCACTGTTCTTCTGTCAATTTCGACTCGCGCAGAAAAACCATGCGAGCCGACACCAACTCTCAGCAGACATGGATAAACCACGCCGAGATGAGTGTTGGTTTTAGCTTCGTTCTGCTCCCCGCGGCCTAGCCCAGACTCCGTAAAGAGCGGCTATGCACTGCCTGGCAGTGATCTCGATGCTGCGCGAGGCGCTGCAGTCGAAAGTGTTGAACTAGAAGAGTCTGCCACAGAAATGGGTGCATTTGCAACCCGGGCGTGTCGCGCCGCCCGCCCCCGCGTCCATGACCGCGCACGCAGAAGTGGGGCCGCATTCGAGGGGTGTGAAAAAGAATATTGAAACATTTTTGGAAAGTCGCGTAATAGAACCCCCACCTTCACGTCTCTCCCTATGAAGGTGCTCACCACAGAGGAGCAACCACGAGTAAGAAGGAGATCATCATGGGACGCCGTTCGAAAGCAGAAGAGGCCAAGAACAAGGCTTTCAAGGCGTTGACCGCAGCGATCGTTGAAGAGGTATACGAGAAGCTCCCGTCGGTGATGACGGTTCGCGAACTTCAGATGACTGTCGGCACGAGCGCGAGCTATCTGCGAGCCTCCCTGGTCTCCGGACGAATCACGGGCATGCAGCGCGGATCTCGCTGGGAACTGCCGAAAGAAGCGAACGAAGACTTCATCAAGCGGGGACTCCTGAAGCGCATGAAGCAGCGCGCCGTGGCCCCGGTCGCACCTGCCGTTCCCGATGCGCGCGAATCCGCGCCGATCTATTCCTTCCCCACGACGCAATCGCCTTCGTCCTCCTCGACACCGCAATCCGGCCAGTTCAACAGCCACATGCTGTGCGCCGGTTGTGGAGCAGCTGCACTCGAAGCCTGACCCACCAGGTCGTCATGCCCGCACCTCTGCCCCGCAGACGCCGCCGGACACTTCACACCGGGTGAACTGCTCTAGTTGGGCCGAGCCGGTTGCGCCGGCATGAGCTCCGACAGCGTGCGTGCCCGCCGCCTCGGGGAGGACTATGACGCCACGATCGGGGCTCATGGTCCGTCCGATGAAGCCGACGAGCGCTACCTCGCCATCGATGAAGAGATCCTGCTGGATCTCGATGACCTCGATGCGACAGAGTTGAGCCGCCTTATGGCCGTCGTACGCGCATCCATCGAGCGCAGCTGCACGATTGAACCGAGCGTGGCCGGCGGCATCGCGTTGACCAAGACGGTGAACGGCGTGCCGCTGTAGCGAGCCGTCCCGGGTACAAAAAAGGGCCGGACCCGAAGGCCCGACCCTTTTCTCAGAGCGTTATTACTTGATGATCTTCGTCACCGTGCCGGCGCCGACGGTGCGGCCACCCTCACGGATTGCGTAGCCGAGGCCCTCTTCCATGGCGATCGGCTGGATCAGCACGACGGTCATGTCGGTGGTGTCGCCAGGCATAACCATCTCGGTGCCCTCGGGCAACGTGATGACGCCGGTGACGTCGGTGGTACGGAAGTAGAACTGCGGACGGTAGTTCGCGTAGAACGGGTTGTGACGGCCGCCTTCTTCCTTCGAGAGGATGTAGGCAGTGCCCTCGAAGTCGGTGTGCGGCGTAACCGAACCCGGCTTGACGACAACCTGGCCGCGCTCAACATCTTCACGCTTGATACCGCGAAGCAGCAGACCACAGTTCTCGCCGGCCCACGCCTCGTCGAGCTGCTTGTGGAACATCTCGATACCCGTGACCGTGGTCTTCTGCGTCGGGCGGATGCCGACGATCTCGACCTCGGAGTTGATGCCCAGGGTGCCACGCTCGGCGCGGCCCGTGACGACGGTTCCACGACCGGTGATCGTGAAGACGTCCTCGATCGGCATCAAGAACGGCTTGTCCTTGTCGCGGATGGGATCGGGGATGTGCTCGTCGGCAGCTTCCATCAGGTCGAGGATGGACTGGGTCCACTTCTCGTCGCCTTCGAGAGCCTTGAGGCCCGAAACACGAACGACGGGAGCGTTGTCGCCGTCGAAGCCCTGGCTGGAGAGGAGTTCGCGAACCTCGAGCTCAACGAGCTCAAGGATCTCTTCGTCATCGACCATGTCGGACTTGTTCAGCGCGACCATCAGGTACGGCACGCCGACCTGCTTGGCGAGCAGAACGTGCTCACGGGTCTGAGCCATCGGGCCGTCGGTAGCGGCAACCACGAGGATTGCGCCGTCCATCTGAGCAGCACCGGTGATCATGTTCTTGATGTAGTCAGCGTGGCCCGGGGCGTCTACGTGTGCGTAGTGGCGCTTCGGGGTCTCGTACTCGACGTGCGAGATGTTGATCGTGATACCACGCTGGCGCTCTTCGGGAGCGGAGTCGATCGTTGCGAAGTCGCGCTGAACGTTGGTGGCGGACGGGAACTTGTCGGCCAGGACCTTCGAGATCGCTGCAGTCAGCGTGGTCTTTCCGTGGTCAACGTGACCGATCGTTCCGATGTTTACGTGCGGCTTGTTCCGCTCGAACTTGGCCTTGGCCACTGTGGGTCCTCCTCAGGACTCGGATGATCCGCCGCTCGCCATGGCGAGCGGCGAATCCGCTGGATTTGTATTTATGTTACTCGGGCCAGGCGGCCTAAGCGATTTGGGCCAGAAGGCCCGTGGGGCTATTCGCCCTTGTTCTTTTGGATGATCTCGTCGGCAACAGCCTTCGGGACCTCCGCGTAGCTCTCGAATGTCATCGAGTACACGGCGCGTCCTGAAGTCTTGGACCTCAGGTCGCCGATGTAACCGAACATCTCCGACAGCGGAACGTGGGCGCGAATAACCTTCACACCGCTTGCGTCCTCCATGTCCTGGATCTGGCCACGGCGTGAGTTGAGGTCACCGATCACGTCACCCATGTATTCCATGGGGGTACGCACCTCGACGGCCATCAACGGTTCGAGCAGAACCGGGTGTGCTTTCCTGACGGCTTCCTTGAAACCCATCGATCCAGCAATCTTGAACGCCATCTCCGAAGAGTCGACGTCGTGGGCGGCACCGTCAAGCAAAATTGCCTTGACGCCGACCATGGGGTAACCCGCCAGCACACCGACGTGGAGGGCATCCTGGATGCCCGCGTCGACCGACGGGATGTACTCGCGGGGCACGCGGCCACCGGAGACCTTGTTCTCGAACTCGTAGCTCTTCTCGGGAGTGATCGCGAGAGGCTCGATTGCGATCTGAATCTTTGCGAACTGACCCGAACCACCGGTCTGCTTCTTGTGGGTGTAGTCGTGACGCTCGACGGCCTTCTTGATCGTCTCGCGGTACGCAACCTGGGGCTTGCCCACGTTTGCTTCCACGTTGAACTCACGCTTCATGCGGTCGACAAGGATGTCAAGGTGAAGCTCACCCATACCCTTGATGACCGTCTGACCGGTTTCCTGGTTCTGCTCGGTACGGAAGGTCGGGTCTTCTTCAGCGAGCTTCTGGATCGCGAGACCCAGCTTCTCCTGGTCGGCCTTCGTCTTCGGCTCGATGGCCACTTCGATGACGGGCTCAGGGAACGTCATCGATTCGAGGACGACCTGCTGGGCCGGGTCACACAGGGTGTCACCGGTGGTGGTGTCTTTCAAACCGATCACGGCGAAGATGTGGCCAGCGGTCACGAAATCGACGGGGTTTTCCTTGTTGGCGTGCATCTGGAAGATCTTCCCGATGCGCTCCTTCTTGCCCTTGGTCGAGTTGATGATCTGGGCACCGCTGTCGATGCGGCCCGAGTACACGCGAATGTAGGTCAGACGGCCGAAGAACGGGTGCACGGCAACCTTGAACGCGAGAGCAGCGAACGGCTCGTCGGCCTTCGGGTGCAGCATGACGACCTTCTCTTCGTCGCGAGCGTCGTGCGCCTCGATGGCGGGAACGTCAAGCGGCGTGGGGAGGTAGTCGACGACTGCATCCAGCATCGGCTGAACGCCGCGGTTTTTGAATGCAGAACCACAGAGAACCGGGTAGATCTGGCTGGCGACGGTCAGCTTGCGAATGGCGCCCTTGATCTCGGCGACAGTGAGTTCTTCGCCACCGAAGTACTTCTCCATGAGGGCGTCATCGGTCTCGGCAACGGTCTCGAGCAGCAGCTTGCGGTATTCCGCGGCCTTCTCGACGAGGTCGGCCGGGATCTCTTCGATGGCGTACTTGGCGCCCATCTCGACGTCACCCTTGGAGTCTCCACGCCAGGTCAGCGCGCGCATCTGAACGAGGTCGACAACGCCCTCGAACTCAGACTCTGCACCGATCGGCAGCTGGATGACCAGCGGCTTGGCGCCGAGGCGGTTGATGATGGTGTCGACGGTGAAGTAGAAGTCGGCGCCCAGCTTGTCCATCTTGTTGACGAAGCAGATGCGGGGAACGTCGTACTTGTCGGCCTGGCGCCAGACGGTCTCGGACTGGGGCTCAACGCCCTCCTTGCCGTCGAACACTGCAACGGCACCATCGAGAACGCGGAGCGAACGCTCCACCTCGACGGTGAAGTCAACGTGGCCGGGGGTGTCGATGATGTTGATCTGGTTGTTGTCCCAGAAACACGTGGTGGCAGCAGAGGTGATCGTGATGCCACGTTCCTGCTCCTGTGCCATCCAGTCCATCGTTGAGGCGCCATCGTGCGTCTCACCGATCTTGTGATTCACACCCGTGTAGAACAGGATGCGCTCAGTTGTGGTGGTCTTGCCGGCATCAATGTGGGCCATGATGCCGATGTTGCGGACCTTGCTCAGGTCGGTGAGCACGTCAAGTGCCACGGGTGTCCTCCGGAAGTTTTGGTAAGGCGGGGATCGAACAGGCAAGAAGAGCGTAACCGGCGGATGCTGAGCATCCGCCGACTACGCTCCGGCTCACTACCAGCGGTAGTGAGCGAAGGCCTTGTTCGCTTCGGCCATCTTGTGAGTGTCTTCACGACGCTTCACCGCGGCACCGAGGCCGTTGGACGCGTCGAGGATCTCGTTGGTGAGACGCTCGGTCATGGTCTTCTCGCGACGCGCTTTGGCGTAGCTGGTCAACCAGCGCAGCGCCAGGGTGTTGGCGCGGTGCGGCTTGACCTCAACCGGAACCTGGTAGGTGGAACCACCGACGCGGCGCGAACGCACCTCAAGGGTGGGACGCACGTTGTCGAGTGCCTTCTTCAGCGTGACAACTGCATCAGCACCGTTCTTGCTGGAAACGCCCTCGAGTGCGTCGTAAACGATGCGCTCGGCAAGACCCTTCTTGCCGTCGAGGAGGATCTTGTTGACGAGCTGGCTGACGATGGGAGCACCGTATACCGGGTCAGCGACAACGGGACGCTTGGGAGCTGGGCCTTTACGAGGCATTACTTCTTCTCCATCTTCGCGCCGTAGCGGCTGCGAGCCTGCTTGCGGTTCTTGACGGCCTGGGTGTCCAGTGCGCCGCGAACGATCTTGTAACGCACACCGGGAAGGTCCTTCACGCGACCGCCGCGGACGAGCACCATGGAGTGCTCCTGCAGGTTGTGTCCCTCACCGGGGATGTAGGCGGTGACCTCGGTACCGTTGGACAGCTTGACGCGGGCGACCTTACGGAGAGCCGAGTTCGGCTTCTTCGGGGTGGTGGTGTACACACGGGTGCATACGCCGCGCTGCTGCGGGTTGGCCTTCAGGGCGGGAGCCTTGGTCTTGGTGACCTTGGGGCTGCGGCCCTTCCTGACCAACTGCTGAATGGTTGGCACTAATTACTCCTTGTTTTTGCTGCACGGTGACAGCTCATTGATGGTTAGCATTCGAGAATGTTTTTTCAAACACCTGTTGCCAGGTCACTCGAGTTCATCTGGACCTTCCAGCCCTAACGGAACGGGTTCTGTGATTTGTGGAAGGTATGCCGTGGGGGCTGCTCGGAGAGCAAACCCTGCATATATGCGTTAACGGAGCTTGGGCGCCTCACTGCTACATGAGCAGCATGAGGGCACGGATCAAGCGCACGACAAATCGCACACCGGAAAATACTATCCCGAGCGTGCCCTACCGGTCAAGGTCGAGGTACCACTGGAGGATGGCAGTTTGCTGTGGATCCGGGCGTGCCCCCGCTGGTCAGTCCTGTCGCCCAATCCCCGGTCCCGCTGGTCGAGCCTGTCGACCCCAGTCCCCGATCCCCCGTCCCGCTGGTCGAGCCCAGTCCCCGGTCCCGCTGGTCGAGCCTGTCGAGACCCCGCGAGGCAACCTCGAGCCGCTGCTCGCCTGTGACGCGCCGTTATCGCCGAACCGGACTCGCCTGCCCGGCGAGCTGGTGCGCATCCAGTGCGAAGAGGTCGCGGGTACCCGCGATTGCTGCCCCCAGGAGGCCCGTGCACTGCGGCAACACCTGCTCGGCCCAGAACCGAGCCAACACCAGCTGGCTGTCCGCCAATGCGGTGTCGCCCGTTGCCGGAGCCGCCACCGCAGCCCGTGCCAGCAGCCACCCGCCGGTGCACAGTCCCCACATCCGCAGGTACGGCGTCGAGCCCGCGAGCACCGCGTTCGGGTCGGTCTGACCGGTGCGAAGCATCCACTCGGTGGCTTGCTCGAGGGCGTCGAACTGCCGACCGAGCTCCTCGCGGATCGTGTCGAACTCGGGACCAGCGCCGGCCAATTCCGCACTGATTTCGCGCATCGTTGCGAGGAGTTCCCGCACCGACGCTCCCCCGCGCACGCCGAGCTTTCGACCCACGAGGTCGGCAGCCTGGATGCCATTCGTGCCTTCGTAGATCGCGGCGATGCGTACGTCACGCAGGTGCTGAGCCGCGCCGGTCTCCTCGATGTAGCCCATACCGCCGTGCACTTGCAGAGCAAGCGAGGTGAGCTCATTGCCCAGGTCAGAACCGAACGACTTGCAGATCGGCGTCAGGATGCCGACGATCTCGTTTGCGCGGGCACGCGCGGCGGGATCGGGATCGTTGGTGCTGCGGTCGACATAACTCGCGTCGAGCAGCATCAGGTAGCGGAGCGCCGCGAGCGAGGACCGCTGTGTCAGCAGCATCCGTCGCACATCGGGGAACTCGATGATCGCCGAATCGACGCCAGTTGCGCCGATCGCGAGGCCCTGCCGCCGCTCTTGCGCGTAGGCGAGTGACTGCTGGTAGGCGCGTTCGGCGACCGCGAGGCCTTGCATTCCCACCGAAAGCCGGGCGCTGTTCATCATCACGAACATGATGCGCATACCCAAGTTTTCGCCGCCGAGGAGGTAGCCGGTGGCGTCCTCATAGGAGAGCACACAGGTGGGTGCACCGTGGATTCCCATCTTGTGTTCCAACGACAGGGTGTGCACCCCGTTGCGTTCGCCGAGCGATCCGTCATCGTTGACCAGAAACTTCGGAACGAGGAAACAGGAGATGCCCTTGGTTCCCGCCGGGGCACCCGGGGTGCGGGCGAGCACGAGGTGAACGATCTGCTCCGCCATGTCGTGATCGCCGAAGGTGATGAAGATCTTCTGTCCGGTGAGGGCATAACTGCCATCGGGGCGCGGCACGGCACGTGTGGTCAATGCGCCGACATCCGAACCTGCCTGCGGCTCGGTCAGGTTCATCGTGCCCGTCCACTCACCACTGACCATCCGGGGCAGATAGCGCTTTTTCTGGTCCTCGTCGCCGTAGTGCAGGAGCGCCTCAATCGCCCCCTGCGTCAAGAGTGGACAGAGTGCGAACGCCATGTTCGCCGAGGTCATCATTTCCTGGATGATCAGGCCAACGGTTCGGGGAAAACCTCCGCCACCAAATTCCTCGGGGAGCGGCACCGAGCCCCACCCCGCTTCAACGTACTGGTGATAGGCCTCTGTGAACCCGGTGGGCGTCATGACCGAGCCATCCGGCTGGCGGCGCGCACCCTCACTATCGCCGGACTGGTTTGTTGGGGCCACCACCTCGGCCATGAACTCACCGCATTGCTCGATCAGTTCGACCACGGTGTCGAGGTCGGCATGCTCAAATCCTGGAAGGTTGGCGATCTCCGGATAGCCCACAACGTGCTCAAGGGCGAACGCAATGTCGGCAATTGGCGGCTGGTATCGAATCATGCCGATAGCGTACCGGGCCAACCCGTGCGGCACAGGATTACTTTTTTCGGAGGGCTCGACAAACGGAAGTTGAACGGATGCGGGTTCGGTTACAGCGCAGGCACCGCGGTCGACCCCGCGCGCCAACCTCAACACGCAGCCACACGATCCCCGTCCCGTTGGTCGAGCCTGTCGAGACCCCGTAGGCCAACCTCAACACGCAGCCACTCGATCTCGACAGGCTCGATCCACGGGCGGCTCGATCCACGGGCGGCTCGATCCACGGGCGGCTCGATCAACGGGCGGCTCGAGCCGCCCGCGCGACGGCTAGCGCGGCCAGAGGGGTGAATCGAGGGCGCTGTCGAGATCCGCCAACAAGGCCTGCACCTGCGGTTCGACGTGCGCCGCAATTCCCGCCCTGATGCGCTCCCTCTGCTCGCCGAGTCGCACACAGATGCGCTGTCCGAGCGCATCGGCGAAGTCGTCGGCGAGCCTCAGTTCAACCCGGAGCGCTGCCTTCTCTTCGGTGCTGAGCGGTGTCGGCGGCAGCGGCCGGAGGGGCTCGGTGTCTTCGGGGAATGGTTCATCGTCATCCGTCGCCTCGGCCAACTCGCCGAACGTGAACAGATACGGGGAATCATCGGTGGGCAGGGGGTCGAGATCGAGCCCCCTATATTCCAGGTCGAGACCCTCGGTCGGTCGATACGTCGTACTGCGTCGGCGCTCGTCGTTGCGTCGCAACTCACGGCTGAGCAGCGGAAGATTAAGAGCGGTGTATTCGTCGACGGCCGCATCGATGAGGGCCTTCATTCGCATCGCCAGCGCATGCTGGACGGCGTGCGGAACATCGGT
Source organism: Leifsonia psychrotolerans (assembly GCF_013410665.1). NCBI lineage: Bacteria > Bacillati > Actinomycetota > Actinomycetes > Micrococcales > Microbacteriaceae > Glaciibacter > Glaciibacter psychrotolerans. Next base: position 3,643,587 of record NZ_JACCFM010000001.1, on the reverse strand, counting down.
GGCCAGACCGGCCGTTGCCATGATCGGTGAGCCGAAACACTGACGGCACAGCCGGGAACGACCGCGGTGCGTTCCGGGGCGCCACCGTGGTAGCCAGCGCAGCCACGTATCGACCTCGTGGTCGACACGTGCTTCGATGGAACCGTCCATGAGGCCCAGGGTAGTCGCCCGCGTGAGCGCTGTCAGCATTCCGCCCGTGTTATTCGCCGCGGCGCTCCCACGGCCAGAGCGGACGCCCGTGCTCACCCACCCGGGCGGCAAGAATCCACGAGTAAACCAGCGTCACGATGACGGCCAGAATGCCGACGGCCAGCGCGAAAGGACTGACCAGCATCGACTCGGTGAAGGTCAGCACATCAAAGAGCGCACCTGTTCCGAGGGCGTAGAGCGCTGCACCGACAAGGATGAACACGGCGTAGGTCAAAACCCCGGTGAGAAAAGCGAACCCGACGGCGACGTATTGCTCGGCGGGCGGGCGGCCCACCCCCTCGATCAGAAGCATGACGAAGACCGTGATGACCGCGGCCCCCGACATGGTCGGACCGACGAGCGGACCGGCATCCGCCTGCTGAATCACGTCATTGTTGGTGGCGAGGCTGATAAGGCCGAGGGCTGCCACCACCAACGCAAGGTACAGAACCGTGGCGAACAGAGCAACGATCGTGGCGTACTTCTGTTCGTCGCGCATCGTTACTCTGCCCGTTTCACCGGCTCGATTCCCCTAAAGGGAGGTGGCGAGCTGGGGTCCTTCGGCGAGTAGACGGTCGTATTCCTGGCGTGCTTCGATGTTGCGGGCCGAGACCTTGCGCCCGCGCGCCGCAATCCACGCGCCGAACCAAATCGGAACCTCACGGGCGATGATGGCCGAGGCGATCGCTCCAGGGTTCAGCCACTGAGTGCCGATGAATTGGGCGGCCTCGCGCGGCGTGTAGTTCCAGGCGTTCACGGTGAGCAGCGCCCCGCCGATGTAGGAGAAGTAGACCACGACGGCCACGAGGAAGCCGAAGAACACATAGTTCCACCAGCCGCCGCGATTGACAATAGCGATAAGCAAGGAGAAAGCGATGAAGAAGAAGATCACCGGGATGTAAAAGACCGGGCGCACGACGAATCCGGAAAAGGCACTAACGGCCTGCTCAACGGTGCTGCTGGTGATGCCGACGATCAGGAACGCGACGACAGAGAACAGCGCAGCGTAAGCGACGGTCGCGAGAAGCGCGATCAGGATGCCGCCGCCACGGTTACCGGCCGGCGTTGGCGGGGTGGGGGCCTGCACGTAAATCGGGGTGGGGAGCTGGTCGGCCGTCCGTTGCGGCGCGACGGTCAGAGCGGGGGTATAGACCGCGGCCGGAGTGTCGATCACACGAGGGGCGACCAGCACCTCCCGACTGTCGATGGGGTCCGGCGCGTCGACATGGGCCGTGCTTTCACCCTCGACAGCACGACTCACCGGCGCCGGGCCTTCACGGTGGGCGGCGGATTCCTCCGGCACGACGGGCGCCTCACCCGCGGGGGGCTCGGCCATCGCCGGCACGAACGTTTCGTGCGCGACCGAACCGGCGGCAACCGGCGCGGGAAAGAGCGCATCGTTGAGATCGCTGGTGTCTGTCATGTCTTCAGGGCCGACTGGCGCGGGCGCAAAGACGCGGGGCTGCGGTTCGACCACAGGCTCTACGGTCTCGATCGCATCGGCCGCCGACGCGCGTGAATCCGCTTCGGCGGGAGTCGTGCTTTTGTCAGGTGTTGTCTCGCTCATACTGCACTCCTCGTGGCCGGGGCCCTGTTTGTTCAGTGCAACTGTACCAACGGCGTTCCCCAGATCAGCGGACATCCTGCGGGTTTCAGCGCGGGCCGACCGGAATCGACGCCGTGGGTTAGTTGCCGCTGGCCTCCGCCGTACCGGTCGCGGGCGGAGCGTCCGTTCCCGCCGAAACGTCGGTGGGCACTAGCACATAGATGAGGCCAGACACGGTCGCCGTGACCGACCCGGGGGTGGAGGTATCCGTTGCAGTGGTCAGGCCTGTGGCCATGAAAAGGCGTGTGCCGCTCTGCAGACCTTTGACGAAATTTAACACGGAGTCGTAACTACCGGAGACGTTGATTTGCACCGGAAGTGATGCAAAATTTGAGGCTGTGATCAGGGAGTTCGTGACCGGCGGCGCACCGGCCGCCGGCGCTGCGGGCACCGCATCCACGCCATCGATCGGTGCGGGGGCGGCCTCCGTTCCCGCGGCAACGGGGGCCTCGACGGGAACCACCGGCGTGTACGGCTGCGGGTCAGACATCGTGACACTGTCGAGCCGCACCAGCGCCGCACTGGTCATCGCATCAAGCTGCTCAAGGAACGCCGGAACCTCGGTGTCGGTCGGCACCGAGGCGTCGAGCGGGGCAAGTTCCTGTTTGAGAGTCTCAATATTCGCGAAGTCCTTCTTCAGCTTCTCGAGGCCGGCCGCGTGGGTCGCATTGGTCGCCTCCACCGTCGCGCGTTGCATCGTGGCGACCTGCGCCAAAGCAAGTTGCGGCTGCACGGCGAGAAACCACCCACCGACGACCAATGCGGCCATCAGCAGAATAGAGCCGATCGCCCACATTCGATTCTTGTCCATGGCTACTTCTCCGTAACGAAGCGCTGCGCGAACGCCGCTGAATTGACGTGCATCGTGATGCTGACGGTGTTGACGCCAGTTGTGGAATCGAGTGTGACCGAGGTGGGCAGAGCATCCGAGTAACCCGGAAGGGTCTTCAACGCGGCGAGCCACGTAGGTACGTCGGGCAGCACCATGCTTGTCGCGGTGAAACTGATCGTGGCGACACGCTCGCCCTGCAGCGGAGCCGTGGGCTGAGCAAAGATTGCCATCGGGGATGCGGTGTCGACGCTCACCGTGTCAATCGAGACGCTGCCGGGAAGCGTGGCCCTGACCTGCTCAAGGTAGGCCTTCCAGTCGATCTCCGTGGATGCTCCGACCTGCTGTGCCGCCTCGACCAGGGCGAGCTGGCTCTGCACGGTGCGGACTTCTGAATAGGTGGCCTGCTCCTGTAGAAGTTCAGCCGTGCGCGCCTGTTCGACGAGCAGCGCCTCCTGCGATTGCATCGCATAGACCGTCGCCGCGCCGGCACCGAGCAGCACGACCACCAGAACGCCGATCACCCCGACGCCGAGTCGGCGACCGACGAGCTGGGCTGTTCGTTCCTTCAGAATCTCGGGTGGAAGCAGGTCCACGCGCGGCTCGCCGCCGACCAGGAGGGTCACGGCGTTCGTGACGCGGCTCATGCTGCGCACCCCAGGGCCAGGCCAAAGGCCACGGCGAAATCCAAGCCACTGCCGCGAAGCTGCTCGGCATTGACACCGCGCGCCAAGCCAATCTCGGCGAACGGATCGCCCGCAACGACCTCGAGTCGTGTCATCTCGGCCAGCGCTTCGGGCAGCCCGACCAGCCGGGTTCCCCCGCCGCTCACCACAATGCGCTGAACCGGGTCAGTCGGGCGCGTATTGATCCAGTAATTGATGGTGTTCCGCAGACTGGTCAGCTGGTCGCTGGCCACCCGATAGATAATCTCCAGGGCCTTCTGCTCGGCAGGAGTGGAGATCGCAGCGGCCAATCCCAGCGCCCGCTTGGCGGATTCTGCAGTCTGGGGATCCGTCTCAAGCCCGGTCATGAGCTCGCGGGTGAGGTCGTCCCCACCCGTCGGAATGATGCGCACAAACTGAGGCACGCCGTTTTTGGCGATGACGACACTGGTCGTGCTCGCGCCCACATCGATGAGGGCGACGGTGCCCATCAGGCGCGGTCTGGCCAGCATCACACGGGTGAGCGCGAACGGAATCAGGTCGACGTCGACGGTGGTGAGACCGGCCAGTTGGGTGGCTTTCACGTTGCCGAGCACCGCTTCTTTCACCGCCGCAATAAGCAATCCGTTGACGACGGGCCCGTGCTCTCCCATCGACTCTGAGATCGGGTAGAAGTCGAGCAGCGCCTCCGCGACCGGAACCGGCAGCATCTCCTGCACCTCGAAGGGGAGCGACTCACGGATGCGTGCACGCGACATCTTGGGAACTGTCAGGTCACGAGCAAGCACACGCTGGTTGCCCATGCCGAGCACCACGTTCTTGGTCTTGAACCCGCCCTTGCTCCACAGCTCTTTGAGCGCGCTGGCGACAGTGTTGGGCTCGACGACCTCACCACTGGACACTGCTCCGGCGGGGAGCGCGACCTCAAAGTAGCGCTGCAGCGTTGGCTTGGCCTTCGCTGGATCGCGTACCTCCACCGCGCGCAGCGCGGCGCTGCCGATGTCTATTCCGACGACACTCGTTGCCATGGGCCTACTCCTTTGTTTCTGAACTGACAGTCCTCATGCGACGCCGAGGAGCGAGAGATAGGCGCTCCACAGGGAACCGCCGAAGAAGATGCCGACCCACGCGCCCGCCAGCATCCACGGGCCGAAGGGAATACCGCTCGTGCGGGTGGCCTTACGAGTCAGGAGCAGCCCGATCGAAAAGAGACCGCCGAGCACGAATGCAGCGAACGCACCGACGATGAGCTCGCCCCAGCCGAGAAAGCCAAGATAGAGGCCGAGGACACCGGCCAGCTTCACATCGCCGAACCCCATGCCACCCGGGTAGGCGAGCGCCATCAGCAGGTAGGCGAGCCCGAGCACGGCGAGCCCGATTCCGGCGCGAAGTAGCGCGTCGAGGTCACCGCCGAGCAGCCCGGCGGCACCGAGTAGCACGGCGCCGACGATGTAGCTCGGCAGCACGATGGCGTTCGGCAGACGCTTCACATCGAGGTCGATCACGGCCAGCGCGATGCTGATCGCCGCTAGATAGAGGAATGCGATGACGGTGAGGACGCCCGCGACGGTCCCGCTGGTCGAGCCGATCTCGCTGGTCGAGCCGAACCCGCTGGTCGAGCTTGTCGAGACCCCGCCAGCCACAAGACCCCACACGACAACCGCGAACGCGACCCCTGTACCGAGCTCGACCAACGGATATCGCACCGAAATCGCAGTGGCGCAGTTGCGGCATTTCCCTCGTAATAGCAGCCATGACACGACTGGGATGTTGTCGAACGGTTTGATCCCGCTGCCACACCGTGGGCAGGTGCTGGGCGGCGAGACGACCGACATTCCATTCGGCACCCGATAGACGACGACGTTCAGGAATGAGCCGACGAGCAGGCCGAAGACTCCCGCCGTCACCGTGAGAATCACCGACGCCTCATTCACCCCGGGAGGAATCATGGAACGGGATTTCCGTCCGCGGTGAAGGCCCGCGCGGTGTCAGCAACCAGAGTCGTTCCGTAGGTCGTCGATACGGGCGTGAGGAACTTGGGTGGGGCTGTCGTTTTCAACCGCCCATCGTAGTTGTACCGCTTCACGTAGCCGCCGTTTTGCGAGACGATGCCTCGATACTTTTGGGCGATCGCACCCGTCACCCGCAGTTCGCCACGCTTGGAACCCAGGTTGTAGTTCTGCACCATGAAGGTGTTGTCCACCGAGAGGATTGCCGCCTGGATCGTGCGGAAGCCATCCGTGAGCAGAGTTTTGTTGTTTTTGTCGACGGGGTTCCACACCCACACCGCATGGTTGCCGACGAGGCCCAGCATGTCCCGATCCACATCGGCGTACGTGAGTTCACCCGTGACATAGACGTAGTTGGCCGCCGCAACAGTTGCCCTCCCTTTCAACGCCCCCTGAATAAAGACATCGCCGTTCCGGCAGCCATACGCCGTTGTGGAAGGCGCCACCTCGAAGGTCGAACCCACTTTCGAGGGGTAGCCGATTCCGTTACCGACGACAGTGGTGTCAACCCCGGTGCAGCCGGTAAAGCCGGGGCTCGGCGGGGTCGACGCCCAGTAGTTCGGGTCGGCGCTACCCCCTGGCACAGCCTGCACGAAAATCAGGTTGTTATCGGGAACTTTGATCTTCTGCCCGGCCACCGAGCCGAGCCCGCCGGTGCCCGGAGTGCCGCACTCCGCCAGAATGACCCCCGCAGCGGGAGCCTGTTTCGCACCGGCCTGGGTGTAGAGGGTCCACGGCGAGCGCACGGTCATATAGCCATCGTTCGTGAACGTGATCTTGGTCGGCCCGGTGTAAAGACAGCCCGGGCGCGGAACATCCTGCGGCTGATCGACCTGCGTTTCCCGTCTCATGTCGGAGTTCGTCTTGGGGAAGGTCACCGACGAGTCGACGCTCGGGGGCCCGCCCGTGGGTGGCGTTCCCCATTTCTGACCGGTGCAGGTGGCCCCGCCGTTGCCACCGGTCGTCTTGGAATAGTGGGGATACGTGGGGTAGGCCGATGTGACGGTCATGGTGAAGGTTGCATCGCAGATGTGCATGACGTCATTGGAGTGCACCGGGCCGTTCAGAATGTCGCCTCCCGCGAACGTGATCTCGGTGCAGCCCGTGCGAAATCCGGTCACCTCCCAGGCGTATTTGGGGTCGATGCAGGTGGATTTTCCTGCGCCGTCGACAGTGAACTGGGGGTCCTGGATCTCATAGTCGGTGATGTACAGAAAATCGATGAACCCCCGCCCCTTCAGGTTCGCCACAACTGACCGTGTGGCCTCTCCGACCTTGCCGGTGGAGCGCACGCGGAGAACACCCGAATCTTGAAACCGTGAGTTGTCCACCTCGTAGCGGAACCACGCTGTGCCACCGCTTCCTTGCACACTCGCCCAGCCACCGGCCTTGTCGACATCGAAAGCGGGGTTCGGCGAGATGGGCGGTATGACCTTGCTCCCGGTCTTCACCGTCAGATCTGCCTTCTTGTTGCCGTATTGCCCGTACGAACTGTCGCCCGTGAGTCGGCTCTGATACTCGTCGACGCCCGCATAGGCCGCCGACAACGCCCCCGCCGAGTCCTGATCCTGCTTCGCCTTTTTCAACCCGCCAACAGAGAAGGTCATCGCCGTGACCATCACAATGAGAAGCACCACGCCGATGCCGAGCACCATGACCATGGCGAAGCCGCGCTCTGACTCTGTGCGGTGGAGTCGTTGTGAAAGCCAGATCATCAGGGTCCTGCCTTAAACGAGAGGTTCGGAAGTCGGATGGAATTGACAAGCGTGACCGGCTTGGCCGATGCCCCCTCAGCTGCCTGCACAACAAGCGTGACTTTGACCGACGCAATCGTGGCGAGTTGCGCCGCAGTGAAACCCGAACCGGGAATGGTGAGGAGTGCGCCTGTGGAGTCCAGGTAACTGAACACCGTTGCGGGTGCCGCAGGCGCGGTGATCTTTCCTGGCATCGTGCGGGTCGACGTCAACGGATTCGTTCCGTCGAAGATCCACAGCCCGGTTGCACCTGCCTTCGCCGACCAGCGCTTCTCGACGAGCAGCCGGGTCGCGGGATCAACGGCGAATTCAACCTTCACCGGCTGTGGACTCACCGCCGTGACGTCGACATAGGAATACAGAACGAGCTGCTCAGCTTTGGCTGTGACGAATGCCGGGGCGTCCGTGCCCCCCGCGACCGGGTTGGTTGCACCCGAGCGGATGACGCGACTCGTCTCATTCATGACGTTCGCCGCGGTTGAGGTGTTGATGGTTGCGGCGCTGCCCCGCGTCACCGAGCTCGAGGAGTTGACAAAGACTCCGACCACAATCGCACTGAGAATACCAACCAGCACCATGGTCACCAGCAGCTCGATCAGGCTGATTCCGCCGTCTGTGCCACGCGCCGCAATCGTGCGCCTGAGGGGAGCCTGCTGGGCTTCGGCGCGGCTCACGGCACACGCTTTCGGGGGTCGAGCGTCACAATGCCGGCGGTCAATTTCGAGGGCGACGTGACCGTCATGTTCGCCTGCGGGACCTTCTTCGCTGCGTTGGCGGTCGCACCGTAGTACAACTGCCACGAGCCGAAAGGCAAGGCAAGCGTGACGGGGGTTGCCGCCAAGACTGCGCCGAACGTATAGGTCATCGTGAGTTGCGCACAGCCGGGATCCGCGGTTCCCGCTGGGGCAGCCACCGATACAGCCGTGACGACTGTTTCTGTGCCGCTTCTGGCCACTGCCACGACGCCCATGGGCACCTGCGCCGTCGCTCCAACCGCTGGAACTATCGCTTGAGGAGCTTGTGCGGCGATGGGTAGCCCCGTCTCATCGGCGCCGGCCGGCCATTCCACGGGGTTCGGCGACAGGCATCCGGGTGTGACATCGTTCTTCGCCAAGTAGTTGCCCGCTACCGCGGCGTACCCATCGCGGAATGGGTACAGGCTGACGGATCGGCTGAGCGCCGCCGCCGGGGCGACCGAGTCGAGGGGAACGTCGGTCGAATGCAGAAGACTGGTGCTCATCTTGGTGGGGATCTTTACTCCGACTGCCGCGAATTCGCTCGCGTAGGCGAGATTCAGGGGAAGCAGTTTGTCCATCGTGAATTTGGCCGAGAGCGATGCTCCCGCCGCGATGGTGAGCGGTGTGCTCGGGGCCACTTTCTGCATGTTGTCGACATAGCCAGGCTTTTTCACCGTGATTGTGTACGCAGCCGGCGGAACCTTGAGTAGATAGCTGCAGCCCTGTGCGTCGGTCGCGCTGGGCGCCGGGGTGATCGATGGGCTGATGGTGATGGTGACGCCCTCGACGCCCTCACCAAGTTCGTTCGAGACCGACACCAGGATGACGCCCTGAGTCTCGTCGCTGATTCGAGACTTGGGAGCGAGCAGAGTATCGGCGCGCACGGGAGTGTCGCCACGCATTCCACTCCACCTCACGGTGACGTTGACACGCTTGTACTGGAGAGCCCCTTTTGCGGCTCCGCAGGCGACGTCTTGGGTGGGGTCTGAGACCCACTGGGTCGACCGGTGCACGGCGAACGTCTGACCGTTCACCGTGACGGGAGCAAGATCGGCGTCCAGAAGTGCGAACAGATCAGAGGCCGATCGGGCGGAATCGATCTCTTGAGCGGCGAGGTTCGCAGCGACCTCACGCGCACGCGAGTCGACGGTCTGCGTGAGCATGGTCATCAAGGAGAAGATCACACCGATGGAGAGGATCGCGAAGACCATCATCGCGACGATCACCTCGACGAGTGAGAGGCCGGCCTCACGGGCCGACGTGACATCCAGACGGGCTCTCGTGCTCTTCATGATTCACCTCCCTCTGACTTCGGGCGTTAGGGCGGTTGGCTACCGTGAAACTGGTGCGGTGGGGCACCGCGGTGCGGCGCCCCACCCGATCAGCGCGAACTTACGGAGTGTCAACTCCACAGACGGTCCCCTTGAGAACACCCTTATCAGTCACGTTGAATTTTGAGGCGCCTGAGCTCTTGCTCGTTCCAATAAGGCAGAAGGGGAACTTGGCGTCTACGGGCGTCGCTTCGACGATCGACACGGTGTTACTGCTGAGGGTCGCACCGTACTTGATGCCGACAGGGTCGGTAGCCCCACCACCGGTTCCCAGCAGTGCGGTGTACGCCTCCGCGTACGTCTTTCCGGAGTTGTCGGTCATGTAGCCCACGACCGCGATCTTCGCGTTCGCCAGGTCGGACTTGGTGCCGGAATCCTTCGCACTGTCCTGCACGCCCAGGTACACCGGGATGGCGATCGCAGCGAGGATGCCGATGATGATGACCACGACGAGAAGCTCGATCAGGGTGAAACCGGTGTCGTCGCCTTCCGTGAGGTTCTTGCGACGGGCGTTGAGGGCGTTGAGCGATTTCGTGAGCACTGTGTTTGTCCATTCAAGAGGTGAATCGGGACCAGCCTTCGGGGTCGAAGGAGTGCTCAGCCTATGTGGAGAAAACTCCCAGTGTCGCCCCGCGAACAGGGGTATATTTGAGAAAATCTCACCCCAGTCCGGGGGTAAAGGCTCATTTCTTGTCCCCCGTGCGGGCGCCGCGAATATCGCTTCTTCGGCGACGATCGCGGCGCGGTTGTGCTCACAAACGCGACTATTTGACCATGCTCGCAATGCTGAAAATCGGCATGTAGAGGGCAACGACCATGCCGCCAATCACAACGCCGAGGAATGCGATCATGAGCGGCTCGATCGCGGCCGTGAGCTGCTCCGTGGCCGACTGCACTTCTTGGTCATAGAAGTCAGCGATCTTGTCGAGCATCAGCTCAAGCGAACCGGCGTCTTCGCCGACCGCGATCATCTGTGTGACCATGGGTGGGAACACTGGCTGGGCCAACAGCGGCGCTGCGATCGATTGCCCCTGTCGCACCGACTCAGCGACCTCCACGAGCGCCTTCTCGATCACCCAGTTGCCCGAGGTCTCCCCCACGATCTTCAACGCGGTCAGAATCGGCACACCCGCGCCGATCATGTTCGAGAAGTTGCGGCTGAACCGAGCGACCGCGATCTTCTTCAGAAGCCGGCCGAAGACGGGAAGCTTGAGCATGAACGGGTCGACCGCGCCGCGCACCCGGTCGGTGTTCTTGTTCCCCCGCCACCACAGCCCGAACGCAATGCCGCCGACAAGCCCGAGCGGTACCACCCAGATCATTGAACGCGAGAGGTAGACCAGCAGCATGGTGGGCGCGGGCAGCCCCCCGCCCATGCCCGAGAACATCTCCTCGAAGATGGGCACGATGAAGATGAGCATGACGGCGACGGCGACCAGCGACATGACCAACACGATCACCGGGTACGTCATCGCCGACTTGATGGTGTCGCGCAGCTTCACCTCCTTCTCAAAGTTCGCGGCGATCGATTCCAACGCGCCGTCGAGAAAACCGCCAGCCTCACCGGCTCTGATCATGTTGACCATGATCGGCGGGAAGCTCTCGCTGTGTTTGCCGAACGCATCGGACACCGACGTGCCGGTCTCAACGTCGTCGCGTACGCGGGCAAGAACTTTCGCCAGCGTTTTATTCTCGGTCTGCTCGGCCAGAATATTGAGGGCGCGCAGCAGCGAGAGACCGGACCCGATCATTGTCGCCATCTGACGACTCATGATGGCGAGATCCTTCAGCCCAACGCCCGAGCTGAACCCCGGAATCGCGATCTCACGGTTCAGCCCCGTGCCCTCCGGCGCCTCGGCGATAGAAATCGGCGAGATTCCCATCGCGTGCAGGCGACTGGAGACGGCCCCCTCGCTCGGAGCATCCACACGCCCCTTGACAGTCTTGCCCTGCGCATTACGCCCGGTGTAGGCGTATGCCTGTGCCGTAGCCATTTAGCGCACCACTCCGGAGTACGAGTCGCCGAAGTCGATGTCAGTGGCCGCGAAGGCTTGCGCTGAAGCCTCGGTCGGCGATTCGATTCGGTTGATCAGGCGGGCGATGCCTTCGGCGTCATGCGCCTTCTCCTGCGCCGAGCGGCGGGTGATCTGACCGCTATTCACAAGGTCGGCCAAATGCTGGTCCATGGTGTGCATGCCCAGGGCGCCCCCGGCCTGCATCATCGAGGTGATCTGGTAGGTCTTGCCCTCACGGATGAGGTTGCCGATGGCCGGGGTCGTGACCAGCACCTCGGTTGCAACGACTCGGCCCCGGCCGTGGGCTTTCTTCACCAGGGTCTGGCAGATCACACCTTGGAGGGTGGCCGCGAGCTGGGCCCGCACCTGGCCCTGCTGGTGCGGCGGGAACACGTCGATCACTCGATCGATGGTCTGCGCGGCATCCTGCGTATGCAGCGTGGCGAAGACGAGGTGGCCGGTCTCGGCCGCCGTCAGCGCGACAGAGATCGTCTCGAGGTCTCGAAGCTCACCGATCAGGATGACGTCGGGGTCTTGCCGCAAAACGTGCTTGAGTGCCGCGGCGAAGCTGTGCGTGTCATGGCCGACTTCACGCTGGTTCACCAGCGCCATCTGGTGCTGGTGCAAGAACTCGATGGGATCTTCGACCGTGACGATGTGGTCGGCGCGGGTGCGGTTGACCAGGTCGATGAGGGCGGCCAGCGTGGTGGACTTACCTGAACCGGTGGGCCCAGTCACCAGCACCAGACCTCGGGGAAGCGTGGCAAACCGGCTGACGGATGCGGGAACCCCCAGGTCGGCCAGCGGCTTGATGTCACGCGGAATCAGGCGGAACGCTCCTCCCACCGATCCGCGTTGAAGATAGAAGTTGACGCGGAATCGCGCCCCACCCGCTGCGTAGGCGAAGTCAAGTTCATGTTCGCGTTCGAACCGAACGATCTGCTCGTCGCTCAGCAGGCTGTACAGGGCCGCCTCCACCCGCTCTCGTGACCACTTCTGCGCGCCGATGAGGGGCTGCAGCGCACCGTCAATGCGGAGGCTCGGCGGCGCACCGACGGTGACGTGCAGGTCGGATGCGTGTTGCAGCACCACTTCTTCGAGCGCGAAGAGCAATTCGGGGTCGGCCGGATTCACAGCGGCCAGCTCCTCCTCGGTCAGCGCGGCGTCATGTTCGACCGGCACGAACACCCGAGGCGCCTCGGCCTCGGGCACGAGCGGCGCCGCAGCGCGACGGCCGGAGGCAACCGTGCGACCGAGCGGCCGGTCAGTCTCCTCGCCGGCGCGTGATGGTCGGAGCACGGCTGCCGCCTGCGGTGGGAACTCTGAGGCGGCCTCGACCTGCACGGCGAACGCCACTGTTTCGACGGGTGGCTCGGTGAACGCGGGCGGCTCAACGTCGGTACTCTCGGCGAGTGAGGCACCTCCGGCAGGCTGGCGCAGGGCGGTCTGAGGAATTGGAATGAGGTACGGCGCGGGGTCCGGCGCATACGCCGGCGCGGCTGTGGGAGGCGCCAGCGGAGACACTGACGAAACGGCGGGCGGTGCCAGCTGAGTCACCGGCAAGCCGCTGGGCGGACCGGCCGGCCCCGCTGGGCTGCTCGGTGGGAAGACCGGGTTCGCCGTCGGCAGCGGCGTCGCGGACTGCTCTGCGAGCTCGGCCAGCAGGGACTCAAAAGTCGGCCGATCGGCGTCGGTTGGCGTCACCCGCGACGGCGCCCAGCCACCCAACCCGTCATCACTCCCGGATCCGTCCGCCGGCGTCATCGGAATCTCAAAAATCGGCTTGTCCATGCTCGTTCCCCTTTCACCATGCGGGCGTCTTTAGGCAACGACTCGCAAAATCTCTTCAATCGAGGTGAGGCCCATCTTGGCCTTCTCCCACCCGTCCTCCCGAAGGGTCACCATGCCCTCCGCCCGAGCGGTTCGGCCGATGTCCGCGCTCGAGGCGCGCGCAACAGCCAGACGCTCGATGTCTTCGGATACCGCCATCACTTCGTGAATGGCAATGCGCCCGCGGTAGCCGGTGTTCGAGCAACTCGCACAACCGGCGGGCTGGTAGATCACAGGCAACTCCAGCGTCGGATCGAAACCGAGGCGCAGCCGGATGAGGTCCTCGGCTGCGTACTGCACGGGCTGCTTGCAGCGGTCGCAGAGCCGACGCGCAAGCCGCTGGGCCACCACGCAGTCCAGTGCGCTCCCGACGAGGAATGGCTCGATTCCCATCTCGGTCAACCGCGTGATGGCGCTCGGCGCATCATTGGTGTGGAGCGTCGAAAGCACCAGGTGGCCGGTCAGTGAGGCCTCGATGGCGATCTGCGCCGTCTCGTGGTCTCGGATTTCTCCCAGCAGCACGACATCCGGATCGCTGCGCAAAATTGAGCGCAGCGCGCTCGCAAAGGTGAGGCCCGCCTTCGGATTCACCTGCACCTGGTTGATTCCCGTCATGCGGTACTCAACCGGGTCTTCGACCGTGATGACGTTGATTTCGGGTCGGGCAACGGCGTGCAGCGTCGTGTAGAGCGTCGTTGATTTACCGGACCCGGTCGGCCCGGTGACCAGGATCATGCCGTAGGGCTTCGTGTACGAGGCCTGATAGGTCTGGTAGTTGCGCTCGAGCAGGCTGAGATCACGCAGGCTCATGCTGGAACTCGAATTGTCGAGAATTCGCATGACCACTTTCTCGCCCCACACCGTCGGCAGGGTGGCGACGCGCAGATCGATCTGGCGACCGCCGTGGCTGACTGACATGCGGCCGTCCTGCGGTTTGCGACGCTCAGCGATGTCGATGTCGCTCATGATCTTGAGCCGAGAGATCACGCCGTTCTGGATACTCTTGGGCGCGGCCCTCATCTCGTGCAGAACGCCATCGATGCGATAGCGCACGCGCAGGCTGTGCTCGCCCGGTTCGATGTGAATATCGGAGGCCTTGTCGATGATTGCCTGGCTGACCAGAAGATTCACGAAGCGCACGATTGGTGCGTCGTCGTCACCAGGATCCGAGACGCCGAACGCGGTGACCTCGACCGGCGCGTTCTCCTCCTCCATTGTCGAGGTGAGTGAACTGAGTTCGTCGTCGGCTCGGTGATAGCGATCGATCGCCGCACGCAAATCCTCGCGTTCGGCGACGACGGGCTTGACGCTCATTCCGGCCGCTGCACGCACATCATCACCGGCAAAAACATTGCCAGGGTCGACCATGGCCAACACCAGGCGCCCACCTTCGAGAGCGATCGGCAGCACATCGTGGCGCTGGCAGACCGCGGCCGGAACCAGGGCGACTGCCAGCCGGTCGACGTCGTAGTCGAGGAGTTCGACGAACGGCAGGTTTGCTTGGGCGGCACGTGCCCGAGCGAATTGCACCTCGGTGATCACACCGCTGTCAACGAGCGCCCGAGCCGCACTCTCATCGGCCGGGTCACCGGCCATCATCGTGTCAAGATGTTCGATCGGAAGCAGGCCGTGCAGAATCAGAATTTCGGTCAGGGTAGCCACGTAAACCTCCCTCGGGCGGGGTTTCTGGGCGGAACCCGGGTCGCAGAAAGTACTCATTACCTTCTCCAGTCCGGGGATCGTCGGGACGAGCGCCCCATAGTATCCACCGGTAACTGCCGTTTACCATCCCCTCCAGTGGGGGTATACAAACGCAGACACCCCCGTTGAGGTGAGAAAATGTCACGACCTCCGGGGCCGACTTTTATGCACCGCGTGCCGTCTTCATTGGCAAGCAGCCCCCACTGCGTCCCCCAGGCGGCACCGAACCGCGCAGGTATTCTGCTGCTGTTTCCGCGAAAAAATATACAAAAGAGCCCCTACCCCCAGAACGAGTGGGGGTAGGGGCCAAGAACGGCCCTGTTCCCAGGGCCATGCGGTAGATCGAGGTCTAGCCGGCTGCGGCTTCGGGGGGCAACGGTACGCTGGCTCCGGGCAACGCGTAGATGAATCCCCTGATGGCAGCCTCCACCACATCCGGCGTGACGGGATCAATCGATGTCTCCAGGCCAGTGACCATGACCAGTCGGCCCTGCGTCTGCAAACCGTTGACGAAACTCAGAATCTGATCGTAACTTCCCCTGATGGTGACCTCCACGGCCAGCGAAGCCATACTGGTCGGGGTGATCAGCGGGTCGGTGACAGGCGGTGCCCCCACTTCGGACACGGCAGGAGTCGCGGGAGCGACCGCTTCGCCTGACGAGGAGCCGGCCTCAGCGCCCTCTGCATCCGGCGAAGTAGTGGGGACGGTCGACAGATAGGCTTCAGGCTGGTCCAGGGTGACCCCGGTCAACGTCACACCGTTGGCGGCCGCCAACGCATCTAGCTCGTTGAGGAAGCGAGGCGCCTCGACGAGCCGCGGCACCGAGACCATCAGTGTGTTCCGCTCTGCCTTCAGGGCGTCGATACCCTCAAAGTCTTTTTTGAGTTTCACCAAAGTGATCTCATGCTGCACGTTCTGATCAGAGGCGAAAGCCCGGTCTTCATTCGCCAGAGCCGTCGCGGCCAGCTGGGGCTGGACCCCAAAGCTCCAGCCCACCATCAGCACGACCACCATGATGACAACGGAGCCGAGTACCCAGATTCTGTTCGATTTCATGATCTATTCCTTGGGGGTTTCGAAACGCTGAGAAAAGGCGGCCTCATTGACGTGCATCGTGATGTTGACCGAATACACCGGAGCGCCCCCGTCAACCGATTCCAAAGAGACACTGCTCGGCAGGGCATCAGCGAAACCGGGCAACCCCTCCAGGCTGACCAGCCAGGCCGGGACGTCGGGGAACACACCACTGATCACACGGAATTCCAGCGTTGCGCTTCGTTCCCCCTGCAACGGCGTGGTGGGCTGAGCGTAGATTTCCAACGGGCTCGCGGACTCGACCTTGACGGTGTCGATGGCGACCGAACCGGGAAGCACTGCGCGCACCTGGTCGAGGTAGCTCTTCCAATTGATCTCGGTCGAGACGCCGACGCGCTGCGCAGCCGTCACCAACGCGATATCCCCCTGCACGGCGCGCACCTCCAGGAACTTGCCCTGCTCGGCCAGCAGAACGGTTGTGCGCTCCTGCTCAGCAGCCAGCATTCCCTCCGCGATCGCCGACAGCCCGAATGAGGCACCGGTCCCCACAACGGTTACCAGCACGACACCGACGACGAGCACACCGAGTTGGCGTCGTAACGCCATCGCCTTGCGGGCCAATCCCACCTCGGGCGGAAGCAGGTCGACGCGCGGATCGCCGCCGATTTCCAGCACATCAGATTTCTTCACTTTCGGCGTGTTCATGCGGTTCTCCCCAAAGCCAGTCCGAGTGCAACCGAATACGTCGGCACATGCGCCCGAAAATGTGTGGCATCAATCGATTTTGCGAGGGTGACGCTGAAGCTCGGATCGCCCGGCGTGACCTGCAACTGAGTCATCTCAGACAACGCCGTCGGGAGTCCTCGCAACTGCGCCCCTCCGCCACTCAACACAATCTGTTTGATGGGCTCGCCCGGCCGCGTATTCGCAAAGTAGTTCAGAGTGTTACGCAGGCTCGTGAGCTGCTCGCTGGTGACCTGATAGATGATCTCGACGGCCTGCTTCTCCTCGAGCGAGGCAACCTGGGCGGCCAAACCGAGCGTGCGCTTGATGCCCTCGGCGGCTGCGGAGGACGTCTCCAAACCGCCTCGCAATGCTGCCGTGACGTCGGCTCCCCCAGTGGGAATGATCCGCACAAACTGGGGCACCCCGTTCTGAGTGATCACGACGCTCGTGGTGTTCGCCCCGATGTCGATCAGTGCGACGAGCCCGCTGACACCAGCCCGAGAGATCAGGGCACGCGTCAGTGCGAACGGGACAAGGTCGACGTCAACCGTGTTGAGCCCCGCCAAATCCATGGCCTTCACGTTGGCGAGAACGGCATCTTTGACGGCTGCGATGAGAAGACCCTTGACGACCGGACCGTTCTCCCCCATCGCTTCAGACACCGGGTAGAAGTCGAGCAACGCGTCAGCCACCGGAAGGGGCAACATCTCCTGCACCACAAATGGCAAGGACTCGCGAATGTGCTTCAACGACATCTTCTGCACCGTCAGATCACGCGCGAGCACCCGCTGGTTGCCCATGCCGAGCACGACGTCTTTGCTTGTGAAGCCGCCCTGTGACCACAGTTGGGTCAGCGCCTTGGCCACCGTCTTCGGCTGCAACACCTCGCCACGACTCACCGCCCCGTCCGGAAGCGGCACCTCGAAGTAGCGGGCCAGCGTTGGCTTGGCTTTGGCGGGGCCGACGACTTCGACAGCGCGCACCGTGCTGCTGCCGATGTCTATCCCTACGACGCTCGATGCCATTGGTTATTCCTCTTTATCTTGATCACGAAACGAAAATTATGAGAGTCCGATGAGCGACAAGTAGCCGCTCCAGACCCACGCGCCGAAGAAAATTCCGAGCCAGGCGCCCACCAGCATCCACGGGCCAAAGGGAATGCCGCTCGTGCGGGCGGCACGTTTGGTCACGAGCAGCCCGACCGCGAAAAGCCCACCCAGAAGGAATGCGGCGAACGCGCCGACGGCCAGCTCACCCCAGCCGAGATAGCCCAGGTACAGGCCGAGCACACCGGCGAGCTTGACGTCGCCGAAGCCCATTCCGCCGGGGTAGAGCATGGCCATCAAAAAGTAGACCAACCAGAGAATCGCCAGCCCGGCGCATCCGCGCAGCACGGCCTCATAATCACCGCTCACAACGCTGGCCGTGCCGAGAAGCACGAGAGCCACGAGGTAGCTGGGCAGCACGATGACATTGGGTAGTCGCTGCACGTCGAGGTCGATGAGGGCCAGCGCGATGCTCACTCCGGCCAGGTAGAAGAACGCGACGAGCGTCAGCAGCGACGCGACAGTCTGGGCAAGTGTGGGCAGGTCACCCAACAGCATTCCGGTGCGCATAAGGATGTCCAGACGGACCCCCAACGGCTGAACCAGATCGGCTTGAACGGCCCACCACGTCACGACGGCGACAAACGCCAGCGCCGTTCCTGCCTCGACGAGCGGGTACCGGGCCGAGATCGGCGCGCTGCAGGTGCGGCATCTGCCGCGCAGCAGCAGCCAGGACATCACCGGCACATTGTCATACGACCTGATCTGGGCGTCGCAGCGCGGGCAGGAACTAGGCGGAGAAATAACCGAGAGGCCGCGTGGAACCCGATAGACGACAACGTTCAGGAATGAGCCGATCAGCAGACCGAGCACGGCGGGAATCGCAGCCAGGGCGATCATCCGGCTTCCTCTGAGAAGCCGCCGAACTTCGCGTCGACCACTTCGGCTGGAGCATTCCATTTCTGGGAGAGATCACCCGGAACGCACTTCGCCACGGTCAGCTTGGAAAAACGGACGGAGCTGCCGGCAAAAGCCGCAGGCTGATATCTCTCTCCGGTAACACCGTTCACGTCTGCAGTCAGGCAGAGTTTACCCGTGGCGCTATCTTTGAACACGAAACTGTCGGCATATCGGCCACTGTCTCCCACCCGCAGCCATTTCTGCGACGCGGTGTTGGTGCAGGACTTGAATGTCACGTATCCGGGCCTCGACGGCATGGTGAGGCACCATTTGGATCCTTTGTTCACCGTGATCGTCGTCAGGGCTGTTCGAGCCCCTGCGGTCGGCTCACTGTAGCTCCAGAGGTGATTCCACTCAATTTCGCTGCCGGGGATATTTTCAAGCTTCTGCTTGCACGGGTACGAGATCATGAAGGACGAGTCGATTTTACTCCCGGTCACATCGGCGCAGCGGCCGAACTCCAAGAAGTTCACGAGTTGGCCCGACTTGTAACTCGCGCTTCCAGCCCCCACTGAGACCTGTGGGTTGAAGCTCACGTCGTCGCCGTGCGTTGGGCACGCACGCGTCACGCGCAGGTTGTATTTGTTCAACGCGTCGTCCTTGAAACTGGCCAAGGTGAGGCAATAGTTGTCGACACCGGCAGCGGGGGTTTTGAGTCGCGGTCCCGACCATTTTTGACCACTACCCCAGCTCCACAACTGATTTCCAACCTCCGGAGAGTCGGCCGGTGCACACGGCTCGATCTTCGCCTCGAGCGGGTCGGTAGCCGTCGGGTCTGGCCCGACAAGGCACCTGCCCGGCTGGCCATCGTGGGTAGTCTGAGCCAGCTTCAGCTGGTGATCGGCGCCGTAGATCCAGTTCTGGTAGGGCTCCATTTCAGGCGTATTGCATGTCTGGCTGAACTTCACTTTGTTCACTGAGTCGAGCGGCGGAGTCTTCTGCGACGGATGAGCCGTCGACCAGGCCGTCCAGCAGAATGGGGTCCTTCTCTCGGCGGCCGTGCCGTTATTCAGCATCAACGTGGCGAAGATCTTTCCGCCCGGGATATTGAGGTTCTTCAGCCGGAACTGGTACGTACCCGAAACCGTGCGGCTGCCCTTCGGCCGGCCCGACACGGCGATGGCCGTGTCCTGCCCGGTCGACGTGATCAGCGCATACCGGGGTGTTTTCGACGTGCCCGAGGACGTGCACGGCAGCACAGCGGACGTCGGCACCGTCGGGTCCCCGTTGTAATAGCTGACTGCGACTCGGTACGACGCTCCGCTCGGATCGCCGGCGACATTGCCCGTGAGCGTGCAGGGCAGCCGTGTTCGATCGCCATAGGACTCACCCGCATACGTTTTGTCGACCGAGCGGATCACATTGAGCGCGTCTTGCAAGCCGGCTTGCGCCGAATAGATGGTGCGGGTGTTCCGTTGCGCGTTGGCTGCCGGCACCGACTGCGCGAGGATTGCGCTGAGCAGCACCAATGAGAGACCGCTGGCGAGCACCATGAAGAGCAGCGCTGTCAGTATTGCGACGCCCTGTTCCCCCTCGCACCCACGGGCACGAATTTCGCGGGTCGAGCGCCAGCGGTCCACAGTCATTCGGTTCATTTGATTTCTCCGGCCGAACACGCGGAATCGAGATCCGGCGCATCCGACGAACTGTTACGTGCAACGAAAGTCGTCGACATCTCTGCCCCCGCCTTGAGGTCGTCATTTCCAGCCTTGAGGGTGACCGTGAGCGACTGCATCGTTGGCCCGCCTTCGGCGATGGGCGTGAGCTCGAACGGGGACTTCCCGCCCGCGCGAGGGATCACCTGCGACATCTTGAGTGAGTAGGGCGGCATCGCTCCCGTGCGCTTTTCGGTCCAGGTTCGCGATTCCAGCAACGCAGACGTTGGAGAATAGCGCCATTGTGTACAGGTTGCCCCGCCGCCACTCGTGAGTCCGGGCGGCGTGCGATACGAGACGTAGTAGGCGCCGCTGGCCCCCTTCGTTGGGGGCAGAATGACGTCGGCGTACCGCACCTGGCGATCAAATGCGCCGAACACCGACAGCGCTTGATTAGAAGCCTCTGCGGTGAGTTGAGTGCGCGTGGTGCTCTGAGCCAGCGTCACCGTTGTGCTGAGAACCAGGGCAATGAAAATCAGAAAGATGGTCATCGAGACGACCATCTCGATCAGCGTCATCCCGCGCTCGAACTCGCTGACCGAATCGGGGGCCTTCTCGCTCGAACCCCGGGCCTTAACCATTGAGGTTCCAGTCGAGGTCGGGGCTCGCGTCAATCAAGCTCGTCGCCTGGTAGCTGCACGGCTTGGGACCGGCGCAGAGTGCCCCGGCCGACCATTTCACGACAACCATGACACGGTTCATCTCGGAGAATGTCGGCGGCGAACCGATCGATTTCGTACAGAAGTCGTTGCTGCCGACCGTGCGTTTGCAGGTGCCGATGAGAGTGTAAACGGTGTAGATCGTGCCGTTTCTGGTCACCGTCGTCTTGGGGGCGAGCAGCAACGGTTTGCTCGCCGAGGGGCTCCTGTCCCAGGCCATGAATGTCGCGTCGATGCCGCTGGCCTCGCCGTTCTCGTTCCACGACTGCGTCACTGCGGCCTCGGTACGGCCGTCGTACAACGCCACAGGACTTTCAGCGATCACGCGTTCCATCGCTTCGTTTGCGACGCTCACAGCGACCTCTTGACGCTGCTGTGCCTTGGAACTGGTCTCGCCGGTGATGCTCAGGCCGATCGCAGCTGTCGCGATCACGGCGATGAGGCTGATGGCGATCACAACCTCGATCAGGGTCATACCGGTGTCGTCGGCTCGTGCCGCTTGACTGGGCAGTCTGAACATCACAGCGTCTCCTATCGGGTGTCGGAGCGAAAAGACGGGACTGCGGGACGTTGCCGAGGCAACGCCCCGCATGGGCGGGCTCGAGTCGTGCTACTTCTTACCGACCCATTTCTGCAGGCCACCCAGTGAGCTGTCGTAGGTCTGGGTACCGTCGACGTTGCTGTTGACGCCCACAATTGTGTACTTGGTGTTGTCGACGATCGTCACGGTGACGGTATTTCCATCCGAGACCTTGATGTTCTCGGAACCACCGGCAACGCCACCGGTCATGGTGCCCTTTACGTTCTTCACCGCGATCTTGTCTCCGGGGAAGAGAGCGTAGGAACCGTTGTTGGTGGTGCCGTAGGTCTCCACGACGATGGCCGCGTTCTTCAGGTCGGAGCCGACCGAGGCCTGCCAAGCGCTCTGGCGCTGGTTCAGGAACACCGGAATGGCGATAGCGGCAAGAATGCCGATGATGATGACGACAACGAGGAGTTCGATCAGGGTGAAGCCCTTCTCGTTCTCGGACTTCGGGGCGAGGTTCTGACGGCGTTCTGACAGTGCGATGAGCGTTCGGGAGATCACGGTGTGTCCAATTCTTGGGAGGGTGCGGAATCGGTTCGGGTGCCGATCGGGATATAAAAACTCTATGAGGCGAAGCGGCCCCGGCGCGACCGAATTTAGGGGGCATTATTTGCCAAAACCCGCTGAATCAGCGGCAGAGCGCGGTGAGGCGCCCCCCGTTCGCGTGATCCGTCGTCGCCGCTGCGTCTACTGCACGACAGTCGAGATGCTGAAGATGGGCAAGTACAGCGCAATGACCATCCCCCCGATGACGACGCCGAGGAAGGCGATCATCAGCGGCTCAATGGCGGCGGTCAGCTGCTCGGTAGCGGCCTGCACCTCGTCGTCGTAGAAGTCGGCAATCTTGTTGAGCATGAGCTCGAGCGAACCGGCATCCTCGCCCACCGCAATCATCTGCGTCACCATCGGCGGGAAGGCCGGCTGGGCGAGCAACGGCTTCGAGATCGACTGGCCCTGACGCACAGAGTCGGACACCTCCGCGAGGGCGTTCTCGATCACCCAATTGCCCGAGGTCTCACCCACGATCTTCAGCGCCTGAAGAATGGGCACACCCGCGCCGATCATGTTCGAGAAGTTGCGGGCGAAGCGTGCCACCGCCACCTTCTGCAGCAGCGGCCCGAAGACCGGCAACTTCAGCATGATCGGGTCTTTGACCTTGCGCACCGCGAGAGTGTTCTTGTTCTTTTTCCACCACACGCCAAAGACGACGATCGCGACCAGCAGAATCGGCACCACGTAGGCCATAGATTCTGAGGCCACCACCAGCATCTGGGTCGGCAGCGGAAGCTCACTGCCCAGGCCGGCGAACATGCTCTCGAAGATCGGCACGATGAAGATCAGCATGACCATCACGGCCACCAACGACATCACCAGCACGATCACCGGATAGGTCAAGGCCGATTTGATGGTGTCGCGCAGCTTCACTTCCTTTTCGAAGTTGGCCGCGATCGATTCCAGGGCACCGTCAAGGAACCCGCCGATTTCGCCCGCGCGCACCATGTTGATCATGATCGGCGGAAATTCCTCTGGATGCCGCGCCAGGGCATCCGAGATCGAGGTGCCGGTCTCGACGTCGTCACGCACCTGCCGGAGGATCCGGGCCAGCACGGTATTCGTGGTCTGGTCGGCCAGAATGTTCAGGGTACGCAGCAGCGACAGGCCCGAGCCGATCATGGTCGCCATCTGACGGCTCATGATGGCGAGGTCTTTCAGATCGACGCCCTTCGTGAACCCGGGAATGTTGATTTCCCGGTTCAGCCCGGTGCCTTCAGCTTCGGCGGTGATCGAAATCGGAGACAGCCCCATGCCAGCGAGCCGCGCGGCGACGGCGGCCTCGTTGGATGCCTCCAGTTTGCCCTTGACAACTTTTCCCGCCGAGTTGCGGCCGGCGTACGCGTATTCCTGCGCGACAGCCATCAGCGCACCACCTGCGAGAACGAGTCACCGAAGTCGATTTCGCTGGCCGCCATCGCCCGGGCTGCAGCCTCGGTGGGCGACGCCGCCGTGTTGATCAGCGAGCTCAGTCCTTCGGGGTCACGCGCCTTGTCCTCGGCCGCACGACGCGTGATCTGACCGCGGTTGACCAGATCGGCGAGGCTCTGGTCGAGGGTGTGCATGCCCAGATCCCGTCCGGCCTGCATCATCGACGAAATTTGGAAGGTCTTGCCTTCACGGATGAGGTTGGCGATGGCCGGGGTCATCATCATCACCTCGGAAGCGACGACGCGACCTTGCCCACCGGACTTCTTGACCAGCGTCTGACAGACCACCCCCTGCAATGCCGCCGCCAATTGTGCCCGTACCTGCTCCTGCTGATGGGCCGGGAACACGTCGATGACGCGGTCGATGGTCTGCGGTGCATCCTGCGTGTGCAAGGTGGCGAACACCAGGTGCCCAGTCTCTGCTGCGGTCAGCGCCACCGAGATTGTCTCGAGGTCACGGAGCTCGCCGATGAGAATCACGTCCGGGTCCTGCCGCAGTACATGCTTGAGCGCTGACGCGAAACTGTGGGTATCGTGACCGACTTCACGCTGATTCACGAGCGCCATCTTGTGCTCATGCAAGAACTCGATCGGGTCTTCAACCGTGACAATGTGATCGGCCCGCGTGCGATTGACGAGGTCAATCAATGCCGCCAATGTCGTGGACTTCCCCGAGCCGGTCGGCCCGGTCACCAGCACGAGTCCGCGCGGCAGTCCGGCAAACTGCGCGACGGCATCGGGCATGCCGAGGTCTCTCAGCGGCCGGATCTCGCCGGGAATCAGGCGGAACACACCGCCGATCGAACCGCGTTGCAGGTAATAGTTGACGCGGAAACGCGCACCCCCCGTGGAAAAGGCGAAGTCCAGCTCATTCTCTGCCTCGAACCGTTCACGCTGCTCGTCGCTGAGCAGGCTGTACAGCGCGGGGGTGAGAGTGTCGCTCGTCCAGACTGCTTCGCCGCCGATGGTCTGCAGCGACCCATCGACACGGATCCGCGGAGGAGCGCCGACCGTGACATGCAGGTCTGAGGCGTTTCGCTCGATCACTTCTTCGAGAGCCGCAATCAGGTCGAGGTCGGCACGTCTGGCCGCACCCGGATCTTCCGCGTGCGGCGTGGTCTCGTCGTGCGACAGCGCCTCACCCTGCACCGCTTCGCGTTCCGCGGCCTCGGCCTCGGCCTCGGCCAGCGCAGCTGCTTTCGCCTCGGCCCGTGCCGCCGCGCGTGTTTCGTTTCTGCCGATGGTCGGAATCAGACGCGGCGAAGCGAACTGATCGGCACCCGGAGCAGCCACGGGCGGGAAGGCCATCGGGGCCACCTCGAACGCCGCTGGTCGCGGCTCGGGTGCTCCAACTGCATCCGCGTGCAGTTCCACGCGCGGCTCCAGAGGCGACTCCACGCGCAGCTGCACGCGCGGTTGCACAACAGGCGCCACGACAGGCTCCACGACAACGACCGGCGGGAAGATGATGGGTGAAATAGGTTCCGGCTCGACCGTGATCGGCACGACGGCACCCGGATCGGCGATCCGCATCACGGGCAGAGCGAGGGTTGGGGGATCGTGCGGGGCCGCGGGGGCAACGGATTCGACGGTTGCGCGAGCCGTACGGGTCTCAGCCGCATCCGCAGCCGCGACGGCCGCCTGGTAGGCGGCTTCGGCTGCAGCGACGCCCGACAGAACGCGCGGTGCAGTGCGGGGTGTGGCGCCGTCACGCTCAGGCGGCTGCAGCTGTTCCTGATATAGCGGCGTGGTCGCATCCGGGCGCGCTGTCGGCAGCGTCAGTCCCGGCTGGCTCGCCGGCAACGTGAGACCCGGCTTGCGTTCGAGCCCCGGCATCCGTCCGTTGAGTTCTGCCCCGTCGGTCATGACAGGAATCTCCAGTATCGGCTTGTCCATCGTGTCTCCCTGGTCATCGGTGGTTGGCATTATGACGCCACCCGGAAAATCTCTTCGATTGAGGTCAATCCCAGTTGGGCCTTGGCCCAGCCGTCGTCACGCAGGCCGATCATGCCCTGCTCACGCGCCACGCGGCCGATCTCCGTGCTCGAAGCCCGTCCGACGGCGAGACGCTCGATCTCTTCGGTGACGGTCATCACCTCGTGAATGGCGATCCGGCCGCGGTATCCCGTCTGGGAGCAGCTACTGCACCCATTCGGCTGGTAGATCGTTGGCGGGGCGCGGTGGGGAGCGAAGCTGAATCCCAAACGAGTCAGATAGTCATCGTCGATGACCGCCGGCTTTTTGCACCGTTCGCAGAGTCGGCGAGCGAGACGCTGCGCCACCACACAGTCGAGGGCGGACCCCACCAGAAATGGCTCAATGTCCATTTCAGTCAAGCGGGTGATCGCGCTCGGTGCATCGTTGGTGTGCAACGTCGACAGCACGAGGTGGCCGGTGAGCGACGCCTCGATGGCGATCTGGGCGGTCTCGTGGTCGCGGATCTCACCAAGCAGCACGACATCAGGGTCGCTTCGGAGGATGGATCGCAACGCGCTCGCGAACGTGAGGCCCGCCTTGGTGTTGACCTGAACCTGGTTGATCCCGGCCATGCGGTACTCGACCGGGTCTTCGACTGTGATCACATTGATCTCGGGCCGGGCGACCGCGCCGAGGGTCGTATAGAGAGTCGTCGACTTGCCCGAGCCAGTCGGGCCCGTGACCAAGATCATGCCATAGGGCTTGACGTAGGAGGCTTGGTAGGCGGCGAGGTTGTGATCCAACATGGCGAGATCGCGCACGTTCAGGCTGGTGTTCGTGTTGTCGAGAATTCGCATGACAACTTTTTCGCCCCAGACCGTGGGAAGGGTGGCGACACGCAGGTCAATCTTGCGGCCGCCGTGACTGACCGACATCCGCCCGTCTTGTGGTTTACGGCGCTCCGCAATGTCGATGTCACTCATGATCTTCAGACGAGAGATCACGCCGTTTTTGATGCTTCGCGGGGCGCTTTGCATCTCGTGCAAGACTCCGTCGATGCGGTAGCGCACGCGCAGATCGTTTTCACCGGGCTCGATGTGGATATCGGAGGCCTTGTCTTGAATCGCCTGACTCACCAGAAGATTCACAAAGCGCACGATGGGAGCGTCTTCATCGGTCGTATCGGCGTTGCCGAAGGTTGCCGCTTCGGCCGGTCCACTCTCTTCTTCGAGCGTGTTCGTGAGATTGTTCAGCTCATTGTCGGCTCGAAGATAGCGGCCGATCGCGGCCTGAAGGTCGGACCTCTCGGCCACGATCGGGTAGACGGGCATGGATGCCGCTGCGCGCACATCGTCGATGGCCAAGACGTTGCCCGCATCGACCATCGCGAGCAGCAGCCGACCATTGTCGATGCCGATCGGCAGCACTGTGTGCCTGCGGCAGATGGTGGCCGCGACCAGACCGACTGCGGCGGGGTCAACCGGGTAGTCCAGCAGCTCAACGAACGGCAGATTGGCTTGAACGGCCCGTGCCTGAGCGACTTGGGTCTCGGTCAGTACCTTCTGCTCGACGAGCGCGCGCACGACTGATTCGTCAGATTCCCCCGCGCGCAACGCGTCAACGTGCTCGATCGGAAGCGAGCCGTGCAGAATCAAAATGTCGGTCAGTGTGGCCAAAGTTTTCTCCCCCGACTCGGGTACGGGTCTCTCCCAGGATGGGCAAGCCAGGCCAACAGATTTGTAAGCGGAGGCCTGTATTTTCGGGACATTTCAACGCTATCGCCTTGAAATCAGGCCGCAAGCCGTACAACGACGGGACTCTACCCTCACCCGGGGGGCATCTTTTTCAGACACGCAAAAGTCGCCCCTCGAGCGGGGTACAAAGTGGCAAAACAGCCCTTTTCAGCCCCTCAGGCGCGTCGATGTCGCGGGGCCGAAGTCCCGCACGATGCGACCGCCCGGGTGCAGCGAATTTCGTCTCCGAGGGTCAGCACAACGGTCCGTGCGCGCGACGGTTCCGACCATCGTGCCCCGCCTACCTTTCGGTTGCCGGGCCCGCGCGTTGAACGGTCCTGATTACTAAGACCCTGACCCGCGCATACGTGCGGGCAACCGCACCCGCGCTACAGACCCCGGGCCCGCAGAGCGGCCTGCACCATTGGGTCTGGTGACTGACCGAGCCACTGCAACAGATCCGCGTAGGTGCTCGGGTTCCCCGCGAGAAGCGCCCAGTGGTCTGACCCCTCCGAGGCGATCGCGAAGAGGCGCTCGGCCGACGTAGTTGGGTCTGCCGCCTCGGCCGCAACACCGGTGAGCGGCTCGCTTGCAGGTGCCGGTACAGGTGCCGGCACCGGAGCAACGAATTGCGGCTGCACAGGTGCGGCAAAAACGGGCTGCACGGAATCCGCCGGCCCCACGCCGGCCGCGTCGAAGGCGGGAGCCTGCGGGGTCGGTGGTCGGTACCCTGCGGCCTGGTAGCCCTGCGCCGTTGCGTACTGCCCCTCGGCCGGCTGCACGCGCACGGGAGCGTACTGGCGGTAGTACTCTCGCACCGGCGCGGGAACAGTCAAGGCAAAGACCACAACGAGAGGGAGCCCGAATGCCAAGACCAGGGCCCACAGCAACGAGGCGGACAGACTCACAAGAGGGAAGAACGTGATGTTCCCCGAGCTGATGAAAACGTCATACACGTTCGAACCGTCACCGAACCTCAATTCCATCGAATTGAGCATCACGAAATAGACGATTCCAAGAACCATGATGGCTCCCGTGAGGCCGAGAACGAGCCACTGGCTCCCGGCTGGATTCGACCGGAGAAAGGTCCGGGCGATGACGGCGACGATGATCGCTCCCGTCACAACGACGATGCTTCCGATGGAGAGACCCGTCGTCGACGTACCGGTATCGCTCACGATCAGTGTGCTGATGACGAGAAGAAGAGTGAACCCTGCGGTGGCGAGTATCAACACGAACCCGGTCGAGGCGACAGCAAACCACCGCGTCAGAGGCGGTATGTGCTTCATGCTCACGCGCAGAGCCGGCGAGGTGGCGACTCCGAGCAGACCAGCCAACAGGATGACCGGGTACCCACCACCTCGCATGGTTCCGATCCCCTTCGTCGACAGGGAGAAACCGGTGAACGCGTCGATGACCACAACACCGACGGCGATCGACCCCAGCGCCACTGCAAGAGTGAGCCAGATCGCGCTGCCGCGGATGATGCCAATGAGCGGAATCAGCACGGCAGCAGCACCGAAAAGCACCGCGAGTACCGAACCGATGACCAGGAGGGGGCTCAATCTATTACCCGATACCGACAACAGTCCGAGCACGAGCGCTGCAAAAAAGCTGAGCCCCGCGACCACGGCGTAGCCGACGGTTATCCGCCGCCAGAGCTGTGCGACAGGGTGTGCTGCTGTCACACCCCCGATTTCGGCCTGACGCGGCTGAGCGGCGAGGAAGGCCCCGGCAAGTCCGAATGCCGCTGCGTAACCGAGCCCGGCCGGAGCGTTCGACTGCGTCGCATCGAGCACCATGTAGACCACGACGAGCAGCAGATACGGCAGGTTAGCCAGCAAACGGATGAGCCACACAGTCTGCGTTCCGACGGTCGGCGGAAAGACGCCGGCCCGTGCGAGGTAGGTGACGCTCAGCGAGAACACCGACACGAGGGTGATCAGGATGACCTCAATGCGGCCCGACGCCCCAACCTGCGCAAAGAACGACATGAAGTCTGAGCTCTGTAGCTTCCACGGCAATGCGAGGGAGATCAGCAGCAACAGCAGTGCACCGCCGTCACGGGCCCAGTCAGAAATCGGAACCCCCGCAAACGGGTTTGGTCGCGGCGCGTGCGGCACCTGCTGCGCGTACTGCGGCGTGCCGTACTGCTGCTGCTGCTGCTGCTGCTGCTGCTGCTGCTGCTGCTGCTCATACTGTGGCTGAGCGGAGTGTGGCTGCGGCTGTACGGGAGCCTGCTGGGCGTAGCCCGGCTGCCCAGCCGGTGGATACGTCGGCTGCTGTCCCTGCGGATTCAGCGGGTCGAAAGTCATGTCGATTCCAATCTGGTGAAGAAAAGGGACAGCCGGCTCCGGCGTCAATTACCGGCGAGTAGATCGTTCAGGCTGCCGTCTTTGCTCATGCCCGCCAGGTTCTCTGCGGCAATGGCTGCGATGTCGGATGCTGTGCGGAGCGGACTCACGAACCATCCGGAGCCTTCTTTCACGGCGATCAGGCGTATGTCGGAGGCCCCGAGCTTGTCAAGAACAGGAATGTCGTCAAGGCAGCCTCGGGAGTCGCTGTATCCGAAGTCAGCGACCGCACAGATGCCAGACAGGTCAACCTGCCACTGGCCGCTCCCGCTATTTCCGTACACCGAGAGGTTGTCCAGCTCGATTCGAGCAACACCGCCGCTTTCGACGGCGGAGACGTCGACATCACCGATGTCGACGGTTGTGGAACCATTAATTCCGGCTCCCCACGTCTCGCCGTAGAGGCTCACAAAGCGGCGTTCGGCCAGAGGAAGCGCTGCGGCAAGGCTCGTCGACCTGCCGGTTTGTACGAACTTCGCCACAGCCGTCGCCAACCCGCCGACGGCCTCCTCAGGCGTGGCATAGTTTTCAACCGCTGAAGCGGCAACGAGCTTTCCACGCTTCGCGTTGTCTCCGCGCTGTTGAAAGGCCATTTCACCGAGACTGAGCAGTGGGCTCACGTACCACGAGCCACCCTCGTTCACAGTGACGAGCGTGAAGTCACGTCCCAGTTCGTCGCTGACCTCTTTCGCCGTTAGCGAGTAGGGGAGCACCTCAGTCAAGTCGTCGGCAGCGCTGGCGCGCGTGCGTTCGAGCTCGAGGTCGATCGCGTCGCTGTCGTAGCCGAACGACTCGTATTGAGCCACGAGTTGGGGTCGAACTGCCTCGAACATCGTGTCGAGGAGCGCGTCGGCATCGGCGTCGACCCGCAGCTCTCCGGCTGTCAGCGCGACTGTGGCGATCCCCTCGGCGATCTCCTCGGTGTCGAATTCGAGGTCAGTCATCGACACCGACATGCTCTTCATCGCGCGCTCGAGCGTCTTCTGATAGTCGATCTGGGTGCCGTCTTCGTTCTCTGACTCGAGTGTGCCGAGCTTCTCAACGGCCGCTTTGAACGACCCGACCTCAGCGGGCGACAGCGAACCGTAGATGCTCAGCATGTCGAGCTCGGCTGCACCGTTCAGGAGCTTCGACACTGCAGCCTGCGGGCTCGAAGCGCCGCCTAGTTTTGAGAAGATGCCGGCGTATGCCCACGCACCGCCGCCTGCCAACAGAACGACAAGTGCGATTGCCCCGCCAATGATCCATGGTTTCGTGCGGCGGATGCCGGTGCCGGGCACGGCTCCACCAGTCGCTCCCGGCTGGCCGTAGGGCGAGGCCGGTCGGCCGAACGGATCCGGCTGCTGACCAGACTGCCACGCGGGTTGACCAAACGGGTCCCCCGCGTGCGCGACGGGCTGCGTGGGGGCAGCCGGCTCAACGCTCGCCGCTGCAGCTTCGAATGACACAACATCCGGCAGAGTGCCCACCGAACGCATCCATTCCAACAACCCGGGATAGCACGCTGGGTTGTCGGCGATCACCGGGTGCAGTTCGGGGTAGGCGGATGCCAGCTCTGCGAGCCGAACCTGCGCGGTCAGGGGGTGGGCGGCCTCAGAGTAGAACTGATGGTTCATGATGCTCACGGGTGTGGCTCCTCGGATCTAATACGGATGCTCGTGGGTTAGAGGGACGCAATCACGACGATCGCCAGGATCGCCGCCGCCGCGATGAGCACCGTGACTCCGATGATCACGCCGAGTGCGGCGAAGCTGCGACCGCGGGCACGTTGGGCGGAATTCGTTCTGATCTGCTCGGCTGAGGCGGGAAGCGTCACACGGGGGTCGCCGGCTCGCAGGTCGATGCGCGTCAGCGAGAGCTGCGGAGCCTGTTCCCGCACTCCGTAGCGTTCCGTTGCACCCACTGGCACGTCCGGCGTTCGCGACGCACCGGCGACCTGAACGGTTGGCTCCCCCGTGTGGGGGGACGGCGACCGGCGTGTGCTCAGCTGGGTGCGATCAGGCTCGTCGTGACGCGCAGAGAGCCGCGTCGCGTCGTCGTCGAGCGGGCCACGCTCGATAGATTCCGCTGAGCCCGGCCCCACGACACGCGTCGTACTCGCCGGATCGCGAGGCACGAGCACGGTATCGTCTTCGGCCGGCACGACGGATGCCGTGGGTGCTGCAGCACGTCCGAGAACCGTGTCATCGTCGTCTCGGACACGACGTCCGAGAACCGTGTCATCGTCGTCTTGGACACGACGCCCGAGAACCGTTTCATCGTCGTCTCGGACACCACGCCCGAGAACCGTTTCATCGTCGGAGTGCATATGGACGCCCCCGTCGACCCGGCACTTCGCGCGTGTCGTCTGTTCGCACGACGACGGTGTCATCGCTGACGTCGTCAAACTCGCACCCGTAACCGTCGGAGTCGAGGGCGGCATCGCGCGGTGACGACGCAGAGAGCACGTCGACGACAACGAGTGAGATGTTGTCGCGGCCACCCCGTTCGAGCGCCTGGCCAAGAAGCAAATCGGCAGTGTGCTGGGTGCTTCCACCGAGCGTCAGCCCAGCACGAATCGTTTCGTCGCTCAGTTCGCCGCTCAACCCGTCAGAACAGGCCAGAAGACGCTCGCCTGTCGTCACCGGGTACAGCCAATAGTCGGCGTCACTCTCCGGTGCGCCCACGGCGCGGGTGATCACATTGCGGCGTGGGTAGGTGGCCACATCCTCGGGCCTGAGCGCGCCGGCATCGACGAGTTCCTGAGCCACAGAGTGGTCGACGGTGAGCTGTACAAGCTCGGTTCCGAACAGCCGGTAAACCCGGGAGTCACCGATATTCATCACCAGCCAGCAGCTTCTGCCCTCGTGGCGCACAAGAGCGAAACCGGTGAGCGTGCTTCCGGCGCCCTTCTTGGTTCCGTCGGCAATGTCGCGTACTGCAGCATGCGCCCGATCGACCGCCGCAGCGATCTCAGCGGCGGTCACGTCGTCTCGGCCGACCAGGAGGCTGAACTCGGCGATGACCGCAGCGCTCGCCCGGTCGCCGGCCTCGTGCCCGCCCATACCATCAGCGACGATAAAGACGGGCGAGGCCGCCAAAAGCGAATCCTCGTTCGCCGCACGCTTGCGGCCAATGTCGGTGCGGAATCCGGCGGTGAGCGCCACCGTCGACAGGACACCGGTCACCTCGGCCTTGTGCGTCATTCTTAGCGCTCCAGGTAGATCCGCGCGGGCAGTTCACCCAGGATGAATTCCTCGGTCAGCACAGCAGTGGTGCCGGCCGCGAGCTCATTCTCGTTGCCTCCGTCGGCCTTCAGCATGACGCCGTTCGTGGAATGCAGATCCGTGATCGACCAGGCCCCATCGACGAGTTCGATGCGGGCGTGGGTCTTTGACACTGTCTTGCCCGCGTCCTTCACCGAAATAAGCTGCGCCTCGGGATGCGTGTCTCGCGACGGGTTGCGTCCGAGCAGAACGACGGCGTGTGTCAGCGTCACCTTTTGTCCCTCTTCGGTCTCAAAGATCCACGGCTTTGCACGACGAGCCGTGATGACGGTCTCGTCGAGTTCATCGGCATCGGCTGGGTCCTCCTGATCGAGGAACGGCGTGCGCCCGGTAATAATGGTCGGCCCATCGATGACGTCGGGCTCTCGGTGTGGCGCGGACGGAGCGACGACGATTCCGGGCACTTGGCTGATCGGGGGGGCCCACTCGTTCTGCGTTGTCGGCGGCGCAGCGGCTGCGGGCGGTGTCGGTGGCGCATAACCAAACGGAGCCGCAGGCGCAGCAGGCGCCGGCGGAACCGACGCAAACGGAGCAGCAGGCGCCGGAGGCGTAGGAGGCGCCGGCGGAGCCGACGCAAACGGAGCAGCAGGCGCCGGAGGAACCGACCCAAACGGAGCAGCAGGCGCCGGAGGAACCGACCCAAACGGAGCAGCAGGCGCCGGAGGAACCGACCCAAACGGAGCAGCAGGCGCCGGCGGAACCGACCCAAACGGAGCCGGCGGCAGCCCGAGAGTTGGCTGAGCCGATACTGCCGAGGGTCCGCCCCAGGTCACGGGCGGCACGCTGGGAACGAATCGCTCATCCTGAGCCAGTCCGGCGTGTGCCGAACCGTCGACCGGCTGGGCACTGCCGAAGCCGAGAATGCTCGACCAGACAGGGGGCAGAAAGACATAGAGCACGGTGAACCCGCCGCCTTTGCCGAATCTCCGGTTGATGTTGTTGACCGCAAGGATCAGCACCACAGCGCCCACGATGTGCACGACCGGCAGAAAGAGCGTAATCACCCACAGGGTCGAGTAACCACCGAGCTCGAGAAGCGTGATCGAGTTGACAATCGGCACCCAGCCCTTCCAGCGGGGCTGGCCGAACTTGTGAAAAACAGCAGCGAGTGATGCGCCGAGCAAGACATAGATGCCGACGCAGAACACCGCCGCCACAATGATGCCGACAGCGGCACCTGCAGTACTTGAATTATCCATTTTTAGCCGCGCGACCGACGGATGTCAGTCGCTCCCCCATTCCCGAGCTCAGCGCGCCGCGTGAGACGCGCACCGAATTTACCGTATATGAACTTATTGCTGTGCTGCGCACCGAGTGCGCGGGCAAACGAACGCAATGACAACGCAGCCTTCAACCGTCGTCGTTGCGTTGTCTCGCTGGCGAGAAGCGCCCGCTCAGATTCGACAAGTTTCCAAAAGCTGTCGCTGTCGGCCTGCTGCGGTGGCACGGGGCCGAATACTGCCTCGTCGGCAAGCGTAGCCAGGAGGCTACTGCCTGCACTGCCGTGCTGCGTTGCGAACTCGATGCGCGTCAGGCTTCCGGGCGCGGGCTGACCGTGGTCGACGGCCGAATCGACGTACTCTTCCCACCCTCCGGCGATACGCGCCGCGGCACTGTGTCCGCGCTTGCGCTCTCGTCGACGTTGAGCTTTCGCTCCCCAGATCGCCAGGAAGGGTGCCACGACGATGAGGATGCCCAAGAGCGCGATGCCCGCGATTTTGAGGATGTCGAGCAGCCAGCCGACATCGACGGCCTCAGTCCGGTCATCGTTCTTCTTCTCTTCGCCGCTCGTGGGGTTTGCTTCCGGCGGGGCCTGCTCCGTCGCCTCGTCCGGCAGAACCTGCGACGCGATCTTCGGGTCGCGCAGCTGGTTGTCGCTTGGAGCCAGGGGGTTTTCATGCTGGGGGGTCACATCGACCGACGTCCAGCTTCCATCCGAACCGGCGACCTCGACCCACGCCGTGAGGTTCTTCCCGGCGCAAACACCGTCTGAGCAGGCCGGAATCGACTGCGCATCGGCGTTCGTTGCGACCAGGGTGAACCCCAGAACCACTCGCGCCGGAAAACCGAGTTGGGCAGCGAGAAGTGCCGCAGCTACCGCGAACTGCTCGTCGTCACCGACCGCAGCAACAAGGGATTTGTTGTCGGTCGCCGTCGTCGAGTTCTGTTTCTCGAGTAGTGCGGTGAAGATGCTGTCAATGCGATCGATTGAGTGGCCAGAGAGCGAGGGCGCGAACGAGTAGTCGCTCAGGTCATCCGCCCAGCTTGCGGTCTCGGCCGGCGCGTCAAGCGCATGGCTGAGAAAGCCGCGCTCGCGCAGCCGGGTGATGAGCTCCGCCAGACCCGCGCCATCCGATCCGACCCGCTGGGCGCGCACCCAGTTGACCAGGCTTTCGGGAATGAGTGATTCGCCGATCACCCCGGTGCCTCCGGCGGGCGGGGTGACGGTGCTGAGCGCGGGCTCTGTCGCGGCCACGCGAGTGTCGAATCTGTAACTGTCGCCCGCGCGCAGTGAGCGAAGTTCGACACCGGCATCCGTGTTATCGCTGTAGTAGAACGCGTTCGTCAGTGCTTCACGGCGGGGACCGGTGAAATCGATGCGAGCGAGCGATCCGGCAAGCGGCAGCCAGACGCCGGAATACTGACCGGCCGTGATTGTGGCCGAGGCGACATCTCCCGCCGATGAATCAACGTCGCGCACGTTCGGCACCCGGGCAAACGCAGTCGACTGATCCGTGGTGCCCCCGACAGGGTCGATGACCCGGAAGATTTGTCCGTCATAGTTACTGAGCACCGCTAACCTCAGCCGGGTGAGGGTGGAGCTCGGCTTCGTGACGGTGAACAGTGTGCTGTCGTACAGGTCACCGACAAAATAGCTTCGGTACTGGCTGAGCGGGCTGACATATTCACGGATGGTCACCGACGGGTCGATGCTGGTGCGCAGGACATCGCGCTCGGCGGGGCGCACGGCCGACGCCGCCAGCGGGAGCGCGATGACCGTCGCCAGCAGGAGGGTGCCGGCGACCAACGCGCCACGCTTGACCCGTTCGAACGAGCCGACGGTGGCGTGACGCACTCCTGTGGCCCGGGTGGCATGGCGCAGTGCCGCGGTGCGGGCATAGTGCGAACGCCACACCAGAAATCCGATCGCCAGCAGAAGGGCGACGAGGCCGATCAGGCTTTCGCGGGGGGCCGGAATGTTCACCGGACCGAGTTGAATCGGAACACTGGTGCGGCTGGATCCGAAAGTCAGGCCGAACAGCTGAAAGATGAAGGTCAGGGGAATAGCCAGCAGGTACAGGCTGCGTGATCGCCAGGCCAGTGAGAGCGCCGCCGTTGTGACAGCCAGCACCAGGATGAACGCCGGCACGAGCATGGTCTGGTAGGTGCCCACCGGAATCGAGATTGTGACGAGCTCTTTCCAGCTCAGTGCCGTCGCACCGAGAAGCTTGAGAAAGCCTGACCCGAAAGCGGGAACGCTGGTGAGCGCGGTGGGAACCGCCAACGGAACACCCAACACCAGGTAGCTTCCGACGGTCACCATCAGCAGAGTGAACCACGACCATGATCGACTGAGGCCGACCGCGGCGACCGCTGTGCCCACGACCACCGCGCCACCGACGGTGATCAGGTAAAACGCGTCCTGATAGATCGGGAAGGCCGCCCAGATCCCGACACCGATCATTCCGAGCACGAACGCGGCATTCATCACCGTGAACACCACTCCCCGAAACTCGCCACCGGCACCCCGGTGAACGGCCCTGCTCTGCCGCGTCATCCGGCCCTCCGAGCGAGCAAGGAACGAAAGTCGTCGAGAACGCCGATGGTGAGCACACCCGTGCCCGACAGATCGCGGAATTTCGGTGCCGACGCAGGGTCACAGAGCACAGCGACGATCGAGACCGCGGCCGGGAATTTGAGGGTTAACGCGTGGAGCCGCGCCGAGGTCATCGTTGAACCGCAGATGACAAATGCAATCGAGATATCGGGGATGACCTGAGAGGCCAACGCACAGACGTCTTCCAATGGCATGGCGTTGCCGCTCGACGCAATCGCACTGAGATCGTCGAGAAAGGTGCGGGTCGAAAGGACGGTGAACGTGCGAATCGAACGAATCGAACCGCGTGCAAACTCGGGAATCTCATCGCTCGCGAAAGCGACCACGTCGCGTCCGTCTCGGATCGCGCGAATCCCCAGCGATCCGGCCGCGCTCACGGCCATCTCAAATTCTTCATCTGACGCGTATTCGTCGGCACGCAGGCTCAGGGCAATGGCGAGCCGGGAGCGGCGGCTTTCTTCGAATTGACGCACCATGAGCTTGCCCGTCTTCGCGGTCGACTTCCAGTGCACATTGCGCTGCCCATCGCCCGGCGCGTATTCGCGAATCGCGTGGAACGAAATGTCGGAGTCGACGATGTCGCTCGTCGGGTTTCCTTCAAGGTCACGCACGAAACCGGCGCTGGTACTCGGAATGGACACCGTCACGGGGTGCACGAACAGGCGGTGCACATCAGCCCAGGCAACTTCGCGCTTCAACACGCCGAGTGGGTCGGTACGCACGGTGGTAATCGGACCGACATCGATCACTCCGCGCTGGAAGGCGGGCACGGTCACGAAATCGTCGTGCACGGCTCCGGCACGCATAAGAGGCACATGAACATCGGTCAGCCCTTGGCCAATCGGCACGTCGATGCGCCCCGGCAGTTCGAGACGCTTGGAGATGTTTGTCACCCGCAGCGTTCCGGTCACCTCGCCTCCGGCCACCACACGGTCGACCGGCAGTGTGAAGTCAACGCTGTACGAGCGCCCGCCCATCAGGAACGGAAGCGCAATCAGCAGGAGTGCGGCCGCGACGAAACCCGCCACGATCAACTCAGCCCAGCCGAAGACGAGGCCGACCGGCAATAATGCGACGGCGGCAACGACCACCCATCCCGCGGGCGTGACGGTCTCGCGCACCCACTGCACGGTGGCCTTGGAGCGCACTCGCACGGCACGCCCGGCACGCACCCACCACACGACAGCACCAATCAGGGTGCCGGAACGGGTGGTCGAATAACGGGTATGCGTCTTCGTGGAGGTGCTGGTGGATGTCGAGGTGCGCGAGATCCGGGATTCGGTCTCGAAGCTCACATCAGATCGCTTCGGCTCGGCGGAACGATGTCGAGCAGGATCTGCCCAATGACGGCGCTGGCCGTGACGCCGTCGAACTCCGCCTCGGGGTCGAGCACGATGCGGTGCGCGAGCACCTGCTCGGCAAGTCCCTTCACATCATCCGGCGTGACATAGGTACGCCCCTGCGCTGCAGCCCAGGTCTTTGAGGCCTTCGTGAGCGCACGTGCTCCACGCACGCTGACGCCCATGCGCACCTGCCGGGCGGTGCGAGTGGCTTCGATGATTCGGGCAATGTAGTCGAAAAGCAGCGGGTTGACGAATACCGACCGGGCCAGGTCGCTCATTCCCACCAGCGCCTGAGGCGTGATCACGGGTGCCAGGTCGTGCTGAGTCTCACTGGTGCCTTCGAGAATGCGGATCGTGCTGGCCAAGTCGGGATAGCCGAGTGAGGTCTTCATCATGAAGCGATCGAGCTGCGCTTCGGGCAGACGATAGGTTCCGGCCTGCTCGATCGGGTTCTGGGTCGCGATAACGAGGAACGGCGAACCGGTGGAGCGCGTCACACCATCGACGGTGACCTTGCCCTCTTCCATGGCTTCGAGCAAAGCCGACTGTGTCTTGGGGCTGGCGCGGTTGATCTCGTCAGCGAGCACGACGTTGGCGAAGATGGGTCCGCTGTGAAACTCGAACTCGCCCTTCTTCTGGTCATACACCGTGATACCGGTCACGTCGCCCGGCAGGAGATCTGGGGTGAACTGGATGCGCGAGCTCACGCCCTGCACGCTCTGCGACATGGCGCGCGCGAGCGAGGTCTTACCCGTACCTGGGTAGTCCTCGAGCAGCAGGTGCCCCTCGCTGACCATGGCCGTGAACGCCAGCTCGACCACGTGACGCTTTCCCAGTACGACGCGCTCGACGTTGTCGACCATCGTGGCGAAAGTTGTGGCAAACCATGCGGACTGCTCTGGTGCGATTGTCATCGTTTCGGTGTCTCTCTCATTTTCACTGGTGGCACTCGATCTCACTCGGAGTCGAACCCGAATACGTCATTGTTCCGCCCAGGGCGACCGTCCAACTGACCTGGCGCACCTTTGTCGCGTTCGGTGGAACCTGATCGAATGGCGCTGTCGCCGCCACCCAGGCTTGGGCATTCGGGTCGGGGACAGTCGGCGCGGGGACCAGGTACTCAGCCGAAGCCACAGTGGTCACGGCCGCTCCCGTGCCCCGACCATCCACGGTGAATCCGAGCGATTCGCCCGGAACACAGCTCGTCAGCGCCACCGAGGTGACCTCCACCTGATAGGGCCGGCCCGGGTCTGCCGCGACAACGCTGGACTCCGGTCCGCAGCGTGCGGGCCTCAAGATCAAGCAGTACTGAACAGTGATGACAGGCGCTTCGCCCCAACCCTCATTACTCGTCACGAACTTTGTGGTGAACCGGCTGGGCGCAGCCGGCCCTGAGAAGGGCTGCACAAGGGTGAAGCTGCCGTTCGTCGTGCCGTCCGTGATGGAATAGGTGTAGTTGACCGGCGCGTCGGGTGCAGCCCAGGGCACGTCGCTCCCCAACACGGCTTCGGCCAGCCCAAATCCGTTTGAGTAACACACCTTGACGGTGTAATTCTCGTTTTTGACCAGGTCGCTGATCGTGGAGGTGTCCGATTGCTTCCCCCCCGAAATCATGACGTTTCCGCCTGACGCGTCGACTGAGCAGGTGGGCGCTCCCCCGTCACGGAAGGCGACGAACCTCATCGACGTCGGTCGTGTGGTCGAGTTCGCATTCGGCGCCGGTGCGGGAACCGTAATTGACGTTGTCGTGACCGTCAGCGATCCGGATCCCGGGGTGATCGAGGGCGAGCCGGAGGCATTCACGGAAATCGTCTCGGTCTTGTCAGTCGGTCCGGTTCCGGCCGGACGGGCAAAGGAACTGACCGGAATGATCGTGAGCGTCTGCGTACCAACTGGGAGCGTCAGATTCGACACGGTGGTGCCACTCCCCGCAGCCGACACCGCCACCTCGGTGCCGTTCACCAGGTAGGCGCGGGTCGCGGGGTCGGTGTTCGGAATCGACAGGTCGACGGCACCGGTCGTCGCGGTCGTGCGCGAATCGAAAGCCTCTTTCCAGCTGGCCTGCCCCATTCCGGGAACTCCATAAGACCAGGCGACGACGTTCACCGCTCCGAGCGAGGTACCCACCGCGTTACGGGCCCGCGCTTCGAACGTGTTCTGGGCACCGTTCTTCTGTCCGGTGAGGGGCTCACAGCGGCCCGACGCATCGCATGAGCCCACTTCACGCCCCTCACGCAGGAGGGTGAAACCCTGCAGGGCCGGGTAGGCACTCGCTGCGGCGCCGGGACTGACCGCGAGCGTGAGTGATCCATCGTCAAATGCGGTCTGGGTGACAGAACTCGGTGTGCCGGGGAAGCCCTGAAGGTCAAGGGTGACCGACCCATTGCGGTCGCCGGCGCTCGCACGTCCCTGAGCGTCGCTGACGACGAAACTTGTCTGGCATTTACCGCCGGCGGCGTCGACTGACCAGGTGGCCTTGACCTGGGACGAGCCCGCCACGCTGAAGCTGACGCCGGCACAGGTGCTCGCCGCCGACACCGAGGTGACGGTGAGCGGTGTGCCGGGGAAGAGGTTCACTTCACCGGCGGCACCAATGACGTCGATCACGCAGCTTGATCCGGCCGCCTGGGAACACTCACGCGCGACCGTTCCCCCCTTGGGCAGCTCACTCGGCGCGGGACCGACCTTGAGTGAGAGCGCGGCGGGCACGGCATTCGGATGGCTGGTCAATTTCACCGTTACGGTGTTGTCGCGACCCGGCGTCGCCGTGTCGATCGCTTTCACCGTGAGGGTTGAGCCGTCCACTGTCACCGTGAATTGATCGCCGCTGTAGTCGATGGCGTAGCGCAGCGTCGACAGGTTCGGCTTGCCGGGCCAGGTCACCATCTGGCCGAGATCGTAGCGCAGGGGCGGAGCGCCAGGGCTCTGT
Source organism: Leifsonia psychrotolerans (assembly GCF_013410665.1). Lineage (NCBI taxonomy): Bacteria > Bacillati > Actinomycetota > Actinomycetes > Micrococcales > Microbacteriaceae > Glaciibacter > Glaciibacter psychrotolerans. Next base: position 3,602,891 of record NZ_JACCFM010000001.1, on the reverse strand, counting down.
GTGAGGGAGGCCGCCCGCAGTTCCGGCTCCGGCTCGAGCGGCTCGATGATAATCGGAACCGGAAGTTGTGTGAAGTCCTCTTGGCCGGCCACGCGCACGGGAACCGTGCACGAGTCCGTCCATGGGGCGCCCTTGCCCGCGGTGTACGTGACGGTGGTTCCGCTTTCGATCCGGCACGTTGCCTCAGCTCGTTGACCGGATGCGCGCAGATCAGTGTTGCCGAGCTCCAGAGCCTCGCGGGCAGGAATCGAGACCAGATCGGCCATATCGAACGTGACCGAGGCGTCTTCCTTCACCTTTTGGGTTACGTTGCCCTGCTTCAAGGCCAGGATGATCTCGTTCTTGGCAGGAATACGCACAAACCCATAAGTCGTCACGTCGTCACCTTGAAAGTTTTTCCCGGTGAGCGAAAACGGCACCAGGAGCCCGGCGTCAGGAACTGGACCGCTGATCTTCCAGCCCGAGGCCGTTGCACCCTTCGCGTCTTTCCACAGCGCAAGCTTCAACCCGCTGACGTCTCCGGACGCCCACGAAACCTTGCCCGTCACGACGTCGATTCCGCTCGGGAAGGTACTGCGCTCTTCGAGCGTGAGTCGCGTGTCTTGCACGATCGGGAAGTCGGCGACCGACGCGCGAACAACTCGCATGACGATCAGCCCCAGGGCGATGTCACCCTGTTCGTTCGTGACCTCGTAGACAAAGGTCGTGGTGCCGGGTTCCTCGCCGGCGAGCAGAGTCACCTGCTTCGTGGTGACGCGGCCGATGTGTGTGGCCACGGCGTCAAACTCTGCGCTGGAGGGCGCGGCATCCGGACGCACACCCGTGAGCGTCAGCATTCCCCCGGCAGGGTCGATGTCGTTGGCGGCCGGATGCACGATGACCTGGTTGTCTGCCCCCGCCTGCACCTCGACGTAGTCGCTAAAGGTGATCGGGCTCGGATCTGACTGACGATCAAGGACACCGATGCGCACCAGCGCGGTTCCTGTCTCACCACTTGAATCGCGCACACGATACGCGAAGTCAACCGCGCCCTTGAAGCCCTTCACACTGCTGTACAGGATCGCGTCGCCCGTGGCCGACAGTGTCGCGGTGCCACTGGCTGGCTGCGTAAGCACCCGATCGAGAGCAACAGCGTCGCCGTCGGGATCGACACCGAAAGCATCGAAGGGCACGCGCACCGACTCACCCGACAGTACCCGGGCGGTCAGCGTGTGCGGGCGTGGCGCCCGGTTTTCGCCGGCCGGCAGCACCGTGACCGCAACTGTCGTGGAGTCGACAAGATCGGGCGACCCGGCAACGGAGATGGTGTAACGCAGCTCATACTGCCCGGCCGTCTGCGGAGCCAAATATCTCAGCGTCGACCCCGAGGCAAAGGCCAGGCCCTCGCCCGATTCGTTCTGCACAGATTGAGGGTTGAGCACCAGAACGTTACCGTCGGGCGCCACATCGTTATCGAGGATCGGAATGTCGATCTGGCTGCCCGCGCGCACCACGACGGTGTCGGCCACCGCGATCGGCGCTTGGGCAACAGGGGCAGCAAGCAGATAGATGGTGGCGATCCCGCTCACGGTGTACAGCGGATTTCCGGTTCCATCCGACACCGTGTACCCGACGACACCAAGCTTGCCCGGCTGCTCGTCTGCCGTGTTTCCGCGCACCCGCAGTTGACTCTGTCCCACGACGTCGACGTCGAGCGAGGCACCCGGGGCCGGCTCGGGCAAGGCTTCGCTGAGCAGGAGCACTCGGTTTGCCGGGTTCGAGATCGCAGTGAACACATCGACGCTCGTGTCGGCGCGCGGTCGCACAAACACGGTGACCGGGGCCGAGCTCAGGGCCGTAGCCTCGTCGGCGAGCACCTGAATGCGCACGAACGAGACGACCTCGCTGACGGCATCCGAAACGGTGTAGTCAACGCGGTAGTTCCCGGGAACCGTCGCGGTGAAGTCGATGGTTGAGCTTCCGCTGCTGACGCCGACGGTCGCGTCTGCCGCCGACGGGGTGGTAGCCGAGCCAATGCGGTAGGCCCCGGATGCGCCAGACAGGTGTTCGGCCGGGTCGATGGTGAGCTGCTCGCCGACCGCGGATTGCACGGCGAACGGCGTGGCGGTCAGCTGCGGAGTCGGCGTCACCGAAATCGGCAGTACTTTCTCGCTCGTCGCGCCGAAGACGTCGGACACGGTCACCAGAATCGTGACGGTCAGGGCTTCCTGCAGGGACGGATCCGGGTGCCGGAAGACCAGGGTCCCGGTCGGCGTGGACGTCACCGAACCCACGCCGGTCTGATTGACGACCGACGACACGAACAGCGGGTCACCGTCGGGGTCGACCCAGCCGGGAAGCACGGGAACGCTGACGGTGCCACCCGGTGCGACCTCCGGGGACGGCCAATCCTGAAGACAGCCCTCGACGCCACACCAGACCGGAGCGGAGTTCTCGGCGTCACCATGCACCGTGAGCGTCACCGTGGCCGGGGTCGAGTTCAGCCCGTCCTGACGGGTACCGTCGGTGACCGCATAGCTGAACGTCGCAGTTCCGCTGGCGCCGTCCGCGACCTGCACGGCCAGGGACTGCGCGTTGTCGGTCACGCTCAGCGTGCCGAACTCAGCGGGAAGCCCCGAGAGAGACTCCGGCACGATCGTCAGCACGTCGTCATTCGCATCGTGGTCGTTCAGAAGAGTCGGCAACGTGACCAGGGCGCCCGCCCGCACCCCAAACTGATCAGACTCGGCGACCGGAGCCTGCGGGTCGACGACCTGGGCGATCTCTTCGACCGTGTCGTCCTTCTTTTGCTGCTGCTCGAGACCAATGCCCCAGTCCTGCGAGCTTGGTACGAGCGCGCCGTCGGGAACCGTCCAGACCCAGCCACTCTGCGTGTCATTGAGAATCATCAGCTGACCGTTGTCTTGGAAGACAGGGGCAGGGTCTGTGCGGAGTGTGGCCCCGGCGAAGTCGAGTTGCGTCGTGCCATTCGCCGCGCTCCAGAGCGTGCCGGCGTCTCCGCTAGAGGGTATCCACGCAGCGAATTGGTCGGAGCCAAAGGACGTCGGCATGGCGGGAACCCCGAGCTGCACCCCCGCACTTCCCACCAGCCGTGTCGACTTCCCGTCCGAGAAAGTCACTTCAGTGAGACCGGTTTCGTCGGCGATACGCACGGATGCTGCCGCGTCGGAGGGCTTCTGCAGCTGATAGCCGGCGACCAGATCGACCGACTGCGAGGGCTTTCCGGCGAGCCACAGGGTGTCGCCGGTCTTATTGACCAACACCCACCTCGACCCGACGACGGAAAGCTGCAGCCCGGCATCCGTCGGCCCGGAAACAACCGGGTCTTCACCCTTCACAGCGAACGAGTCAAGATCAAAACGCAGCACGCTTTTCTCTGCGCTCGAGTAGCTGTACAGCATTCCGTCGGTGCCGAGGGCGATCACGTCTGAGGCATAGCGCCGGGGCTCCGAACCTTTCTCAACGTCGTCGTCGGCAAACGGGTCGACCTGCACCGGGGTCGCCGCAGCGCCCTCGACCAGTGGGGCGACGAACACCGACCCGGTGCTGGTGAGATAGCCGATGTGAGTGGCCGACGTGACGACTCCAATGGTGCCGGCCGGTGTATTGCCGAAGCCGGCGGCGTCATCGGCCAGGTCGATCGGCCGGGCCGGGTCGACGTCAACGACTTTTTCATTGTTCTGGGCAAGAAGCAGCGTGGCTGTGTCGGTTTGAACGAGTGTGCTCGGGCTGCGCACGGTCTTGATCGTGTCCAGCTCGCGCAGTTCTGTGTTCACCCGCGCATACCGGTTGCCCGATCCACTCTGCAGCGCCCAAATCGAGCTGCTGTTCAGAGGGGTCTGCTTCACATCGAAACCGGATGCGACAACAGCAGCCCCCGCGAAGAGTGCGACAGCTGCGGTGACTGCTGCGACCTTCAGCCACGTGGATCGCCGTGCGGATGCCGGTTGGCCCTGCGGGGCGCGTGCCCAAGGCTTGCGAGCCGACTGTGCCACTAGAGAACCCCCACCAGCGCGAGCACGCCCACCGTCGCCCCGACACCGACGACGAGACCGCCGGCCACCACAAGGGCCAGCCGCAGGCCGAAACCAGTCCGGCCTCGTTCGGCGTCAACATGGAAGGTGCCCTCGTGTGTTGACGCTCTCACGGCCGACGCTCCCGGGCGTCGTACCGACCGCGGTGACGCAACAGCAACCTCGGAGATGACGGGCCCCCGCACGGCTGAGTTGCCGAAATCGATCGGAGCGCCCGCGGCGGCCCATTCGTCGACGGCGACCTCCAGCGCGGTCGGCGAAATACCCATGTCGTATTGCACCCGTCGCACATTCTCCGCAAATTCAAGCAGGCTCGACTGGCGTGCGGCCGGGTCACGGCTCATCGCTCGGGCCAGAACCTGTTCCAGCGCCGGAGGCACGTCGGCCCGTCCGATCGGGGTGTACTTCGCCCGCACGATCCGCTGTCGAAGCTGCTGGCGCGAGCTACGCACACCGTCCGTCGTTTCGAACGGTGACCGGCCGGCGAGCAACGAATAGATCGTGGCTCCCAGCGCCCACACCTCGGTTTGCACGGTGCCTGTCGTCGTTTCCTGCACAACCTCGGGTGCGCTCCACGGCACGCTCATCGCAAAGAGCTCTTCCTGCTGCGTCGAGCGCAGTGACGTGGCGATACCGAAGTCGGCCAGGACGGGAGCGCCGAATGACGTATTGAGAATATTCGACGGCTTGATATCGCGGTGCAGAACGCCCGACCGGTGTGCGGTCTCGAGTGCGCAGGCGATCTTGACCGCGACGTTAAGCACGTCTACGACGGAGACCACCTCCCGACGGAAGACGTCGGAGTGCGAGCTCGGGCAGAATTCCATGACCAGATATGGTCGACCATCCGCCGAAATGCTGGCGTCGTACACCGTCAAAATCGAGGGGTGCGAACTGAGCCGAGCCATGACATCCGCTTCGGCATTGAACATGCGCAGAACGTCATTGTCGACGATGTCTTGCAGTAACACCTTCACCGCAACCGATCGCTTGGGCATGTTCTGCTCAAACAGAAAGACGTCGGCGAATCCGCCGGTCCCCAGCGGGCGGATGAACGTGTAACCGGCGAGCACGGGAGGCGCGGAAGGCAGTCGACTCGCCACTGTTTCCCCTCGTTGACGATCACTCGTTCGCAGCTCCCCTGGCGGCGAATCAATGCTGGTCAGTTTATCGGCGCATAACCCCTGATCCCAAACCCTGACGCGACTCTTCCCCCAATGGGGGACAACAAACCGCCCGCTGTTGCGCGCACTCCTAAATGGGGTACACACAAAAGCGGGCGGTACGTGAATTGAGCCGGTATCGCCGACTCACAGTCTCGTCAGGTTAGACGGCTGAGATGAGTGCGGGGCCGGCCGGAGCGGCCAACAGCACCTCGGTCATCAGGTCGCTGGCTTCGGCATCGGTGAGGGTCTGCGCAAGTGCCAGCTCCGACACCAGAATCTGACGGGCCTTCTCAAGCATGCGCTTCTCACCGGCGGACACGCCCTTATCCTGGTCGCGGCGCCACAGGTCACGCACGACCTCGCCGACACGGTAGACATCACCGCTGGCCATCTTCTCCTGGTTCGCCTTGTAGCGACGCGACCAGTTACCCGACTCTTCAACAAACTCGTCCTGCAAGACGCGGTAGACGGCCTGCACGCCCTCGGCGTCGATGACATCGCGCACGCCGACAAGTTCCATATTGTCGACGGGAATTTGAATGACGAGTTCGCTCATGTGCACGCTGAGCGTGAGGAACTTCTTGTCGACGCCCTTGATCGTGCGCTGGTCGATGCTTGTAATGGTGACGGCACCGTGGTGGGGGTAGACAAGTGTTTCGCCGACTTCGAGTTTCATGCGTAGTGCCTCTTTTTCTCTGCTGGTAATCCGGCGCGCGTACGTGTGCGGGCCGGGGTCATGCGCGGTGGAGCCGTTAACTTCGGGTGGACGTCACCCACGGCGGGAGTAAACCGACGAGTTGCTCCACAAGCTCGTCGTCTGAAACATCGATGTGCCCACGCAGCCACGCGTTGATCAGCGTGAGTGCGCCCCCGGCAATATAGGTCGTGACGAGTTCAAGATTCACGTTCGCCGGCGCCTGATCAGGAACGACGACCGATTGCAGCAGGCGCGTGGCGTAGGCCTCGACGATTTCGTCATAGGCCCCGCGCGCGGGCTGCAGTTCGAGCACGCTCGAGTACAGCGAAAAATGCTCAACCATGTGCGCGACCAAGCGGGTGTAACCCACCCGTGCTGCACTCGTTCCCACGATCAAATCTTCGCGGCGCTGCTGGTCTCCGGCCGACCCGATCTCGGCGAGCTGCGCTTTCAGGAGCTCTGCGGCCAACTCGTCGAGGCTCGCAAAATGCGCGTAGAACGAGCTTCTGCTCACGCCCGACACCCTCACGATGTCACCGACCGAGACGGATGCCGACTGCTCGGTCATCAAGTGGCGCATGGCCGAGAATATCGACTGACGCGTTCGCTCGGCACGCGGGTCAGGCGTTGCCTTCGACGACAGCCTTCCTCGCGAAGCATCGGAGGAGCGCACGGAAGTCATTAGATCAGTGTACCACTTCTCGGACGCATGTCCGAGAAGAATGTCAGTGCCGGTCAGAGAGACAAAAAAGAGGGCCCCGGCTCACGCCGGGACCCTCTTTATTCGAGCAACTACGCCGCCATACGAACTAGTTGTATGTGCCCGGCGTGAAGTCGTCCGAGCTGAAGCTGTCGAAGTCGACGAAGCTCAGGTCACCCTCGTTGAACGCTGCATCATCGGTGAAGATGCGGTTCGGGTAACGCTCAGCCTTGGCTTCTTCGGTTGCCTCGACGGTGACGTCGCGGTACCGCGGCAGACCGGTTCCGGCCGGGATCAACTTACCGATGATCACGTTCTCCTTGAGACCCATCAGCGGGTCGCTCTTGCCTTCCATGGCCGCCTGGGTCAGCACCCGGGTGGTCTCCTGGAAGGAAGCGGCGCTCAGCCAGGATTCGGTTGCCAGTGAAGCCTTGGTGATACCCATGACTTCCTGACGAGCCGAAGCCGTCTTCTTGCCCTCGGTCAACGCGGCGCGGTTGAGCTCGTTGTACTTCTGACGGTCAACCAGCTCACCCGGCAGCAGGCCCGTGTCGCCGTGTTCGACGACGGTGACCTTACGAAGCATCTGACGAACGATGACCTCGATGTGCTTGTCGTGAATCGGCACACCCTGTGAACGGTAGACATCCTGCACGCCACCAACGAGGTGCTTCTGCACTTCGCGGACACCCTTGACTCGAAGAACTTCCTTCGGGTCGACGGCGCCAACGATGACCTGCTGACCGAGCTCAACGTGCTGGCCATCCTCAACGAGGAGGGTCGAACGCTTGAGCACCGGGTAGGCAATCGCTTCGTCGCCGTTGTCGGGCGTCAAAATCACCTTGCGGCTGCGGTCGGTGTCTTCGATCGTGATGCGACCGGCGGCCTCGACGATGGGCGATGCACCCTTGGGGGTACGCGCTTCGAAGAGCTCCTGCACCCGGGGAAGACCCTGGGTGATGTCATCGGCGGATGCCGATCCACCGGTGTGGAAGGTACGCATCGTGAGCTGGGTTCCCGGCTCACCGATCGACTGTGCGGCGATGATGCCGACGGCCTCACCGATGTCGACGAGCAGACCGGTCGCGAGCGAGCGGCCATAGCAGACTGCACAGACACCGACGGCGGACTCACAGGTCAGAACCGAGCGCACCTTGATGTTCTCGACACCAGCCGTAACGAGCTGGTCGATGAGAACGTCGCCCACGTCGGATCCGGCGTCTGCGACGACCTCACCCTTCGCGTTGACCGCGGCTGCGGCCAGCGAGCGAGCGTACACGGCGTTCTCGACGTTGGGGTGGCGAACCAGCGTTCCCGCAGCGTCAACCGTTGCGATCGGCAGTTCAAGACCCTTGGTCGTGCCACAGTCGTCTTCGCGGATGATGACATCCTGCGAGACGTCAACGAGACGACGCGTCAAGTATCCCGAGTCTGCAGTACGCAGAGCCGTGTCGGCCAGACCCTTGCGAGCACCGTGAGTAGCAATGAAGTACTCGGCGACGGACAGGCCTTCGCGGTAGCTCGAGATGATCGGGCGAGGGATGATCTCACCCTTCGGGTTGTTCACCAGGCCTCGCATACCGGCGATGTTACGAACCTGCAGCCAGTTACCACGGGCACCAGAGGTGACCATGCGGTTGATGGTGTTGTCCTCAGGGAAGTTCGCCTGCATGGCCGTGGCGACGTCTTCGGTCGCCTTGGTCCAGATCTGGATGAGCTCCTGACGACGCTCGAGGTCGGTCGTGAGACCCTTCTCGAACTGCGACTGAACCTTGGCGGCCTGCTTCTCGTAGCCGGCAACGATCTGCGGCTTGTTCGGCGGGGTCAGGATGTCGCTGAGCGCAACGGTCACGCCGGAACGGGTTGCCCAGTAGAAACCGGCATCCTTAATGTTGTCGAGCGCAGCTGCAACCTCCACCTTCGGGTACCGCTCAGCGAGGTCGTTGACGATCGCCGAGAGGGTGCCCTTGTCGGCAACCTTCTCGAAGTACGGGTAGTCCGTCGGAAGCGTCTCGTTGAACAGCGCACGACCGAGGGTCGTGTTCACGAGGACCGTTCCCTCTGCCTTGCCGTTGACCAGCACGACGCCCTCGGGCTGCGTGCCCTCGGTGAAGTACTTGTCGGTGAGGCGGATGCGCACCTTGGCGTTCAGGTCGAGCGAGTGCTGGTCGAAAGCAAGAATCGCTTCCGCCACTGTGGAGAACGCACGGCCTTCGCCGACAACGCCTTCCTTGAGCGTGGTCAGGTGGTGCAGACCGATGATCATGTCCTGTGTGGGCAGGGTCACCGGGCGACCGTCAGACGGCTTCAGGATGTTGTTCGATGCGAGCATCAGGATGCGAGCCTCGGCCTGGGCCTCGACGGACAGCGGCAGGTGAACTGCCATCTGGTCACCGTCGAAGTCGGCGTTGAACGCAGCACAGACGAGCGGGTGCAGCTGGATGGCCTTACCCTCAACGAGCTGAGGCTCGAAGGCCTGGATGCCCAGGCGGTGCAGCGTTGGTGCACGGTTCAAAAGCACGGGGCGCTCGCGGATGATCTCTTCGAGCACGTCCCACACCTGCGGGCGGCTCCGCTCGACCATGCGCTTGGCGGCCTTGATGTTCTGAGCGTGGCTCAGGTCGATCAGGCGCTTGATCACGAACGGCTTGAAGAGCTCCAGCGCCATCTGCTTGGGCAGACCACACTGGTGCAGCTTCAGCTGCGGGCCGACGATGATGACCGAACGGCCCGAGTAGTCAACGCGCTTACCGAGCAGGTTCTGACGGAACCGACCCTGCTTACCCTTGAGCATGTCGCTCAGGGACTTCAGCGCGCGGTTTCCGGTGCCCGTGACGGGGCGACCACGACGACCGTTGTCGAACAGTGCGTCGACGGCCTCCTGCAGCATCCGCTTCTCGTTGTTCACGATGATCTCGGGAGCACCGAGGTCAAGGAGACGACGCAAGCGGTTGTTGCGGTTGATCACACGACGGTAGAGGTCGTTCAGGTCGCTCGTGGCGAAACGGCCACCGTCAAGCTGCACCATCGGGCGCAGTTCCGGCGGGATGACCGGCACGACATCGAGCACCATCGCGGCCGGCGAGTTGCCGGTCGTGATGAAGGCGTTGACGACGCGCAGACGCTTGATCGCACGGATCTTCTTCTGGCCCTTGCCCTCGGCGATCTGCAGGTGCAGGTTTTCGCTTTCGGTGACCAGGTCGAAGGCCTCGAGGCGCTTCTTGATGGCTTCGGCACCCATGTAGGCCTCGAAGTACATGCCGAAGCGGTCCTGCAGCTCGTGGAAGACGGAGTCTTCGGGCTTCAGGTCGCCGACCTTGAGAGTGCGGAAGTCTTCCCAGACGCGTTCGAGGTGAGCGATCTGCTCATCCATCGCCTTGCGGGTCTGAGTCATCTCCTTCTCGGCGGCATCCTTGGTGCGCTTCTTCTGGTCGCTCTTGGCGCCTTCGGCCTCCAGTGCTGCGAGGTCGGTTTCCAGGCGCGTCAGGCGGTCAGCGATGCGGGTGTCGCGCTGGCCCTCGAGGGTCTTGATCTCGAGGCGAAGCTCGTTCTCAAGGCCCGGCATGTCCTGGTGACGGCCGTCTTCGTCGACCTCGATGACCATGTAGGCCGCGAAGTAGATGACCTTCTCGAGGTCCTTCGGCGCCATGTCGAGCAGGTAGCCCAGGCGGGAAGGAACACCCTTGAAGTACCAGATGTGGGTGACGGGGGCAGCGAGTTCGATGTGGCCCATGCGCTCGCGGCGCACCGACGACTTCGTGACCTCGACACCACAGCGCTCACACACGATGCCCTTGAAGCGCACACGCTTGTACTTGCCGCAGGAGCACTCCCAGTCGCGGCTGGGTCCGAAGATCTGTTCACCGAACAGACCATCTTTCTCCGGCTTGAGGGTGCGGTAGTTGATGGTTTCGGGCTTCTTGACCTCACCGTGCGACCAACGACGGATGTCGTCGGCGGTAGCCAGGCCAATGCGAAGCTCGTCAAAAGTTGTTACGTCGAGCAATTTCTCTCCTTGGAAAGTTTTCGAGTCTCTTCAGCGGCCAGGTTTAGATGTCGTCGATCGACGACGACTCAAACCGGGTGGAAATGTTGATGCCGAGTTCCTCAGCAGCACGGAAGACTTCGTCATCCGTGTCGCGCAGGCTCACTGCGGTGCCATCGGCCGAGAGAACCTCGACGTTCAAGCAGAGCGACTGCATTTCCTTGATCAGAACCTTGAAGCTCTCCGGAATACCGGGCTCCTGAATGTTCTCGCCCTTGACGATCGCTTCATATACCTTGACGCGGCCGAGGATGTCATCCGACTTGATCGTGAGGAGTTCCTGGAGTGCGTATGCGGCGCCGTATGCTTCGAGCGCCCACACCTCCATCTCACCGAATCGCTGCCCACCGAACTGCGCCTTACCACCCAGCGGCTGCTGCGTGATCATGGAGTACGGTCCCGTCGAACGCGCGTGGATCTTGTCGTCGACGAGGTGGTGCAGCTTCAGGATGTACATGTAGCCGACCGAGATCGGACGCGGGTACGGCTCGCCGGAACGGCCGTCGAACAGCTGCGTCTTACCCGTGGAGTCGATCAGGCGGTCGCCGTCACGAGTCGGGATCGTCGAGTCGAGAAGACCGGCGATTTCCTCCTCGAGGGCACCGTCGAAGACCGGAGTCGCAACCTTGGTGTTCGGGGCGGCGCTGTGCGCGGCTTCGGGAAGACGGCCGGCCCACTTGGGCTTGCCCTCGACCTGCCAGCCCTGCTTGGCGATCCAGCCGAGGTGGGTTTCGAGCACCTGACCGAAGTTCATTCGACCCGGAATACCGAGCGGGTTCAGGATGATGTCAACCGGGGTTCCATCGGCGAGGAACGGCATGTCTTCGACAGGCAGAATCTTCGAGATGACACCCTTGTTGCCGTGACGGCCGGCGAGCTTGTCGCCCTCGGTGATCTTGCGCTTCTGAGCGATGAAGACCACAACGCGCTGGTTGACGCCCGAGCCGAGCTCGTCGTCGCCATCCTGCGAATCGAAGACCTTGACACCGATGATGGTGCCGCGCTCACCGTGGGGAACCTTCAGGCTCGTGTCGCGAACTTCGCGGCTCTTCTCGTTGAAGATCGCGCGGAGCAAACGCTCTTCAGCGGACAGCTCGGTCTCACCCTTGGGTGTGACCTTGCCGACGAGGATGTCGCCGGGGCGAACCTCTGCACCGATGCGGATGATGCCACGCTCGTCGAGGTCTGCAAGCAGATCCGGCGAAACGTTCGGCAGGTCGCGAGTGATCTCTTCCTTGCCGAGCTTGGTGTCGCGCGCGTCAACTTCGTACTCTTCGATGTGAATCGACGAGAGAACGTCGTCCTTCACCAGGTTCTGGCTCAGGATGATCGCGTCCTCGAAGTTGTGTCCTTCCCACGGCATGAATGCCACGAGGAGGTTCTTTCCGAGTGCGAGTTCACCGTTGTCGGTGGCGGGACCGTCGGCGATGACCTCGCCGGCTTCGATACGCTCACCGGCGTTGACAAGAACGCGGTGGTTGTAGCTGGTTCCCTGGTTGGAGCGGGCGAATTTGCGCAGGTAGTAGTCCTGCGTTCCACCCTCATCGAGCTGGATGGTGACGACGTCAGCCGAGACCTCCATGACGACACCGGACTTGTCGGCGGTGAGAACATCGCCGGCGTCGATAGCCGCGAAGCCCTCCATACCGGTACCGACCAACGGGGAGTCGCTCCGCAGAAGCGGAACGGCCTGACGCTGCATGTTGGCACCCATGAGTGCGCGGTTCGCGTCGTCGTGCTCGAGGAAGGGGATGAGCGAGGTCGCAACCGACACCATCTGGCGCGGCGAGACATCCATGTAGCCGATCTCGTCGTGCGGGAAGAGGTCGACCTCTCCGCCCTTCTTGCGAGCCAGAACGCGGTCTTCAGCGAAGCGCGCGTCCTTGGTCAGCGGGGCGTTGGCCTGCGCGACGATGTACTCGTCTTCTTCGCTGGCCGTGAGGTAGTCGATCGTCGCGGTGACGACGCCGTCGACAACGCGACGGTACGGCGTCTCGATGAATCCGAACGCGTTGATGCGTGCGAACGAGGCGAGCGAACCGATCAGACCGATGTTGGGGCCTTCAGGGGTTTCAATGGGGCACATGCGGCCGTAGTGCGAGGGGTGAACGTCTCGCACCTCGACGCCTGCGCGGTCACGGGACAGACCACCCGGGCCCAGCGCGGAGAGACGACGCTTGTGCGTCAGACCCGCGAGGGGGTTGTTCTGGTCCATGAACTGCGACAGCTGCGAGGTACCGAAGAACTCCTTGATCGCGGCGACGACGGGGCGCACGTTGATCAGGGTCTGCGGGGTGATCGCCTCGATGTCCTGCGTGGTCATGCGCTCGCGAACGACGCGCTCCATGCGGGACAAACCGGTGCGAACCTGGTTCTGAATGAGTTCACCAACGGCGCGGATACGACGGTTGCCGAAGTGGTCGATGTCGTCGACGTCGATACGGATATCGACGGCCTTGCCCTCACGGACGCCGGCAATCGTGGTCTGGTTGTCGTGCAGAGCAACCAGGTACTTGATCGTGGCCAGGATGTCCTGGAGCGTCAGCACGGAGTCGGTCAGCGGCGCCTCGAGGCCCAGCTTGCGGTTGATCTTGTAACGACCAACCTTGGCCAGGTCGTAGCGCTTGGAGTTGAAGAAGAAGTTGTCGAGCAGAGCGCGGGCAGCTTCAGCAGCAACCTGCTCGCCCGGACGGAGCTTACGGTAGATGTCCTTGAGGGCTTCTTCCTTGGTGAGGATGTTGTCCTTCTCAAGGGTGAGCTCGATGGACGCAAAGCCCTTGAACTCTTCAAGGATCTCTTCGCTGGTGAGGCCGAGGGCCTTCAGGAAGACCGTGACGGACTGCTTGCGCTTGCGGTCGATGCGCACGCCAACCTGGTCGCGCTTGTCGATCTCGAACTCAAGCCAGGCACCACGGCTCGGGATGACGCGAGCAGAGTAGATGTCCTTGTCAGACGTCTTCTCCTGCTGGCGGTCGAAGTAGACACCCGGCGAGCGCACGAGCTGCGAGACGACGACACGCTCGGTGCCGTTGATCACGAAGGTGCCCTTGGGGGTCATCAGCGGGAAGTCACCCATGAATACGGTCTGAGTCTTGATCTCACCGGTGAGGTGGTTCATGAACTCAGCGTTCACGTAGAGCGGTGCGGAGTAGGTCTTACCCTTTTCCTTGCACTCGTCAATGGTGTACTTCTCCGGCTCGAGCTCCGGGTTGGTGAAGGACAGCTGCATGGTTTCGCTGAGGTCTTCGATCGGGCTGATCTCTTCGAAGATCTCGTCGAGGCCGGTGCGCGTCGGCAGGTCTTGACGACCCTGAGCCTGCGCTTCGGTGACGCGCTGTTTCCAGGCGTCGTTCCCGACGAGCCAGTCAAAGCTCTCGGTCTGCAAAGCGAGCAGATCCGGAACAGTGAGAGTATCGGTGATCTTTGCGAACGAAAGACGCCCCGCAGAGCGGCCGTTCTTGGGTGAATTGGTGGTTGCGTTGCGCGCAGCAGCCAAGGAAATAACCTCCGTGGACCCCGTCAGGTCTAGTTACTGTTAGTAATGGAGTACTCCACAGACCCTCGGAAGTGTCACCAGAATAAACCGGTGAATTCTCATTGAAGATGTGCCGCAAGGTGGCTTGAGCACGCAAAGCCGACCGCAATATGAAGGCAGAGGTATGTCTGGGAGCGCAAGGATCAACTATATGCGCTCAAACAGGCCGTGTCCACTCTTTTCTTGACCTCGTCGAAATTCTCGGGTATAACCCAGGCTCGCGCGCACCGGTCGGCCGCCGTCGAGACCCCGCAAGCCAACCGACCGGCTGATCGAGCCTGTCGAGACCCCGCAAGCCACCCTCGAGAACCCCCACCCGCTGGTCGAGCCTGCCGAGACCCCGCAAGCGACCCTCGAGAACCGTGCCCCGAGATCTCGACACGCTCGATCAACGGGGCGGGACCCGATCACCGACAAACCGCTGGTCGAGCCTGTCGAGACCCCGCAAGCCAACCTCGAGAACCGTGCCCCGAGATCTCGACACGCTCGATCAACGGGCGAGGCCCGATCAACGGGCGAGGCCCGATCACCGGACTCCCCCGGATAGCGCAGACTGGAGGAATGAGCAGGAGCGAGCAGCAGCATCCGTCGATCACACTGAAGCTGAGTGGACACACGGCCGTCATCGAACCGGATCGATTCACTCCGGGCAGCTTTCAATTGGTCGTCGACGGCACACCGCAGTCGCACGTCAACATCGACAACCCGGGCGAGTTGTTCTTCGAATACATCCAGCGTATTGGGCATGTGATCGATCTGCTCGGCGAACCCGGCGAGCCCATCACCGCCGTGCACCTGGGCGCCGGCGCGCTCACCCTCCCCCGCTACGTCGAGGCGACCCGGCCCGGTTCCCGCCAGCAGGTCGTCGAGCTCGAAAGTGACCTGATCGATTTCGTGCGCGCCGAACTGCCCTGGGACAAACGAGCCCAGTTGCGCGTGCGCCACGGCGATGCGCGTGAGGTGCTTGGCAAGCTGCCTGCCGGGCTCCACGGTTCGGTCGATTTGGTGGTCGTCGACATTTTCTCCGGAGCCCGCACACCGGCCCACGTAACAAGCCGGGAGTTTTACGAACTGGCCGCGCCACTGTTGTCGCCGCGCGGCGTTCTGGTGGTCAATGTTGCCGACGGTCCGGGGCTCGCCTTCGCGCGCGGACAAGCTGCGACACTGTCCGCTGTGTTCGGGCACGTCATCGGGCTGGCCGAGACACAGGTACTCAAGGGGCGCCGGTTCGGGAACATCGTCTTCGTGGCAGCCCACACCCCGATTGATCTCGACTGGATTCCGCGACTGATGGCCGGTGGACCCCATCCGGCGAAGGCGATCGAAGGCACCGAGTTCGCGCAGTTCATGGCGAACGCCTCTGTCGCAACGGATGCCACGGCCACGCCGTCCCCCTTGCCGGGGCGCACGGTCTTTCAGATCGGCCGCTGAGCACCCGCTGAGAGCACCCCCGTTTGCGGGGGTTCTGTCCGTGGCGCGGGTTATCCTAAGACTCACCCGACAATCCCGCTGGCCCTCCCGCCAGCCTCAGCACTGGACTCATTCTGAGCATCATCATCGGCTACGACGCAACCACGCTCCGTGAACAAGCAGACCCCCAGGCTGCCCTCGAACGACTCGAGCAGCTCGGGGACCTGCGCAGCCTGTCGGCTCTCGACGAAAAGGTGACGCTGCTGCGCCTGATTGACCGCCTCGATGAGGCCGCATTGATCGCCAGCGAGTCCGTGCGTCTGTCACGTTTCACGGGCAGCCGCGAGCAACTCGCTGGCAGCCGCATCCGTCGAGCGCAGGTTTTGCAGTACCAGGGCAAACTTGACGAGGCCTACAGCGAACTCAGCCACTGCGTGCAAGAGGCCGAGACCCACGAATGGGTCGATCTGGCGACCCTCGCCCGTGAAAACCGGGGCAAGGTACTGTTCGACCAGGGCAATCTCGACGCGGCACTGGTCGACTTCACCGCCGCGGTTTTTCTGCGTGAGAAGTCGGGGGCCTCGGTCGATGAACTCGAGAGTTCATTGTTGGCCGTTGCGGTGATCGAGAAGTTCATCGCCGCCCGTCCGTTGACGCGCTGAACCGCCCCCTCGCCGCCATCGCCGATCCACGCCATGCTGGTTATGTCAGCTAGCCGGTTACGCCGTGAGGCGCTGAGCCAAGAGGTGAGGAGCCGTGTGAACACGCCAGCGCTCCGTCGCGTCGCTCGACTCTCGGCATCTGCCGCAGGCGTTGTCGTCTCGATGCTCGCGCTCAGCGGTTGCGTCGTCGCCCCTCCTCTGCCGCCCGTGCCGAGTGAACTGCCGGTGGTAACGGCTCCCGCCACGCCGATGCCGTCGACGTCACCCCTGTATGTGCCCGTGCATCCCGTCGGCGACCCGATCGCCCTGGCGCACTCCCTCAAGGCCCCCTGGTCAATCGTGCAGCTGCCCTCGGGCGGCACACTGATCAGCGAGCGCGACACCACCGTCGTGAGAGAAATGTTGGCCGATAAAACGGTGCGCCAGGCGGGGATCGTCGCCGCGGCCGACCCGGCCGGGGAGGGAGGGCTGCTCGGACTCGCCTTCCTGGCCGACGCGTCCGACGCCGCCGGTGGAACCGGCTGGGTGTACGCCTTCCTCACGTCGAGCACCGATAACCGCATCGAACGGATGCCGCTCCTGGGGAGCGCGGGCAGCTACGGCCTCGGCCCGCCCGAGGTCGTGCTCACCGGCATCCCGAAGGCCGCACACCACAACGGGGGCCGGATCGCCTTCGGTCCGGACGGCCTGCTTTACGCCACGACCGGTGATGCCGGCATCCTTTCCAACGCGCAGAACAAAGCATCGCTCGGAGGCAAGATTCTGCGCATGACTGCGACAGGTGGGGTTCCGTCCGGCAATCCGTTCGACACCCTGGTCTACTCCTACGGCCACCGCAATCCGCAGGGGATCGCCTGGGATGCAGCGGGCCAATTGTGGGCGAGTGAGTTCGGGCAGAACAAATGGGATGAGCTCAACCGCATCGTCGCCGGCGGTAATTACGGCTGGCCGACGGTCGAAGGAAAATCAGACGATTCAGATTTCATCAACCCGTTCGCGGAATGGCCGACCGACGTGGCCAGTCCGAGCGGCATCGCCATCGTCGGCGAGACACTCTTCCTGGCCAGCCTGAAAGGGGAACGCCTCCGGAGCGTCGATCTTTCCACAGGCACGACAACGGACTGGTTTGTGCACGGCTTCGGCCGCCTCCGCGACGTCGTGACCGGCCCGACTGGCACACTGTGGTTCGTGACAAACAACACTGACGGCCGCGGCCAACCCCGCCCCGGCGACGACCGCCTGCTCCAAGTGCAGGTGGCTCCCTAATGGCCGATCTGGAGCGGGTTCGCATCTGGGCGGATGCGCTCATCCGGTTGCACCTCGACCCCAGTTGGTCGTTTGGTTTCGACAACGCCAAGAAACGCGCCGGCCTCTGCAACTTCACCGACCGCAAGCTCACGGTGTCCCGCTACCTGGCGGCACGCTATGACGACGACGAAATTCACCAAATCCTGCTGCATGAGGTGGCCCACGCGCTGGCCGGCCCCCGTGCCGGGCACGGTCCGAAGTGGAGGAACCTGGCGAACTCGCTCGGCTACGAGGGCAAGCGCACCCACGACGGCGAGATCGCCGACGAATTGGCCCCGTGGGTGGGGGTGTGCCCCGCCGGTCACGCCCATTACCGGTACCGCCAGCCGACACGCCCGCTGGCGTGCGGGCTCTGCGGCCGATCATTCAATCGGGCGCATTTGATTACCTGGACACGGCGTGAGATCACCGCCGCGGTCCGGCGTCGAGCGGCGGCTTCGGCCGGACTGTAGGGGCGGCCTGCCGGAGCACGCGTCGTAACTTGATACATTGGTTACATGACCGTCGCCCCGCCTGAACCCGCTCGAACCTCACAGACGGGGCAGTGGTTCGATTCCGGCGACGGCCAGCGCTGGTGGTTCGACTCCGGCTCGATCGCCCTGGACTTCGCCTATTCCGGCGTGGTCGGCACGAGTGGCAGCCGGGAAACCTTCCACACCTCTGACGACCTCGCGATGTGGCTGAACGAGCGATTCTCCCCCGGTGTGCAGACGCAGGAACGTGATCTGATTGACGCCCTCGCCCTGCGCGAGGCCATCGCCCGGCTGGCCGTTGCCGCCGCAGGCGACCACGAAGCCGACGGCCAAGACATTGATATCGTGAACCTCTTTGCCGCCACCCCCGACATTCCGCCGGCCCTCAGCGGCGGTTCTCGTCAGGCCGGTCGCACCTCGCCGCGAGCGGGCCAGGCCCTGTCGACGCTCGCGCGCACGGCCGTCGACCTGTTCGGTCCGGGCACCGCTGGGCGCATCCGCTTCTGCTCGGCCGATGACTGCGCGATCCTTTATCTGGACAGCTCCCGCTCGGCGAACCGCCGCTGGTGCTCGATGCAGCGCTGCGGCAACCGGGCTAAAGTACGTGCGTTCCGTGAGCGCACCACGTCGGCCACGACGGGTCCCGTGACATCGGGTCGTCATGCGCAGGAGGGTTCCGTTTCAGTCTGACGCTCCGCGTAGACGTCTCGTGTCGGGCTGGGCTCAGGCCAGGAAGTGGAACTCCTCGGCCGCTGCGACCTCGGTCGAGCCATCGATCTGGCTCGCGCGTTGTATCTCGCTCTGCCGGCCTTGGCTGGCCAGTGCCATTCCGGTTTCGGAGGCGCTGATCAGGTGCCGTAGCGCACGCTGTAGGCCGACAAAACTGGCGGATGCCGCGGCCGCTTCCGGCGAGCAATGGTCGATTCCGAGGGTGGAGAGCGCGTCGATCACGGCGCCGGCGACGAAGAGATCCTCGACCGCGAAGCGCAGGGCCCCATCGGCTCGACGCTCCCCCGCCGCGATCACAACCACCGAGAAGCGGGCGCCCTTCTCGGCCTGACGGGCGAGCACCCACTCGGCAACGGCCGTGCGGTTGTTGAGCGTGGCCGGAAGGATCACCGCGGACTCGGCATCCGTGCGACCCGAGAGCCGACCCGAGAAGTGTGCGCCGTGCTCGGTCGTCGGCGGAAGCGCATCGGCGATGACGATCACGTCCGCCTCGGCGGCGAGTGCCTGAAACCCGGCGGTTCCCCAGTCGAATCGAACCTGGTAGGTCTGCTGAGGCTGTGCATCGTTCACGAGCCCAGAGTATCGGCTGCCGGGCCTCTCGTGCACCTGCACTCTCGAGGGTGGGCCGCAACGAACCCGCGGGCATCCGAAGAGCCGAAGAGATCAGTGCGCGTCGTAGCGGGCGAGGGCGTCGGCATCCGTCGCGAAGGTCATTGCGCGCCGTGCCGTGTCGAGTGCGGTCACCGGGTCGGCTTCGGCCTCGGCGAGGGACAGCTGCCGTTCTGCCTCGGCCAGCCGGGTGCGCGCCGGGGCACCCACCTGACCGGCTCGGGAGCCGATGTAGTCACGGGTGACCGAGATTTGGCTGCGTGCGGTGAGCAACGCACCTGTGAGGGCACCCCGCGCATTCTCGAGTCGCAACTGCCGATTGCGGGCAGCGGAGCGAGTCATGTCGAGGCCGTCCATCGCCTCCCGCAATCGCAGCAGGTCGGCGGCCGGATCGCTCAGGCGCGCTGGGTTCCGCAGCTCGGCCACCACACGGTCGGCCTGGGCGATCACCAGGTTCAGGGAGTCCCGCGCGTCGGATTCTTCGTGCCGGTCTCGCAAATCACGCGCCTCCGCGAGTTCGGCATCCGCCGCATCGAGGGCCGTCGCGAGTGTGGCAAACCCGATGTGCAGGTCATCCTCGCCGGTCTCAATCGCATCGAGCAGTTTTGTAGCGGTAAACATTCCACGCTCGGCGGCACTCATCTGCTCGCCCACCGGTTCGGACTGTGCACTGCCCAGTCGAGCGGATGCCGCCGCAGCAGCCTCCCGCGCCTCGGCCAGCGCGACGGCAGCCCGGCCGGCGTTGCTGCGCAGTGCGGCGAGCGCCGCGTCCGTGTAGGTGAGGGCGAGCCGATCGATGCTTGCGTGCCCGGATGCCATGCGGTCGGCGGCCCGCTCGACACGGCGTTGCAGCTGGGCGAGCAGAACCGGAGCCTCACGCTCGACGCCGCGGCGTGATTCAAAGCTGCGGGTCTGCCCGTTGAGACGTGTCGTCGCTTCGTCGGCCAAGGCGATGATCTGCTCGTTCCAGCGGCGGCGTTCGGCGTCGGTGTCGGGGAGCGCGTCGTCGAGCTTTTGCTGCAACGCGAACGCGTCGCGCAGCTGGCGGCGTGACGTGGTGAGAGCCTGCGCGAACTCGCGCGTGGCGTTCTCGCCGAATTGGGCGATCGCAAAGCCGAGTTCGTCGGCCGCAGACTGCACGAGATCGTCGGCACGCACCAGGCTGATCGCCGCTGCGCGGGCGCGGGCCGCGGCATCCGCTTGTTCAGCCTGTTCGATCGCTCTGCTGCGCCGGCGCAGAACCGAGACGAGCACGGCAATGCCCGCCACAACGAACGCGAGGACGATGAGCGAGGGAACCCACCACGCATCAACAGCCATTGCGCAAGTCTATCGAGCGGATGCGACACGCCCGCGCTGCCGAGCCGCGTTAGCGCTCGTCAGGCGATGGGCGCCGCATCTGCCGGCGGATCTCGTCGAAGTCGTGCCGGGAAATCTGAAGCAGGCCCCGGCGCAACTGCACGCCCCAGTCCGGGTTTCCGCGGCTCAAATCGAGAATAGGCAGCAGCGGCCGAATCGAGGTCGCGACCGCGTCGTGCTCATAGTCGACCCGGCGGCGCCATGGCAGGTAGTCGGACCCTGCGGGCTGCGGCACCGGACTATCTGCGATCCAGCCGATCGCGGTGAACTCCCGCAGCACCGCACCATCGACGTCTGTTCGGGGCGAGTAATAGACCAAACCGTCGGACTCGCGCATGCTGCCGAGCGTTTCACGGGAGCTCTGCTGCGCCTGAGTCATGCCCATCGCCACGCCACGACGCACGTTCGCGCGATGGACGACCCCGAGCCAATATCTAATTCCCACGTTTCAGTTGTACTGCATCCGCGCCTCACCCCAGACTGGGAGCATGCGCGTGCTCTTAAAAGAAATTCTTGATTGTTCCCCGGATGCCGCCTGGCGCGCCCTGCGCAGCCCGGCGGTTTTTCGCGAGGTCGGCTCGCCGCTGGTCAGCGTCACCTCGGAGCAGGCCAACGGGTTTCCGACGATCTGGGAGGAGGGTGCGCATCCGGTGGCGCTGCGTGCACTCGGCCTCATCCCACTCGGACGCCAAATGATCAGTTTGGGAGTCTCCACCCGGCACAACGGTGACGTGCGTATTCTGCGCGACTCCGGCCACGGCACCTCAGGCTCACTCGCGGCGCTTACCCGCTGGGACCACAGCATGGCGGTCTCGCCCGACCCAGCCGGCACCGGCAAGACCCTTTACCGCGACCAGCTGATCTTTGCGGCCGGACCCGCCACTCTCGCCCTCTGGCCCGGATTCTGGGTGTTCTGGCAGTGGCGGATGCGCCAGCTCTCGCGCCTCGCTCCCACCTGGCGCTTCGATCGGGGCGTTGACCTGGAACCCGCCACCGACTAGCACCTACGGGCTAACCTGAGCGCATGAGTTCTACACTTGGAGCCCTGCAGATCACCGATTGGCGCCGCCGCGTCTTCGGCCTGTATGCCGGGGTGCGACAGCTCAGCGCGCGCAATCCGTCCGCCGGGCATGAGCTCTGGCGTTCCGGGCGCGACGAACTGTTCGCGGGGCATCCGTCGTCACCGTTGCTCCCCGACGACAGGATGGCCTTCACCGGGCTGCCCGTCGCCGCCTACGACCCGGATTGGCGCTTCGAGGTCGAGGTACACCGTGCGCCGGAGCCGCTGCGCATCACCGTCGAGACGGGAACGGATGGCACTGTGCCGTTCGACCTGGTCGGCTCGGTGCGCGTGCCCTACCTGGGTTCCCTCGACGTGTGGCGACTGGCCGGGTACGCGGGCGGCCTGTTTCTGCCGGTGAAAGACGCCTTGGCCGGGCTGGCGGGCGGCACCTATGGCGGTGGTCGTTACCTGCTCGACACCGTCAAGGGCGCGGATCTCGGGGCCGGTCTCGACGACGATTCACTGATTCTCGACTTCAACTTCGCCTACAATCCCTCGTGCGCATACGACCCGATGTGGGCGTGCCCTCTGGCTCAGTCCGGCAACGTGATCGGCGTTCCGGTGCCGGTCGGTGAACTGCATCATGGCTCGACCGGCACTCGCTGATCGAGCCCGCACCTGCTGATCGAGCTCGCACCCGCAGATCGAGCTCGCACCCGCAGATCGAGCTCGCACCCGCAGATCGAACTCGTCGAGATCCCGCGACCACGCCCCGAGACCGCACCCACCCGGGGTCTCGACACGCTCGACCAACGGAACAACACCGACCCACCCGCTGATCGAGCCCACCCCCGCTGATCGAGCTCGTCGAGATCCCGCGACCACGCCCCGAGACCGCACCCACCCGGGGTCTCGACACGCTCGACCAACGGAACAACACCGACCCACCCGCTGATCGAGCCCACCCCCGCTGATCGAGCTCGCAACCGCAGATCGAGCTCGCACCCGCTGATCGAGCTCGTCGAGATCCCGCGACCACGCCCCGAGACTGGACACACCCGGGGTCTCGACACGCTCGACCAACGGAACTGGACACACCCGGGGTCTCGACACGCTCGACCAACGGAACAACACCGACCCACCCGGGGTCTCGACACGCTCGACCAACGGAACTGGACACACCCGGGGTCTCGACACGCTCGACCAACGGAACAACCGACACACCCGGGGTCTCGACACGCTCGACCAACGGAACTGGACACGCCCGGGGTCTCGACACGCTCGACCGGCGGAAGGACTCAGGCGGACGGAACGTCCACATGCACCTGGGTCAGGCGCTGCGTCGGACGCGTCATCGCCACATAGAGCGCCGCCGCACCGCGCGGGGACTCGGCGACGAGCGCAGCAGGGTCGGCCAGTACGACGGCATCGAATTCGAGGCCCTTCGACTCGTGAGTGGTGAGCACGGCGATGGGGCATTCGAGTCCGGCCTCGCCGGCTCCGACATCCGTTCCGAAGGTGGCGATCAGCCGCGCGAGCACTGCAGCCCGGGCCGCCCGCGAAACGATCACGGCGAGCGTGCCCGATGCGTCGATGCCCCGGTCGACCCTCACGGCCTCCGCGACGGCGAGCGGCAGTGCATCTGGGCTCCCGACCGTCACGTCACGAATCGGCCAGTCGCCCTCACGCACCGACTGGGCCGGGGTGATCGGCAGGCCATGTTCGCCGGCCACCCGCTCGGCCTCGCGGGCGATCTGCGCGGGAGTGCGGTAGTTCACGGTGAGCTCTTCGAGATCCCAGCGGCCGCGAAAGAATGGGTCGAGCGCCGAGCGCCAACTGCGCGAGGAGGCCGCCGAACTGGCCTGGGCGATGTCACCCACGATCGTGAACGAGCGCATGGGCGAACGGCGGACGAGTAGACGCCAGTGCATGGGCGAGAGTTCCTGGGCCTCATCGACGACGACATGGCCATAGGTCCAGGTACGGTCGGTCGCGGCGCGGTCAGCGGTCGTTACGCGCACGGGGGCCTCGGCAAAATTGTCGGCCAGCTGCTCAGCGCTGACCATGCCCTCGACACCGGCATTGCGGATGGCGTACTTCGCGTTTTCGATGTCATTCGCGCGCTGCAGGTCGCGTTCGCGCTGGCCGGCCTCTGGTGCGGCGGGTGGGCTGCCGAGGAGTTCGGCCGCCTCATCAAGCAGAGGGATGTCGGAGATCGTGAACGGTTCGGTTCGTGCCCGGTGCAGCAGCGCCCGCTTCTCGGGCGTCCAGCGCGGCGTCAACTCGGCCAGCCAGTCCGGGCGCGCGAACAGATCACCGATGAGCTTCTCGGCCGTCATCGGCAGCCAGGCCGTGTTCAACACGATCTTCGCGTCAGTGGACTCGCGGATGTCTTCGCGGAGTTGGGAGGCATCCGTGTCGTCAATGACGGCACCAGCCGTGCGCAACTGGTTCGCCAGTTGTGCGGCGAGCGCGTCGAGCGCCTGGTTGACGAACACCACCCGAGCCTCGTTGTGCGCCTTTCCGCTCTGCTGCGCGCGCTGAATGGCGCGGGCGATGAGGGCGGGGCTCACCCGAAGCACGTCGCCGTTCACGTCGATGTGCGCGGTGTCGGCCGGAACTCGCTGACGCGACTTCACGGCCCGGGCAATGAGATCGACCATCTCGAGCGAGCCCTTGAGCACGGCGGCGGCGGCGCTGTCGTCGTCGGTCGCCCGCACGCCGGGGAACAGCTCGCCGAGTGACTGCAGCACCACTCCGGTCTCACCGAGCGAAGGAAGCACGGTTTCGATGTAGCGCAGGAATGCGCCGGACGGCCCGACAATGAGCACACCGGCCGAGCCGAGCCGGTCACGGTGTGTGTACAGCAGGTAGGCGGCCCGGTGCAGCGCCACGGCGGTTTTGCCGGTGCCGGGACCGCCCTGCACGACGAGGGCGCCGCGCATTTCGGAACGGATGATGCGGTCCTGCTCCGCCTGGATGGTCGCCACGATGTCGTGCATCCGGCCCGTGCGATGCCCGGTGAGCGCGGCCATCAGGGCTCCCTCGCCCTGCACCTCAAGTGCGGCGCCGGGTTGGGCCAGCAGGTCTGCGTCGAAGACCTCATCGTCGAGGTGCGTCACCTCGCGGTCGCGCATCGTCACATGTCGCCGGGCCAGCACACCCTGCGGATTGGCTGCCGTGGCCTGGTAGAAGGCGGCGGCCTGCGGGGCGCGCCAGTCCAGCAGGAGGCTGCGCTGTTCCTCGTCGCGCAGGCCGAGACGCCCGATGTAACGGAAGGCGCTGTCGGCCTCGTCCTCGGCGGCCTTCGGCAGCTGCAGCCGTCCGAAGACCAAGCGGGCGTCGACATCGCGCAACTGCAGCAGGCGATCTTCATGCATGCGTGCGAGGGCGTCGCGCTCACTGCGCATCTGGTGGTTGCCACCGACCTTGCTGGAGCGCACGGCGTTCAGCCGACGGGCCTCCTCGTCGCGCAATCCATCGAGGCGGTCGTACAGGCGTGCAACCCGCGCACGCTCGCGGTCGAGTTCGTTATCCATTGCTCGACTCCCACGCAGCTAGCGACTATCGGTCAAAGAATTTTAGCGCGCTTGGTCGGAGTCGATTGACCGCATCCTTCTGCGGCGCCGTCGCACCCGTCGTTGCCTGTGTTCACGACACTCGGTGCGCGATCTGGCGCTCGGCGTCAGCCGACCACCGGCCGTTCCTGCTGAAACTTCACGAGCAGCTCGTTGATTTCTACCGGGTGGTTCTCGTGCGGTGGCCACGCGCCCGGAACGTCGAGCGTGACGAGCGCCGACTGCGCCGGGGGGTGCCCATGCCCGTCGAAGAGCGCGAGCTTCATGAGTCGATCAGCGAGAGTGCTGTTGCTCGGAACGTGGTACCACTCGAACCCGGCATAGCCCGGCGCGACAGCGAGCGGATCGAAGCCCCAGCGAGTGATCCGCGCCTGCGCCTCGTTCGGCACGGTCGGATCCATTCGCGCCGCACGCTGCTTGAACCGGCGCAGGACCACGAACATGACTGCCAGCCCGAGAAACAGCACCATCGGCACGGCTTGCACGACAATCGGCCCAGCTGGGTTCGGGTTAATGGCCTCGCAGTTAGCCTCATCGATGAGAAAGTTCGTGGGATCGGCCAGCACGTCCAGGCATTGCTCGTAGGTGAAGCCGGAACGGCTGGGTGCCGACTGCACGAGTGTGGCCGAGAAGACCTGAAACAGCAGTCCGAGCAGGAAGAAGACGCCGAACGTCAGGCTCACGAGTGAAGCGACCTTGAGACCAGTCTGCTTCAGGCGTGCAGGATGCTGCATGAAACGCCGTTTCTCGTCATTGGGAGTCTCCGCCTGCGCGCGTCCGATGGCCCGCGCCCACCCCTGCATCCATTCGGAATCACGATTGAGCAGGAACTGCCCGAGCCTGAATGCGGGCACCCGCCACGCCATGAATGCGGTCCCTTCTGCGGACTGCCGCCAGGCGGCAAACTGGTACCGCGTTGTTTGCTCCGCCGCTGCGTACTGACGCTCTGCCATTGCGTGGTTGAGCGCGAGCGTCTCCTCCGCTGCCCGCGCAGCGCGGGCCGACTGAAATGCCGAAACCGCTTGGAACCCTGCGCCGACCCACGCCCCGCTCGCCGCACTCTGAGCTGCACGAGCGGTGGCGGCATTGCTGTGGGCAGATTGGCCGGCAGAATTCGCTGCGCTCTTCGCGTCGCGCTCGATGTTGTGGAGAGAGTTCCTGGCATCTCGCATGTTGTTGACCATCGTGGTGTTCCTTCGTTTCTATCGTCCGACAGAGAGAGCAATGCAGTGGGTGACAGGCGCAATCAGGGCGGCACCGGGGATCGGCGGCGAAGCGAAGTCGATACGACTATCGGCCGGATGTGCGGGGTTGTTCAGAATCAGCAGCGGCAGGGTCCGCACGGCCCCGATCGAGGGAAGAGCAGAGTGGGACTGTCGTGAGCGATGATCGTCGAGCGAATCCAATCCGTCGGCGCATCGAGCGGAGCGACGCCCGTCGACTCAGCGGCTCTCGGCCAACTTCACGACGACCTCGTTCAGGCCGTCGAGCCCGGACGAGGCGGCAATCTTGCGGCCGATGCTCGCGCTCGCGACGCGGAAGCTGGGGGTGCCTCGTACGCGGCGCACGGCGTCGCCGATCGCACCCGGCGTCGGCTTGTTTGTACGCAGGTTCACGCCCACCCCGCTCCAGGCCACCCGAGCCGTCACCTCGACCTTGTCCTCGGTGGTGCCCGCCACCACGAGCGGAACCCCGTGCTCCATCGCATAGTGCACTCCGCCGTATCCCCCATTGGTGACCAACACATCGGTCAACGGCAGCAGCTTGTCGTAGGGCAGATACTCGGCCGCGCGCACATTAGCCGGCAACGGATGCGGCAACGTCGACACCGCACGCCCCCCGGTGCTCACCACCACGAGAGCATCCTCGGCACAGAGCCCGAGCATCGCCGGCGCGATCAGCTCGTCATAATTTTTGTTCGCGACGGTACCCTGCGTCACATGGATCACGGGGCGCGAACCGTCGAGCTCGTCCCACCAGTCCGGCAGGGCGCCCTCGGAGGGCACCGTGCGGGCGATCGGGCCGACAAAATGCACGGGCAGCGGTGTTGCGCGCCTCGGATACTCGAATTCCGCCACGGTGAACTGCACCACGGCATCCGCTTTCGATAGCCAGTTCATGAAAAAGCCGTCAAGGGGCTGGCCGCTCACCTCGGTGGCCAGCCGTGACGCCTCTTTCTGCACGGGGGCGAAGGCAACGTGCTCGGCGAACGACGACAGCAGCGCATTGCGAACACGCCCGACCGGGCCTTTCATCGGCGGCAGGCCAAACCCCATCGGTGCAGTATCGGGGCTGGGCAGGCCGAGCGGGATGATGCCCAGGCTCACGATGGCCGGTCGTCCGGGGCGGTCGACGAGTGCGGCCAGGCCGGTGAACATCGGTTCGCTCAAGATGACGTCGACCGACTCGGCCGCGATGGCCGCCTCGACGGCCCGCGCCTGGGCGGGCATCGGCTTCACGAAAATGGTCGTCATGTCATAACGGATGCCGTCGATGCCGCTGCGTCCGACTCGGCCCGGGAACGCGGCATCCAGGTCGGCGTCGTCGTAATCGGCCTCCTGCGGCAGCGGCAGGAACTCTGCGCCCGTGGCCTCCACTTTGCCCCGGTATTTCGCGCCCGTGAGAAAACGCACGCGATGACCGTGTGTGACCAGCGAGGTAGCGGCCGCGAGGAGCGGGGCGACGTGGCCGTGAACCGGGGTACAGCAGATGAGGAGGGATGCCATTAAAGAGTCTTTCTGAGCCTGCACCCGCTGGTGCGCCGGGAAAAGGGAGAAGCACTACAGGCTAGTGCTCCGACCGGCATGTGCTCTCGCGTCCCCCACCGAGGGGGCCTCCGTTGGCCTCCGTCATGGCCCAACGGCGCCCGGCCTCAGTGAAGTTTTACCTAGTCGACGACCGTGACGTCTTTCGAAAAAGCAACATAGTTGCTGAAGTCCGCGCCAACCCGGTCGAAAGCCGCCGGGTATGGGGTGGGGTAGCTCCAGGCCCGATCGGGCAGCAGGCTGTCGCCGTCCGTGACGGAGAAATACTGACATTCGCCCTTCCACGGGCACGTGTAGGGCGTCGGGCTCTTCACAAGCAGCCCAGCTTTCACACTCGCCGGAGGAAAATACCAGTTCCCCTCAATCGAGATCAGCTCCTCTTTCGGTGCTTCTGCAATGACGGTGTCGCCCAGAACTGCCTTCATGATTCCTCCAGTTGTCGTTGCCTGAAACAACGCGGGGCGACCGCTGCGCATTCCCCGATTGGCACCGATAGGCGCTCAATTTGACAGCATCCGCTAGACTTGAGGTACTTGCGAGTGCATAACTGCGCTCCCTGCGTCGTAGAACGCCCTCTTCTTATCGCACCAGCCCGCTTCGGCGGCTCGGAACGATTTCGGAATGAATCATTCTTACGGCGAACGGATGTGCCCTTCGGCACCTTCGCCATGTGAATCCTCTCTGGTTCCGAAATCCGCTGTGCGCGGGTCGGTTCGTAGGCAGGAATCTGATGCCTGAAAGGCACCACTTTGTCTGAAAAAACCTTTGGCGCGCTTGGCGTGCCAGCTCCCCTCGTCGCCGTACTGTCGGCGCAGGGACTCACCACCGCTTTCCCCATTCAGGTCGATACCCTTCCTGACACGTTGAACGGCCGCGACGTGCTCGGCCGCGGGAAGACCGGCTCGGGCAAGACCTTGGCCTTCTCGATTCCCATGGTCGCCCGTCTCGGCGGCACACTCGCCGGCGGCAAGCGTCGCCCGGGCCGTCCGCTCGGGCTCATCCTGGCGCCGACGCGCGAGCTGGCCACCCAGATCTCCGCCGCGCTCACCCCGATGGCCGAGGCCTACGGCCTCAACACGACCACCATCTTCGGTGGCGTCTCACAGAACCGTCAGGTTGCCGCGCTCAAGGCCGGCGTCGACATCGTCGTGGCCTGCCCCGGCCGCCTCGAAGACCTCATGAAGCAGGGCTTCGTCAACCTCGACTCGGTGGAGATCACCGTGCTCGACGAGGCCGACCACATGGCCGACCTGGGCTTCCTGCCCGTCGTCACGCGCATCCTCGACAAGACCCCCAGCAACGGCCAGCGCCTGCTGTTCTCGGCCACGCTCGACAACGGCGTGGACAAGATCGTGCGTCGCTTCCTGCACAACGAGGTTCTGCACTCCGTCGACGAGGCCACCAGCCACGTGTCGGCAATGACCCACCACGTCTTCGAGGTCGACGGCGTCGACGCGAAGAAGGACCTCGTTCAGGCACTCGCCTCGGGCAAGGGCCGCCGCATTCTGTTCATGCGCACCAAGCACCACGCGAAGAAGCTGGCCAAGCAGCTCACCGACTCGGGTATCCCGGCCGTCGACCTGCACGGCAACCTGTCGCAGGTCGCTCGTGACCGCAACCTCGCCGCCTTCTCGGCTGGCGATGTGCGCGTTCTCGTCGCCACGGATGTCGCGGCTCGCGGCGTGCACGTCGACGACATCGAACTCGTGATTCACGTTGACCCGCCGGCCGAGCACAAGGCCTACCTGCACCGCTCGGGCCGCACCGCTCGGGCCGGCAGCGCCGGTGACGTCGTCACCGTCATGCTTCCGATGCAGAAGAAAGACACCGAGCTGCTGCTGCGCAAGGCCGCCATCAAGGTGACCCCGCAGCGTGTGACCGCGACGTCCCCGGCCGTTGCCGCGCTCATCGGCGAGGTTGCCGCGTACGTCAAGCCGCTTCCGCGCCAGGAACAGCCGCAGCGCGGCCAGTCACAGGGTGGTCGCTCACAGGGCGCCAACGCCCAGCGCAAGCGCACCAACCGCGACGAACGCGACGGCGCCCAGGGTGGCCGTGGCGGGGAGTCACGCGGTGGTCGCACCGAGCGTGGCGGCGATAGCGTCGCTGCCGGCGGTGCACGCCGTGACCGCTCGGGTCGTCCCGCGGCCTCAGGTCGCAGCCACGCCCCGCAGGGTTCCGGTTCCAGCGCACAGGGCTCCGGTCGCTCCGGCGGGCAGGGTTCCTCGGGCCGCTCCGGCGGCCTGCAGGTGGGCAGCCTCGTGCGCGGGGCCGGTTCCACCGGTGGCGCCCGTCGTTCGGCGCCGCGTCGCGCGCAGGGCTAGTCCGCCGCGCACAACACGCACACTCAGCCAGAACGGGCCGGCCTTTCGAGGCCGGCCCGTTCTGCGTTTCTCGGCATCCGTACCGCGCCTGCAGAGTCGTGAGCGACCCGAAAAGTCGCCAGAAGACGGGGGACGATATCCGTCGATTTCGTATCGGCGTGCCGCTGGCCTAGTCTCGCTTCATGAGCACCGAAGTAGTTGTTCGACCGGTACGTGACGTCGACGCAGAAGCCCTTGGACGCGTACACGCAACCTGTTGGCATGAAACCTATGACCACCTGATCAGCGAAGCCACGCTGGCGAATCTGTCGCCGCGACGCATGGCCGAACTGTGGACACACTGGATGAGCCAGGGCGACGATTTTCGCCAGTTCGCGGCACTCGTCGACGGCGAGATCGTCGGGTTCTCGGGTTCCGGCCCGGCCCGCGATAACGAGGCGCCGCGCGCGCGCGAGCTGTACTTCATCTACCTGCTCGATGCCTATCACGGCACCGGAATCGGCCAGAAGCTCTTCGACGCCGCCTGTGGCGACGAACCCACCTACCTCTGGGTAGCCTCGGATAACCCGCGCGCCCACGGTTTCTACAAGCGCAACAGTTTCGCCCCCGATGGCGAGGAGCAGACGCAGCCGTTCCTTGGCGAGGAAATCCACGAGGTTCGACTCGTTCGCTAGTTGTTCTTCGTTTTTATCCCCCGATGACAGCGCGGGTGGGTACCAGGCAGACCACTTTCGAAACGCTTAGGCTGAGTGGATGACCACCATCCCCGTTATTCTCGACGTCGACACCGGCGTTGACGATGCCCTCGCCATCCTTTTCGCCGTCGCGCACCCCGAGATCGATGTGCTCGGTATTAGCTGCGTGGCCGGCAACGCCTCGCTCGAGCGTGTCGTGCAGAACACTCTGCGCATCTTGGATGTCGCAAACGCCCCCGACATTCCGGTTGCTGCCGGAGCCCGGCGCCCCCTGATCGAGCGCGCTCGCGACGCCTCCCACGTGCACGGCGAGGGCGGTTTGGGCACCCTGCGTCTGCCGCCGAGCGAGCGCACTGCTCTGCCGATCAGCTCTGTCGAGCTCATGCACCAGCTCATTCAGGACAGCGAGCGCCCCGTCACCCTGGTTGCGCTAGCCCCGCAGACGAACCTTGCTCTGCTGCTTCGTCAATACCCCGACATCACCAGCAAGATCGAGCGCATCGTCTTCATGGGCGGCTCGGCCAGCGTCGGCAACGCCACTGCCGTTGCCGAGTTCAACGTGTGGCACGATCCGGAAGCCGCCGCCATCGTGCTCGACTCCGGCGTTCCCACGTTCATGTACGGCCTTGACGTGTTCAATCAGGTTGCTGTCGCCGAAGAGGTCGCTGTCGCGTTGCTCGAGCACGAAACGACGCTCGGACGCACCGTCGGCTCGCTGCTGACGAACCGCGTCAACGCGGGCCCCGACTCCGCAACGGTGTACTCCGGCCTGATCGGTGACGCCGGCGCGGTCTGCGCACTTGTCGATCCGGGCGCATTACGCACCCAGATCCGTCCGGTGCGCGTCGAACTGGCCGGATACGGGCGTGGGCAGACCCTCGTCGACATGCGACAGACGGCCGGCGAAGATCTCATGCACGGACTCGCCGACGTCTGGGAGACCGCCGAGATCGCCCTCGACGTTGACGTGCCCCGCTACACGGCTCTGTTCTTGAAGACCCTCGGACTGGCGTAGGCCAGCACCAGCACAATCAGATCGGGTCGCGTGAGCGCCCGCCGCCCGCCGCCCGCCGCCCGCCGAGTTCAGCAGTTGCGGTCGAGTTCGTCCTGCGCATCCGGCAAACTCGACCGCGACAGAGAAAGTCGACGGATCGCGCGGTGCCGAGCGGGTCAGCGCAGCTGACCCACCGAGGCGAGAGCGGTGCGCAGCAACGCCCCGCGGCCGCCTTCCATCTCGGCCGAAACGGCATCGGATGCGGCCTCCTC
Source organism: Leifsonia psychrotolerans (assembly GCF_013410665.1). Taxonomy (NCBI): domain Bacteria; kingdom Bacillati; phylum Actinomycetota; class Actinomycetes; order Micrococcales; family Microbacteriaceae; genus Glaciibacter; species Glaciibacter psychrotolerans. Next base: position 3,570,536 of record NZ_JACCFM010000001.1, on the reverse strand, counting down.
CGGCGTCATCCAGGTGAGTTCGAGGGCATCCTGCCGCGGCTCACAGGTGCCCGTGACGGGCACGACGAAGGCCAGCGAGACGGCATGCTGGCGTTCGTCGGTGAAGGCGCTTACGCCCGGCATCGGAAAGTATTCGGCAACGGTGAACGGTAACGGGCTGGTCGGCAGCTGCGGAAATGCCATCGGTCCGAGATCTTTCTCGAGGTGCCGAAAGAGTGCCTCGCGCAGCGTCTCGCCATACATCACGCGACCCGAGACGAGCATCCGTGTCATTTCGCCCGTCTGGGTGGCACGCAACAACACGCCGACCTCGACAACCTGACCGAGCCCATCCACGCGCACCGGAACCGCTTCGACGTAGAGCAGCGGCAGCCGTCCGCGGACCTCGGCAAGCTCGACGTCGGTCAGCCAGCCGGGATTGGTGCTCGGCGGGGTGTCGTCGGGGTTCGGCGTCCAGTCGGGGTCGGGTGTGCGCACGCTCATGTGTTTATTCTCCACCCCTCATGGAAGGATTGACGCAGTCGACGCGGTACGGCTTCGCACGAAGCACACTCGACAGAGATTGAGGATGACGATGACGATGAACGACAGCAACCACACCCTCAGCATCGACCCGGGCGCCGTGCTCTGGTCGGCGGGTCCGGCCGACCGTGTGAACCGCCCGTTGCTCATCGTCATGCACGGCTACGGCTCCCACGAGGGCGACCTCTTCTCGCTCGCGCCGCACCTGCCGCTTGAACCCGTCATTGCGTCGCTCCGGGCGCCGCTGACGGTCGGGGATGGCGCCGCCTGGTTCCCATTCGCGAACCAGTCGGGCCGGCCCGAGACCGGGACCGTGGACGCCGCGGCCCGGGGAGTGCTGGAGTGGCTCGACGCGCTCCCCGAGCAGCCGACCTCGGTTGGTCTGCTCGGCTTTTCACAGGGCGGGGCAATGAGTCTGCAGCTGTTGCGTCATGCCCCGGAACGTTTCGCCTTCGCGGTGCAGCTCTCGGGCTTCGTGGCGGATGGCGCGGCCGACGCCGATGCGCGCCTCGCCGAGTCGCGGCCGCCGGTGTTCTGGGGGCGCGGAACCGCAGATCCGATCATTCCCGAGAGCGCCGTCAACCGCACCCAGGCCTGGCTGACCGCCCACTCAACACTCACCGAGCGCATTTATGAGGGTATGGCGCATTCAATCTCGCAGGCCGAGCTGGGCGACATCGCGACGTTCCTGCGCCAGCAGTACGCGGCGGCATCGGTCTGACAACGACGTGGTGCGAGGGCTTCATGGCTGGGGACAGGGCTGAAATGAGCGAGGCTGCCGAATTGCGGGCTGCCGCCTAGCGCACCGCGCGTGGCTTCGCTACGCGCCTCGGTGCGCTGCGCGCTGAGCGGCACCGCGAGCGGCACGCTCCTTCTTCTCGGCCTTTTCAGCCTTGGCGTCTTTCACGCGAATCTGATCGGCACGTACCTCGGCCTGGGTGGCACGTTCCGTGATGAGCCATGCGGGCGGAGCCTGCAGCAACTCCTTGATTTCGGCGGTCGTCAGCGGAGCATCAACGCCGGCGCGGGCCAAGCCAGAGATCGACACGCCGAGCTTGGCGGCGACGACCTGACGCGGGTGCGGGCCATCCGTGCGCAGAGTAGTGAGCCAGGCCGGCGGGTTCTCGGTGAATTCGGCGAGCTCCGTGCGGGTGATCACTGCGTTCTGGAACGTGTCGGGTGCTGCTTCGAGCAGAATCCCGAGCTTCTGTGCCGCCGTGGCGGACTTCATGGTCTGGGGCTTCTTCTCGGACGTCATAGGTCAAGCGTATAGCCTGGGAACACAGTGAAACTGTTTGAATGCCTGCCTCATACCCCGAACCGCACTGAGAAGAGAGGATGCCGGTGACCTTTTCAATCGCCTTCGTCGCCGGCGTTACGCCCACCAAGTGGACGCGAATCTGGGCCGAACGTTTTCCCGAGATCCCCCTTGAGGTGTTTCGAACCGACTCGGCCAACCCGACCGAGCAGGTCACAGTACTGCGAGACGAGCGCGCCGACGTGAGTCTTGTGCGTTTTCCGGTCGACACCACGGGCTTGGGCTTGATCAACCTGTACACCGAGATTCCAGTCGTTGTGGCCGCGAAAGACCATGCCATCGCCGCGGTCGATGAGAGCGGTTCCGTGCCGCTCGAGCTCCTCGCGGATGAGCACCTCTTGCAGGATCCCGACACGATTCCGGAATGGCGCGACATCGCCACCGAGGTCCGTGACGGCAGTCGGCGTGCGCTGCCGCGCATGCACGACCTCGACGATCTGATGGAGCAGGTCGCGGCCGGCGTCGGCATCGCGATCCTGCCGCATTCGCTGGCCCGTCTCCACAACCGCAAGGGCGTCATTTCCCGCCCGGTCGAAGGCGTCGTCGAGACCCAGATCGCGCTCGCCTGGCTCGCTGAGGCGAAAACACCGAACGTTGAGGAATTCATTGGCATCGTGCGCGGACGTAGCGCGGCAAGCTCACGCGGTGCGACGGTCGTCGTGCGTGGCGAGCCGGTGAAGAAGGAGAAAGCGACGGCGAAGGCCAAGGCCGCAGCCAAGCTGGCCCGCGAAGAGGCGGCTAAGAAGAAGCCGGCCCCGGCCAAAAAGAAGCCGGGCGCCATCCAGAACCGCACGCGAGCCTCGGCTGCCGCGCGCAACAAGCGGCGCGGCAGCCGCTAGCCGCCGGCCAGCGTTTAGTCGGTGTGCAAGACCGACAAAATATTGCCGGCCGGGTCGGTGAACCAGGCGATCGATGGGCCGGGATTGTCTCCCCCCGAGCGCGCGATCCCTTTCTCGTCCTGCCCAAAGCCGTCGTAGTGGATGAACTCCACACCCTTCGCTGTGAGCCCATCGACTGCGACATCGATATCGTCCACAACCAAGTTCACGATCGTGAACACGGCCGGTTGGTGATCGGGCTTCGGGTAGACGGTGACCATCGCTCCGCCGGGCAGCTCGAGCGAGAGGAGGCCCATCCCGGCATCCGTCACCGCCAAACCCAGGGTTTCGGCGTAGAACCCGCGCGCAGCGTCGATATCGGGCACCGAGAACCCGCTGAATCCGTGCGAAATCCCTAATTCGTGTGAAGCCATGATTTTCTCCTTATCGGTATCGCTCGGGTTAGCGCGAGCTGATTGATGCGAACTTCCTGATACACAGGGGCACGAACACGACAAGCATCACCGCGACACCGATCAGTACCGTGAGAATGGGGTTCTGCATGGTCCACACGTCGGGCACAGGTGCCGTGCCGAGATTTCCGAAGAGCTGCCGAGCCGCTTGAACGAGCGACGAGACCGGGTTCCATTCGGCGAAGATGCGTAGTGGGGTGGGTAATGTCGAGCTCGGCACGAACGCATTCGAGATGAAGGTCAGCGGAAACAGGATGAGGAACGACGCGTTGTTGATGACCTCGGGGCTGCGTACGCTCATGCCCAGCAGTGCCATCACCCAGCTGAACGCATAGCTGAACAGCAGCAACAATCCCACCCCTGCGAGGAACTCCGGAAACGACGAGTTCACCCTCCAGCCCACGAGCACCCCGGTCACCATCATGATCATCATTGACAGGGTGTTGAGCACCAGGTCGCTGTTCGTGCGTCCGATCAGCACCGCCGAGCCACTCATCGGCAGGCTGCGAAACCGGTCGATAATTCCCTCCTTGAGATCTTGCGCCATCGCGGCGCCCGAGAACGTCGAGCCGAACACAACGGTCTGAGCGAAGATGCCGGCCATCAGAAATTGCACATAGTCGGTGCCCTGAACCGAGATCGACCCGGCGTAGACCTGGCTGAACAAGAGCACGAACATGATCGGTTGAATCACGGCAAAGATCAGCAGTTCAGGCACCCGCTTGATCTTGATCAGGTTGCGTTTGGTCACCGTCCAGCCGTCAGAGGACCAGGTCAGGAGGGGGTTCGAAAGCCCAAGCGGGCGAGCGATACTCATCGCACGGCCTCCAGGCTGGCTTCATTCTCGTCGTCGTCGTCGCCTTCGCCGTCGGCCGGCTTTTCGGCATGTCGACCGGTGAGTTTCAAAAACACGTCGTCGAGCGTCGGCCGCCGCATGCCGGCGTCATGCAGACGGATGCCCACCTCACCCAGATCGGCCAGCACCCGTTGCAGCGCCACCGGCCCGTCGGTCACGGCCACCTCGAGAGTGCGGCCATCCTTCGACACGGCGGCCGTGGCGGCTCCGGACCGCCCCACAATCTCGCGGGCGGCCGGCCCGTCGTCCGCATCGACAAGCACCACGACAACCCGGTGCCCGCCGATCTGGGCTTTGAGTTCGTCGGAAGTGCCCTCGGCGATCACGATTCCATCGTCGATCACCGAGATGCTGTCCGCCAGTTGATCGGCCTCCTCGAGATACTGGGTCGTGAGCAGCACGCTGGTTCCCTCGGCGACAAGCTTCGTGATCACGTCCCACATTGCGAGGCGGCTGCGCGGGTCGAGCCCGGTGGTCGGCTCGTCGAGGAAGAGCACCTTGGGGTTCATCACCAGGGCGCCCGCCAGGTCGATGCGGCGCCGCATCCCCCCGGAGAATCCTTTGACGGGCCGGTTTCCAGCCTCCGTCAGCTCGAACAGTTCGATGAGTTCCTTGGCCCGCCGCCGAGCCAGGGTGCGGCCGAGGTGATACAGCCGCCCCACCATTTCAAGGTTCTCGAAGCCCGTGAGGTTCTCGTCGACCGCGGCGTATTGGCCGGACACCCCGATGATGCGGCGCACGGCTTTCGGATTTCGGGCCACGTCGATGCCGTCGACGATTGCCGTGCCGGAATCCGGCTGGATCAGGGTGGTCAGCACCTTGACGACTGTCGTTTTTCCGGCGCCGTTTGGGCCGAGCAGCGCCTGCACGCTTCCCTCGGGCACCGCGAGGCTCAGCCCGGCCAGGGCGTGCACGGGGCCGGTCTTGGAGCGGTAGGTCTTGGTGAGCTGAGTCGCCTCGATGATGGTCATGAACGAGCTCCTTGCCACGGGTGCTTTTCACACGGATGCTGCAGGCAGAACGGAATGTTCAATGGTATTCCGCGGCGCCCATCCCGGCCAGGGCGTTTCAGCAGACACTCGGCCTGCGCGCGGGCGCCCCGCGCCGCGCTGCCCCTCCTCCGCGCCAAAGTGGGGTACTCAAACGGTAAAAGCGCAGGGGTCCCTTCGCTAATCTGGACTTTTGTCTCACAGCCGTTTGGAGCCCACTCATGACTGTCACCGATACGATCGACCGCGCCGAAACCTCGTCCCGACGGATGCGTGATCGCATTGAACTGAGCATCGCCGTGCTACTGGGCATTGCGTCGATCGGTATCGCCTACGCCTCGTTCCAGGCGGCTCTCTACGACAGCCAGATGGCCGGCGCTTACCAGCGCGGCGGCAACCTCGCCACCGAGGCGGAGTCGCTCTATCTGGAGGGCAACCAGCAGTACGTGCAGGACGCCCAGCTCTGGAACCGCCTGACCGAGCTGGCCATCGCGTCCGAGAGTTCCGACCCGGTCGCGGCCGCCGACGCGCAGAACACGTATGACGTACTGAGCTTCCAGGCCGTCTCCGAGGATCTGGCCGGGGCCATCGAATGGGCCGCGGGCCAGAACGAGGCCGACGCATCCACGTATTACAGCCCGCTCGACAATGAGGACTACCAGACGGCACTTTTCGGCAGCTACCAGGAGATGAAGGCCGAATCGGTGACGGTGGTCTCCCAGGGTGATGACTTCAACAGCCTGAGTGACCGGCTCACGCTCTACACCGTGATGATGTCGATCTCGCTGTTCCTGCTCGGTATCGCCGCCGTCGTTCGCCAGACACGCATCCAGGTGATTCTCGGGTCGACCGGCGTTGTGATCTTCGGAGTGTCGATCACTCTCACTGCGTTCATTCCCTTCGTCGGGCTGTGAGCCGACCCAGGCGCGTGTTCGGCCTGCGACCGGTGGCCGCCACAAGCCTGCTGCTTGCGCTGACCCTCGGCACTCTGACCGGCTGCGAGGTCGCCGACTTCCTCGCCTGGGGGATGACCACCTATCCGGCCGAGCACTACGCGGTGATCATCGCGGACCACGGTGCTTCCTGGCCGGGCGTCGGCGGCGATGAATCCGCGGAGGAAGACACGCTCAGCCTCGCAGAGCTCGAGCCGGGTCATAGCTGGGACTATACGTCTCTGCAGTATCTGGTCGACACTCCCGATGCCGATGTCGACGACCTCGGTCGCGCCCTCATCGAGGGCTTTGAGGCCCAGGCACAGGATGAGCAGACGGATGCGGAGATCACTCTGTCTCTGGTCGACCTCACTCGCATGGCCGAGGTGGACGACGCACTCGCAACCTTCAGCACCACCCTGAGTTCTCGTATCCAGAGCATCGCCCCGGCGGTGGGCCGCTCTCGCGCCCAGACCATCAACGATGTTGTCGTCGCCAAGGTGGACGGGCCGGTGACGCGGGGCGCCACAGGCCTGTCGATCTATTTCCCACCCTCAGCCGACGCCTTCGACAGCGATTATGAGCAGCTGAGTGTCGCCACCTCCTGGCTTGATTTTCTGCATTCCTACTACACGCGCGGCCAGGAGACCTCGGCTGCGAGCGGTTCGTTCACGAGCGGTGCGACAGCCAGTTTCGACAGCGACGGCGTGACGGTCACCGCCCATTTCGACGCCGCAGCAGCCACGAGCATCACAGAAACGTTCATTCGATATGGACTGGTCGAGGGCGACGGTTCGATCACCTACCTGGGGCAGGAGACCGCCGAGCTGCCCGACGATTCAGGGCTGATCGAGGGGAGCTACGATCTCAGCTTTCTGACCATCAGCGACGGCGAAACGGAGATGAATGGATACCTGGATCTGGTCGTCGACTCGGATACTGGAGACCTGATCAGCGAGCTCTATTACAGCTACAACGCCCGCACCGGGAACTACGGCGCTCTGACGGCAGAGCCGGCCGGCATTATCGCTCCGGAACTGCTCACGGTACTCGCCGACGGAAGCGAGGAGTGGGCTGCCAGCGCCGACGATGGCCTGTGGGCCGACCTGCCGGCGCTCGGTTATGACTTTCCCCGGTTGCCCTCGGGAACGGTATTGCTCGTGGATCTGGTCGCCATCGACCTGGGCGGGAACCGCTCAGTCGCCTCAGTGCAGGTTGTGGTGCCGTGGGCAGAGGTGACGTTGGCAGAGGTGACGTGTGCAGACGGTGGGCCGGCTCGACGCGGGGTGGGCTCAGCGGGCTGACGATCAGGCCTCGACGAAGAGAAGCACGATCGATCCGACCGCCCCGCCACCTCCCAGGCCCAGCATGAGCCAGGTGAGCAGGCGCGCCGTCTTCTCGCCGTGGCCCGTGCGCTCGAACCGGATGCGCTCGGGCTGACCCGGGCGATAGTACACGCGCAGCCCCTCGACGTGCTGTAGTTCCTCGCGTTGCGATGGGGTCAGCGAGCATTCGTGCAGGCCGTCGCCCGACATCCAGCGCAGCACACCGCCCTTCTCCTCGACCACGATCGCATCGGTTTCGATCCAGCGTGCGCTGGCCGATCGGGTGATCAGCAGCGCGACCAGGCAGAGCCCTCCGACCACGAGGCCGATCCAGGTGAACAGCTCGGCCAGCAGTCCGAGAAAATCATGCGCAGAGTTCACAGGTCAATGCTAACGACACCCCGCGCCTCCGCCGCGCGCAGATCGACCAACGCCGACAGCCGAGGCCGTGGCCCCAGCTGCCGGCGTCATCGCCTCCGAACCTAGCCGAGGATGTCGGCGAGCGGCAGAAGCGGCAGGTCGAGCGCTGCGGCGACGTGGTCGTTCGTGACTCGGCCGTCATGGGTGCTGAGTCCCAACGCCAGCGCGGCGTCATCGGTCAGGGCCTGCTTCCAGCCCTTCTGGGCCAGTGCGATCACGTAGGGCAGTGTTGCGTTGGTCAGCGCACGCGTCGAGGTGGCCGGAACGGCGCCCGGCATGTTGGCGACGCAGTAATAGATGCTGTCGTGCACGGCGAAGATCGGGTCGTCGTGAGTCGTCGCGTGCGATCCCTCGAAGCATCCACCCTGGTCGATGGCGATGTCGACGAGAACCGAACCCGGCTTCATCGACGCGACCATTTCATCCGTGACGAGCTTGGGCGCCTTCGATCCGGGGATGAGCACCGACCCGATCACGAGGTCGGCATCACGCACCTGCTCGGCGATCTCGAAGTGGGTGGACGCACGGGTTTGGATCTCGCCGTTGAACCGGTTTTCGAGCTGACGCAGACGCGGCAGTGAGATGTCGATAATGGTGACGTCGGCCTGCATTCCCAGCGCATTGGCCGCGGCGTGCTCGCCGGCCACACCGCCGCCGATCACGACTACCTTGGCCTTCGGGGTTCCGGCAACGCCACCGAGCAGCATCCCCTTGCCCCCGGCCGCCTTCATCAGGTGGTACGCGCCGACCTGCACCGAGAGGCGCCCGGCGACCTCGCTCATGGGTGAAAGAAGCGGCAGGCTCCGGTCGGGAAGCTGCACGGTTTCGTAGGCGATCGAGGTCGTTCCGGCGTCGAGCAAGGCCTGCGTGCACGGGCGCGAGGCCGCGAGGTGCAGATAGGTGAAAAGCACCTGGTCGCGGCGCATCAGGCCGTATTCGGAGGCGATGGGCTCTTTCACCTTGAGCAGGAGCTCGGCGGCCGCCCACACTTCGGCGGCCGTGTCGAGAATCGTGGCTCCTGCACCCTCGTAGTCGGCGTCTGTGAAGCTGGAGCCGACGCCGGCTCCGCTCTGAATGAGCACCTCATGACCGCGGCGGGTCAGCTCGTTCGCACCAGCCGGGGTGATGGCCACCCGATTCTCATTGTTCTTGATCTCGGTGGGGATGCCGACCTTCATGTGCTGCTCCGTCTTCATTGTCGTCGCCGGTCATCACCGGTTCTCAGAAGTAATTTTGCTTTTACTTCGCTTGAATCCGACGACAACCGTGGAATCTACCGATTATACTCAATCCACCGCAAATTATGCGGTTTGCGCACGTTAACGAGTCAGGCAGGTGAAGAGAATTCACAACGCACAGAACCTCGATGACATCGACCTCATCCTGATCAATCAGCTCCAGGCTGACTCCCGCATGACCAACAGCCGACTGGCGCATGCGGCGGGAATCGCTGAATCAACCTGCGTCGTGCGAGTGCGGGCCTTGGTGAGCCGTGGAATCATTACTCGCTTCACCGCGCAAGTGAACCCGAAGGCACTCGGCTTGGGCTTGCAGGCCTTGATCAGCGTCAACATTCGTCCGGGCGCGCGAACCCAGATCCCCGCCTTCCGCGACGAGATCCGAGTGATGCCACATGTCCTGCAGGTGTTCTTTCTCGGCGGCGCCGAGGACTTCATCATTCATTTGATGGCGCGTGATTCCGACGACGTGCGCGACTTCGTGCTCGAGAACCTCTCGGCGAACCCGGCCGTGGCCTCGACCCGCACGAGCATGGTGTTCGAGCACCACTACAACGGCGCGCACGCCGATTGACGATCAGCTGGCCGCGGCGCGTAGCGCGGCCGCGTCAGCTCAGTACACCTCGTCGGCCAGTGGGTACAGGGTCACGCCCTGCACGACACGGTTTACGACGCCCGACGGGAACGGGTTGTCGGGCGTGTGGCCAAGTGCAACCGAGGTGTTCATGGCGATCAACTGGGCGACGAGCACGGCGGCGAGCGCCAGCAGAGCGTCATCGAGGTCGGCCGTGCCGGTGAGAGGAACCGCCGTGCCGGCGCTGGTCTCGGCGGTGGTGCCGTTCACGACGACGACACGGCTCGGGTCAAGGTTCCCCGTGAGCTCGGCGACGATGTCGAGGTCATATTGGCGCGTGTACGGGTCGTTTGAGAGGTAGACGATCACTGTCGTCTCGGCGTTGATCATCGACTTCGGGCCGTGTCGGAAGCCAAGCGGAGAATCGGAGATTGCCATGACCTCGCCGGCGGTCAGCTCGAGCATCTTCAACGCCGACTCGCGCGCGAGTCCCTGCAACGCTCCACTGCCGAGGTAGACGAGCCGGCCGGGTGCCGTCAATGCCAGCGAGCGGATCTCGTCGGCGCGCGCCCCGAGCAATTTCTCACCCGCGGCGACGAGGGCGTCGAGGTGCGCCGGCTCGACCTCACCGGCGAATGCGAGATAGGCCGTGAGCGTCATCGAGGTGAAACTCGACGTCATTGCGAAACTCTTGTCGTTGGATCCGTCGGGCATCTGCAGCACGAGAGCGTCATCGCGCGTCGCGCTCGTCGTGGCCAGGCGACCCGTGGGGTTGCACGTGATGACCAGGTGGCGCACGTTCGTGAGAACCTGGTCGGCCAGCTGGGTGGCCGCGAAGCTCTCGGGGCTATCGCCGGAACGAGCAAACGAGACGAGCACTGTCGGCACGTCGGGGGTGAAGTATTCGAGCGGATTCGACACGAGGTCGGTCGTGGCAATCGCCTCGACCGCACGTCCCAGTCGGCGCGTCAGCACCGGGGCGAGCACGGCTCCGGCGAACGCCGAGGTGCCGGCGCCGGTCAGAATGATGCGCGCGTGCGCGTCACCGAGAATCGGGGCGAGAAAGGCGTCGACCTCGCGGCGGAGCACGGCCAGGCTCGCGGCGACCTCCCGCCAGAGACGGGGCTGCTGGTGAATCTCACGGTCGGTGTGCACGACACCCAGAGCGTCGAGATCGATGTCCGACGTGAACGAACTAGTCACAGTGATTCCTAACGAGAGAGCACCGACGCGTGACGAGTGTCACGCTCACTCAGCCTGTCGAGAATAACTCGGCCCACTTCGGTATGTCAAAAGTATCATTCTGGTATGCTTCTGGTATGAATGCAGTTGTGACACCGCCGCGCGGACTGCTCAGCACCGATGCCCTCCCGCTCTACGGCCAAATCGCCGAGAAGCTGCATGCGGCCTTACGCATCGACGGCTGCTCGGTGGGCGACAAGCTCCCCTCCGAACGCACCCTGGCAGAGTCGTTCGGCGTCTCCCGCGTCACTCTGCGCGCGGCCTTGGGAGTGCTCGAATCCACCGGACTGATCGGTCCGTCACACTCACGGGGTTGGTTCGTCATGCAGGCGCTGGCGCCAAGCGAAGAAGAGCGCTCGAACACGGTGCGCGGTTTCGCCGACTACGCCCGCATCCGCAACCTCCGTACCCACGCCCGCGTGCTCGATGCGCGGGCGCGCCCCGCCACAATCGTCGAGGCCGAAACCCTTAGCGTTGCTCCGGGCACCGAACTGTTCGAGCTCCGTCGACTGCGCTACCTCGACGGCAACGTGGTGGTGCTCGAGCACAACCGTGTACCGCTCGCGCTTTGCCCTGCCCTCACTGTGACCGATTTCACCGAGGCATCGCTCTATGCCACCCTGCGCGCTGCGACCCCTCCGCAGATTCCTGGACGCGCGAGCTACTCGGTCGAGGCGCGGAACGCGACGGATGACGAGCGCGAGTTGCTCGAGATCTCCTCGCTCGTTCCGCTGCTGGTGGCTACGCAGGTCACTCTGGGGCAAAATGGTCAGCCGATCGAGTTCACCGTGCAGGCGTACCGGGGCGACCGGTACCTGTTTCAGGCGTCGATCACCGACTGAGTGCTCCCACCCGCTGGTCGAGCCCGTCGAGACCCCGCCAGGCCCGCACCCCGCACCCTCGATCTCGACACGCTCGATCAACGGATACAGGCCGACCAACGGAAACACGCTCCCACCGCTGGTCGAGCCCGTCGAGACCCCACCAGACCCGCACCCCGCACCCTCGATCTCGACACGCTCGATCAACGGATACAGGCCGACCAACGGAAACACGCTCCCACCGCTGGTCGAGCCCGTCGAGACCCCGCCAGGCCCGCACCCCGCACCCTCGATCTCGACACGCTCGATCAACGGATACAGGCCGACCAACGGATACAGGCCGACCAACGGAAACACGCTCCCCCGCTGGTCGAGCTCGTCGAGACCCCGCGAGCCGACCCTAAACGACCGACGAGAACCGAGCGCGGGCATCCGTTGGAGCGAGATGCTCCGCAGCGCGCGACTCTGCCTTGATGTGATCCAGCACCTGCTCTTCGAGCACACCGAACTCGGGCGAACGAATGAGCCCCTCGGTGCGGGGGCGCGGCAGGTCGATGGGGATGTCGGCCTTGATACGCCCCGGACGGTTCGTCATGACGAGCACACGGTCCGACAAAAACACAGCCTCGGCAATGTCATGGGTGATGAAGAGTACCGTCAGGTCGGACTGCTCCCAGATCGTCACGAGAAGCTCCTGCATGAGCCCCCGGGTGAGGGCATCGAGGGCGCCGAACGGCTCATCCATCAGCAGAATCGACGGCCGATACGAGAGCGAGCGGGCGATCGCCACGCGCTGCCGCATCCCACCGGAAAGCTCCGACGGGAACTTGTCTGCGAAGTCCATCAGCCCGACGGCCGACAGCATCTCGCGTGCCCGGTCGGTGCGCTCCGCCGCGCGGGTCGTGCCGGTCTCTTTAAGCACGAATTCGATGTTCTGCTGCGCGGTCAACCAGGGGAACAGGCTGTAATTCTGAAACACCATTCCGCGGTCGAGGCCCGGTTTCCTGATCGGCACTCCGTCGACGGATGCCGTTCCCTCGGTCGGCGCCAGCAGCCCGCCGACAACCGAGAGCAGCGTGCTCTTGCCGCAGCCCGAGGTGCCCACGATCGAGACGAACTGGTTTCGCTCGATCGTCAAGCTGGCATCCTGCACGGCCCACACCGCGTTGGTGCCGCCGCCGAAACGCACGCCGACATTTTCAAGGGTGATAGACATCCGTGGCCCTTACTTCGCGTAGGTGAACAGGAGGCGGCCGATCAGGCGCATGACCTGATCGGTGATGAGTCCGAGCAAGCCGAGCACCAGGATGTACCCGAAGATGAGCTCGGTGTCGAGAAAGCGCTGGGCAAGCGTGATTCGAAAGCCCAGCCCGGAGCTCGCGGTCAGCAGTTCGCCGAGAACCAGCCAGGTCCAACACCAGCCGAGCGCGAGCCGGAACGAGTCCCAGATGGTCGGCCACGACGCGCGCAGCACGATCCGCCAGAGAATGCGGCGCTCGGACATGCCGAAGGTGCGGCCGCTTTCGACGAATTCCTTCGGCGTGCGATGCACGTTGTCCATGATCATCAAAAGCAGGGCGAAGAAGGTTCCGATGAAGATCAGTACGAGCTTCTGCAACTCGCCGACACCCACCCAGACAACGGTCAACGGAACAAATGCCACCACCGGCATATACCGGATGAACTCGGTCAAGGGAACGAAGAGAGCTTCGAAGAAGCGGATGCGCCCCATCAGCAACCCAAGCGGCAACGCCAAAGCAGCCGACACCAGGAACGCACTCAGAATGCGCAGCACCGAGACACCGATGTCACCCATCAACTGGCCGTTGGCCACCTGCTCGGCAAGGCGGCCGGCCACGGCGGCCGGGCTGGGCAAGAAGATTGACTTGACCATTCCGGTCGAGGCGATCGCCCACCAGGCCAGGCCCACGAACACGAACATCGCAGTTGCGATGAGGGTATAGCGGCGCGCCGAGATCGCCCCATCGAGCCGGAACAGGGTGTTCGGGGTGCGTGTATCTGCCACGTCTGTGCTACTTAACGGCGGACTGGGCGAAGCTCATGTCGATCGCCTTCGAGAGGTCCGGCGTGGACGTGATCTGCCCGGTCGCCTTCAAAGCGTCGAGGATCATCGGTGCTGTCACGTTCGGGAAGACATCCGAGAACTGCTCGACGCTGTCGGCGGCGGTGTAGTAGCTCACGCCGTCGAACGCTGCGGTGAGATCCGCGAGCGGAGTGCCGAGGGCATCCGCGACGATCTGGCGACCCTTCTCCGGGTTCGCGGCCAGGTAAGCGACGCCGCGGTCCCAGGCCTTGACGACCGCAGTGACCACATCCGGATTCGCCTTGAGGAAACCAGAGTTCACCGCGAGAACGTCGCCGATGATTCCCGGGTTTTCGCCGGCAGTGTAGATGCTCGTGAGGCTGGAGTCGGCGGCAAGCGCTGCCGAGATGTGCGGTTCATACATCACCGCGGCGTCTGCCTGACCCGAGATCAGTGCGGCAGCGGACTGCTCAACCGGAATCTCGACCTGCGTGACGTCAGCCAGGGTCAGACCGCTCTGCTTGAGCGCGGTGTCGACCATGATCTCGTTGAATTCGCCGGTCTGGTAGGCGACCCGCTTGCCCTTCAGATCGGCCAACGAGTTGATTCCTGAGGTGGCCACCAGGGCGTCGGCGCCGGTGCTCACGTCTTGCAGCAGCACGACGGGCATGTCGAGCTTGTCGAAGTTCTTCAGCCAGTCGCTCGTCGCAAAGTTGGCGCCGTCGACGTCGCCGCTGAGCGCCGCCGCGCGGAAAGCGCTCGGGTCTTCAATGTTTACGAGGTCGAGTGCAACGCCTTCCTCGACGTCGAATCCCTGGTCCATCGCGATGTACCAGGGGCCGTAGCCGATCCAGGCATTGGTCGCGATCTTAAAGCTTGGGGCACCTTCGGAGCTCTCGGAACTCTCTGCGGAGCATCCGGTGAGCGTCAGCGCCAGTGCGGCTCCGATCGCGACGACGGCCAGGCCAAGTTTGCTTCTCATCGATCGGATTCCTTCGGAGCGGGTGTCGAGGCCGGTCGAGCCGGCTCAGCGTTGGGCGGAAGCTCACGCAGACTCACCGTCTCGCGCTGCGGCACAGGTGCTGCTGCGGAGGCGGTAGGAAAGCGAGGGTGGGGGTGGTGCGGCGGCGGTTCAGAAGCCGGCCTGCGAAGGCGCGTGCAATTGGAGGCCGCGTGCCCAGACTATCGAGGGGTCCACACTCGGCCAAAACCGCTGGCCGGCCGGCACCATCCGCCAGCTCTGTGCGACGGGCTTCAGGCCCGCGCAGTAACACTTGGTCATAAACGGATGCCACCGATTCCGCTCGCCGACTGGCCTCTGCGGTCGCGGCCCGGCACCCGCCCCGGGGGTCCCTGAATCGCCTGTAGTGTCAACGAGTCGGCTTCGCCGCGCGCTCCCAGCCCCCGCACAAGGACCAATCATGACCAACGCCCCGCAGGTATCCGTCTCGGCCCAGACGATCGTCGTCGATCTCGAGGGCACCACCAGCGCGGCCGGTTTCATCCTGGGCGACCTTTACGACTATGCGCGGCCACGCCTTGCGCCCTACCTCGCCGAGCATGCCGCCGAGGAGCTCACCATCGAGGCCCGCGCCCAGGTGGTCGCCGACGCCGGGCTGCCCGTCGACGCGACCGACGCGCAGATCGTCGCCGTGCTGCACGACTGGATGGCGAATGACGTTAAGGCCACCCCGCTCAAGACGCTGCAGGGACAGATCTGGGCCGACGGTTTTGCGCGAGGGGAGATCAGCTCGCACTTCTTCGACGATGCGATCCCGCAGTTGCGCGCCTGGCATGCGGCGGGACTCGGCCTCTCGGTATTCTCGTCCGGCTCGGTCGCCAGTCAGGTTCCCTGGTTCCGGCACTCCCCCGAAGGCGACCTCACCCCGCTCATCACCGCGTACTTCGACACGGTTTCGGCCGGCTCGAAGAAGGACCCGGCCTCGTACGACGCCATCGCCGAGGCACTCGGTGTTTCGGCCGGCGACATCGTCTTTCTCACCGACCACCCCGACGAAGTCACCGCAGCACGCGACGCCGGCTGGCAGGTCATCGCTCTCTCCCGGCCCGGCGAACCGTGGTTCGACGCCGACTTCGGCGACGTACCCACCGTCAGTTCCTTTTCCGACATCAAGATTGTGCAGGCTTTCGCATGACCCCGACCACATTTCAGGATGAGTTCGTCATCGAACACCAGTTCGCGCCCGACGGCATCACGGATGCGACGCTGACGCAGTCGGGAGCCCTGCTGGCCAGCGAGGCGGCCCGGTTCGCCAGCCTCGGTTGGATGCGCGGCACATCCGGCAACCTGTCGGTCACTCTGCAGCGCGACCCCCTGCGCCTGGCCGTCACCGGTTCGGGGCTCGACAAGGGTGAGCTGAACCCGCTCGACTTCGTGATCGTCGATGCCGACGGCGACCTCGCCCCGGGAATCGGTGGCTCCGACCACCGGCCGTCGGCCGAGGCTGGTCTGCACGCCCGCATAGCCCGCGTCACGGGGGCAGGGGCCGTCGTGCACGTGCACGCACTCGCCGCCGTCGTCGCCGCGGAGCACTGGCCGACCGGTGTCGAGCTGCGCGATCTCGAAATGCTGAAGGGCATCGGTCACGCAGCCCACGACGAAACAGTTGTGATCCCGGTCATTCCGAACGACCAGGACATGGTCGTTCTCGGCGACGCGTTCGAAGCCGCGTATGTGCGCCCTACAGCCGAGAACGCACAGGTTCCCGCCATCCTGGTCGGACGCCACGGCATGTACGCCTGGGGTGCCGACATGAACCAGGCCCGCTGGCACGCCGAGCTGATCGAGTGGTTGCTGCGTTTCAAGCTCGAGACTCGCTGAGCGGCATCCGCTGAATGCAGCCGCGTTGTGTGACTTTTCGTTACCGCGGTGGAGGTCCGTGCTGGAGTCACACCCTCAACGCCCCCTAACATTGCAGCTATGACACTCCTGACAATCTGGGACGAAACCGACACGACCACGCCCACCGTGCAGACCCGCGACACCGACACGATCGTCGAGGCGCTGACTCCGCTGGGCGTGCGTTTCAGCCGGTGGGAGCTCAAGGAGCTGTCGGCGAACCCCACCCAGGACGAAGTTCTTGAGGCGTACCGCACCGAAATCGACGCGGTCAACGCCGAGCACGGATACACCTTTGTCGACGTGGTCTTCATCGCACCCTCGGAGGACCCCTCCTACGCCGAAACCGCCGCCACTGCACGTCAGAAGTTTCTGAGCGAGCACCAGCATGACGACGATGAGGACCGCTTCTTCGCACGCGGCTCCGGCGTCTTCTACCTGCGCGTGGCCGGCAACGTCTACGCCGTGCTCTGCGAAGAGGGCGACGTGATTTCGGTGCCCGCGAACACCACGCACTGGTTCGACATGGGTACGCGCCCCGACTATGTCTCGGTGCGCTTCTTCCATGACGACGACGGCTGGATCGGCAACTTCACCGGCAGCGACATCGCCACGAAGTTCTCGACCTACGACGAACTCGCGGCGGTCACGGTCTAACCTCTTCGCCACCGTTCGCGAATTGCCACAAATGGCCCCTTGAATCCAATTCACGGGGCCATTTGCGGCTTCTCGTGACTGAATTCGCGAGGTGACACGGGTCGATCCGTTATTTCTTGACGGATGCGCGCCCAGTGTCGCCCAGGGATCCCACGACCACCGCACAACCGCTGGTCGAGCCTGTCGAGACCCCGCGAGCCAACCCAGATACGCCCTGACCGGATCTCGACACGCTCGATCAACGGGAGCGCACGACCAACGGGAGCGCTCGATCACCGGAAGCGCACGATCAACGCACAACCGCTGGTCGAGCCTGTCGAGACCCCGACAGCCGAGGCCCGGACCCGGCCACAACCGCAGGCCGGGCATCCAGATGAATGCCGGCCAGCATGCAGCGCACCGAGCCCCCCGCTAACTCAATTGTCGGCACATCGAGCGGCACGATCCGGCAGCTCCGTTCGATCACCGCCGTCTGTTCCGGCGTCAGGCTGCGCGCGGCCCGGCCTGATACCGCCAGGATGCGCCCGGTCGGCGTCGTCAATTCCATCGTGTTTCCGGCGAACTCCCGCACTTGCGCGGCCGTCAGTTCGATGACCACGCCACCGTGGCCACCCAGTCGTTCGAGCACCTCGCGCCGCCGAGCGGCCGAGCTGATCAGCTCGCTGCCGACGAGTGCAAAGTCGGTGCCGATGCACATCAGAACATTGGTGTGATAGATCGGCGTGCCGTATTCGTCAGCCGCATCGAAGGCCATCGGTTCGTAACCGAAGTTGGTGCAGAAGCGTTCGAGGGCGATCGGATCCGCTCGGTTCGACCGGCAGACGTAGGCGATGCGGCTCGCGTGATCGAGCACCATCGCGCCGGTGCCCTCAAGAAAGACGTTGTCGTGTTCGAGGCCGGAATAGTCGATGACGTCTTGCACCCGATAGTGGGATTTCAGAAACTCGACGATGTCGCTGCGCCGCTCGGTACGACGGTTCGGCGTAAACATGGGATACAACGCCACGTGCCCACCCGAATGGGTCGACAGCCAGTTGTTCGGAAAAACGCTGTCGGGTCGGCCCGGCAGGGTGTCCTCGAACACGTGCACGGTGACACCGGCGGCCTGCAACGCCCCAGCGGCTGCCGTCACCTCGGCGAGGGCCGCTGCCGCCACGGTACGCGACTCCTCGGCCTGCTCCCCCACCTGAAACGCATTGTCGGCGACCGTGTCGGGATTTGGGTAGAAGTGGTGCGGCCGAATCATGACGACGGCCGCTGGCGCCTGAACCGACATCGACGGTTAGCCGACGGGTGCGAGCGCGCCGACGAGGCCGAACAGATTCTTCGGGTCGTCGGGGTTGGCCACCAGGTCGATATCGACGTAGTAGTCGGTGCCGTCGATGGCGTCCCGCACGTAGCGCAGGGCCGAGAAGTCTTCGATTGCGAAACCGACCGAGTCGAAGATTGTGATCTGCGCGGCATCCGTGCGGCCGGCCGAACGCCCGGCGAGCACCTCCCAGAATTCGGTGACGGCAAAATCGGAGGCCTTCTGCTGGATCTCCCCCTCAATCCGAGTCTGCGGCGGGTATTCGACGAAGACCGTGCCCAGGTCGAGAATGGCCGGGTCGAGTTCAGTCTTGCCGGGGCAGTCACCGCCGATGGCGTTGATGTGCACGCCCGGGCGCACGAGGTCGGCGGTGAGGATCGTGGCCTGCGTCTTGTCGGCGGTGCAGGTGGTGATGATGTCGGCGCCGGCAACGGCATCCGCTGCGCTGGTGGCGATCGTCACGTCGATGCCGAGCGGGGTGACGTTGCGCAGGAACTTCGCCATGGCGTCGGGATCGGTGTCCCAGATGCGCACCGAACGGATGCCGAGGTTCGCCCGAAAGGCGAGCGCTTGGAACTCGGCCTGGCTACCCGCGCCGATGAGGGCGAGTGTCTCGGAGTCGGGCCGAGCGAGGGCCTTCGCAACCATGGCCGAGGTGGCTGCCGTGCGGAGGGCCGTGAGCACGGTCATCTCGGACAGGAAGGTGGGGTAGCCGTTGTGCACATCGGCCAGCACGCCGAACGCGGTGACGGTCTGGAAGCCGCGCGCGGGGTTTGACGGGTGGCCGTTGACATATTTGAAGCCGTAGGTTTCGTAGTCGCTCGTGGGCATGAGTTCGATCACACCGAACGGAGTGTGAGTGGCCACGCGGGGCACCTTGTCGAAGCGCTCCCAGCGCATGAAATCGCTTTCGAGATAGGCGACCATTTCGCGCATGATGCGCTCCGGGCCGAAATCGGCAACCCACCGCACCATATTGTGAACATCGACAAAACGTGTCATTGCAGACTTCCTCTTCCTCGCTCGACCAGGTTAGATCTCGGTGATATGCACGCACTATGCGCAATACCTGAGCGTTTCGTAATCTTTGTGAGCAGAATGTTCACCGCGACGATACATTGTGTATATGCCGACCCTGGATGAACTCGACCGTCGCCTTCTCGCCGCCCTCCGCGAGGACGGCCGAGCATCCGTCGCGAGCCTCGCGCGGACCCTCAACGTCGCACGCGCCACGGTGAACAGTCGACTCGACCGCCTGATGAGCTCGGGCACGGTCGTGGGATTCAGTGTGCGGGTGCGCGACGAACTCGATCCGCTCACGATCCGCGCGATCGCCCTGATCGAGGTCGAAGGCCGCACGACCGATCATGTGATTCGACAGCTCCGCGGATTCCCCGAGATCCACTCGCTGCACACCACGAATGGCGGCTGGGATCTGGTGGCCGAGCTCGCCACCGAGACGCTCGGTGAATTCGACGCCGTGCTGGGGCGCATCCGCATGATCGACGGCGTCGTGAATAGCGAGACGAGCCTGTTGCTGAGTTCGGTGCTGCGCTAGTCGACCGTTCGATCCGATGGCGCGGGGCACATCGCGGTCGCGTATGGTGTGCCACAGACCGGCCGATCGGCCGGCTGGAGCAGTCACGACGACACTCGCGGGAGAGCATCCTGTGAAAGAGGAGACATCATGGGTAACTTCGAAGGCAAGACCGCACTCGTCACCGGCGGTGGCTCCGGGCTCGGCGAAGCGATCAGCAAGGACCTCGCCGAGAACGGCGTCAAGGTCGTCGTCGTCGATCTGAACCTCGACGGAGCGAAGCGGGTCGTCGACGAAATCACCGCGGCGGGCGGCACGGCTGTTCCGTTCCAGGCCGACACCGCCATCGCCGACGAGTGCAAGAAGGCAGTCGACTTCGCCGTCGAGACCTACGGCGCCCTGAATTATGCCGTCAACAATGCCGGAATCGGCGGGGCGAGCGCGCCCGTCGGCGACCTTGACGTGACGGATTGGGACCGGGTCATTGCCATCAATCTGAGCGGCGTGCTCTACGGGATGCGCTATCAGATTCCGGCCATCCTCGCCGCGGGTGCCTCTGAAGGAGCGATCGTGAACATGGCCTCGATCCACGGAACCGTCGCTGCGCCCGGCAACGCCGCCTATACCGCGGCCAAGCATGGCGTCGTCGGCCTGACCAAAAATGCGGCGGCCGAATACGGCGCACAGGGCCTGCGCGTCAACGCGGTCGGACCCGGCTACATCGACACGCCCCTGCTCGCGGCCGCCCCCGCGGCTCTCCTCGACGGGCTCAAGGCCAAGCACCCGCTGGGACGCCTCGGACAGTCGAGCGAGGTTGCAAACCTCACGACCTTCTTGCTCTCCGACAAGGCCAGTTTTATGACCGGCTCGTACGTGCTCATTGACGGCGGCTACACGGCCGTCTAACTGCCGCGACGGCGAGCATCCGGCCGGGACGGGGTCAGTCCGGGAGGCACCCGGCCCTGCGCCGGGCACCCGCTTACAGGGTGCGCGATCATTCGATTTGGCCGCAACTGACACTCACGTGCCAGCCAAGCGTCTCATTCAGTCGAATCATCGTGGAATCAGGCAGTGCCCGACAGCTCACCACCGAAGCCGCGACCTGCGGTTTCCACTGCGGCCCGGCGGAGCGCCGGGTTGACTGCGGAACGAACTGCACGGCAAGCACCAACGCCAGCACCGTCAGCGTCGCGATACCGAAGCGCACGGATGCCGGAAAACGTGCGGCCCCCCACTCACCCGGGCGATGCTGATCGATCGAGTGAAGGCGGCGCCTTCGGCGGCGCGCTCTCGCGATCATGGCGTCAACGGCAATCGGCAGCAGGGCGCAGAGCATCATCGATGGCACGACCCCGTACCGCACGAGCCAGAGTGACGCCAGATCCTGCCGACTGAGGGTGGCATAGTCGTAGAAGCTATTCGGATTCAGCGCGATCGACACTGAATAGATCAGCACCGAGCCTGCGACCAGACCGGATGCCGCAATTCGTTGCATCCGCGAACCGAACCGGCCGATCACCACAGCGGCGACGAGGAACGGCAGGAACAGAGCCAGGCAGAGCGCCATTCCACCCCAGACCACGGCCGGTCCAACTGCGTTCTCGGGGATCCACACCGGCACGACCGAGTTGATGAAGTAGCCGAACACGACCGATGAAAGGCCCACCGCCGGGTTGCCGGTGTGCCCGCGCGGCCACCCGAGCGTGACCGCCAGCTGAATGCCGACGCCCAGCAAGTACCCCCCGCGTAGCCACCAGCGGATTCGGTCACGCGGATGCCACAGCAACAGCGGCAACAGAAACACGGCTTGCACTTCGGTGAGCGTCCCGAGCAGGGCGAAAACGCCCAACCCGATCGAGGTGAGCCGGGTGCGCGGCCGGTAGAGCAGCATCCAGAACAGGCTCCAGAGCACGATCGAGTGCAGGTTGGCCATGTTGCCGAGCACCTCGCGCGCTTCCAACGGCATGAGAACCGTGAGTGCGGAGATGGCCAGCCGTGCGGGCAACCACCGCACGACGGCGGCCGAGCAGACGAAGACGAGCCCCGCCATCACTCCCGCTGCGAGGCAGGCGAACGCGGTCATGGCCTCCGCATAGAAGGCAACCGGCACGAACGATACGGTCAGTGAAGCGGCGATGCGCGGAAGGGTGTGCAGGTAGCCCGCGTACGGAATGACCAGCGATTCGAGCGGGCCGTGGGTGAGCGCATCCTGCAGAAAATTGCGGCCGTCTTCGGCCCACAGCGTGTCTCGCACAGCGGGTGGCAACCGCAACCAGGCGGCGCCCGCCGCAAGGAGCGCGACCCCGGCCGCACCGGCCGCCGGGTGGGCGCTGAGCCAGGAACGAACGTGCGCCCATCCCTCGACAAGCCGTGTTCGGACCGTTCCCGAACGAGCGGGCCGGGGCGTTCCCGGCCGAAACTCTCCCGCGGCTGACTCAGCCATTCACCAAATCTATCCCGGGCCACTCGAAATGGGCCGAATCGTCCTGTGCCCCTGCTCAGGGAAGCGGAAACGCCGGCACCACCGGCACCGGAGAACCGCTACTCTTTCGGGGTGAACCTTGCACCCGTAGTCAATCCTTTTTCGTATCTTCAGCGAAACGCCGAGACCAATCCGTCGGGCGTCTTCTTCGAAACCGTCGATCAGAAGGTCCTCAACTCCGCCGCCTGCGTCTCGGCCCAGAAGATCGCGTACGAGTTTCGCCAGCTGGGAATGAAGCCGGGTGATCTGGTTGCGCTCGATCTGCCCGAGACCCTGAGCCTCATCTTCACCGAAGCCGTCTTTCACGAGGCCGCGGTGAGCACCGTGCTGCCTCGCGGGTACGAGTCCGACGGCTCTTTCCCCATCGAGTGGATCTTCAGCAGTGCGACTGTGGCGCCGGCCTCCCAGGGTGGTGCCCGCGTGGTCAGTGTCGATAACCAGTTCCTCCAGCGGGTGGAGCAGAACCCGCTCGGCATCCATCCTCGCGACTTCGAATCAGACCAGTGCGCGGCGAGGCTCGTCTTTTCGAGCGGAACGACCGGGCAGCCGCACGCGATCCCATTCTCTCTCGCGGTTCTGGAACATTTTTCGGTCTACGGCCTGGACACGTGGCTGGCGGGCGATCCGTTCCTGGCTCTGCTCCCGTCCGGCACTGCGCTGGGAATTGTCGCATTCTTTGTCAGCACCAAAGACGGCCGACCCTTCTGGTCTGTCGAGGCGGGCGATCCAGACAACATTATCCAGATCGCCGTGCGCAGCTCGGCCACCTCGATCAAAGCGTCGCCCGCTCAGATTGCAGGCCTCGTCAATGCACTCGAAGCGCGAAACCAGACCCTCCCCCATGTGAAAACGATCCAGATCGTCGGCACGGTCATGCCCCCGGAGCTGTCGGCTCGGATGCGTGCGGCGGCCGAAGGGTGCGAGATCCATAACCTCTACGGCTCGACAGAAGCGACCATCGCATTCCTGCGATCGTATGATTCGGATGACCCGTTCGATACCGGCCAGCCGTTCCCGCACTCTCGGGTGCAGATCGTCGACGACGACGACAATGAACTGCCGAGTGGGCAGATCGGGCGAATTCGCCATCACAACCCCTACATGATCCACGAATACCTGGGTGCCCCCGAGGCGACGCGCGCGGTGTTCAAGGACGAGTGGTTCTACCCCGGCGACCTCGGGCTGATCCGTCCTGACGGCGGTCTCACGCTCGCCGGGCGGGTATCCGAAGTGCTGAACGCGGGGGGCGTGAAGATCGACCCCACACAGTTGGACCTGTTCGCCGTTACACATCCCCAGGTCATCGACGCTGCAAGTTTTTCGTACGCCACCACGTCCGGAGTCTCGCAGATCGGAATAGCTCTGGTCACGGAAGACGGCCTCGATGTGCAGGCGCTGATTCGCGCTTTCGAGACCAAGTTCGGAAGCGCAGCACCCAAGCTCCTGGCGCGAATCGAGCAGATCCCCCGTAACGCCATGGGCAAACCGATGCGTCGCGCCCTCGCGGAGCAGCACACGGAGAGCTGAACGAATTTTCCGAGGCAGTTCTCGGAACACGCAAAAAGTGCCGCCCGAGAACCCTCGGGCGGCACTTCATCAGGTGAAGCTAGTTTGCTTTACGCGCACGTCGTGCGCGAAAGGCGAGCAGACTGATTCCCATTCCCAGCGCGGCAAGGCCGAGGGGGATGGTGACCGGGTCAACTTCGACTCCGGTGCTGGCCAATGTTCCAGCCCCGCTCGCCGCTCCGGGGGTAACAGCTGGCGTACCCGGGGTGACGTCCGGCGTTCCCGGGGTGACGTCCGGCGTTGTGACCGCGCTCCATGAGGCGTAGAACGTCGTCGACGCCGTGACCGGAGCAAAGAAGTCCGCCGGAATCGTCAACTCGGCATCCGAGAACCAGCCGTTGAAAACAAACCCCGCAGCAGTCGGATCAGCCGGCTTTGTCACTGTGCCACCCGCGACAATCGTCAGGGGATCGACAGCCGCGCCGTGCCCGTTGCCCACGAACGACACTGTCACGTCTTCAAGGGGAACCCAGCGGAGCACGATAAGTCCGCTCGCCCCCAGACGGAGCGCCGGATCGGACACTGCTCCGCCACCGGCACCACCGCCGCCGCTGTTGGGCGTCGGTGCGACCGGAATAGCCGTTGTTGCGCCGTCCACGAGAACACCGGCACCGCATGTCGCCGCGCCGACCGCGTTGAAGGAACCGCCTCCTCCACCACCGCCGTAGCAGTTCGTGTCGGTGCTGAACAGCGATCCGATCGGAGCGATGTCGGCCACAACCGTCCCGGCGCCACCGTTGATTGTGGTGCTAGCAGCACCCGCACCACCACCACCACCACCGATTGAGCCGATGGGTGAGTATCCAGCATTTCCTGTTCCGCTCATGGAGCCTATGCCGGGGGCGGCCTGCGCCAACGTCGCGCCTTGGGCTGCAGTACTCGCTTGGCCAGAGCCTCCAACGACGAAAGTGAGTGGGGCGTCGCTGCCGAAGCCAATCACCTTCACCTGCCCACCGCCACCACCCACACCGTAGTTCTGCGAGGAGTCCACGCCCGTTCCGCCACCGGCGACAAGCAACACTTCCAGCTGGCTCATCTGTGCGCTGGGATTGATAGAGATCGTTCCGGCCGTGACCCTCAACTCGCAGATATCACCGGCGAGGAGCGTCCCGCCCACATCGCATCCGACGGGCGCCGCGTTCGCGGGCGATCCGAGCGTGAACAGTGATGAGAAACCAATCACCGCCGCGGTCGCTACCAGCGTTGTGGTCTTTTTTACTGCACGTTGCATAAAACTCTTCCTCGAGGATTCTGTGGCGCGGGTGCCCCGCCGCGTAGTCCGGAATCGACGTACTCACGGGGAAATTTGCCAGCTCACGCAGAAGACTATCGCACGCGCGTCGCAGCTTTTAGCCGAAAACCCCCTGATCTGAGATGTTTTTTCTTCTCAGATCGAGGGGGTTTTTCCGAGCGATACAGCGGATTCGCTCGACTGTGCTAGCGGGCGAACGGTTCGGACGAGACGATCTGCACGCCCACCACCGAGCCGTTGGGTGCCGTGTAGGCGGCCTCGTCGCCGGGAAACTTGCCGACGATTGCCGCCCCAAGAGGCGATGAGGGCGAGTAAACGTCCAGGCTGATCGACGGGTCGGATGCGAGCAGTTCACGCGCGCCGATCAAGAAAGTCTGACTCGTTCCGTCGGCCTGAAAGCGAACGGTCACTTTCATGCCTGGCTCAACAAGCCCGTCGTCGGGCTTGGAGCCCACTTCCGCGCCGCGCAACAGTTGCTCGATCTCCCGAATACGGGAATCCGTGCGGTCTCCCGCGACCAGCCCACTGGAACGTGCCGCAGTCAGCTCGTCAAGCTCCTGCCGTAATCGACCCAAGACTTCGGGCGTCATCCACACGGTCTCATGAATATTCGACATCGCGACCTCCGCACTTTTCGCATTAAGATGAATCTCCCAGTCTAGCCCCTCGGTTGCGAGGTCGTCGCAACGTCACGACTGTGTGGCGGTGACGATCTGCGCTTTCGCGCTGGTGCGTCGTCCGCTGCCAGTTCGGATGCGCAGGTTCAGGCGGTCGGCCCACGCTCAAACCTGCGGGAACCGCGCTATCCTGCGCCCCACGGCAACACCTTCACCGCGGAGAAACGGTTCGGGTAGCGCTCAGGATGGGCCGGTCGGGCATGACACGCCCGACGCCATCCACACGTTTTGGCCTATAAGCCTATAAGCACCCCCTGACGGTCAAGGGGGAATCGGAAATCGAAAAACCCCCTAATCACCAATGGAACATTGGGTAATCAGGGGGTTTTCTGTGGCGGTACCGGTGGGATTTGAACCCTATTTCGACACCAATCGGCTCAATGAGGCCGCCCAGTTTCATCGGAATTTCAACGATTTTGGGCCATCTCGATTAGTTGCAAACACACTGAACTTCTTGAAGCGTGTCCAAAGTGTGTCCACGGCAGGCAAATGACTAGCTGACTCAGCCCTTTGCTCGTTGCAATGGGGCTCTTCGGGCGGCAAAGCCCAAACCCACGCGGAGAGGGCAAGCTCTCAACCCCAGCAGGCTGCGTCACCTCGAGGTTGCAGAGCATTTCCGGCCCGCACGGCGCCCTGCCTCGAGCCGCTGAGGGATTCCAAATATCGGCGAGGTTTGAGCGGCGTAAATGCGGGGCGGCACAATAGACGAGAGTTGAGATGACCTGTTCTACATCCCGCCATCGCTGCAAAGGGAGTGCAGCATGTCAACAGAGTTGGGGAATTGTGTTCAAGCCAAAACCAAATGCAGAATGCCCCCGCAATGGCAGGGGCATTCGCTAAGTAATTTAGATCTCAGGGGTGCACATAGTTACTCCTTCTCGACGTTGAGAATAGCAGAATTATCAGCGACCTCTACCTCATTATCCTTATTATCTTTTTCGGTTTCCGGAGAATCCTCAGACAAATCTTCTGTTGACGCGTCCGCTGACGCTTCTGCTTCCTCTGCCTCTCTCATGAACTTGTCATGAGCGCGCACTTCCGTCAGAAGCGGCCATGTGAGCCAAAACTGCAGGGAAAGCTGGTCGGTCGCGAGCAGCTGGCGGGCCATGACCACTGCGTCGTCAAGGTGATCGAGGAGGGCGAGTTTGGCCAGCTTGAAATCGCTGCCAAGAATGCTCGTCTCCCACTCGTCTACCTCCTTCCGCCATTTGTCGTCCTCATCCAGCTTCTTCCTTGCTATCCATGCATTCACCCTCACAACCAGCGCGGCGTATGGATCCTTGATTGGCTTCGGTGCCTGACATGCAGCGGCGTCGCGCACGGGGCGATATCGGCCATCTTGGAGAAGCCGGTAGAGCATGTTTGCGAAGCGGGACTCGATTGCATTGAGCTCGTCCGGTCCGCGCTGGTGCTTTCGAGCAGCGCCGACACAAACGGCAAAAGCCGCCACGCAAAGCAGGTCGGCCGCTTCCCGGAGGTATTCGGCCGTGACTATAACCCGGTCACCTACGGGTTGGATATCCTTCAATCCGACAAGCCGCTCGTGGTACTGCTTTGAGACGACGCCTCCGTTGTGCACGATCAGGTGCCTCCGCTGAAACACCTCACGGACTCGTACGTCTTGCACAATTCTTGTTGTCGCCACATTCATCGTCTCGTTGACGAACTTGATCCAGTCATCGTACGAGTCGCGCATAAGCGCATAAATTCTGGAGGCGAGCACTTCGTCTCGCAGGGAATCCAGCGAGTCGTATTGCGCGATCTCCTTCCATGTGAATGCCTTAGCGCTCTCATTGATCGTCTCGGGATATAGCGTGAAATAGTGTCGGGCGATTGACGCAATCATGACTTCGAAATCACCGACCAGAAGTGTTAGCAGCGAAGAATTCAAAACTTGCAACTTCGGCTGCTGCTGCTGCGCACGAGTCAACGACTCGAGGAAGCTCGATGGCGCGTGATCGTCTGGCAGGCTCGTCGCCGCTGCTTCAACTCCCTTCATGAAACTTTCGATTACCTCCGGCGTGATGCCTTCAAGCGTCTCGATTCCATCGAAATGCTCGGTCGCCCGAATAAAAGCCTCCACTTGGTCGGCAGTGGCATCGGGGTGGATACGCTGCACGTGCGCTAGGGCGAACCGCGTGGTGTTCGCTAGTTCTGTTTCCTGTTCGGACAAGTAGTGCCCCAGTTCCAGGATCGACTGCTGCGCCGTTAGGAACTCTTCTAGAGCCTGCATGAACTCGTTTTGCTCTGTGCGGTCACTGATAGTTAGAGTCGGCGACTCCGCTTCGTGCTGGGTCGAGCCCTCAGCACGCTCCGGAGATTGGACAAGGCTCGCCTGCGGAACCTCCCCCGGCATCTGATCTGCAAGACGCTCGTCGTCCAGTGATGCGTCGGCTTTCCCTTCCATCAGGGCTATTTCTCCCTTCAGGATGTTGACTTCCCGCGCGGGATCAACGGACGAGTCAACTTCGCCGCTCGTAGCGCCGGGAAGCGGGATCGGCCTGGACAACGACTCTTCCAACAGTGATTGAAGAGACTCGTCCTCGAGTTTGGCGACCATTAGAACCTCTCATATGCGTTGTGATGACTTGCCTATCCTGTCGGATCGGGTGGCCAAACCTCTGCCGAACGGAAGACACGCTCGAGCCGTTTACTTTCCCAGACCCGCGCGCACAGCGAGAGGCAGAACGCGAAGCGGTCAATGTAGAGGCAGGGGGGAGGGGTGGAGGCCCCCTGCCGGCTGAGTTTGGCCGCTGGCGGAGACGGTGCAACATGGGCGCGATCTGCGTGAGGTTGCGGCGGCGGATTGGTCGATGCGTGGGGATCTCTGGGACTGTCGGTGGCTGTCGGCCGGCGTTGTCCGTGGTGGTGCCAGGCTGCTCGGTGCGGGTAGGAGGCCCGGTGTCGAGCAGCCCGGCGGCGGAGGTGCCGGCGGCGACCCTGTGCCCGTCGAGGGCACGGTATCTACCGGCTGCGGGAACCCACCAAGGCCCGCACTCCGGTCGAGGGGCGTAGTACTACGCGGCAGCTTTGATCTTGATGATCGCCTCAGGCTGCACGAACCCGAATGCTGCGCGGAGAACGGCGCGCACTCCGGTCTGGTCTGTCGAGAAGTAGGCGGACTTGTCGACGACGACCGAGACATCGTTGCGGATCACGGAGAACACGCGGTCCTTGGGGATGCCCCAGGCGGTGCCGGCCACGACGGACGGCGATACGAGCAGCGGCACTCCAAGAATGTTGCGCTCGATGCCGTTTGTCGCACCGGTGCCGAACAGGGGCAGGCTCGAGCCGGTGCCGGTCTTGAGCTTTGCGAGTGCGGATGCTGTTGCCGGGTTCACGACGAAGGCTGACAGGCTCACCCCGAAATCTTCCGCCGCGGCGAGGGCATCGATGTATGCATCGAGGCCGGCGGCGGGGTCAGCGGCGATCGCGGTGACGGCCGCGGCAAGGTACTCGAGGCCGCCCGGCTGCAGGGTTGTGTTCGCGGGCTTGGTGCCGAAGAATGCGGCGTCGATCTTCCGGGCGATGTCACGGGAGAGGCCGCGGCCGATGACGTCCTGTGCTGCTGGGGAGGTGTCGGCGGCGAGCTCGTTGCTGATGACGGCGAGGCCGGCCAGTTTCCGTGGAATGACGACGACCTCGTCGCCGGCCGCTTCCGAAACAGTGATCTCGGCGTTCTCGGCAGTCCACGCGGCCGACGGGTCCGACGTGATTCGCGGGAACCGGAAGGTGCCGGCCTCGGTGTAAATCGGGGTCGACACGTTCAGGGCGAGCGAGTCACGCTCGAGCGGCTTGATGATGAGCGGGCCGGCCTCGGTCGTACCAAGGAAGGTTTTGAGGGTAGAAGAATTTGCCATGAGGGTGCTCCAGAGTGAGGCGAGGGAAGTGGTGTAGTCACGCGCGGCGCTGCCTGCGCGGTGTTCGCCCTCTGGGCTTTCTGCTTGCGGTTGGGGAGTCACTGACTCGACCCGGCCGGGCCCTCACATTGTACCAAGCTTTGTGGCAGAGCGGGGGCCCGGCGTCGTGCGGATTATGCGGCTACCTGAATGCGGCGGACCACGGTGAAGCGGCGGCGGGGCGGGGACTCGATGACCGTTGCCGGTCAAGCGCCTCCTTGGCAGGGTTGCTCGGCGGCACTTCAACGTTGCTCCTGGTGAGGTAGTCGCGCCCCTCGGTGCTCATCGCGATGAAATCGGCCAGGGCGATACGGTCGAGCGCCCCGGTCTCATCGAAGAACTGGCCCGGCTCCGCTTTGAGAACTTCCCAGAGGTCGGCCGCACGCTGCAGGGTTGCGGCGTGGCTGCCGTCACCTCGAAGGTCAACCTCGGGAAGCGCGATCAGGTTCTCGATGGCGTCGCGCTGCATGGCGGCAATCTGCGCCGCCTGAGTGCTGATTGTTGCCTCAGCGTCGCGCAGCTGGTGGCGGCGCGCTGCGGCCTCTGCCGCTGGACCGCGCCGCCGGGCGTCCGTGGCGTCGCTCTGCGCGTCTACGGGTGCTGCTGAGGCGCTGGTGGGCGCGGCGGGGGTCTGTGGCGGTGTCGCGGGCTGTGCGGATGCCGGCGGCGTTGTGCTGGTCGGTTCGGTCGTCGCTGCTTGCAGTGTGGTGGTCATTGCTGGTCTCCTACGGGTTGGTGTTGCTGGTTGTGGCGGTGCGCTGGTTCTTGCGGGGAAGGTCTTCGACCAGGGCGAAGGCTGCGGGGGTGTCGCCGGCGTGGAGTGCGTCGCGAATGTCGTGCAGCTGCATGAGGAACCGGTCACCGCGGGATTCATGGCGGCGTGACCAGTAGAGCCAGTACGCAGCGCGTTCGGGGGAGGTCATCTTCGCTACCCGGACGCGTCGCGGGAAGCCACGGGTGTTGGCGTCGACGGCTGCGAGGGCGTCACCTCGCAGAGAGTTCGACGGGCCAGGCTTTGGGCTACTGGTCAAAGCGTCGACGGCTTCGCGTTGCCACCCCTTGTCGAGAGGAATTGCATGCACTTCTGTCACCTATTTTCAATAGTTTGTAGTTTGGTCGTTTCCGCGCAACAGACTGGCGGCGTCGAGACGGCATCCGCCGCTCGGGGCAACGCAGCTCGGCTGCCGAGAGCAGTCGCCGCAATGGTTCAGCGACCCGTAGGCCGGCGCGGACACCCGAGCATGGTCAGCGGCAGCGGCTGCGCGATCTGCGCGCCGAGCCCAGACGTCGTGCACAATCCCGGCGCTGTCGTCATTGCTTGCGGTCCTTTCGACTATGCGGCTGCGATTTCGAGGGCGTCGCGTCGACAGGCGTCGCACGGTGCCGGGTAGTTGAGGTGCTTGGCGCATTCGCCGTATTTGTTCAGCGGCGCATATTCGGGGCGGCCTGTTCGAGCTGTCGCGCTCGTGGCCCCCGTCATCAGCACCTTGGACGTGGCAGCCTGCACGGCCGACGCCGGCACTCCCCCGATGGCATCGCCCTGTTTGGCCAAGTCAAGAGATCTTGAACGTGGTTCCTCGCTTGGTCCCTGTAGTGGTTCCTCAGTGGTTCCTTGGGCCCAACGTTTTGTTGGGCCTGAACCCAATGATTCGTTGGGTCTGGTGCCCCAATGATTCGCTGGGTCTGAGCCCCAACGTTTCGTTGGCTTCGGTCCTTCTGCGCCCGCCTTGGTCATGGCCGCCAGGCCCAACGAATCGTTGGGGCTGGATGATTCCGAACCAGGACTCGACGGGGTGAAGCTCACCGCGTTGAGAGTTAGGGCGAACTCGGCACGCTGACCGGTACGCCCGCGCTTGAGCTGGCGAATCGCGCCCGCCTCAAGCAATCCCTTCGTTGCACGCCTGACCGATTCGAATGCGCTTTCGCGCTCACGCGAGATCTCGAGAGCGTTCGGAGCATCCGGCGCGGGCGCGGCGGGCAAGCGTGCGCCCAAGCCGAATGCTGAGGTCTCACGGCTGCCGAAATATCGCGGCGGACTGTCGGTGTCCAAAGCAGTGTTGGCCATGAAAGCCAATAGACGAAACTCGTTCGGCTTCAAGGGATGCTCGACTGCGAAGACGAAAGCTCGCCCGACCAACTGTGAGCCCATCCGCAAGTCCTTTCATCGAGTCGATTGTGAATGTTGGCGCTCGCGGAGCGGGCCGCAGCTACGGCCATTCCGTCGGCGTCCGTTCAGCAGCGGCTGCGTGCTCAAGTAACGCAGTGGCGAGCTTGCGGGCATCATGGGGGGCCATGTGGGCCCGCTCACCCCCAACTTCGAGAGTCACGGCGGGCACTGACGGCGAGTTCATCGTTGTCGCGGTGACAACGACAGGCGCGACGCGGTAGGGAAGCCGCAGCTTGAACGTCACCGCTCTACGCACCGGCCGTGATGATGTAGCGGGCGCGGCCCACGCATCGGCGCGCACTATCGGCCCAGGTCAACGCATCCATCAGTACGCTTTCGGGGTGAAGTAGTCGGCCGCCGGGGCCGGTGACGTTGAGGCCGCCGGCGTTGAGGGCGTCGAGTCGGGTAGCTTCTGGGAGAGCGGAGAGGTCCCGAAGCTCGACAGGCTCCCTGAGCGGTCCGGCGTCGACCTCCGCCCTCGCACCCCCTTCAGCCGGACCGTTCGTGTACAGCGAAAGCTCAAGGTTGCGTCCCTGCACCGGCGGGAGGTTACGCACCCAATCGCGAGCGTTCTCACCAACCTCGCGTGTGGCGGGGCGCGCACCGCAGCCTTGAACATCGCGCTCAATCGTGGCGTTCGGATGGTTGTGCTTGGCGTCAAGTAGCGTGTTCACTGTCGTCGTTTCCTTTGATGTGGTTTCGGTCGATTTGCCGTCGATGCCCGGCCAGGCGTCGGCGGCATTCACAATTGCGGACATTGCTACACAGCTTCCGCGGCGGTCCCATAACGGGCGGTTGATTCAACGAATTCGATTACCTCGGACTCGACGTAGACGACCTTCCGCCCCAATTTGCGGTAGCGCGGGCCGGCGGAGAGGAACCGCCATTGTGCAAGTTGGCCCTTCGTCAACACCGGCACGAGCTCGCAAACCTGATCAGGCGATAGGTAACGCTCGCGTGCTGCTTCCACTCCGCCATCCGGCAGTGAAACTGAAATGCTCATATTGCGCCTCTCGGGTAGTGGCCATGTTTTTAAATTTCGCGGCCATGAGTCACGCTAGCATCATGTGGCCACGAAATAAAACATCTAGGCCATTGGGTGGTTAGAATCTTCCGTATGAGAGATGAGACGAATTCAACCAACGAGGGCGCAACCCGCGCGAGCCTCTCAGCGCCGGGCGTGATTCGTGAGGATGGGCTCTCAGATTTCGTACAGGTGGGGCCACTCAAACCGGACCTCTGGTTACCTCAGCTGCTACACGGGACCGTAGAGCTCCCCGACTTGCCAGGGATAGCCTTCGAGTTGGACCTGCTAACCCTCGACGCTCGAGAGGGGTATCGCCTTCACTCAATGACCATGCGCTCCGACGATCGCATTACGACTGCGCAGGTCCATAAGATTTCCCTTCCGAAGCTGCTGCACGCTCTCGCTGCCGCCGACCCATTCGTCGTCCTTGCGGCGCAGCGGGGAAGCGAAGAACGAAAGAAACGCGCCGAGCAGTCGACCGGCGGGGGCCTGCTCGACAGGCAATCTCTCGCCGCGGCAGCCGTAGGCCCAAACGGCCCAACAGAGGAAATGCTGATGTGGGTTGCACGGACGTTTGCATGGTGCAAAGCCGTTGGGGGCAATCCCGGTTTAGCTGTCCAGGAGACGCTGGGCCTACCTCAGCGAACCGCTACGAGGTGGATCGCGCGCGCCCGCGCGAACGGGCTGCTGGAGTAGCCACGATGGGAAGCATCGAGCCTTACTATCTCAAGGGCCCTACGACGGCAACGGGCAATCCTCGCAAAGAAGACCTCCGATACCGTGTGCGGTACCGGAAGCCGGACCATTCCCAGGGGGCAAAGCGCGGTTTCGTCCGGAAGAAGGACGCTGAGAACTTCCTGAATACGGTCGAGCATTCGAAGTCTCAGGGCGCGTATATCGACCCGGCCGACGCGCGGGCGACCGTCGCCACGCTTGGCGGTATCTGGCTCAAGTCACAGACCCATCTCAAGCCGTCGTCATTCCGGCCGGTTGAGATTGCATGGCGGTTGCATGTGCAGCCGAAGTGGGGGCCTTACGCCGTCGGTGACGTGCGGCACAGCGAGGTGCAGACGTGGGTTTCGACGCTGAGCAAAGACAAGGGCGCAACGACGGTGCTACGGGCATACGGAGCGCTCGCAGCAATCCTCGATGTAGCGGTGAAGGATCGGCGCATGCCGGTGAATCCCGCGCGCGGCGTCGATCTGCCGCGAAAGTCGGGCAAGGCGCGCGTATATCTCTCACACGACCAGGCGCAGCTATTGGCCGACAACTCGGGGAAGCATTCATCGCTGGTGCTGTTCTTGGCGTACACGGGTCTACGGTGGGGCGAGGCTACCGGCTTGCGCGTTCGAAGTCTCGATGCGCTGCGCCGGCGCGTGAACGTCACAGAGAATGCGGTGAGCGTCGGTGGCACGATTGTGGTTGGCACGCCGAAGTCCCACTCGAGCCGAAGCGTGCCATACCCAGCTTTCCTCTCCGAGCCGCTGGCGAGACTCTGCGAGGGCAAGTCACGCGATGCCTTACTGTTCGGGGGTGGACTCGATCATGTGCGGCTTCCGGATTCAAGACGCGGCTGGTTCGTAGCCGCGGTGAAGAAGTCCCAGGCCGCTGACAAGCACTTTGAGCGGGTGACTATCCATGACTTGCGGCACACGGCGGCAAGCCTGGCGATTAGTGCCGGCGCGAACGTCAAAGCCGTTCAACGGATGCTCGGCCACGCGTCGGCAGCCATGACTCTCGACACATATGCAGATCTCTTCGACGACGACCTTGACGCCGTAGCTATGGCACTCGATCACGCGAAGACGGCGTCGAATGTGTCCAGATAGTGTCCATTGGGCTGTTCCGTATAAGCAAAAACCCCCTGAGTCCCAGCAAATGCAAGGGATTCAGGGGGTTTTCTGTGGCGGTACCGGTGGGATTTGAACCCACGGTGGACTTTCACCCACACAACTTTTCGAGAGTTGCACCTTCGGCCGCTCGGACACGGTACCGTGGACGATTCTAGCCGAGAGACTAATCCCGACGCGAATTGAGCTCTCCCCGGCGTGCCGAATCCCACCACAGCGCGCAGCCCGTGGCATCGGAGCCAGGCAAAGCTCGACCAAGCGTTGTACTCTCTGCGAGTGACTTTCAAGAATTCCGGCCTCGCCACCCTCGTGGGCGCCGCCAGCCTGCTCACCGGCGCCGCCGCCCTTGGCGCCACTGCCACAATCGGATATCGCGGTTTCCGACACCGCATCGCCGCGAACGCCACGGTTCTCAACGAGACCCTCCCGATCAACTCGAAGTGGTGGCGTGATCACGCGAAAGAGAAGGGCGAGCTTCTCTACGTGGCCCTCGGCGACAGCGCCGCACAGGGCATCGGCGCGAGCGCCCCGCAGCGTGGCTATGTGGGAATCCTGGCCGATCACATCCGTCTGGCCACGGGCCGCACGGTACGCGTGATCAATTTGAGCGTGTCGGGTGCCACCGTCGAACTCGCCGTGCGCGACCAACTCCCGCGCCTGATGAAACTGCAGCCGGATCTCGTCACCGTGGCCATTGGTGCCAACGACATTGCCCAGTGGGATGCGGCGACCTTCGAGTCCGGCATTCGGCAGATCTTCGAAGCAGTGCCAGCGCACACGCTCGTCGCCGACCTCCCGTGCTTTCATTTTGCGTCAGCCGAGGCGAAGGTCGCCGTGGCGAATCGGCTCCTGCGCCAGATCGCCGACGAGTTCGCGCTCACCGTCGTTCCGCTGCATTCGACCACAAAACGACAGGGTCTCCGCAGCGCTCTGACGCAGTTCGCGAACGATATGTTCCACCCGAATGACCGCGGCTACCGGGTCTGGGCCGAGGCGTTCCTCCCCGATCTCAGTGCCGCCGTGTCCCGTCTTCCGTTGCCTTCGCACAGTGCCGAGCCTTCTCACAGTGCCGAGCCTTCTCACAGTGCGAAGCCTTCTCCACAGACGGATGCCTCGGCCGCCCGTGCACCGCAGACCGCCACACCACCGGGGAGTGTCAGCGGCCCGAGCTAGGCTCGCTGACATGGCAAAACCAGCATCTTCCTTCCGCTGCACCGAGTGCGGCTGGGCCACCGCGAAGTGGGCCGGCCGCTGTGGCGAATGCCAGCAGTGGGGCACCGTCGTCGAGACCGCCGAGAAGATCGGCCTGGCCAAATCAGTGCAGCCCACCGCTGTGGTCGGAGCGGGGGTTGCCCGTCCGATCACACACGTCGATACAACGGCGGTCGAACACTGGCCGAGCGGTATCAACGAGTTCGACCGAGTGCTGGGCGGCGGTATCGTGCCCGGCGCTGTGATCCTGCTCAGTGGAGAGCCCGGAGTCGGCAAATCCACCCTGCTGCTCGAAGTTGCTTCTAAGGCGGCAGCCTCCAAATCGCGCGTGCTCTATGTCAGTGCCGAAGAGTCTGTGAGCCAGGTGCGCCTGCGCGCCGAGCGCACGAACGCGTTACACCCCGAGCTCTTCCTGGCCGCCGAGACTGATCTGGGCACCATCCTGGGGCAGATCGACGCAGTCAAGCCCGACCTGCTCATCATCGACTCGGTACAGACCGTGTCAAGCGCCGCCTCCGACGGATTGGCCGGTCAGCCCAGCCAGGTGCGCGAGGTGGCCTCCACTCTCATTCGGGTGGCCAAAGACCGCGACCTGCCGATTTTGTTGGTCGGCCATGTCACCAAAGACGGTTCGATCGCGGGTCCCCGGCTGCTCGAACACATCGTCGACGTGGTCTGCCAGTTCGAAGGCGATCGCCAGACCGCCCTGCGTTTCGTGCGCGCCCTGAAGAACCGCTTCGGACCGACCGATGAGGTGGGCTGTTTCGAGATGACCGGAGACGGTATCGCCGAGGTGCCCGATCCCAGTGGGCTCTTCCTCAGCCGCGGAACGACGGCGGTCTCGGGAACGTGCGTCACCGTCGCCCTCGAGGGCCGACGGGCGATGCCCGTCGAGATTCAGGCGCTCGTCGTGGGCACGCAGGCCCCGAACCCGCGTCGGGTCACGAACGGAGTCGACCCGTCACGGGTCGCCATGGTGCTCGCGGTACTCGAAAAGCGCGTCGGAATACCGTTGGCCGGTCAAGACGTGTACGTGTCGACCGTGGGCGGCGTCAAGCTCACCGAACCAGCCGCCGACCTCGCCATCGCATTGGCCATCGCCTCAGCGGTGCGCGACACTCCCATCGCGCACAACGTCGCAGCCTTCGGCGAAATCAGCTTGGCCGGCGAGATCCGACCGGTTACGGCGGCGAAACAGCGCGCGGCAGAGGGAGCGCGACTGGGCTTCACCCACCGCATTGACGCGGCGAGCGGCCTGGTGCGTTCGGCCGTCGGGCTCGCGCTCTCCAGCGATCTTTCCAAGTGGGAGGCCGAACTCGACTCGGCCTTCTAACCTCGATCGCACTCGGGCTCCTGGCCCCGGTCGACGCGCTACTCGGTCGGAAGATCGGCGCCGGGCGCCGTGCCGAGCGCGGCGAGCAACTCGGCCGGGGTGGCCTGCAGCGGATGCGGCCCCGCGATATCGAAGAACACTGTGGTGATCTCGTCGACGTAACGAAGCAGAAAAGCGCGCAGCCAATCCGGGCTCTGCACGCCCACGAACGGCGGCAAGTTTTCGGGCTTGTTCTTCGCGTCGCTGAACAGCAGAAGGGCAACTTCTTGCGTGTTCGGATCGCGGTAGGTCCAAACCTGCCCCGAGTCGAGCGGGCGATCACGGTCGCCGGCGGCACTCAGTGGAACGATCGTGTTGCCGTGGCGCAATGCGAGTGCGATCGCGGCCATGTCTTGACGTTCCAGCGCCTGGGCCAACGCCTCAGCGTGGAATTCGATCGGAGGCTTCGCCGCCCGTTTGGTCTTCTTTCGCCCTGCCGCTGCCATAGCTCAAGCCTATCTTGGCTGGCCGAGACGTTAGTCGAGCAGGAACTGAGTGGGACTGGCCGACTCGATCCCATCGACGCTCACGCTCAGACGATACGACGCCCCTCCGGCCGGCGCGGCCTCACGGTCTGCGGCATCACAGGTGTCGGGTGACGAACGGATCCGCTGCCATTCCAGCGGCGTGCTTGTCTTCAGCGGCGTGTTGGGCTCGAGGGTGACCTCAGCGTCTGACGAGTCGGTCTGGCAGTCCGTCGACGTCCACCACACATCGGTGCCGCTCGTAATCGTGTACACCTGCTTCGACGTTCCTGCGTTGAGCGTGCAGGCCACCGGCCCAGTGTTCGTGACGCTCAGGGTGAGCTGCGGCAGCTGATCGACAGCGTAGCTGTCGAGATCCGTCAGGGCGTCGACCTGAACCTGCGCGGGGTCGCAGGCGCCGCCCGCCTTCGGAGGTGTGGCCGAGTCAGCCGCGGTATCCGTCGGCTGAGTGGCGGAGGCTGGCGCTCCCGCCGGTTTCGACGAATCGGAGCCGGGACGCACGATGATGAGCACGATGATGACAATCACGGCCAGAACCACGAGCCCCACGACCGCACGACGGCGTCGGTAGACCTTTTCGGATTGGGGACCGACAGGGTGCTTGATCGTCGACATGACTTCAGGCTAGCGAGGGCATCAGCATTGGCACGGCATTTGCTCGGTGGTTCGCCGAGCGGCCAAGCGGAAGAGGAATGATCCGGCAGGACTCCTGATCGGAATCCTGCCGGATCGTCTGTTCAGCGGATGCTCACGCCCCCGCGGTTGTATGTCCCTGCGCTATGACTCCTCGAGGCCCGCGCGACGGCGACGGATCAGGAAGATCCCACCGAGCAGAAGCATCAGCATGCCTCCGGCGATCAGCGGCATGATCTCGGCGCCGGTGTGAGCGAGGTCACCCGTTCCCGTTGCCGACGGGGTCGAACCGGTCGAACCCGGATCGGTTGTGCCGGTACCTGGGTTGGCACCCGGGTCGGTACCCGGGTTGGTGCCGGGGTCGGTCGCCGCAGCCCGTACCTCAACGCTCGTCCAGCCGATGACGTTGCCGTCAACATCCTGCACGACGATGCGGTGTGTTCCGGCCGGCAGGTCGGCGGGCAGGGTCGCGGTCACGGTACCTGTCGCACCGACTTTCAGCCATCCGCCCAGGTTGACCGGAATCGAGTGGACCCAGACTGAAACGAACTCCCCGGCGTGCTCGGCACCGACTGTGATGACGATCGGGCTGCCTGCCGCATACGAGGCCGCATCGGTCGTGATGAGGTCCTCCAGTGCGGCGAGGAGTGCTGCTTCGTCAGCAGGGGTCGGAGCAGTAGTGGGTGCCGTCGGGTCGACCGGCGTCGTCGCGTTGACGGTCAGGGCGACGCGCACAATCGTGCCGGTCTCCTTCGCCGTCAGCTCGAGAACGCTGTTCGCCTTCGCATCGTTCGGCACCGTGAATGTCACTGTCGACATACCGGATGCGTCGATCGTTGCTGTGCCCAGGCTCGCCGTGCTGCCCGACCAGAGCAGCGTGAACTCTGTGTTCTTCGGGGCGCCCAGCGAGGTGAGATTGACGTTCGACACCGTGAGCGTCACCGAGTCACCGCGGTTGACACCCGCTGTCGGCACACCGGTGACCGTCGCCTGGCGGGCAGCGAATGACGGCTTCAGCGGGCTCTGTGCAGTGATGTACGAGATCCACGCATCGCGGTCAACGAGACCCGAGTCACGAGTGTTCTTCCCGTTGTTGAACTCCCAGAAGTTGTCGCCACCGGTGAGCAGGAAGTTGAAGGATCCGATGCGGTAGTCGCGTGTCGGGTCGATCGGGGCGCCATTGATCCAGATGCTCGTGATGCGATCCCCCTCGGTGCGGCTCGCGTCGAACGTGTAGTTCACGTTGTCCGACAGCCCGAGCTGCAGGTAGGCGCGGCTCGGAACGTTTCCCTTGGCGTCTCGCTGCCACTGCTGCTCGAGAACGGTCTTGAACTGCGCCCCGGTGAGGGTCGTGGTCCAGAGGTTGTTCACGAACGGCAGCACGGCGTTGGCCGCCGCATAGGTGACAGTTCCATCGCTCTTGTAGAGCAATTCGGTGCGCATGCCCCCGGGGTTGACCATGCCAATTTCGGCACCACCCTTACTCGGGTCCGAGAGCGAAGCACGCAGCGAGTTCGCCACGAGCGTGCCCATTGCCGACGGTGCCGAGCGGTCCTCGGCACACGGTGACGTTCCTCCGGTGCAGGCACGCGAGATGTCAGCCGTGACTGAACCGATGACCTGGTTGCCGACCACTGCAGCCTCAGCGAGGGCCGCATCCGTGATGCGCTTGACCTCGGCGACCCGTGGATACGTCTCCACCAGCGAGGCATCGAGGGCCTTGCTTGCGGCAACGGTGGCGTCGCTGGCTGCTTTGATCTCGGCCGGTGTCGAGCCGCTGGGTGCGGTCGTCACTGGGGAGGCCAGACGCGTGACATTCTGCACCTTCACCGTGCTGGTCGCCTTCGTTGTCGTGTCATAGCGCAACACCACCTGGCCGACGTTCTCACCGTACTGGCCGGTCTGCAGCACCGGGCGAGTGACGCCGTCTGCCGCGCCCGGAACCTGTGCCTGCCAGGCGTACTTCTTGTGCGTGTGGCCAGTGAAGATAGCGTTCACGGCCGGGTCGGTCATGGTGACGATCCGGGCGAACACGCTGGTTCCGTCGGCGATCTCGTTCTCCAGCGTCGACGTGTCTCCGATGCCGTCACCTTCGTGATATTCAGCAATCAGAACATCTGCTTCACCGTTCGCCAGGTTGCCGTCGGTGAGCTGTTGTGCAACTCGGTTGACCGCCTCGACGGGGTCCCCGAAGCTCAGTTCTGCAACACCGGTCGGCGTGACGAGCGAGGGGGTGTCGGCGGTGACGGCACCGATGACGCCGACCTTCACACCGTCGATCTCGAAGATCTCGAACTCCTGCATTGCCGCGACCGTGGTGCCCTTCGTGTACACGTTGGCTCCCAGGTAGTCGAAGCTCGCCGCGGCCTTGATACGGGTCTTCAGGTCATTCCAGCCCTGGTCGAATTCGTGGTTGCCCACGGCCGAGGCCTTCATGCCGAGCGCGTTCAGCACGTCGATGGTCGGCTTGTCCTGCTGCGACGCGGATGCGAAGAGCGACGCTCCCACATTGTCACCGGCCGAGAGGAACAGTGTCGAGTCGTCGCCATACTGCGCACGCAGGCTTTCGACGGTGCCAGCGAACTTCACCGTGTTCTCATCGATCCGACCGTGGAAGTCGTTCAGGTTGAGAATGTTGATGTCGACGCCGGACGTGGGCTTCGTGGCGATGTCCAGGCCGAGGACCACGGGGTCGTGGTCGGACGCACGGTACGGGTTGGCTTCGTAGAAATTGGTGACGTTGCTGTTGAAACGGCTGTACTCGAGTGCGACGTTCTCAACCGAGTTGATGTTCCAGACGTCGACAGCATCATCGGCGACCGTCGCATCCGCTGCCGGAGAAGCGAACACGTGGTCGAGCGAACCGACCGAGCCATCGTAGGCATAGGTGTACTCGCCGCTCTTGTACTCCTGGCTGATGTACCCGGCGGCTTTGATGATCTCGATCGGGTCTTCCTGATCGTACGCGTTGAAGTCTCCGACCAGGAAGACCTTGTCGGTCTTCGCGGCCGTCTTCATGGCGCTGGCGAACCCAACGAGCGCCGTCGCCTGGCGCTTCCGTGACGGGTTCGATGCGCCTTGACCGTCGCCGAGGTCAGCCTCCGTGCCCGTTCCCGAGCCCTTCGACTTGAAGTGGTTGACGATCACCAGGAACGCGCTGGCCGGGTCTCCAACCAATTGGAAGGACTGGGCGAGCGGGCGGCGGGCATTGTCGAACGCGCTGTCGTCGGTCAGGATCGTCGAGTCGCCGACGGTCTGGACAGACGCCTTCTTGTAGATGAAGGCCGTGCGGATAACGTCCTCCGCGGTGGGGAGCGCGGCGGGCGAGGGCACGTAGTCCCACACCGAACCGCCGACTGCCTCATTCAACGCGTCAACGAGGGTACCGAGCGCATAGTCGCGGTTCTTGCCGAACTTGGCCGAGTTTTCGATTTCCTCCAGGCTGACGATGTCGGCACCAAGGGCATTGATGGCCGCAACACTCTTGGCCTGCTGACGCTTGAAACTCGCCTCGGTGGCTGCGCCGCGAGCGTCACAACCGGAGCTGACCGTGATCTTGTTTCCGTCGCGGTCGTTGTAGTACTGGCATTTCGGGATCGAATCACCCGTGGTCGCAAAGTAGTTCAGCACATTGAACGTGGCCAGGCGGATGTCGCCGCCCACGTCGCGCGGAGCCGGCGTGCGGGTGTTCTCGAAGCTGACCGGCTGAACCGTCGCGGCGTTGCCGGGAACGAGCTCAGTGGTCGGTTGCAGTGTCCAGCCACCGTTGCGGTAGTCGAGGATGACCGGCTTGGTGAACGTGACCGCGGCACCGACGCGCACTGGCGCGGTCGTCGAGAGGTACGGCACCGGCTTGCCGGTGTTGGCGGCGGCCAGGAAGTTCGTGGTCGCACCGTCGTCGAGAGTGATCAACCGGGCCGCGTTGTCGGCGATCGCCGCAATCTGGCCGGCGGAACCCGGACGGTGCAGCACCGTTGGGTTGACCAGTGGCGTGTCGCCGATCGCCAGACCGATGTCACCGTACTGGTTCGTCGAGTAGTTGTTGGTGACCGTGAAGGGTCCCTGGGGCGCGATCAGCATGCCCTCCAGCGATTCCCGCTCGACAGCGGAGGTCGAAATCGTCACGACGCTCGGCGTGGGAGCGACGACACCGGTCGAGTCGAGCTTTGTGATGTTATCCAGCGACGGCACACTGACCTGGGTCAGCCCGTAGAACTCGTCGACATAACCAGCAACCTCGACGTAGTCGCCGATTGCGACGGACGCCGTGCGGTCCGCCGTGTAGACGAAGACGGCATCCGACGCGGTGTGCGCAGCCAGGTCGAGTGCTCCGCCGGTTCCGGGCGTCTGCAGATAGAAGCCCTTGAAACCGCCGGTGGGATAGTTTGCGGTCACGACGCCGACGGTCTTCACGACCCTGCCGACGAGCGGGCTGGCCGTGCTGATCCCCTGAATCTGGGCGATCGGCGTGGTGTCGGCGGGCGCGGTGACCGGGTCGGGAACGACCGGCACCGGTGGCGCGGAAACCTCACCCAGCGAGTTGGTTGGAGTGGGAGCCGCCGTCGCGAAGTCGACGACGTTGCTGTCGGTATCGGCGCCCGCCGTTCGGTTCAGAGACAGCGAGACTGAAGCGAGAGGGGCGACAGCCGTCTCAAAGGTCAACGAGTTGCCGAAGCCGAGGACATCGATAATGGCGGGGTTGCCCAGCACAGATCCTGTTGGAGGGGTGGTGAGCTTCGCGGTCTGGTTTGCGAGGAAGAAGGTGCCGCCGCCGGCTGCCGCGTTCATTCCGGCAAGCGTGGCGTCTGGTCGTGTCAGAGGCGCACCCACGGCACCATTGGAGCCGCCCTGAATGAGATAGTGACCGCCGGCTGGGATTGTGCCCGTCAGCGGCAGAACGCTCGAGGGATCGCCG
Organism: Leifsonia psychrotolerans; assembly: GCF_013410665.1. Lineage (NCBI taxonomy): Bacteria > Bacillati > Actinomycetota > Actinomycetes > Micrococcales > Microbacteriaceae > Glaciibacter > Glaciibacter psychrotolerans. The sequence continues at coordinate 3,527,064 of NZ_JACCFM010000001.1, read as the reverse complement.
GCGCCTGCTGCAGCCCGGTACTGCAAAGACATACCCGTCAGAGCGACATCAGCACCCGTGGGGTTGTAAAGCTCAACAAATTTGTTGATGAAAGTCGCGCTGGCGGAGCCGCCGTTGACGTAGGCCTCGTTGATGATGATTCCGGTGCCGGCGACATGAGCCTGAGCCGGCAAAGCGACGATAGGGGCTAGAACCAGCCCCAGCCCAAGGAGGGCCGAGCAGGCAACCGTGAGGTGCCTTCGTGGATTGAGGGACATTGTTCTCCTGTGATTGACGATCGACATTGATGGCAATTTAGGGAGCCTATCCAGACCACTGGGGCTGATGGAATGAACACTCGAAGAACATGAGGGATCTGCACGTATGCGCATGAGGGTCTCTCAAATTCCTCCCCATGAGCGCGCCTCAATCGGCTATTCTGTGCCCCCTGTCCGCGGGGCAGCGCCGGCGCGCACCTGCGCAACGCACGAGTCGCTCTAGACGAGACGCTTGACCATGCGGGTGTTGCCGAGAGTGTTCGGCTTCACTCGGGCAAGATCAAGGAACTCTGCAACGCCTTCGTCGGGCGACCGAACCAGTTCGGCATAGACCGACGGATCGACCGTTTCGGTGCCCATGTCCACAAAGCCGTGGCGGCTGAAGAACGACACCTCAAAGGTCAGACAGAACAGCCGGCTCAGGCCGAGCTCACGGGCATCCACTTCAAGCCGATCGAGCAGCGTATGGCCCACGCCGCGGCCCAGCCACTCGCCGTCCACGGCGAGGGTACGCACCTCGGCCAGGTCTTCCCACATCACGTGGAGCGCGCCGCAGCCCACCAGACGGCCCTCGTCGTCCTCCGCAACCCGAAACTCTTGGACAGCCTCGTAGAAGACGACCATGTCCTTGCCCAGAAGAATGCGCTCTTGGACGAGCGGCTCCACGAGCGCCTTGATCGCGGGCACGTCGCTGGTCCGTGCGCGGCGAACCGAGAACCTCTGCTCGTTCATTCCCGTCCGCCTTTCTGTGCGTTCTGGCCCCGGTCCATGCCCGGGGCTCGTGAGCCTCCCAGTCTAGGATCTTCCCACTGTCCGCTGCGCCCCGCGCATAAGTCCTGCGGTCTCGGAGGGAGGCCTGGACGAACCCCGATATTCTGTGGCACCGCAGAGGCAACCTCACGATGTGCAGGAGTTATGAGTGGCAGTCGGCCGTGCCGGATGTCGGGGCAGCGCCTCGACCGAGGAAAGGCCCGGCGGATATCCGCCGGGCCTTTCCTCGTGGTACGTAGTTCCGGTGCTACTCGCCGGTGATGGCGAGGTCGGGCGTGACGGAACCGGTGCCGATGGCAGCCGAGGTGTTCACACCGATCGCGACGGGAATCTCACGCGAGGTCGTCGTGAAGACGAACTCGTTGTTGGCGAAGTCCACGTGCACGTGGTCGCCGGCGTTCAGCTCGCCGTGCAGGATCTTCTCGCTCAGACGGTCTTCGATCTCGTGCTGCACGGCACGACGCAGCGGCCGGGCACCGAGTGCGGGGTCGAAGCCGACGTCGATCAGACGTTCCTTCGCCGGCACGGTGAGCTCGACGGTCATGTCGCGGTCGAGCATGCGGTCGGACAAACGCTTGATGAACAGGTCCACGATCTGCAACAGTTCCGGCTTCGACAGCTGCGGGAAGACGATGATCTCGTCGACACGGTTGAGGAACTCGGGCTTGAAGTGCTTCTTCAGCTCTTCGTTCACCTTGCCGCGCATGCGGTCGTAGCTGGTCTGCGTGTCGCCCTCGATCTGGAAACCAACGGGACCCCCGCTGATGTCCTTCGTGCCGAGGTTCGTGGTCATGATGATGACCGTGTTCTTGAAGTCGACGACGCGACCCTGGCCATCCGTCAACCGGCCCTCTTCCAGAATCTGCAGGAGGGAGTTGAAGATGTCGGGGTGGGCCTTCTCGATCTCGTCGAAGAGCACCACGCTGAACGGCTTGCGGCGCACCTTCTCGGTGAGCTGACCGCCCTCTTCGAAGCCGACGAACCCGGGAGGGGCACCGAACAGACGCGACACGGTGTGCTTCTCGCCGTACTCGCTCATGTCGAGCGAGATCATGGCGGCCTCATCGTCAAAGAGGAACTCGGCGAGCGCCTTGGCCAGCTCGGTCTTTCCGACACCGGTCGGACCGGCGAACACAAACGAACCCGAGGGACGCTTGGGGTCTTTCAGACCAGCACGGGTGCGACGGATGGTGCGGGCGAGCGCCGAGATGGCCTCTTCCTGACCAATGACGCGCTGGTGCAGAGCCTTCTCCATGAAGACAAGACGCGAGGACTCTTCTTCCGTGAGCTTGAACACCGGGATGCCGGTGGCCTGGGCGAGCACCTCGGCGATCAGGCCTTCGTCGACCACCGCGGTGGTCTTGACGTCGCCCGACTTCCACTTCTTCTCGAGGCGCAGACGCTCTCCGAGGAGGTTCTTCTCCTCGTCGCGCAGGCTGGCTGCCTTCTCGAAGTCCTGGTCTTCGATCGCAGTCTCTTTGGCTGAACGCACGACTGCGATTTTCTCGTCGAATTCCCGCAGTTCGGGCGGGCTCGACAGGATCGACAGGCGCAGGCGGGCGCCGGCCTCGTCGATCAGATCGATGGCCTTGTCCGGCAGGAAGCGGTCGGAAACATAGCGGTCGGCCAGGTTCGCCGCCGCCACGAGGGCACCGTCGGTGATGGAGACCTTGTGGTGTGCTTCGTACCGGTCGCGCAGACCCTTGAGGATGTTGATGGTGTGCGGCAGCGACGGTTCGGCAACCTGGATCGACTGGAAGCGGCGCTCGAGCGCGGCATCCTTCTCGAAGTGCTTGCGGTACTCGTCGAGAGTGGTCGCACCGATGGTCTGCAGTTCGCCGCGGGCGAGCAGTGGCTTCAGAATGCTGGCCGCGTCGATAGCGCCCTCTGCGGCACCGGCACCGACGAGAGTGTGGATCTCGTCGATGAAGATGATGATGTCGCCACGGGCGCGGATCTCTTTCGTGACCTTCTTCAGCCGCTCCTCGAAATCACCGCGGTAGCGGCTCCCGGCAATGAGTGAACCGAGGTCGAGCGAGTAGAGCTGCTTGTCTTTCAGCGTCTCAGGTACGTCACCCTTGACAATCGCCTGGGCCAGGCCCTCGACGACGGCCGTCTTGCCAACGCCGGGCTCACCGATTAGAACGGGGTTGTTTTTGGAGCGACGCGAGAGGATCTGCATGACCCGCTCGATCTCTTTCTCGCGCCCGATGACGGGGTCGAGTTTGTTGTCGCGCGCCGCCTGGGTGAGGTTGCGGCCGAACTGGTCGAGGATCTGGCTGCCTGCCTGCGTGCCGGTCTGCTCGTTGGCACCGACCTGCACCTGCTCCTTACCCTGGTAGCCAGAGAGAAGCTGGATGACCTGCTGGCGCACCCGGTTGAGGTCTGCGCCGAGCTTCACGAGAACCTGGGCGGCAACGCCTTCACCCTCACGGATGAGGCCGAGCAAGATGTGCTCGGTGCCGATGTAGTTGTGGCCGAGCTGCAGCGCCTCGCGCAGGCTCAGCTCAAGCACCTTTTTGGCGCGCGGGGTAAACGGAATGTGGCCGGTCGGCTGCTGCTGACCCTGACCGATGATGTCCTGAACCTGCTCGCGCACGGCGTCGAGCGAGATGCCGAGGGACTCAAGCGCCTTCGCGGCGACACCCTCGCCCTCATGGATCAGGCCGAGCAGAATGTGCTCGGTACCGATGTAGTTGTGGTTGAGCATTTTGGCCTCTTCCTGGGCCAAAACGACGACGCGACGAGCTCGGTCGGTAAATCTCTCAAACATGTGATTGCTCCCTTGGTGCCAGGGCAGTGATGACACCGATACAAAGAGAGTAACCAGCCGAAGCTGAGATGCATGCCTCTGTTCGCCCAGAGCATGACGACGAGCGGCCGGTCGCGAGGTTCGCGACCGGCCCGATTGCTCGCTGGTGGTGTGACGAGCACCGTCGCCGTGAGCGATGCATGCCAGGCTGCTGGCAGCTTCGTGGCATTACTGAACGGCCGAGGTCAGCCGGGCCAGGTTGTCGAGGATTGTCGAGCGCAGCGGCTGCTTCATCCATTCGTCGAGCGTGAGCTCGCGACTGTCGGCCCGATAGCCGTCCTCGACCGCACGCAATTCCTGCACGAATGACGCGCCGCGCACCATCAGCGACACTTCCATGTTGAGGCTGAACGAGCGCATGTCCATGTTGCTCGAGCCGATCACCGCAACGTCGTCGTCGATCGTGAAGTGCTTGGCGTGCAAAATGTACGGCGCCTTGTACATGTAAATCTTCACGCCGGCGCGCAGCAACTGCTCGTAGTACGAGCGTTGCGCGTGGTAGACGAGTGCCTGGTCGCCGATCTCCGACACAAACAGCTCCACGTGGATGCCGCGCTGCGTCGCCGTGGTGATGGCGTAGAGAATCGACTCATCCGGCACAAAATACGGGCTCGTGATGATGATGCGTTCCTGCGCGTAATAGAGCAACGCCAGAAACAGGCGCAGATTGTTCTCGCCCGTGAACCCCGGACCGCTCGGCACGACCTGGCAATCCAGCGCATCCGGCACACGCCTCTGCGTCACCTCCACGAGGTCGCGGGTGAGCAGTTCCTGCGTCTCGCTGTACCAATCGGTGAGGAAGATTGCGTCGAGCCCGGCGACAATCGGCCCCTCGAGCCGCGTCATCAGGTCTTTCCATTTGAGCCCGCGACGGATGTTCGACCGCTCGTTGTATGTGCGGTCGATCACGTTCTGTGAACCCATGTACCCGACCGAACCGTCGACGATCAAAAGCTTGCGGTGGTTGCGCAGATCCGGACGCTGCCATTTTCCCTTGAACGGCTGCAAGGGCAGCATGAGCTCCCAGCGCACGCCGGCGGCGGTGAGTCGTTGTTTCGTTCGGCGGTAGCCGGGCTTGCGCATCGACTGGATGTGATCCATCAGCACGAGAACCGTCACGCCGCGTGCCACCGCGCGTTCGAGGGCATCGAAGAACGGCGCGGTCGTCGCGTCGAGCGACAGAATGTAGAACTCGACGTGCACGTAGCGCTCGGCGCGGTCGATGTCGTCGACCATCGCCTGGAACGTTCCGTTGTAATCCCCGAGCAGCGTGGCCGTGTTGTCACCGATGAGTGGCATCGCGCCCAGGTTGCGGTTGAGTTCGACGACGGAGGCCAACCATGGCGGCCACGGCTCATCGAGGCGCACCCGCTCCATGCCCTGAGTGCTGTCAAGGATGAACTTGTTGATCTCCGCCTGCATGGCCAAGCGCTTCTTCGGAAGCGTGCGATACCCGATCAGCAGAAAGAGCAAGACCCCCAGGTAGGGAATGAAGAAAATCGCCAGCAGCCAGGCCATGCCCGACGTAGGACGCCGGTTGCGCGGAACAACGATCACGGCAACGACACGAATGACGAAGTCGATGACCAGGGCGACCAGAACGGTGACGGTCGCGATATCCATGCCCCCCATGAGTGCCTAGGCGACCGGTTTGTCCAGCCCGAGACGGGCTCGTTCTTCGGTTTCGATCTGGGTATAGACCCTGCGCTCGTTACGGTCGGCGTGGATGATCGAGCGCATGATCAGCCAGAAGATCAGTCCCACCAGAACGGTTGGCGCGAGTGACCACAGCGCATTTACCCAAAAGTTATCCATAGCACTCCTAGGATACGCGTAAAGTTGCTGGCGCGTCGGCGAGAGAGCTGCCGTTCCGGCGTGCGGCGCAACGAACTAATGTAGACGATTGGGGGAGGGACGTCTTCCAGCGCCAGAATTGAGTACGGCGAATCTGTGAGGAGTGTCAGTGAGCATCGCGACCCGCGACCTAGGTAATTTCGACCGGCAGAGGGGCAAGGCGGATCCCCATTACTTTGAGGCATTAGGCCTCGTCCCGGCGTCCGGACTGCGCCGTAGCCTTGCATTCGCGATTGATGGCGGCATTTGGGGCGCGATTGCGGTCGTTGGTGCACTTTCGCTCGGCTCATTGTGGGCAGAGCATGGACCGCAGCTCTTCGACACCAACGCAGCGTCTCAGTTTGTGTTGACGTTGTTCGTTGTGACGCAGGCCATACTCCTGGTCTATGGCCTGGTACAGCTCATTTTGAGTGGCAGAATTGGGCGCACCGTCGGCAAAGCAATCGTCGGGCTTCGAGTAGTGAAGGCCGAGTCACTCGGTCGGCCGGGCTTCTTTCGAGTCGTCGGGCGTAGCGCTCTAATCGGAGTTTCCGCCGTGTTCTTGCCAATTCTTGGGCCGGCCCTTTTCCTGCTTTCGCCGCTGTGGGACGCTCAACGTTTGGGAAAAGGCTGGCACGATCAGATTGTCGGGTGCTGGGTGCTCGACGTACGAAGAGGGTTAGACCCATTTGATGCGAAAGCAATGCGACTTGCACGCAAAGCGGCTGCTTTCGAATCGATCGAGCCATCAGTCGAACTTCCAGATCTGGCCAGCAATGCCGACGAGGGTGGCAATTTTGCGTTTTTTCCATCAGCCCGCTCACGCTCCGGTGTAATTGCGCTTCACGGTAGTACTGCGGCCTCTGAGGGGCTTTTTGTGCCTGCGGCACCGTCGCTGCAGTCGCAGCCGCCTTCTTCCGAATTAAAACTGACGCAGTTCGAGCGACGTTACCTGCACGCAGCTTCTGGAGGCCGTTTCGCAACATCTCAAGCTGGTTGACCGCTCGGGGGGCCGCCCGTACGGCAACACCCGCCCCCGGGTGGATCGTCAACCCATTTAAGGCCATTTCTGCAGGTAGTCCGGACGCCGTGCGACTAGCTCGCTTCTTGCGCGACGCAGGAAAGGGGGTCGATGACGTTGTCCTCCGATTCGAGAAGGCCGACCTGAGGGAACTCAAGATTTGGCTGGCTGAGCAAGTCCAACTCGCCACTCCGACGGCATCGCTAACGGCGAAACAAATTGCCCTGTGGGCGACCGGAACTGCAACTACGTGGGGCTCGAACGCGCAAGTATTGCCGAAATTTGGCTGATGCGGTCGCCGCACATCGACCAGCATCGCGAAAATATACGATACATGTGCACTGTAGGCTGGTGGGGCGATGCTAGAGACTGATCCATTCTTTTCCCCGGACCCACCGACGCGTCAGTACATGATCGGTCGAACCGTTTTCATGGTGGGTGCCCTTGGCATGCTCACCCTTGTCTTGCTCTATGGCGTGGCTTTTGTCGTCGGGGGCGGAAGGATTGGCTGGGCCGGAACACTCGAGTGGAGTGACGGAGTGCCGTGGCCCATGATGGCTATTCGGGCTTGGGTTATTATTCCTCTGTGTTGGATCGCCGCGGCCGGGTCTCTCCTCTTGGTACCCGCAGCGCGCTGGCCGCAAGCGCTTGATTTTATGTTCCTCATCGCGGTGACGTTGGTGCTATTCGGGATGATGACACTCATCTTTGCGAAAGTGTATCCAGAATCGGGCGGGACGTTTTTCGATTCGATTCAGCACGCAACGGGCATTCACTGGACATCGATTGCCCTCGCGCCACAGGCAATTTCGCTAGTTGCGCTTGGGATTCGACTTTCGATTCTGTTGCCGCAATACAATGCCGCAATTCGAGAGCAGAACGAGAACCTGCGTCGTATGCGCGAAAATCTTCGCAAACCCTTCTAATCAAGTCGCTGCCGATGAATTTGCACGACACCCTCCATCGAAAGGCGGAAGCGTGAGTGTTCCGAACCCAGATACGTTTCGACTGCTGCTGCCTCCGGGATGGTCTCAGCATTCGGTAACGGACGGCGGTCGGTTGGCGCTGACCCGAAGCATACGGAAGCGTTTTCAGCACGTGAGTCGGCCTGATATCGAGGCCCATGTAACAGTGCTCGTGAATAGGCAGTGGTCGGCCCTTCAAACGATGGGGGCTGTCACGGTCTATCTCCCCAACGAGACTGCGGAAACCGCGATGCCGATGAGCATTGCCGCGGTGCCGTTTTCCGCTCGGGCAGACCGCACCCTCGACGCAGAGGTGAGAGAGCGTGCCGGGAGCGATCTCATCGCGCTCGAACTGCCGCACGGTTGGGTATACCGCTGGACTGAGTCGAAGTCTGGCGTGCAAGGCGAAGAAGAAGTGTCTGCGCGCACGATCTCACACGTCTATCCGGTGCCTGGCAAGGCACCCAAGCGTGGCATGTTGTTTGTGACAAGTGTGTTGCACCTTGATTCCGAGCAGAGTGCTGAGATGCTGTCGAGTCTCACTCTGCTCTCTGATGCGATTGCGGAGACATTCCGATGGAAATAGAGCAGCTTGGGTTCAGCGTGGATGCCGACCCTCAACTGTGGATTCCGGTGCCGCTTGAGTATCCATATGCGGAGTGGCCCGATGTGCACGCGTGGGCTCATGCGATCACGGTCGGCGTGCTTGAAGGCATTGAAGGAGTCACGACCGAGGTTGAGGGCCAGTTCCTGCAGCTGGCTCACGCGATTGCCGATTCGGAGGCGTTGCTCCCTGACCCGCAGGCGCGTTTTTGGTACTTTCCGGTCTTCGGCGGACCCATGCATCTGTGTCATCTCTATGCGTCACCGATCGAGATGCTCGACGGGCTGAGCCTGGTGGAGTCTGCAGCCGGTGGGGCCGACGAGCAGGCACCGCAGCGAGTGGAAGAGCAGCAGATCCCCGGATTCTCTCAGTCGTGGTGCATCACGCTGCTCGATGAGCTTCCTCCCGCGCTTCGTGATCTGGAACTTTCCGCAGGAGATCCGGAGGTGGGCGGCGCGGATGGCTCAATCGAGAGATCGTTGGAGACAGGGATTGCGTTCGGCAGCATTCGGTTTATTGGTGAGCAATCTGGAATCGTATTGATGCTTGAAGCATCTGGCACCAACATTGAAGGACTTGCTGGGATGAAAGACGATCTCGCGGCGCTCTTCGGTACGATCCGTGTCGATGGCAGCGTGGCATGAGGGGATAAGGCGAGAACCTCCGGTATCGATATGGGTTACCACACTCATTCCGATCCACGGAGGTTCCCGGGAGCCTGTTTTTGCTACGGCAACCGCGGCTCTACGTGGTCAGCAGACCGATCACGCCCGAGAGCACCAGGTACGCGCCGACACCGCCCATGATCACCCAGAGCACGATGCGATTCCTCGACGGGCCGTTCTTGTCACCTTTGTCGCCCGACTTCTTCGGGTTGAGTTCGTCCTTCGGCAGAAAACTCATGGCTACTTCACCAACGGGAAAAGGATGGTCTCGCGAATGCCGAGGCCCGAAAGGCTCATCAGCAGGCGATCGATGCCCATGCCCATTCCGCCCGACGGCGGCATGCCGTACTCGAGCGCTCGCAAGAACTCTTCGTCAAGTCGCATGGCTTCTGGATCTCCTCCTGCGGCCAGGCTGGCCTGCTCGATGAATCGCTCCCGCTGAATGACCGGGTCTACGAGCTCAGAGTAGCCGGTGGCCAGTTCGAAGCCGCGCACGTAGAGGTCCCACTTCTCGACGACGCCCGGAATCGACCGGTGGCCGCGCACAAGCGGGCTGGTGTCGACCGGGAAGTCCATAACGAAGGTGGGCTTGAGCAAGCCCCCCTTGACGAAGTGCTCCCAGAGCTCTTCGACATACTTGCCGTGAATCGGGTGGTCGATCTCGATGCCTTCGCGGTCGGCAAGAACCTTCAACTCGGCGAGCGGCGTCTGGGGCGTGAAGGCAGTGCCGGCGGCCGCGTTCAGGCTGTCGTACATGCTGATTCGATCCCACTCACCGCCGAGGTCGAACTCGGTTCCGTCGGCCCAGGTCACGACATGCCCGCCAGAAATTGCTTCTGCCGCATTCTGAATCAGCTTCTGAGTGAGGTCGGCGATCGAGTTGTAGTCTCCGTAGGCCTCATAAGCCTCGAGCATCGCGAACTCGGGAGAGTGCGTGGAGTCTGCACCCTCGTTGCGAAAGTTGCGGTTGATCTCATAGACCCGGTCGATGCCGCCGACGACCGCACGCTTCAGAAAGAGTTCCGGTGCGATGCGCAGGAATAGCTCGGTGTCGAAGGCGTTGCTGTGCGTGGTGAACGGGCGAGCGGATGCCCCGCCATGCATGGTCTGCAACATGGGCGTTTCGATCTCAAGAAAGTCGAGATCGGTGAACGTCTTGCGCAGGCTGGCGACGGTCTTCGAGCGGTTGACGACGTTGCGGCGGGCCTGCTCGCGGGCGATCAGGTCGAGGTAGCGGCTCCGCACGCGAGTCTCTTCGCTGAGTTCGCTGTGGAGGTTCGGCAGGGGCAGCAGGGCCTTGGTCGCAATCTGCCACTCGGCGACCAGGATCGACAATTCGCCGCGACGCGACGAGATGACCTCACCCGAGACGAAGAGGTGGTCGCCGAGGTCGACGAGATCTTTCCAGTCCGCGAGCGATTCCTCGCCGACGGCGTCCAGCGACACCATGGCTTGGATGCGGCTGCCATCACCGGCCTGCAGGCTGGCAAAGCAGAGCTTTCCGGTGTTGCGCAGGTGCACCACACGACCGGCGAGGCCGACGGTAACGCCGGTGACAGCATCCGTTTCAAGGTCGGAAAAGCGGGCGCGCACGGCGGGAATGGTGTCGGTGACGGGAACGGACACCGGGTAGGCGCCACCGCCCAGCGTCGAGGCGGCCTGGTTCAGGCGGTCCCGCTTGGCGAGGCGCACAGCCTTCTGCTCGTTCATCTCGGCGGCGGTGTAGCCATCGGTGAGGTCGTCCGCGGCGGCGGCGGCATCCGCGGCACCGGCGGTGGCACCGGCCGCACCGGCCGGCTTCGTGGCGTTCTCGGCGACGTTCTCGGCGGCGGCCTTGGCGGCGGCCTTCTTCGCCGCCTTGGCGGCAGACTTCGCGGCGACCAGTGCTGCGACTTCGGCCGAAACGGCGACTGCTCTGTTGTTCTCGGTCATGCGGTTCTCCGTCGCGTGGTTACGTTCAGCGGGCGGCGCCCGATCCGAAACCCGTAGTGGTATCTAGCTGAGGTCAAGGGGGACGTTGTCGATGAGCCTGGTTGTACCCACGATCGCGGCGACCAACATTCTGGCCGGGCCGCGATAGTCGGGCTCAACCGGCAGAAAGGTCTGCGGATGCACGACAACGAGATACTCAAGCTTAACAAGTGACTGGGCCTCGATCGTCCCGCGGGCGGCCGCGACGGCCTCCGACACCTCGGCGAAGGAACGACCGGATGCGGCGCGCAGCCCCGCCGAGATCGAGCCGGCGGCGTCGCGCTCGGCCGCGCTGAGAAATTGGTTGCGGCTCGACAGGGCAAGCCCGGTGTGCTCGCGAACGATGGGTACGACCTCGACGACGACCGGAAGATTGAGATCGGCCACCATCTGGCTGATCAAAAAGACCTGCTGTGCGTCTTTCTGACCAAACACAGCCACATCGCAGCCGACGATATTGAAGAGTTTGGCGACGACGGTCAACATGCCGTCGAAGTGCCCCGGGCGTGCGGCACCCTCGTAGAGGGCGCTGACGTCGCCCGCGGTGACTCGGGTGGCGCTCGCTCCGTTCGGGTACATCTCGGCGGGCGTCGGGGCGAAGACGAACGGCACCTGCAGCGTGGCGAGGGCTGCCACATCTGTGTGCAGGGTGCGTGGGTAGCTGTCGAGGTCTTCGCCGGAGCCGAACTGCAAAGGATTGACGAAGATCGACACGACGACAATGTCGCCGAGCTCGCGCGCCCGCTCGACGAGCGAGAGATGCCCATCGTGCAGCGCGCCCATTGTGGGAACCAGCACCACCCGGGGCGTGCGCCCGTCGGCGGCCAGCGTCGCCTTCGCCTGCGTCAGCCGCTCGCGCAGCTCATCGATGCGTGCGATCACAACGGGCACGGATGTCGGTGCGTACGCGGGTGGCTGTGTCATCGGTCCTCCGGGTGGGGCGGGTCATTCGAGTCGCCCCCATCAAGTTCATCAAGTTCATCAAGTTCATCAAACGCGGCACGCGAACGCAGTGTGCGCAGATCCGGCCCGGTACGCGCCAGAGCGTTCTCAACCGTCGAGCGCACGAGCGGTGCGATGTAGGCCCCGGACTGGTCAATCCCGATACCGTCAAGCAGCCGCGTGGCCTGCTCGACGATCGAGCGCGAGAACGCGGTGGCTGTCTCAATGGCCTCCGCATAATCGGCCCGATCCCCCTCGGCCACGATCACCGGTTCCCCGCCCATTTCCACGACGAGCGCCTGGCCGATCGGCAGAACCGGCGAGGGTGCCGTGACCGCGAAATAGCTGTCGGCGAGGCGGGCCAGGTCGATACTCGTACCCGTGAATGCCAGGGCCGGGTGGATGGCCAACGGAATCGCCCCTGCCGCTTGCGCCGGCGCGAGAACTGCTGTTCCAAACCGGGCAGAGGTGTGCACGACCAGTTGCCCGGCCTGCCACGTGCCAGTCGCGGCCAGTCCGGCGACCAGGCCCGGCAGCTCGGCATCCGGAACCGCGATGATGACGAGCTCACTGCGCTCGACGACCTCGGGCACAGTCAGCACCGGCACATCGGGCAGGATGGCGTCGGCGCGGTCGCGGCTTTCCTTTGAGATCGCGGCGATGCCGACGAGGGCGTGGCCGGCTCCGGCCAACGCCGCCCCGAGGATCGGGCCGACGCGTCCGGCGCCGATGATGCCGACGCCGAGGCGTCCGGGCCGGGGTGTCATCAGAGGTCTCCGTTCGGTTGGTTCCACTGGTGGCTGGTGTCGGAGCGGGCCGACGAGATCGCGCCGGCTGCGACGCCCTGGAACAGTCTGCGGGCTTCGTCGACGTCGACAACGCCGAGCGAGGCGAAGACGGGGCCTGCCACCGTGTGTAGGCGGGCCGACGCCAGCCGCAGCATCCGTCGCATCGGCCCCTGGGCGATTCCAACGCTTTGCAGGCGCGCCAACGGCACGAGCACCAGCTCACGGGAGACCACACCACGGCGCACGAGGACGACACCGCTGTCGATCTGGTAGCCCGTGCGGCGCCAGGAGAACGGGCGCAGCCAGGCTGCGCGTCGCGGGGCAGTGCGGAAACCGTCCGATGAATCGTCGCCCCTACCGACTAGGCCTGCCCGCACGAGAGCCGCGTGTCGCTCACTGTCAAAGCTGGGCAGGATGAGCCGGAGCACCTGCGCCACATCGGCCAGATTGCCCACCGGCAGCGTCGTGGTATTGGCCTGACCGGCGGCACCCGAACTCGACGAATGCCCGGCCTTATTGATGCGCACCTGCCACCAGCCGAAGCCACGCCAGAGAAGCGGCTGAACCACACTGATGGCATGAATGCGGCCGGGCGGAAGCGTTTCGTTGGTGGTCGAAAACAGCCCAAAGCCCACGCGCACGCCATCGGGAGTTCCGGCGATGCTGTAGCGCAGCGACTTCGTGAAGCGAGAAAAGTAGTATCCGACGGTTCCGATCAAACCGGGCAGCACGACCAGCATCAGCCAGCCGCTGACGCCCAGGCTAACGCTGACGAGGAGCGCGGCGAGGGACAGCAGCAGAAACACCGTGAAACCGCTGAACACGATCGAGCCGAGCAGACGACCCACCGGAATCTTCACCACGGATGCGGGCGGCACGGCATCCGCGTCGAATTCGGGGGCGAGAAACTCGTGTACCCGGGCGGCGGCGAATTCGCCGACCGCCGTCGACACCGGGGCCCGTGTTTCGGCCGGCAGCTGCTCGCCGGGTGTGACTTGGGCGCCGGGTGCAACCGGAGCACCGGTATCAGAGCGACGCTCCGCGTCGATCCGCACGCCCGAGGCCAGGCGCAGGATGTCGCGACGCAGACCATCTGCAAGCGACGAACCCAGGTAGGACAGCTGCACATTCGCATCCTGCCCCGCGACACTCACCTCCAGTTTGGCGGCGCCGAACAAGCGAGGAATGAGCGGACGCACGATGTTGACGCCCTGAATGCGGTCAAGTCGCGCCTGTCGATGGCTCCGAAAGATGAGTCCACTGCGCACCTCGACAGAATCACCGCTGACCCGAAAGGTGTGCATCCGCCAGATCAGGTAAAACACTACAAGGATGACGACCAGCACCAGCGCGACTCCGGCCAGCGCCCACCCGACGGCTCCCCGCTGCACAATCTCGTCGAGCGGGTCGCCGCTGTAACTCGGCACCTGAAAGAAGACGTCAACGAGCCTCTCGCGCAGGTTCGCAACGATGAAACCCAGAATCGCGAAGACGAAGATCCCGCCGCGCAGAAGTGGGCTGGCCGGATGCAGCCGATGCCACTGGCCGTCGGCCAGCGTCGACGCGTCCAACGTCGGCGTGGTGGCAGGCACGCTCATAGTCCGGACCGGCGGCTCTCGGCCAGTTCAACGAGACGATCACGCAGCGCCTCAGCGTCCTTCTCGTTCAGGCCGGGGATCGAGACCCCGCTGGTCGCGGCGGCCGTGACGAATTTGAGGTCCGCCAAGCCGAGCCAACGTGCGACCGGGCCACGCGTGATGTCGACGAGTTGCATGCGTCCGTACGGCACCGCGACAAACCGCTGGAACATGATTCCGCGACGAAACAGCAGGTCGTCCTGCCGCAGCTGATAGCCGATCGAGCGCACGCGCCGGGGCAGAACGATGAGGGTGATCAGGGTGACGACGGCAACGATTATCCCGCCGTACAACGCCCACTCTTGATCGTTCATCCACCACAAAAAGGCGGCAATCGCGCATCCGATGAGCCCAAAAATCACGGTGCTGACCACTTCGACCACAACATAGCGCGGGGCAACCCGTCGCCATTCGCCCACGTTGACGCCCGCACCCTCGGTGTTTTCGGCTGCCCCGGGCTCAAGGTCCAGCCGCCGTGTCGCGCCCGTTTCAGCCACGTGAGGCACCTGATTCCTGTCGTTCATCGTCGGACGGGGGAAGCATGCAGAAGTATTCGGCGACGAGTCCGCCAGCCAAGAGAATCGCTGCGCCCAGCGCCATGCCGATCGCCAGCCAGACCGTCGTGGCCGGGGGAACCACGGTACGCGTGACGAGGTGCAGCCCAATTCCGAGCCCCGCACCGAACAGAAGCGCACCGGCGAAGCTCGACGCCTTGGCCAACACGGCCACGCGCATTGCGACAAAGGGGTTGACCTGACGGCGGGCTTCGCCGACCTGACGCGTGCGTGTCGATTGCCGCACCGGCCAGGCCAACAGCAGCAGCACGACAGCCACTGCGACGAGGGTGATCGGCAACGACAGTGGGGGGACGATGTTCGGATTGCCGGTGGCTGCCGCGGCAACCTCCAGCAGGTATCCAACCACGAGCCCGAGCAGGCCGAGCGCGATCAACGGCGTCGGATGTGAGCGCTTCATCGTTGCCCCTCCGCACTGCCTACCGGATGCCCCGCCTGGGCATCCGTCTGGGCATCCGTCTGGGCCTCCGCCCGTCGCACGGTGACGTCGAGCCCGGCCACCAGGTCGGCGATCCGGCCTGCTCCGGGAAGCACGGCGTGCGCGTCGAGGGCGAGCCACGGCACGAGAACGAAGTCCCGTTCGGCGGCGCGCGGGTGAGGCAGGGTGAGTCGCGGGTCGTCACGGTGCTGCTGCCCGAAAACAATCAGGTCGATGTCGAGCGTGCGATCGCCCCACCGTTCGACGCGCACGCGCCCGTTGTCATGCTCGATGCGATTGACGGCGTCGAGCAGTTCGTCGGCGCTCCCCTCATACCGCAGGGTCACGACGCCGTTCAGGTAGAGCGGAGCGTCGACGTCGACCCCGTCGAGCTTCACGGCGTCAGATTCATAAAACGGTGAGGCCACGACCTGCGATGCGCCGTCGAGGCTCGCGATCGCGGCCACGGCGGCAGCCAACGTTGCGGCACGATCACCCAGGTTGCTGCCGAGCGCGAGTACCGCATCCGTGCCCCCGTGAGAGGTCTTGCCGGCAGCCGGGTGCACCGTCACAGCCAGGTCGGCCCGGGTGCGTTCGATCTGCACCGAGACGTCGAGAAATGGCACCGGTATCGGAGCCTCCGGCTTGTGCACTGTCACGCGCACGCGTTCGACGGCCTCGAAGCCGAGGGCGACACCGGCGACTCGTTCGGCCACCGTTTCGATCAGGTCGACCGGGTTGTGCGCCACGGCATCGGTGACCGCGATCGCCAACTCCCCGTAGTGCACGGTGCGCGCCAGGTCGTCGCCCGATGCGGCACGGCGCAGGTCGAGCCAGACCGTGACGTCAATGATGAAGTCTTGGCCGTTCTGCCGCTCGAAGTCGAAAACGCCATGGTGCGCGTTCACACGCAGCCCGGTCAGGGTGATCGAGTCGGTCCTCATGCTTCTATTCTGGCCGAGCGCAGCTGCCCGAGCACATTCAATGCCGTGCGGCTCGCCGCCACGTCATGCACGCGCACGGCCCAAGCCCCCGCCTGTGCCGTCAGAACGCTGAGCACGGCGGTCGGCAAGTCGCGCGCGGTGAATGGGGCGTCGGCCCGCAAAACCTCTGCGAGGAACCGTTTGCGCGACACCCCGACGAGCACCGGAAAGCCGAGCGCGGTCACGGAGTCGAGGTGAGCGAGCAGCGACCAATTGTGTTCCGTGCGTTTCGCGAACCCGAATCCCGGATCAAGAATGATCCGTTCGGGGTCCACGCCAGCCGCAGTCAGAGCATCGACGCGTTGTGAGAGTTCCGCGGTCACCTCGGCCACGACGTCGTCGTAGGTGGCCAGGTCATCCATCTGCTGAGCGTGCCCGCGCCAGTGCATCGCGACGTAGTCGAGCCCTGTTTCGGCGGCAACGGCTGCCATCAGCGGGTCGGCGAGACCGCCTGACACGTCGTTGATGAGGCGGGCCCCCGCCGCAGCCGCGGCCAACGCCGTCGACGCATTCAGCGTGTCCACGCTCACCCGAAGACCCTGCCGAGCCAGCTCGGTGATCACCGGGAGGATGCGAGATTGTTCGTCGGCCGGCGTCACACGCCCGGCGCCCGGACGGGTGGACTCACCGCCCACATCGATCAGGTCGGCGCCGTCGGCGTGAAGCGCGAGACCGTGTTCGATGGCGGCATCCGTGTCGGTCCAACGCCCGCCGTCGCTAAAGGAGTCGGGGGTGACGTTCAGCACCCCCATGATGAGAGTCACGCGGCGGAACCGATCAGGTTCATGATCTCCGCCCGAGCTATCGGGTCGGACAGCTCACCCCGGGAGGCCATGGTCACGGTCGAGCTCGCGGTCTGGCGCGGGCCTCGGGTCGACACACACCCGTGCACGGCGTCGAGAACGACGAGCACACCCCGTGGTGCCAGACCGGATTGAAGGGCATCGGCGACCTCTTCGGTCAGCCGCTCCTGCAGCTGAGGACGGGCGGCCAGCGTGTCGAGCACGGCGGGCAACCGTCCAAGCCCGACGACGTGCTCTCCCGGCAGATACGCGAGGTGCGCGGTGCCCACGAACGGCAGCAGATGGTGTTCACAGACCGAACGGAACGACAGATTGCGCAACAGCACGAGCTCACCGGTGCGCTCGCCAACCGGAACTGTGTCGCTCAACAGCGCCACCGGGTCATGCCCCAGACCGCCGAAGAACTCACCGTAGGCGTCGGCGACCCGCCGCGGTGTCGCCCGCAGACCGTCCCGATCGGCGTCTTCACCGATCGCGGCCAAGATCTCGGCAACGGCAGCTTCGATGCGTGCCCTGTCGACTGCCATGGCGCCCTAGGCTGTCGCGGGGCGCGGGGCGCGTGCGGGTTCGCGCTTGGGCTTGGCGTCGCCGCTGGAGACTCCCCCGTCGACAGCACCTTCGTCAACGGGCGCCTTGGCAACGGGCATCGCGATCGGCGGCAGATCAGAGACCGGACGCTTGTCGCTTGAGAGCCACTGCGGGCGCGGCGTGAGCTTCACAACATCGGTGAAGATCGCAGCCAGGGCGTGCTGGTCGAGCGTCTCGTGTTCGAGCAACTCGGCGGCCAGATTGTCGAGAATCGCACGGTTGCTGTTAAGCACCGCGTACGCCTCGTCGTGGGCGTTCTCAAGCAGTTCGCGCACCTCGGCGTCAACGCTCTCTGCCAGACGCTCCGAGTAGTCACGCTGATGACCCATGTCACGGCCGAGGAACATTTCTCCGGATGCCTGCCCGAGCTTGAGCGGTCCGACGGCCGCACTCATCCCGAACTCGGTGACCATCTTGCGAGCCGTCGAGGTGGCCTTCTCGATGTCGTTAGAGGCGCCGGTGGTCGGGTCGTGGAAGATGATCTCCTCGGCGACACGGCCACCCATGGCGTACGCCAACTGGTCGAGCAGTTCGTTGCGGGACACCGAGTAGCGGTCTTCCAAGGGCATGACCATGGTGTAGCCGAGGGCTCGGCCACGCGGCAGGATGGTGATCTTGGTGACCGGGTCGGTGTTATTCATGGCCGTGGCGACGAGGGCGTGACCACCCTCGTGGTAGGCCGTGATGAGCTTCTCTTTGTCGCTCATGATGCGGGTACGACGCTGCGGACCGGCCATCACGCGGTCGACGGCCTCGTCGAGGGCACGGTTGTCGATCAGTTGCGCGTTCGACCGAGCGGTGAGCAGCGCGGCCTCATTGAGCACGTTCGCCAGGTCGGCACCCGTGAAACCGGGGGTCTTTCGCGCGAGAACTTCGAGGTCGACGCCCTGTGCCATGGGCTTTCCCTTGGCGTGCACCTCAAGGATGTGCTTGCGGCCCAGCATGTCGGGTGCGTCTACGCCGATCTGACGGTCGAATCGTCCCGGGCGCAGCAACGCTGGGTCGAGGATGTCGGGTCGGTTTGTCGCGGCGATCAGAATGACGTTCGCCTTCACATCGAAGCCGTCCATCTCGACCAGCAACTGGTTAAGGGTCTGCTCGCGCTCGTCGTGCCCGCCACCCATGCCGGCTCCACGGTGGCGACCGACGGCGTCGATCTCGTCGATGAAGATGATGGCCGGAGCGTTTTCTTTCGCCTGCTGGAACAGGTCGCGCACACGGCTGGCGCCGACACCGACGAACATCTCGACGAAGTCAGAACCTGAAATTGAGTAGAACGGCACACCCGCCTCGCCGGCGACAGCGCGGGCGAGAAGTGTCTTACCGGTTCCGGGAGGGCCGTAGAGCAGTACGCCCTTCGGGATGCGTGCGCCGACGGCCTGGAAACGGGCCGGCTCTTTCAAAAAGTCTTTGATCTCGTGAAGTTCTTCGATTGCCTCGTCGGCACCGGCGACGTCCCCAAATGTGACCTGCGGTGTCTCTTTCGAGACCAGCTTGGCCTTGGACTTGCCGAACTGCATGACCTTATTGCCGCCGCCCTGCATGCCCGAGAGCATCAGCCAGAAGAAGACACCGATGAGAAGCACCGGAAGCAGGATGCCGAGCAGGGAGAGGAACCAGTTGCCCTGCGGAACGACGTCGTTGTAGCCGTCCTTCGGATTCGCCGCGTTAACGGCCGCCACAACCTCGGCGCCGCGGGGCGCGATGTAGTAGAACTGCACCTCGGTGCCCAAGTCGCCCGACGCTTTGGTGAGTGTGAGGTCAACCCGCTGGTCGGTGTCGGTGATCGTCGCTTCAGCGACTTTTCCGTCTTTCAGAAACTCCAGACCCTGCTGGGTAGAGATCTCTTTGAACCCGGACATGGTGAGCAGGCTCGATCCCACCCAGACGGCGATGATCGCCAAAACGATGTAGAGGAAGGGGCCGCGAAGAAGCTTCTTGACGTTCATGGTGCTCACAGGCTACAGCCCCCGCGCTGGGCGGACGCCGTATGTTCGCCGTGAGGGGAACAAATAGTGCGGCGCCGTGAGGGGAACGTGTTGTTCCCCTCCGCGAGGTTTACGAGTAGACGTGCGGCGCGAGAATTCCAACCGAGCGCAGGTTCCGGTACTTCTCGGCATAGTCGAGGCCGTAGCCCACGACGAACTGGTTCGGAATGTCGAAACCGACGTATTTGACGTCGATCTCGACGCGTGCGGCGTCCGGCTTGCGCAGCAAGGCGCAGATTTCAACTGAAGCCGGGCCACGCGACTTCAGGTTTGCAAGCAGCCAGGAGAGGGTCAAACCCGAATCAATGATGTCTTCGACGATCAGCACGTGACGGCCGCTGAGGTCGGTGTCGAGGTCTTTCAGGATGCGCACCACACCGCTGGACGCGGTACCGGAACCGTACGAGCTAACGGCCATCCAGTCCATGTTGATCGGCATGGTCAGCTCACGGGCCAGGTCGGCCATCACCATGACGGCACCCTTCAGAACACCGACCAGCAGAACGTCCTTGTCGGCGTAGTCCTTCTCGATCTGCCGGCTCATCTCTGCGAGTCGCTGATGAATCTGCGCCTCTTCGATCAGAATTTCGGTGAGATCGCCATCAATGTCGCGAGGTTCCATGGGAAGGAAGAGGTCCTTTGCTCGGTGAAGTTCCGGGTGCCGAAAAAACCAGCATTCCGTCCTGACGCTCAACTCTAACCCCTGGCAGGTCGAGCGTTCCCTGACCGTGCCAGTCGGTCACCAAGCGCAGCACGGCCAATGTGTGTACCCGCGCCAGCGACACGCCGAACTCGCTCTCGACCACGTAGCGCACGATCCGTTGGCGCAGCGCCGGCGGATTCGCGGCCAGGCTGCGCACCGACACCGCGATGCCGGCCTCGGCTGGTTCGCAGATCTCCTCAATCATCTCGAGAACCATCGCGTCGAGCGCTGACGCATCCTCACGCAGTTGTTCGGCGGTGCGGGCGAGCGCCTCGGCGATGCCCGGCCCGATCTCCCCTTCCAGCGTCGGTAGCACGCTCGTGCGCACTCGCACTCGGGCGAACCGCTGATCGAAATTGTGCGGGTCATCCCACGGGGTCACACCGGCGTCCTCACAGAATTGACGGGTCGTCTCCCGCCGGATTCCGAGCAGCGGGCGCAGCAGCATCCCGGTGACCGGGGCCATGCCGTGCAGACTCGTGGCCCCCGACCCGCGGGCCAGCCCGAGCAACACCGATTCGGCCTGGTCATCAAGCGTGTGGCCCAGGAGCACGTGGGTTGCTCCCGTCTCAGCGCGGGCGGCCTCGAGGGCCGCGTACCGGGCCGTGCGTGCGGCAGCCTCTGGTCCGTTCCCGGCTCCAGCCGCCACCACATCCACCCGACTCACCAGCACGGGAGCCAGACCCAGCGCGCGCGCCTGCTCGGCCGCCCGCGCGGCCACCTCGGCGGAGCCGGCCTGCAGGGCATGGTCGACGATCACGGCCCCCGCACGCAGACCCAGGCGCGGCGCCTCGAAGGCCGTTGCCGCGGCGAGGGCCAGCGAATCCGCTCCCCCGCTAAGACCGACGAGCACCAAGCCATCCGCAGTCTCCTGTTGCGGCCGATCGGTCAACAGTTCACGCACAGCGCGACGCACGTCGGCGATGGCTGGGGTCAGCCGCGGACGGCGTTCAGAGTGCATCCAGTAACGTTATCCCCAGACTTCGATGGCATCGCGCGGTCTCACCACCCCGCGTCTCCCGCCGTCGAACACGCAGACGTTGAAACAGTTGAATCGTAAGGAGAATTGGCCATGGCCGAATACGACGCAGTCATTGAAATCCCGCGGGGCAGCCGCAACAAGTACGAGGTAGACCACAAGACCGGGCGTGTGTTCCTCGACCGCGTGCTGTACACCAGCTTCGTCTACCCCACCGACTACGGCTACTTCGAGAACACCCTGGGCCTCGACGGCGACCCCGTCGACGTGCTCGTGCTGCTCGACTACCCGCTGTTCCCCGGCGTGGGAGTCAAGGTGCGGCCGGTCGCCGTCTTCAACATGACAGATGACGGTGGCTCAGACGCCAAGGTCATCGCGGTTCCCGCCGGTGACCCGCGCTGGAACCACGTTCAGGACGTCGACTCGATTCCGGAATACACCCGCAAAGAGATCGAGCACTTCTTCGAGCACTACAAAGACCTCGAGCCCGGCAAGTGGGTCAAGACCGAGGGCTGGGGCGACGCCGCTGAGGCCGACCAGATCATTCGCGACGGCATCACCAAGCTGGCCGAAGAAGGCCACTAACCGCCTGAGCACGGCACGCCGGCGCATCCGTGCGTGGCGAGATACCGCAAACGGCCCCATGGATCAGATCCATGGGGCCGTTTGCGGTAACTCGCGTCGCTCTACGACGGCGCGTGAGCACGGATGCTCGGCTTTAGCCGGTCGGGCGACCCACGTAGGGTGCCACGTCGTCCCAGCCCCAGATGCTGTGAATGCGCACCTGTTTACCCACGTCGGGGGCTTCGAGAATCTGGCCACCACCCACGTAGAGCGCCACGTGGTAGTAGTCCCCGTTGCCGCCCCAGAACACCAGATCGCCGACCTGGGCTTGACTGAATGGCACTAGGCGTTGCGCATTGGCCATGGTTCGGTATTGGTTGGTGGCCGAGTGACTGCCGATGTAGACCCCGGCTTCGCCATAGGCCGCCCGCGTCAAACCGGAGCAGTCCCACACGTTGGGGCCGGCGCCGCCCAGTTGGTACCAATCGCCGATCTGCGCGCGAGCAAACGCCATCGCGGTGTCGACCGCGCTGGCATTCGGCGGCGCAACGGTTCCACCACCGCCGCCACCGGTGTTGCCGCCGCCGTTGCCGCCGCCGGAGGGCGGTGTCGGTGTGCCCGGCGTGGGTGGTTTGACGGTGGGCGGGGTGACCGTGGGCGGAGTCCCCGCGGGCGGAGTCCCCGGCGGAGGCGGAGTGACCGGGGGCGGATTGAAATTGTCTTCGGCGTCTTGACCTTCGCGGTAGGCCCGCTCGGCATCTGCCGTGGAGTCCTTGAGCACGGCGAGCTGTTCATACAGCTCGTTCGACTTCTTCTGCTCGTTGTCATAGGCAGCGCTGGCCTTCTGCGCGGCCGCACTGGCAGCGTCGAAGGTCAACTTCGACTCCGCAACGAGCCTGGTGCGTTCCTCGGCAGCGGATTTGGCCTGCTCGCCGAGCGAAGTGGCCGCGTTCTTGTCGCGCACGGCGGTCTCGTAAATCGTGGCGGACTGCTCGCTGAGCTTGCTGGCCGTGCCGAGTTGCTGCAACAGATCGTCGGCCGACCCGCCGTCAAGGAACAACTTGACCGAAAGGTCTTGAGCTCCGCTCCGCGCCAAATGGGCCGCAATCAGCCCTGCGCGCATCTTCGACGTGTCGGCAGAGGCCTGCGCAGCCTTCGCGTCGGCCTTGAGCGCAGCTTCTCGTGCGATTGCGGCGTCAAGCTTGTCGAGTGTGACCCGGTAGGCCTCCGCAGCTTTCTGTGACGTCTTCGAGCTGGCAGCTGCGGCATCCTGCAACGACGTCAGAAGTCCGGAGATCGACTCGATCTGAGCGCGCTTCGAGGCCTCGTTCTGCTTGGCCTTTTGCACCTCGTCCCAGGTCGGATAGTTTGTGTCAGCGTAGGCGGCCGGGGCCGCGATTCCCGACGTGGCGGCTACCGCACCAACGGCGACCGCCGCGAAGAGGGTGGCTGGTTTCACCCGGGACAGCGGTCTGGTCTTGTTGTTAGCCAAGGGGAGCTCCCATCGATGCCATGAACGGTTGCGCGTTGACGCGTTCGCCCCACAGGCGAACTTCGAAGTGTAGATGGCAGCCGTCGGAGGCGCCAGTCGTGCCCGAACTAGCAATATTCTGCCCGACCGAGACCTGTTGACCAACATTCACGAAGATTCCACCATCACGGATGTGTGCGTAGCCGGTCTTGACTCCGCCACCGTGGTCGATCAGCACGAAGTTGCCGTAGGTGCCGTACCAGCCGGCATATTCGACGGTGCCGTCGTGTGCGGCATAGATGGATGCGTAGCACCCGGTGCCGATGTCGGTTCCGTAATGTGTTCCACCGCTGCATCCGTCATTGCCGCAGATCACCGGGCGGGGTCCGAAGACGTCGGTGATGCGACCGCTCCCGGGCACGGCCCAGCCCTGGGAGCTGATGTACCCACCGCCGAGACCTGGACCGGCGGAGCCACCGCCGCCGCCGGCGTTTTCGGCTTCCTTGCGCAGACGTTCGCGCTCGACGACACCGGCCTCGTAATCGGCCGTCGTTGTCGCTTGGGCGTCTTGCATGAATTTGAGTTGCTGATCGAGCTCAACGCTCTTGGCCTGGGACTCGGTGAGTGCGGCATCCGCGGCATCCGATGCCGCCTGAGCCTTGACCATGGCGGCCTCGGCGGCAATCCTCAGGGTCTCGCGCTCCGCCTGGGCGACGTGGGCCTGATCTCCGAGGGCCTGAGCCGTGTTGGTGGCGGTTTGCGCCTGTGCGTAGATTTCAGAGCTGCGTTCGACGAGCTTGCTCATGCTGCCCAGCTTGGCCAGAAGCTCGTCGGCACCCTTGCCAGAGCCCGCTTCATCCAGAATCAAGTTGACGCTGAGATCGGTTCCGCCGCTGCGATAAAGCTGCGCCGCGAGTTGCCCCGCCTGCCGGGTCGCGGTCTCTGCTTCTTGCTTACTCGCATCCGCTTGATCCTTCAGGTCCGTTGCGCGGCGGGCTGCCTCATCGAACTTGTCCTGCGCGGCTTGCAGTTCAGCGACGCGTGCATTGGCTTCCGCTGCGGTACGGTCAACTTCAGCTTTCAGACTCACCAACAGGGTCTGAATCGCAGACACCTGGGCCTGTGCGGAGGCCGTGTTGGCTTTGGCGTTCTGCAGATCGTCCCAACTGGGATAGGTCGCCGCCTGGGCCGAACCCGATGGGGCCAGGCTGAGCGAGAGGACGAGTGCCAGCGTCAAGGAAATCGACGCGACCGCCCCGCCGAGGCGCTTCATTGTGCGGCGACGCGTGGACGGCACTCCCCGTCGACCTGTGCTTCCACGGCCGAACATGGCTAATGTGCGTTTCATAACTCCCCGATCGGGCACTCGTAACTCCTTTTTGCCGCTGGGGCCAGGGCACACAGCAACACTCCGGGCCTGACGCACCCGGGGTCCCTGCCGAATCTAACCTGCACGCGGTCAGAAGCCGTGACCATTTGCCGAGGGTCGTCAGATCCACGTCCGGCACGGGTATCCCGCCAGGCGGCGCCCCACCGACACCGCGACACGCCCGGTGAATACGATTTGGGCATTCCACTGATCTCTGCGTATGCTTATGCGTCGGAAGTCATGCACGTTATGACCTCTCGGCCCCATCGTTTAGCGGCCTAGGACGGCGCCCTTTCACGGCGTTAACACGGGTTCGAATCCCGTTGGGGTCACGCAATTGAATACGCAGTATAGAAAATGTAGTAGGCTTCAAAGGCAGTAAAAGCACCATGTAAAAAGTTCAACAAACTAAATGTAGACTCGTCTACATCGAGGCCCTGTAGCGCAGTTGGTTAGCGTGCCGCCCTGTCACGGCGGAGGTCGCGGGTTCAAGTCCCGTCAGGGTCGCAAAGGCTAGAAGCCCTTCTGAGAGGAAGGGCTTTTGCCTTAGAAAGCGGCTTCTCGAAGTAGTTTTCTGGCTCTGTAGCTCAGTTGGTAGAGCGTTCGACTGAAAATCGAAAGGTCACCGGATCGATGCCGGTCGGAGCCACTGCCCTTCACGAGGCTTCTACTCGTGAGGGGCTTTTTTGCACCCAGCAACGACCGAGGGCCCGATCCGGCTCGACCCTCGTGAACGGCCCATCCTGAGCGCTTCCAGACGCCTTCCCCGGCGGTGAAGTTGCTGTTGTCAGCAGTTCGGTTCGTGCGGGGCGCGTTCACTGGGACTCGATCACGACCCCCGGCACCTATACCCCCCAATTAGGGTACTGCGCCTGACCCCCGATGCGGGGTAGGGTCACCTCATGGACACCTGAGATTCTTTCAGGTTCTTCATGACCGTGAGGCACGCGGCCCCCTAGACCGTGTGCCTGACACAACCCGATACATAACCTGTTAACCCGAATTGCAGGGAATGGCCAGTGAACACATCCTCGATGTGTCGACAGCTTTGTCGACTCTTCATGCAAAAAAGACCCTTCGTTGACGCTCCGTCTGCGGCGGTGATCTCCTCATGACTGATCCCCAGCAGGGGCTTCCCCGCAGCGCGCCGTTCAGGCCGCCGTCGCCGCCGAATCTGCGGCTCATTCCCGCACCGGCGGCCACCACCGATGCACGTGCTGTGTTCTTGCCTCCCGTCGACGCGCAATCGTCGGGCTTGGCGTGGGCGAGGCGCTACCGCACGCGATTGAAGATCACCGACATCAGCATCATTGTTGCGGCGGTGGGTTGCGCATTCCTCGTGCGTTTTGGCGTCTCAGACCCCAGCGCTCCATTCGGCGCATTCCATCCCGACTACTGGTCGATCTCCGCGATTATCATCATCGCGTGGATCATCGCCCTCGGCGCTTTCCACTCCCGCGACTCCCGTGTTGTCGGAGTCGGCCCCGCCGAGTACCGAACCGTGATGAACGCGAGTGCGCTCACCTTCGGCACCCTCGCGATTCTCTTCCTGATCCTTCAAATCGACATTGCTCGCGGCTTTTTTTTGCTTGCGCTTCCGCTCGGTGTGCTCGGACTTCTGCTCGACCGCTGGCTTTGGCGCAAGTGGCTGCTTCATCAGCGGCTGTTCGGTCACTACTTGGCCCGCGCGATCGTCGTCGGTAACCGAGAAGACGTTGAATACGTCGTCGCCCAAATCGACAACAAGTCTGGGGCCGCCTACTTCGTCGTCGGTGCCGCACTCGATGACAGTCGCGATGGCCACGTGACCGTCGGCAGCCACTGCGTTCCCATCGTCGCCGACTTCGCTCACGTGGCAGAGGCCGCCGCGAATCTCGGCGTAGACACCGTGATCGTCGCCGGCCAGCCCCAAGGCGGCAGCAGCTTCATCCGCAACCTCGGTTGGGAACTCGAATCCACCTCGGCTGACCTTGTTCTGTCCAGCAGGTTGACGGATGTCGCCGGCCCACGAATCCACTTTCGCCCCGTCGATGGCCTCCCTCTTATTCACGTCGAGATTCCCCGCTTCGAGGGTGCCAAGCATGTGCTGAAGCGTCTTCTTGACGTCGTGGCCACGGGATGCGCCTTGGTGCTCCTGATGCCACTCCTGCTCGTCATTGGCATCCTGATCAAACTTGATAGCTCCGGCTCGATCCTCTTCCGGCAAGAACGGTGCGGGCGCGGTGGACGGACATTCCGCATGGTCAAGTTCCGCTCGATGGTGACCACTGCCGAAGACGATCTCGCTGGCCTGCTCGACCAGAACGAAGCGTCCGGGGTGCTGTTCAAACTGCGCAATGATCCCCGCATCACCCGTGTGGGACGAGTGTTGCGCAAGTATTCGTTGGACGAGCTCCCCCAGCTCTGGAACATCTTCGTCGGAGACATGAGCGTTGTCGGTCCACGGCCGCCCTTGCCCGATGAGGTGAAAGGCTACGAAACCCATGTTCATCGTCGCCTGTACATCAAACCAGGTCTGACCGGAATGTGGCAGGTCAACGGACGCTCAAACCTGAGCTGGGAAGACAGCGTTCGGCTCGACCTCTACTACGTCGAAAACTGGTCGCTGGCCGGGGACCTCATGATCATCTGGCGTACGGTCAAAACCGTCATCCACCCGGACGGGGCCTACTGATGGTCGCCCCAAGAGGCTCCGACGTGCGAGTCGGTTATGCGGCAGGGGCGTTCGACCTCTTTCATGTCGGCCACCTCAACCTGCTGCGTCACGCCCGCAGCGAGTGCGACTACCTCATCGCCGGCGTCGTTTCCGACGAGATGCTGCGCCTGGTGAAGGGAACGGACCCCGTCGTGCCGCTCGCCGAACGACTCGAAATCGTTCAGCATGTCGACTTCGTCGACGAGGCGATCGCCGAGGTCGTTCCCGACAAGCTCGACACCTGGCGCACCGTGCAGTTCGACATTTTCTTCAAGGGTGACGACTGGCGCGGTACCGCCAAAGGCATCCGTCTGGAAACGGAATTCGCGCGGGTCGGAGTCGACGTCGTCTACTTTCCGTACACCGTGAGCACCTCCAGCACCCGGCTGCGCCGAGCGCTCAGCGCCCTCGACCGGCGCGAGTCGGCAGAAGGCAAACACACCGACACTATTTCACGCCGAGCAGCACACCGGGAGCACTCATGAAGGCACCGCAACCACCGCACGACGGCTCTCGCCCGCCGCGGCGCACGAAGCGGATCGTGATCGCTGCGTCAGTCATTGCCGTCGTTGTCGCCGCCAGTGGGCTGGCAGTCGTGGGTGCGCTCAACTCGGGGAATGCGAGCGGCGCGTCCGACGGCGCGAGTGAATCGTCAACGCCGACCCCGAAACCGGCCCCACCGTTGGCGATTCCCACGCAAACTCCGGCGCCGCTCGGCGATGCGGAGGCGTCAGAAAAGACAGCCAATGCCGCAGTGACCGATCTCGTTCAGGCCAACAACGAGATCCTGCAACGTGCCGATGGCGGCACGGACGGCCTCGACTCGATCGCCGCCGGGTTCGTCTGGGGTGAGATGCAAGCCCTGGCAACGCAGCGCCAACAGGAAGGCCTCAAGCAGATCGGGGATGCAAAGATCACCAGGACCACCGTGAGTTCCGTCGATCTGAGCGCGTCACCGCCCACCATCGTTTTCGACGTCTGCATCGATACCTCAAGCATCGACGTGGTCGACCAGAACGGCGAGTCGCTCAAGGACCAGCTCTACTCCTCATCGACGCCGACCCTCAATGTGTACGGCGCCCAATTCCTGGACGGGCTGTGGAAGCTCGTCACCCACGACATTCCGGCAACTCCCGACGGCGCCCCGTGCGCCCGATGAAAAGGAACGAACAATGAAACGAACCGCTCCACCCGAATCCGCTACCCCTCACATTTCGCGTTTCAGGCGGAGTGCATTGGTCTGGCTTGCCGCAGTTGCGATGGTCGCTCCGCTCCTGGCGGTGTCCGCACAGGCCGCGCCCGCGTCGGCTGCAACGCCGCTGCCTGACGGGCTCAGCTCGAGCACGGCAGCGGGTTCCTGCTGGGAGGTCAAACAGAATTATCCGGCCTCGGCCAGCGGCATTTATTGGCTGCTCACCCCGGCGTTACAGGCTCCGACCCAGTTCTATTGCGACCAGGCCACCAATGGCGGCGGCTGGGTGCTCATCGCTCGCGGACGCGAAGGGTGGAAGGGTCAGTACAACGGCTTGCGTTCCGCGGTCGCCTTGCGCACAGTTGTCGACGGAACCGGTGCATTCGCCACGGCCCAGCTTCCCGGCAAAACTGTCGATGCGCTCCTGAACGGGGGCAACGTCTCGGCACTCCCTGACGGAGTACGGCTGCGCCGGGCAACAAACCAGACCGGCACCACCTATCAGGAGGTGCGATTCACGATGCCGAAACGCACCCGCTGGGTCTGGACCTTCGGTGCTGAGCATCCGGTCGGCACCTACAGCTTCGACGGAGTGACCGGGTCAGGCGGGCAAACGAACAACTTCGGCTCGAACACTGGCCTCCGTCGCGTCGACGCGAGTGCTGCACAAGCTCAGGGCTATGTGGGCGGCTTCGCCTACGGGGCGACGATTACCGGCTACACCAGCGCAACGTCGTACCTGTGGTCAAATACCAACAACACGGGGAACGCCCGGCCCTTCACGCAGATGTACCTGCGTCCGCAGCTGAAGATCAGCACCATGACGTTCCCGGCCATTCCCGATGCCGGGGCGCCAGCGACCGCGCAGCGCGATCTACCCGAGAGCGATGCAACACGCACTGTCTGGGGAGTGGCAGGTCAGGGCAACGGCCTCGACGGGGAGCTCAACACCGAGGTGGCCGCGTTTGGCCAGGTCGGCAACACTGTCTACGTCGGCGGCAACTTCAAGTATGTGCAGCGCAGCCTGAACGCCACGGGAGCCGACCAGATTCAGCAGTCGTTCCTCGCCGGCTTCGACGCCACCACGGGCGAATTCGTCTCAAGCTTCCGACCGGTTCTGAATGGACAGGTGAAAGCCTTGGTCGGCCTGCCGGATGGCCGCCTGGCCGTCGGTGGGCAGTTCGGCATCGTGAATGGTGTCGCCCACCAGAGCTTCGTCGTGCTCGACCCGACGACCGGTGCGACGGCATCCGGCTGGCAAGTGGGAGTGGAAAACCGGGTTGCCGGTGGCCTTACCCAGGTGCGCGGCTTCTCGCTGCAAGGCAGCTGGCTCTACGTGTCGGGGGCGTTCACACACTGGACGCGTGCCGGCGGCGCAACCGCCAGCGCCTGGAACGGCGCCAGAATCAACGTGACAACTGGTGCGCCTGACACCAACTGGAACCCGTCGATGAACGGCACCAGCGTCGGAGTGGATGCCTCGGCATCCGGCGACCGCGCCTACTTCTCTGGCTACTTCCGTCAGAGCGGTCAGGTGCCAACGCTCAGTGCGACTGCCATCCAGTCAGCCGCCGGGGCTCCGGTGGTGCAACCGGTGTGGGCTCCGACGTTCAGCAAGAGCGGAAAGGATGCCGCCGGCAACGTCACCGGCAACATCTGGCAACTCGGCGTCGCCGAATCCGGCGGACGAGTCTGGCTCGGTGGCTCTGAACACAGCCTCTTCAGCTACGACAGAAGCACCTTCGCGCTCGAGACCGGAAACATCATGAAGAACGGCGGTGACTTCCAGGCTGTGAATGCCTCGGGCAACACCGTCTTCGGTGGCTGCCACTGCGGCGACTGGGCCTACTCGAACGCCTTCTCGTGGAGCAATGTCGGCTCGAACTGGACTCAGGCCGACAAGATGAACCTGCTCGGCGCGTGGGATTCGGCCAGTGGCTCCTATCTGCCCGAGTTCAGCCCCGTTCTTCAAGCTCGCAAGGGTTATGGATCATGGGCGATCTTCACGGACTCACGGGGAACCCTGTGGACCGGCGGCGACTTTCTGTATTCGGTTCGCGCCGGTGAAGTTAATCAGTGGTCGGGTGGTTTCATCCGGTTTGCTCCACGCGACGCTGTCGCGCCCAGCGCACCAGCACAGCTGACCGGGACTCCAACGAGCGCGACCACGGCGACACTGTCGTGGCCAGCGGCAACTGACGATCGCGGTTCGGTCTCCTATGAGGTGTTGCGAGAGAACAAAGTCGTGCAGGCGACGTCGGCGCTCACCCTCGAGGTTCCCGTCGAGGCCGCAGCCGTTCGCTACTTCGTACGGGCGGTGGATCCAGCCGGAAACCGGTCGGCCACCACTGCGGTCTACGTCGTGAACCCACCATCCGCCGACGCCCTCACCTTCGTTGATTCGGGTGCCTCTTGGAAGTGGCGTTTCGACTCGGCAACCTGGCCGACCAGTTGGAATGCGACCGCGTTCGATGACACAACCTGGGCTGCTGGATCGGCTGTGCTCGGCTTCGGTTCCACGGGTCTCGGCACCGACATCTCGACAGGGGCAGCAACGCCTCGGCCGCTGAGCGCACAGTTCCGCCGCAGCTTCTCGGTTGACAATCCGCTGACCGTCACCGACGGAAAGATCAGCGTCATCGCCAACGATGGAGTCGTGGTCTACGTCAATGGAACTGAAGTAGGCCGAGCCAACTTGCCCTCCGGCACGTTGACTCAGACCAGTATCGCCACGGCGGCGCCCCGCACGACGGCTGCGGCCGCCGCTCGTGTCGAGTTCGCGGTTCCCAGCGCGCTGCTCGTGGCCGGAAAGAATGTCGTCTCGGCGTCGACCTACGTGAACTACAGGGCGACCCCGGACGTCAGTTTCGACCTTCGGTTCACTGCAACTCGGGGCACCGCAGCCGCGGCCCCCGCCGAGCCAGTGGTCACGGCCAGCGCGGTCGACTCCACGTCGACACAGCTGTCTTGGTCGAACGATCCGGCGTCGACCGCCACGGAATATCGACTCTCACGTGACGGCGCCCCGCTCGCGGTGGTGGCCGCACCGGGAACGTCATATACCGACACCGGCCTCACCGCTTCGACAAGCTATGCCTACTCGGTGATCGCCGTTGACGGTTTTGGGCAGCAGTCAACGCCCGGAACGGTATCGGTCAGCACCCCCGCTCAACCGGTCGATCCGAACGTCGATCTGATCACCACCGGTGCGGACTGGCAGTGGCGCTTTGATTCGGCCCCCTGGCCTTCTGACTGGAACGCCCCGGCGTTCGACGACTCGGCCTGGGCTTCGGGTGCGGCGGTGCTGGGGTGGGGCACTGCAGGTCAGAGCACCGACATTTCAGTCGGAGCCCCGGCCAGCCGGCCCTTGAGCGCACAGTTCCGTCGCTCATTCGACGTCGCCGATCCGAGCGCGCTGCTCACCGCCCAGGTGAGCGTGATCGCCAACGACGGAGTCGTGGTCTACCTCAACGGAACCGAAATTGGGCGGGCGAACATGCCCGCCGGCCCGTTGACGCAGAACAGCTACGCAAACGCGGCACCACGGTCCACAGCCGCAGCCGCCAACCGCGCAGTCTTCACGGTGCCCGTGAGTCTGCTGGTCGCCGGCACCAACGTTGTGGCGGCATCCACTCATTCGAATTACAGAACCACTCCCGATGTGAGTTTCGACCTCACTCTCACGGGAACACACTAGGTCGAGTCGAAGGAGAACGGGCGTGAGCGCACATGGTCAGAGCCGCTACCGGTTCGCGCACGCCCGTTTGACGTCGGCCCAAAAGTCGGGCTCCGGTGTTCCCGCCTACCTCCGCTGGATCAACCGGAGGCTCGGCCGCCAGGCCGCCGCCTACGCCTACGTACTGGGCCTCACCCCGAACATCGTCACGGCGCTCAGCGCCCTGCTCTCCCTCGTGGCGCTGGCCATGATCGCATTCGCGCCCAGCACAGTCGGGGTCGCGATGGGTGCCACCGCCCTTCTCTTGGCAGGATACGCCTTGGACTCGGCGGATGGTCAGCTCGCCCGGCTGACCGGAACCGGTAGTCTCGCGGGCGAATGGCTCGACCACGTCGTCGACGCGGCTCGTCTGCCGCTGTTCCATCTGGCCGTCGCCGTGCATTTCTTCCGCGCCGGCGAGACCGAATGGGTTGTCATGGTCGCACTCGGCTTCGTCGTGCTCTCGTCGGTGTGGTTTTTCGCTCAGACCCTGGCCGACAAACTCCTCGTCGGCAGCGGCGTTCCTGCCCGAGAGCACCCTGCCGACTCCCCCGTCTGGGTCTCATTTCTCAAACTTCCTATCGACGTCGGATTCCTCTATTTGGGGGTGGCGCTTCTCGCGGCCAGAGATGCATTCCTGATCTTCTACCTCGGACTCTTTGCGGTGACGGTTCTGGTGGCTGCGCTCTCGCTCAGCCGAAAATACCGCGCACTGCACGCCGCCTCAGCTGCGGCCACGACGCCGTCACCGGTCTAGCCCATGACCGTGCACTGGCAACCCGGTCATCGAACCTGGTCCCCCCTGGCCGTCGAGCAGCCCCGCACCGCACCGGCTCTGCCTGCCTGGCCGGTGCTGGCGCTGCTCTGGGGGATGCCGGTGTGGTGGGCGCTGGGAATGTTGCCATTCAGCACCGCGCTGATGGCGGTTCCCATGGTCGCCTTTCTGCTGCGCGGCGGACGCGTCACCCTCGTTCCCGGTGCCCTGCCGTGGGTTGCCTTCGTCGTGTGGATGCTGCCGTGCGCGCTGATGTTGGACTCCATCGGGCAAATGGTGGGGTTCAGTGTGCGCTTCGCTCAGTTCGGATCTGTCGCTGTGATCTTGGTGTACGTCATCAACGCTCGGCAATCGCTGACCGTGCAGCGCGTGCTCTCCGGGCTCACCTTCACCTGGGTATTTGTGATTGTAGGCGGCTACCTCGGCATGCTGTGGCCCGAAATGACGCTGACGCACACGATCGGACAGTTCCTGCCGGGGTCAATGTTGCAGAACCAGTACGTAAGCGACCTGGTCTTTCCGCCGTTTTCAGAGGTGCAAACCCCCTACGGCGCCGCTGCCCCGTTCCTCCGACCATCCGCCCCCTTCGCCTACACGAACGGATGGGGTGCAGCCATCGCCATCCTCACCCCGGTTGCCGTCGCCTCGGCAATCGCACGACGCACCGCGCGGGCAACGATCTGGCTGATGGTCGGCATCGGGGCGGCAATTCCGCCGGCGATCGCGACCACGAACCGCGGCTTGTTCGTCGGCCTCATCGTTGCGGTCTCGTACGTTTTGATCAGGCTTCTCTTGCGGGGCAAGTGGATCCCCTTTCTCTGGGTGGGGGGTCTCGGAGCCGTGCTCACGATCATCTTCGCGCTCTCGGGCTTTATGAACGGCATCGTTGAGCGCCAGGAGACCGTCGACACCACCGAAGGACGCGGCATGCTCTATGAAGAGACGTTCACGCGCACCCTGCTCTCGCCCGTGCTCGGCTACGGCGCCCCTCGACCGTCGTATACGAGCGAGATCTCGGTCGGCACGCAGGGAATGATCTGGAATGCCATGTTCTGTTTCGGTTTCGTCGGCCTCGCCCTGTTCGCGATCTTTCTCGTCGGTGGCCTGCTGCGCACCTGGTCGGCCCCGAACGTCTCTGCCCTCTGGCTGCACTCGTCGATCGTGGCAGCCTGCGTCATGGCTGTCTTCTACGGGCTTGACCGGCACATGCTCACGATCTGTCTGGTTCTGGGAGTGATGTTGCGGGAGAGATACGCGGAACACTCGGTTTATTGGAACGCGAACCCCCAGCTGGAAGTCGATGCCCATGCCCACTGAACGACTGGCCCGTAGCGGTTCGCAGAGCCTGTTCGGCTCGGCCTTCGCAGCGTTCGCCGCCCTTGGCCTGACGGCCCTCGTGGGTAACGGACTCGGCGCCCACGGCACCGGTGTCTTCTTTCAAGCTGTCGGTATCTTTACGATTGCCAGCCAGGTGCTGCGCCTCGGCACCAACAGCAGCATCGTGAAGATGATTTCCGAGCAACGTGCCTTTGGTCGAGTGGGCGAAAGCTGGCGCACAGTCGTCATCGGACTCGTTCCTGTGATTCTGGTGGCGATCATCGCCGCGGTCGCGGTCGCCGTATTCGCCACTCCACTGGCCACGTGGTTGGGTTCCGGAGGCGAACGGTCCGAACTGGCCGAGTTGCTGCGCGACATGGCCCCCTTCATCGTTCTCGGGGCCGCGCTGGCCGTGTTGCAGACGACCGCACGCATGCTGCGCGGCGTGTGGACCTTCACCCTCTTACAGAGCATTCTGCAGCCGCTCAGTCGCCTATTCATGGTGCTCGTCGCCATTGTCTTCGCGTGGAACGCGCTTGACGCATTTCGTGCGTGGATGGCCGTGATCCCGTTCTGGGTGGTGATCACGATCGCGGTGCTGGCACGCCCTCTGGTCCTCGACTGGCGGCAGCGGCATCAGGCACAGGAATCCACTCGTGAGGCCGTTACCCGATTCTGGGCGTTCAGCAGCACTCGAGCCGTCGGTGGCGCTTTGGAAACCGCACTCGAGTGGTCCGATGTGCTGATCGTCGCCGCGTTGAGATCACCGACCGAGGCCGGCATCTACGCCGTCGCCACGCGCACGGTGCGCGCCGGCCAAGTAGTCGACCGGGCCATGCGTTTGGCGGTGAGCCCCACAATCTCCGAGATGCTCGCCCGATCCGAGCTGACCGCCGCACGCACCCTGCACACCTCGGTGACCCGAGCGATGATCCTCAGCAACTGGCCCTACTACTTGATTTTGGCCACGATGGGCCCGGCAGTATTGAGCATCTTCGGCCCTGAGTTTGCCGCCGGATCCATCGTGTTGGTGATTCTCGCCGGAGCGATGATGGTCTCGTCGAGTGCCGGAATGCTGCAGAGCATCTTGTTGCAAGGCGGTAGAAGTTCGTGGCAGATGTACAACAAGGCGGTCGCTTTCACGATCAGCGTGGGCGGCAACCTTCTCCTGGTGCCCGTTCTTGGCCTCTTCGGCGCTGCAATCACCTGGGCGGCGGGAATTCTTGTCGAAACAGCGATCGCATCCTGGCAGGTGCATCGACGCATGGGGGTTCACCTTCAACCGGGCAAGCTGGGACTCGCCATGCTTCTGCCGCTCGTTGTTTTCGGCGGAGGAGGCCTGACGATCAGGCTGGTCTTCGGCTCAACGTTCTCAGCGCTCATTCTGGGAGTGCTCATTCTCGGCATCATCTATCTGGCCCTGCTCTGGCTACTGCGCGAACGGCTCGGAATCATCAGCATCTGGCGCGAAATTCCAGTGCTGCGCCGCTTCGCCGCCAAACCACCGTCGGTGCCGGACGAAATCACGTCACTGTCGCCGGACGATTCCCGACGCTGACCGCCCGAGCCGACGCATCCGGGTGGCAAAGTTCAACCGCGCGGGAGGCTGGGCGAGCAGGGCACACAAGTTGGCAACGCCCGGTGTTGGATCGACCGCTCGTGCGTGCGTGTCGAGGGTTCCAGCGAGCACGGAGTCGAGGTGCTCCCAGAGCGCCTCCCGGGTGATCGCCCGCACAATGACGCCCAGTTCGGCCACCCGGTTTGTGAACAGCAGCTGATGGTCGTCGACGACCTCATCGTCGATGGGCACCCGGGGCACGACGATCGGGATGCGCGCCAATGCGCGCATGTCCATCACGCCGCCGGCGCCGCCCTGCAAAACGATGGCATCGGCTGCAGCGCACAGCGCCAGTAGTTCGGGGTAGGCCAGGATCGCATGGTTCTCGGCCCCAACCAATGGTCGGCTCGGCCCATGCTGCATAATCACCCGCACGCTCGGATGTGCGGCCACCCACGGCTCCATCCAGTCGACCAGTCGGTTGAACGGAAGATGGTAGGTGCCCGCACTGACCACGACCGTGTGTGGGCTCACAGGACCACCCCAATGTTCGAAGCATCCGGATAGACCGCTTGGAGACTGCTCCACTGCACCAGAAAGGTGTCGGCGAATGGATAGGCCAGCCGGCCGCTCAGCGACGGGGCCGCGATGCGATCGACAGGTTCAAGGAACACCGTCCTGGCACCCACCAACCGAGCCTGCAGGAAGAAGGGCACGGCGATCGCCGCACCGGTGCTGAACACCACGTCGGGCCTCACCTCACGCAGGACCCGCCGCGCCAGACGGAAGTTGCGCATCAGGTTCGGCAGGTTGCGCACCGTCGGATAGTGCGCCTCGACGACCGTCTCGCCGCCGAGGCGGGAGCGGGCATCTTCGGTGGGCAGGGTCACCCACGACCGTTCATGGGCTCCCCACCACGACTTCAAAGCCAGCGCCTGAGTGAGGTGCCCGCCCGACGAACAAACGATGAGCACGCGCACGGGTCAGATTCCTTTTCCGAACCGTTGCACGGTGCGCGCCACACGATCAGCAGTGGTCAGTCGAGCCGCGATCGCGAGCGCCAGGTAGGCCTTGACCTGCCGGGGGTCATGCCTCAGCGCTTTACGCGCCCACCTCGCCCCCTCGGCACGCTCGCCGCTGGCCGCCAACGCGAATGCGATCTGGGCTTCGATGCGAGCGATGGCTCGCG
Source organism: Leifsonia psychrotolerans (assembly GCF_013410665.1). Taxonomy (NCBI): domain Bacteria; kingdom Bacillati; phylum Actinomycetota; class Actinomycetes; order Micrococcales; family Microbacteriaceae; genus Glaciibacter; species Glaciibacter psychrotolerans. The sequence continues at coordinate 3,489,916 of NZ_JACCFM010000001.1, read as the reverse complement.
GGCTCGACGCGAAGTCCGGATGCTTCGCCAACAGATACTGCAATGCCTCGGCGTACACCGCCCACTGCCCGAAGAAGAATGATTGCCCCTGCCAGGTGACATCGACGAGGGCATGGTTGACCACCAGGACCGGTGTGATCGCCGCCGTGCGCAGCAGCAAATCATAGTCTTCGCCGTAGCTGCGCGGCAGCTCTTCGTCGACAAGACCCAGCTCGCCGAGCAGTGCCGACCGGCGAAAGACGAAGCTGCTGGAGTGCAAACCGGCCAGCCGATTGTGCAGCAGATCCCACCGGGTGACGACCTCGCTCGGAACCAGCCGTTCGTGAGTGCGTTCGCCGTCGTCGACGACCATCGCCGTACCGACGAGGATCGATTCCGGATGAGTGTCGAACGTCGGCATCTGCCGCTCCAACTTGTGGGGCAGCCACCGGTCGTCATCGTCGAGAAAGGCCACGAAACCGTGCTGAGCGGCCAAGATTCCAGTGTTGCGACCACCAGCCAATCCTCGGCTTCGCTCATTCAACACTCCCCGCACACTGCGGTTGGCGGGTATCACCACGTCGGGGAGCTCGAGTTGGCAGGCGTCGAACACCACGATGATCTCGATGTCACCGCTGTAGCTCTGATCGAGGATGCTCTGCACGGCGCGCTTCATCAGCTCGGGCCGGTTGTGCGTCGGCACAACCGCAGTGATTGACGGTGCGCTCATAATGCCTCCCATTCGGGAACAACATCAGGTCGCTGTGCGCCTCACCACTTCGCATCGAGAGGCTTCGCGACGTCGTCTTTGCAGTGTAGCCACCTCACGCCGTCGGATCACAGGTCCGAGAGCACCACACGCACCTTGCCTCTGTCATGACGGATCGTGTCGACGAGTTCGATTCTGACCGGCACGGTGTGGCCGACGATCGACGCGAGCTCGTCGGCAGCCCGCCCAATCAGTGCCGCAGAATCAGACGCGCTGCCCCGCACGCAGCGCAGGGTGATGCTCTGATCGGCATGCTGGTGAATTTGAAACTGCCGCACGGCATCAGGACGGGCATTGAACAGGCCGGTCAGCCCGCCCGAGATGAGCGCGCCACCCGGCAGCCTGAGAACATCGGAAATGCGCCCCTGAACCGGCGTGAGTCGGGCAAAGGGCAAACCGCAGCGGCAGTCCGCGGCGCTGAGCGACGAGCGGTCGCCGAGTCGGTAACGGATGAGTGGGAATACGGTGTTGCAGAGATCGGTGACGACAACGTCGCCGATCTCACCGAGAGCCGACGGGTCGCCCTGCTCATCGACAATCTCGACCAGGCGCAGATCGGCGAGAACGTGAAGGCCCTCGCGTTCACGGCACTCCGCCGCAATCCAGGGCACCTCCGCCGAGCGGTACTGGTCGTACACCGGCGCCCCCAGCGCATCTTCGATGACCCGCCGCTGCGAAGCCGTGGTGGGAGCCGCCGTGACCCCGATCGCCGTTGGCGGACTGAATGGGGTGCCTGACCGGGCAATGAAGGACGCAAACTCGTAGACACCGCCGACATATCCGTTGAGAAGTTTCGGTCGATGCGTGTTCCAGTCCGCGGCGAAGGCCGACATTGACACCTCGGTCAGTTCGCGGGCGTCAAGGAACAACGAGACCGTCGGCCACCATTCAACCCGCTCTTTCAACCGGGCCCCGGGCGTGCGGCGTTCTCGTTGAATGAACCCCTTGTTCGCCGACGCGTCGACGCCCCACCAGCGGTAGACCCGCCACCACATGGCGGCGACAGGAGCGCTGCGGTCATGGAAAAGCGTAAGGGGCTCGCCGGTACTGCCCCCGGTCGAAGAGGGCAACCGCTGCTTATCGGGGGTGCCCGTCACGGCAAACGCCTCACCGTGCTCCCGCAGATCGACTTTCTCCACGATCGGGAGCGACGAAAAGACGGCGGGGTCGGCGAGGTCGGCGCGGGTGATCCCCGCTGCCTCATATCGTGTGCGGTAAAAGTCGGTGTGATCGAAGGCGAACCGAGCAAGTGCCAGTGCGCGTTCCTGCTGCTGGGCGACGGTCTCGGTGGGACTGCGCAACTCTGCGGCACGCAGTCGCACATCGTCGGCGCGCAATCGGGGACGAAGCAGTGCGGCCTTCACCGCCAGCGAGGCACGAGCGAGCGGTGCACCCACACGCCACCTCGCATCCGAGTCTCAAAAATCTACCCGCATCCTAGCCTGCTTCTCAGCTAACATGATCCCAGGCTGCGCTGGCAGCCTGCTCCACGGGAATGTTGGAGGACGATGTGGTGAAAGTCGCAGTAATCGGCATCGGCAAGATGGGGTTGTCGCACCTGTCCATGGTGCGTGCACATCCCGATGTCGAGGTTGTCGCAGTCTGCGACTCGGTCGGCTACATTCTCGATGTGCTGGCGAAGTACACCGGCCTGGCGACCTTCACCGACGTGAGCCGCATGCTCGACGCCGTGGCGGTTGATGCCGTTCTGATTGCGACTCCCACGTCGTCGCATGTCGGACTCGTCCGCGAGGTGCTGGGCCGAGGCCTTCACGTTTTCTGCGAGAAGCCGCTGTCCCTCTCCGCTGCCGAGTCGGCTGAACTCGCGGACCTGGCCCGCAGCCGGGGCGTCGTGACCCAAGTGGGCTACCACAATCGATTTGTCGGCGCGTTTCAAGAGGTCAAACGTCTCATCGAATCCGGCACCATCGGACCGATCAGTCATGTGCTCGCCGAATCGTACGGACCTGTCGTGCTGCGTCCCAAGGGTGGCACCTGGCGCAGCAAACGCGACGCGGGCGGCGGCTGTCTCTATGACTACGCGGCGCATCCACTCGACTTGCTCACGTGGTATCTCGGTGAGCCTCTTTCGGCCGGCGGCACCGTGCTGGGAAGCATTTTTTCGGCGGAGACCGACGATGAGGTCTACAGCACCCTGCACTATCCCGGCCACGTCAGCGCACAGCTCTCGGTCAACTGGTCCGACGAGTCGCACCGCAAGATGACAACCAAGCTGACGTTCTGGGGACAGAACGGAAAGATCGTCGCCGATCGGCAAGAATGCCAGGTCTATCTGCGGGACACCGCAACGCTGCCGCCTGGCTATCGCTTCGGCTGGAACGTGCGCTACACGACCGAACTCACCCAACCGGTGTGGTTTTACCTGCGAGGGGAGGAGTACAGCGCCCAGCTCGACTACTTCATCCAGTCGATCGTGGCACCGGCCGAAGGAGCACCGGGTCGGCAGAACGACTTCACGAGTGCCGCAGCCACCGACCGCGTGATCGAGATGCTCACGCTCTCGGCGGTGACGAGCGAGGTCGAGGGCACCGTGGCCGCGCCTCCCCCCTCGAAGCCGGCTCGGTCCCTGTTTCGCCGAGCCAGCACTGTGTCGGCCCGTTAACCGCACGCCGAGTACACCCGCAGAATCGGAGAAGCCGTGGATCGCCTGCTGTTCGGAGACAACCAATTCTTCGGTGTGAACCATATGTCGGAGGAAAAAGCCCGGGCACAAGCCGTGCGCTTCCAGGACACCTCGGCGATCATCGACGTACTCGACCTTGCTTATGCCGAGGGCATCCGCACCTTCATGTGCACCACACACGAACGAATTGCCGAGGTCTGCGAGCACGTGCGTAGACACGAGGCGCGCTACCCGGAATTCACCTTCTACCCGTGCATGCCGTACGCCCACAAATACGCAAACGCTGTCACCGAATTCGGCATGCTCGGGGCTCTGCGACAGTTTCTGCCCAACGAAGGATTTCTGAATGCCGCAGTACGCGGTAGCCGGGCACTCGCGACCAAAGATATCGAGGGTGTCGTGACGCTTCTCGTCGACGCAGAGATGAAAATGTTCCACGGATTGTCGACGCCGGTGATCTTCCTGCAAAACGTCGTTGTCGATCTCCTCCTTGGCCTCGGCTTCGATGAAGCATTCGCGATCTTTGCGGCACATGTGCGAAAGCGCTACGGCGCGGAGCCGGGCTTCATCACGATGAACCTCCCGATGTTGCTTGATGCCCTCGACCGCGCCGGAATCGACAACCCGATCGTCTGCTCAAACTTCAACAAACTGGGCTTTCGGGTCTCCGGTGGCATTGACGCGTACCAGCGGGCATTCGCTGAACGCAGATTCCGCCCCATCGCTATGTCGGTGTTCGCGTCAGGTGCCATCGAACCGCGAGAAGCCCTCGAATGGATTCATGAGTTTCCCCGTGTGGAAGCCGTGGTCTTCGGCGCTTCCGGTGCCGGAAACATACGAAGCACCGCACGGCTGGTGCAAGAAATCTGGGGCGAACCGGTATCGGCCCGCGTGCTGTAGCACCGCGGGTCAGTTTCGGGTGCGGCCCCGGGGGTGGGGAACGATTCTGACGTCGGTGCTGGGGGAACCCGGATGCGTCTGCGCCCGGTTGGCCAGCGCAAGTTTGTGCTCGGGTTCGGAGCGTTGTGCTCGGATGCCCCGAACTCTGGCCCGAATCAGCGCGATGAACGCTCCGACAAAGACGCCGAGAAAGAGACCGGCGGCCATGAACACCGTCAGGCTGGGCTTCGTTGATCCCGACGGGGCGACGGCCGGGCTGACCAGCGATCCGGAGTAGAAAGTCGTCGACGTCAATGTCGCCTGACGCTCTTGCAATGTCTGAATTTGCAGCGAAAGCGTGTTGTAGTCGGGGCTGTTGAGCTGATACGCCGACATCTGCGTCGTCAGGTCGGCAATCCGAGCCGAGAGATTCTTCGCCGCGGCATCGACCACGCTTTGCGCGGTGGCAACCCGTTGTTCGCTATAGGCCTTGGCGATCGCATTTGCACCGGCCGCCGCACGATCAGGGGTCGTCGCGGTATAGGTGAACATCAACACTTGCGCCCCTTTGGGCACCGTCACCTCGATCGAGTCGGCGAGCTCATCGACAGCGACTCCCGGCAGCTGCTTCGCCGCCAGCGCCAGCACCTCGCCCGAGGTGGCCACGACCCGCTCCGTGTCCATGTTGACGTTCCCCGTGACACCACTCGCCTGGGTCGTCGCAATCGGTTCGACCGTCTGCAGCGCGACTGCCTCGTAGCGCTTCGGCCAGAGCACGTTTGCCCCATAGGCCGCGCCCAGAAAAAGAAGGATGACGATCAACAGAACGCGCCATTCACGAGCGATGCTGGTGTAGAGATCTTCCAGCGACCAAGTGTTCTTCACAGGCATCCCCCGTTGGGTCATTGGGGTTAGCATAAGTCGAAGTCAGTGCGTGGCGTTAGAATTCTGGTCGAAATGACATCAAACTGACGCAGCGACCAGCGCATTCTCAGCCTTTGGCCGCTCTTAGTCGGCTGCGAACAGGTCAGTCGCGGCGATGAGGGTGTCGAGGATTCCCGGCTCATCGAAGGCGTGACCGGCATCCGGAACCAGCGTGAAATCAGCTTCGGGCCAGGCTCGGTGCAGATCCCATGCCGTGAATGCCGGGGTGCACATGTCGTAACGCCCCTGCACGATGACCGACGGGATGTCTTTCAGCAGGTGCGCGTCGCGAATGAGCTGGTTTGGCTCAAACCAGCCCTTGTTCTGGAAGTAGTGATTTTCGATGCGCGCGAAGGCCACAGCGAACGACGGTTCGGTGAACTTCGTAATTGTGTCCGCCTGCTGAAGCAGCGTAATTGTTGACGACTCCCATGTCGACCAGGCGACACCCGCACGTTCCCGCACCTCTGCGTCAGGATCCTGTAAGAGCCGCCCATAGGCCTCAATCATGTGGCCGCGCTCCGCGAGGGGAACGGGTTCGACGAACTTCTCCCACAGGTCGGGGTAGATGGCTGCCGCACCGCCCTCGTAGAACCAGTCGAGTTCGATGGGGCGCAGCGTGAAGATGCCACGCAGAACGAGTTCGCTGACCCGCTCGGGGTGGGTCTCGGCATAGGCCAAACCGAGCGAGCTGCCCCACGACCCCCCGCAGACGAGCCAGGTATCAATACCGAGGTGCGCGCGCAGCGTCTCGATATCGGCGACGAGGTGCCAGGTGGTGTTCGTGCTGAGGTCGGCATCTGAAGCGCTCGCGTGCGGGGTGCTCTGGCCGCATCCGCGCTGGTCAAACAGGATGATGCGGTATTTCTCGGGGTCGAACACTCGACGTTGGTTGGCGCTTGAGCCGCCGCCGGGTCCGCCGTGCAGGTAGACCGCCGGCTTACCGGCGGGGTTGCCGGATGCCTCCCAATAGATGGATTGCCCGTCGCCGACGTCAAGCATTCCCGTTTCGTACGGTTCGATCTCGGGGTAGAACTCTCGCATGGTTCGAGCCTATTGCCCCGCAGCGCGATTGCCCCCCATTGTGGCGACGACAACTCCCCCTTTGCCGCCGTGCCAGGAGCCCTGACTGGACGGCGAGGGTACGGTCGATGTGAAAACTACGCGTCGCGACGCTTCAGCAGCACTGCGGCCGCGGTCAGACTCACGGCGACCCAGCCGAGCAGAATCAGCAGGTTCTGCCACCAGGCGAGGATCCCCACTGTCATCGTCAGACCGAACATGCCCATGCCGGCGTTGGAGATCAGGTACGGCAGCAGGTCGTGCGCCCAGTCGGCCGGAATCATTTGAAAGACGATCGGCAGCAGCAACAGCGCTCCGAGTGCTGCCGCGATACCGCCAGCGCCGCTACGCAGGACGGCCCCGATCCCAAGCGCGAACACTGACACGAGAGCCAAATAGAGCGCTGCTCCGAGCAGCGGCACGATCACCACAGGTTCGAAGAGGCTGGCGTGAAGTCCCTCCCTCGCCAGGATGGGTGAGGCAACCAGGAACGAGCTGATCGTCGCGACGGCTCCGACCACGAAGGTTGAGGCGAAGAGCACGACGACCTTTGCCCCGAGGGCGCCCACTCGGCGCGGCACCGCGGTGAGGGTCGACTTGATCATGCCGGTCGAGTACTCTCCGGTGATCATGAGCACGCCGAGCACCGCAACGACGAGCTGGCCGAAGTACACACCGAACGTCGAGGCTCGCACGAGGAAAATCGCCTGGTCAGCAGCCGGCAGCGAGCCGCCGGTCCCCTGCAGATCGAGTGCGAACGACATGATTCCGGCCATGCCGACCGAGATCAGGACCACGATCAGGAACGACCACGCGGTGGCCCGCACGGTGCGTAATTTGATCCACTCCGAGCGGACGATACCTGTCAGGCTGAGGCCGGAACCCGTCGCCACGAAGGTGGCGCGCGGCGAGACCGCGGCCGGTGAAGTGGGTAAGAATGTGGTGGTCATCGTGCGTTCTCCTGCACTGTGGATCCGCCCGTGCGGTACTCCACCTCGTTCTGGGTCAGGGTCATATAGGCCTCTTCGAGTGAGGCCGACAGCGGCGTGAGCTCGTGCAGCACGATGCCGGCGCGACTGGCCGCCTCCCCGATCTCGGCGGCTGAGGCCCCGACGATCTCGAGCACATCGTGGTCGACGTTCGTCACCGTCGTGTCCGGCCGGGCACACAAGCTCGCCAGCTGGGCGAGGTGAGGGCTGCGCACCCGAACCGTGCTGCGCGTGGCCGAGGCGATAATGTCGGCAACCGGCGCATCCGCAATCACGCGTCCGCGCCCGAGCACGATCAGGTGGTCGGCGGTCATCGCCATCTCGCTCATCAGATGCGACGAGAGCAAAACCGTTCGGCCCTCGGCGGCGAGCTGACGCATCAGGTGACGTACCCACTGCACGCCCTCGGGATCGAGACCGTTGACAGGCTCGTCGAGGATGAGCGTGGCCGGGTCGCCGAGAAGCGCGGCGGCGATGCCGAGGCGCTGGCCCATGCCGAGCGAGAAGCCGCCGACGCGCTTGCGGGCGACGGATTCAAGGCCGGTGAGCTCGATCACCTCGCGCACGCGGCTCGCGCCGATGCCGTGCGTGGCCCCCATGGCAAGCAGGTGATTGTAGGCGGAACGGCCGGTGTGCACGGCCTTGGCGTCGAGCAGTACGCCCACTTCGCGTAGCGGCGCCGAGTGCTCACGGTAGAGCCTGCCGTTGACGGTCACCCGACCGGCGCTGGGCCGGTCCAGGCCGACGATCATGCGCATGGTGGTCGACTTGCCGGCACCGTTCGGGCCGAGAAAGCCGGTTACCCGGCCAGGCTGCACGGTGAAGTCGACACCGTCGACCGCCGTCTTCGTTCCGTAGCGTTTCGTCAGGGACTGTGCCTGAATCATCCGTTGTCCTTTTATCTCGTAAACGTCGTGGTGGGGCCGAAGTTTTGAAGGGGCCCGCGCGGGCCTTCTCAATCCACCTCGAAGCCTGAGGTCGGCCCCACCACTGACGTTACGGAGAACGGATGCCGACGCGCATCAACCGGAAGGATGGCAGCACGCCTCGACCCGTGCTACCGGAGTATGACGTTTGCGCAGGGACGTCACGGGGAACGCGCGGCTACTTCTTCTTGTGGTGCGACTTCTCGTCAACGGGTGCCTCGCCCGACGCCCGCAGGTTGGCGTAGTAATCCCGAGCCTCGGCCTGACGCTCGGCCTCAATGCCCGAGGCGATCGGCGCACGCAGGTGCGCCTGCGAGTAGCCGAACGAGTCCACGAGGTCTTGCGCGTGCGGGCGCAAGCGGGCGATCAGCCGGTCAATGTACGACGTGATGGCCTGCGCACGTTGTGCCGACAGACGCCCGTTAATCAGGTACCAGGCGAGATTCTTCTCGATCAGGCCAAGCCCGAACAGGTCTCGCAGCCAGGTGAGAACCTGGGCGGTGCCGGCATCCGTCGTGGCGTCAACCGCCCGGCTGAATGCCTCCCACTGCAACAACTCGCCGTGCGCGCGGGCCGCCTCGATCAGCTGGTTCTGCTGCGAGTTGAACAGGGCGGCAGCCTGCTTCTTCGGCAGTTTGCTGGCTGGGCGCAATACCGTCGCGGCCGCGGCGATCATGCCCTCGACGCGGCCGGTGAGCAGCTCGCGCTGCACAGTGATGTCACGGAGCGCTCCGATCGACCGTGCGGTCGAGCCGAGATCGGCCACATTCTGCGTGAGCCGATGCAGCCCGCTGCCGTTGTAGGCGCGGTCCGTCGCCTGCTTGAAGACGTACCGGGCGAGCGCACCCGGGTCAGCCTTCGCGAACTGTTTGCTGTAATCAGTGAGCAGCCGCTTGGCGACGAGCTGTAGCAGCACGTTGTTGTCGCCTTCGAATGTGGCGTAGACGTCGAGGTCGGCGCGCAGCCCCACGAAACGGTTCTCAGCGATGAAGCCGGCTCCACCACAGGCTTCGCGAGCCTCCTGCAGAGTGTCGAGAGCATGCCAGGTTGAGAGCGGCTTGAGCGCAGCGGCGAGGGTCTCGAGGTCTTGACGGTCGGCATCCGTGTCGGCCTTGCCGCTGAAGACGGCGTCGAACTTGACCAGGAACTCGTCGTGCGCAAAATTTGCCGCATAGGTCGTAGCCAGGCGAGGGATGAGGCGGCGCTGATGGCGCTGGTAATCGAGAATGACCTCCTCATCGGTATCGCTGCCCGCCGTGAACTGGCGTCGCTGACCGCCATAGGTGATCGCGATCGTGAGGGCGAGAGCGGATGCTGCGACGGCGGCTCCATCGAGCGATACGCGGCCCTGCACCAACGTGCCGAGCATGGTGAAGAAGCGACGTCCGGGGCTTGCAATCGGGCTCGAATAGGTGCCGTCTTCCGCGACGTCTCCGTAGCGGTTCAGCAGATTTTCACGCGGGATACGCACGTTATCGAAGTGCAGTCGCCCGTTGTCGATACCGTTCAGACCGCCCTTGAGGCCGTCATCCTCACCGCCGATGCCGGGCAGAAAAGCACCGGTCGCGTCGCGCAACTGAACGTAGAACGCGTGAACGCCATGGTTCACTCCCTGTGTGATCAGCTGGGCGAAGACCACGGCCGCGATGCCGTCTCTCGCTGCGTTACCGAGATATTCTTTCCAGGCCGCACGGAACGGAGTGTGCACGACGAACTCTTCGGTCTCGACGTCGTAGGTCGCCGTGGTTCCGATGCTGGCAACATCCGAGCCGTGACCGATTTCGGTCATCGCGAACGCGCCCGGAACCGCGAGGCTCATGATGTCGGGCAGGTACGCGTCGTGGTGCTTCTTCGTGCCGAGGTGCAGCACGGCGGCCCCGAACAGACCCCATTGAACGCCGCCCTTGATTTGCATGCTCGGGTCGGCGATAACGAGTTCCTCGAAGCCGGCGATGTTGCCACCGTGGTCGTCGTGGCCACCGAGATAGGTCGGGAAGGCACGGTGCACGTGGCCGTTGGCGGCGAGAACCTTGAGCTGCTCGAAGACCCGCGCACGGTGGTCTTCCATCGAGAGACCTTCGATGCGTTGCATGTCGGGGCGTGCCGTGAGTTCCCGGGCGGCCAAGCGCACGTCTGCCCACGTGCCGAGGAGGGCACGGCTGAGAGATTCGACATTGACGTGGGGAGCCGTGGGGTCGCCGGCGACCTTGATCGGCCCGGTGTTGACGCTCGGATCGAGGGCGGCTGCACCTGACGAACCGGATTTGGATGCAGCGGCATCCGTGGTGTTCGGCTTCGGCGAACGGGGTGTTGGGCGCTGGGCGGTGTCAACCATCGTTGGTCCTCTTCTCTCACGCTGGCTGTGGTCTCATAACGTTAGGTCTGTGCCTGACGCGCCGGAAATGCTGCGTGAGAGGCCGACAAAGAAGCATGCCGGGCGCGGCATTCGTTCTGTAGGTTTCCTCCATTCAGGCGCGCAAGCCGCGTAGATTACCTCCAGAGTTCCGCCCCTCGCGGGGCCAGCCCAGCCGTGGACGAATCCGTCGCGCAGGGTAGCCCGGCAGGCGCAGGCTCCAGCGTGCGCACACCGCGAGAAGGTGCGCGAAGCCTCGGAGCAATTGTCGGACGGTGCCGGTAGCCTCACTTCATGACCCGATATGTGGCACTTTTGCGTGGCGTGAACGTGGGCGGCATCACCATGAAGATGGCGGATGTCGCAGCACTTTTCACGGGGCTCGGCCTCGAAAACGTGAAGACCGTGTTGGCCAGTGGCAACGTGCTGTTCGACTCAGCAAGTACCCCGCCACACCTGAAGCCGCGAATCGAGAACGCGCTTCGCGAGCGGTTCGGTTACGAGGCCTGGGTTCACGTGCTCGACATCGACACGATCCACCGCATCATCAAGGATTTTCCGTTTGAGGCTGAGCGGGAGGGTTGGCATCCGTATGTGATCTTCACACTTGACCACGCGCTGGCCACCGAATTGTTGGGGTGGCAAGGAACGCTCGATGCGAATCTCGAGAGCATTAGGCCGGGCGAGGGCGTGATCTATTGGACGGTCGAACGTGGAAACACACTCGGCAGCGTCTTCGCGAAAGAGACCGCTCGTGCCAAGCACAAGGCGACCACGACGACCCGCAATCTGCGCACCCTGCGGAAGCTGGTGCGGTGATGGCCGTGGAACGCGACATCATCTATTTCGCTGACGAGAACGATTGGTCGGGCTGGCTCGCAGTAAACGGCACCGACTCCCCCGGGGTGCAGATCGCCATTGCCCGAAAGGGCAGCGCGTTGCCGAGCGTGACATATGCGGAAGCTGTCGAAACGGCGCTCTGCTTCGGTTGGATCGACGGGCGGCGCACGGGACTCGACGAGACCCATTATCTGCAGCTGTTCACGCCGCGCAGAACCCGAAGCATCTGGTCACAGATCAATACCGAGCGGGCGACGACCTTGATCAAGTCGGGCCGCATGATGCCGGCCGGGCTGGCAGAGGTTGAGCGTGCGAAGGCCGATGGGCGTTGGCAGGCCGCGTATGCACCCGCATCCACCATTCAGGTGCCCGACGACTTGACCGTTGCCCTCGCCGCTGCACCCGAGGCAACCGCCGTGTTTGAGAACCTCGACAGCACCAACCGCTACGCCATTCTCTTCCGAATCGCGAACGTGAAGCGGGCTGAGACACGGGCGCGAAAGATCGCCGAGTACGTCGGAATGCTCGGCCGCGGTGAAACCATCTATCCACGAAAGCCGTAAACCGGCGGACGAAACGGGGTCTCGACAGGCTCGACCAACGGGACGGGGGGTTGCAGGGTCTCGACAGGCTCGACCAACGGGACGGGGGGTTGCGGGGTCTCGACAGGCTCGACCAACGGGACGGGGGGGTGCAGGGTCTCGACAGGCTCGACCAACGGGACCGCTCGACCAACGGGACGGAGGGACGCGCGGGAAGGGCGACGCGCGGGCGCTGTTACTGCGCCGGAACGAACGCCCCCGCCGCCACGACGTCAATGACCTTCTGCCCGTACGACTCGAGTTTCTTCGCGCCGATTCCCGAGATTCCGTCGAGATCGGCCAGTGTCTCTGGCTGAGCCTGAGCGACGGCAATCAACGTTGCGTCGCCGAAGACGATGTAGGCCGGAACGCCCTGCTCGCGCGACTCCGCCGAGCGCCACATGCGGAGCGCTTCGAAAAGTTCTTCCTGCGCCGGCGACAGATCGGCTGCTGCGGCCTTTGACCGACCCGCGGTCTTGGCCGCACGGGCGGGCCGTTCTGCGCGTTCGGGTTCGTGGCGCAACTCCACGGTGCGACGCCCGCCGAGAACCTCGGCCGCAGCATCCGTCGGCACCAGAATGCCGTATTCGCCCTGCGTCGCGAGGAACCCCTGCGCCAGCAGCTGGCGCACAACGCCACGCCACTGCTGATCGCTCAGGTCGGCGCCGATCGACCAGGTCGACAGCTGGTCGTGCCCGTGCTGGGTGACGCGTGGCGTGACCTTGCCCCGCAAGATGTCGACGAGGTGGCCGGCGCCGAAACGCTGGTTGCGTTCGCGAGCCAGGCGCACAATTGTGGAGAGGAGCTTCTGTGCCGGTACGGTGCCGTCCCACGCCTCGGGCGGGGTGAGACAGGTGTCGCAGTTGCCGCAGGGTTCGCTCGTCTGACCGAAGTAGCGCAGCAGATTGACCCGGCGACAGTGCACGGTCTCGCAGAGCGCGAGCATGGCATCGAGGTGCGCCGAGAGCTTGCGGCGGTGGGCGAGGTCGCCGGGCGATTCGTCGATCATACGGCGCTGTTGCACGACGTCTTGCAGGCCGTAGGTGAGCCACGCTGTCGACGGCAGGCCATCGCGGCCGGCACGACCGGTCTCTTGGTAGTACCCCTCGACGCTCTTTGGCAAGTCAATGTGGGCAACGAAGCGCACGTCGGGCTTATCGATGCCCATACCGAATGCGATCGTGGCGACAATGATCACGCCATCTTCGCGCAAAAAACGGGCCTGGTTGCGGGCGCGCACGCGCGCGTCGAGGCCGGCGTGGTAGGGCAGGGCATTGAGGCCGCTGGCTTGCAGGAATTCGGCCGTGGCCTCGACCGACTTTCGGCTGAGCGCGTAGACAATCCCCGCGTCATCCGGATGCTCGGTCTTGATGAAACTGAGTAGCTGCTTGCGTGGCTCGGCTTTAGTGACGATGCGGTACTGGATGTTCGGGCGATCGAAGCTGGCGACGAAGTGCTCGGCCGACTCAAGCTGTAGTCGGGACGTGATTTCCTTGTGTGTGGCATCAGTCGCGGTCGCGGTGAGCGCGATGCGCGGCACGTCGGGCCAGCGGTCGGCGAGCTCGGAGAGAGCCAGGTAGTCGGGGCGGAAGTCATGACCCCATTGCGACACACAGTGGGCCTCGTCGATGGCGAAGAGCGCGATCTTTCCACGTGCGAGGAACTGTTTGGTGCCTTCGGACGAGAGTCGCTCCGGCGCGACGTAGAGCAGGTCGAGGTTACCGGAGAGGTAGTCGCGTTCGACCGCACCGCGGGTGAGAGCGTCCTGGCTCGAGTTGAGGAACGCTGCGCGCACGCCAACCGCGGTGAGCGCATCGACCTGATCCTGCATGAGTGCGATCAGCGGGGAGACGACGACGCCGGTTCCCTCGCGCACCAGCGACGGAATCTGGTAACAGAGGCTCTTGCCGCCGCCGGTGGGCATGAGCACGACCGCATCGCCGCCGCCGATGAGCTGGTCGATGATCGCGGCCTGTTCGCCCCGGAATGAGTCGTAGCCGAAGACTGTGTGTAGCGCTTCGGCGGCGGTGGCGAACTTCGCCGATGCCGGTCGAATCGGAGCCGGGTTGGGCCGGGTCCGTGGTGCAGAACCGGATGCCGCGCCGGTAAATCCGGCACCAGAAGACGCCGCATAGTCATATTCCGAGGGGGGCGGCGGAGCGTCGTATTCTTCGGGCGGCGGGCCGAACTGCTCGAAGAAATCGACGTCATCGGGTGCCGAAACGTCGTCAGGGTGCCACGGCGTTTCAGGGTTCGAAGTCATTGCCCAACTCTACCCGCGGTCCCTGATGCTCTTCGTGGGCGGCAACGACGGCATCGGCTGCGGTGAACGCCTGGCCCGGTGCACCGACAAAGTTTTTCGACACGCCGAAAAGGGCCGCCCCCGGGCGCTCGACGCAGTAATAGTGATCGTCACGAGTGATCAATGCAAAAAAAATGAAAATAATTCTCGTTTTGGCGTGCGTGTGGCCAGAGTTCGCCGGATCGGCACAGTAGTTTTGCAGAAATGCTCGCGTACCGTGGCTTCCCTCTTGCCTGAAAACCATTGGGCCGAGCGACGGACATTCCATACGTAACGTTAGGCAGTAGTGCGCACCAAAATTCTTACCCCCATGCTCATAGTCGGCGCCCTCGTCGGCGCCGTTCTCATTCCCACCGCGGCGGCGACCGCTGCGCCATCCCCCCGGGCCACCGCACCGAAGGCTGCAGCTTCTGCCGCGACCAACAGCACGACCACTCTTATTGGCTTTGGCAGTGCTGACTGGTCCTACTTCCGTGGCACGTCGGCACCCGCCGCAACCTGGACGTCCTCGAAAGTGGCCGGCTGGGCCGCCGGCAAAGCGCCCCTCGGCTTCGGCACCAACGCTGGGCCGCTCGGCACGACACTGAAGAACAGCTTCGCGACGAAGCCTCTCGCCAGTTATTTCCAGAAGAGTTTCACTCTCCCGGAGGTGCCGGCCGCTGGAGTTGCGCTCACCACCTGGGCCGATGACGGAGTCATTGTCTACGTGAACGGAAAGGAAGTCGTTCGCAAGAATCTTCCCACCGGCACGATCAAAGACACCAGCTATGCGACTGCTGCCCCGCAGAGCACGGCAGCTCAGGCTGCCAAAGTGACGGCGACGATTCCTGCGTCAGCGCTCAAGGCCGGCTCCAATCTCATCTCTGTACAGGTGCAGTCCAACTGGCGGAACACCCCTAATTCGACGTTTGACGCGCAACTTACAATGGTTCGCTCCACTGCGGCCGTTCCCACCCCCACACCGACCACCCCGGCCGCGCCCACGCCCACGCCGAAGCCCACGTCCACACCGACGGCAACGCCGGCTCCGACTCCGACGAAAGTTCCGGTGGCTCCGGCTCCCGAACAGCCCGAGTCCTCGACGGGAAACATCCCCGGCTGGGGAGCGCCGAGTTGGCGTGACGAGTTCGACTATGTCGATCCGACGTCGAAGAAGCCAGCCATCGACCCCACCAAATGGAACGTGCGTGACCGCAGCGACCTGGGGCTCCTGTTCGACGCAGCCGTACCCAGCAAAGACCAGGTCTCTGTTGACGCCAACGGCGTTGCTCACCTGAAGGCCACCTGGCTCGACACCCCCGTCATCCGTCCGGCGAACCAGACCGGACCGACCGAGCTCTGGCACAAGACCGCGTACATGGACCAGCGTTCACTGCGTCCCGGCGATGTGTCGAAGGGTCAGCAGTACGGACGCTGGGAGATGAAGGCCAAGGTTCCGACCGGCCCGAAGACCTACGGCGCCCTCGCCGCATTCTGGCTGCGCAACTCGCAGTCCGGTGAGATCGACATGATGGAGGCCTGGGGCTACAACGATAAGGCAGCCCCGGGTGGCCAGCGCATCAACACCGCCACCACCACTGTGCACACCCAAACCTCCGGTGCCGGGAACGAGAAGTACATCTGGCACCACTCTGACTTCGGGGCCCCCACTCCGATCTGGGATGGGTTCCACACCTTCGCCTTCGAGCTCACGCCGAGTTACGCCTCGATCATCATCGATGGCAAGAAGATCATGACCACGACGCCGGCGGCGAGCCCGAATCTCTGGAACGCGAAGTACTTCGGTTCGCCCCTGCACATGCGTTTGAACCTGCACGTCGGACCGTCGGAAAAGTACTGGGGACTGCCTGACCCGGCCCACAAGGACTGGACGCAGAACCTCGACTTCCAGGTCGATTACGTGCGCACCTGGGCCTACCAGGGCTAGGTCGTCTTCGCCCGATCGAAACGGCGCCATCCGGATGTTCCGGATGGCGCCGTTCTGCGCTCTGGGGCGAAAGCCGCGCTTATCCGAAGGTGAACGAGTAGGCGGTGAGGCCGGGTGACAGCGTCACGGTGAGGGTACCGGACCCGACGTCCTTGGTCGAGAGCAACGGATACGCGTTCGGCGTCCCTGTCACGTCGAACGTCTTTGTGACGCCACCGGTCGTGTAGCTCACCGTCCCCGTTCCAGAAAGCACCATCATCACGTCGCGCGCCGAGTAGTTCAGGACTACCTGGGCCGCGGCATCCGTCGGCGTGATCGATTGCGTGCCGAGGGTCCATTTGCCGTCCAGTGCGAATGAGTTCTTCGGCAGCTTCGACGGCACCGTGAACGCCGTTGTCAGCGTCGAGTACTTCTCGCTGCCGCCGTAGTTCACCTGCTTCGTCGTGCCCAGAAAAGTCTCGGGTGTCGTGGCCTCGGTCGGGGTGGCGTCCGCAACTTCGGTGGCCGGCGGCAGCTTCACGCTCGGGTTCGCTTGCACCAGCAGTTCACGGATGAGCTTCTCAGTGCTCGAATAGTTTCCCTCTCCAAACTGGATGTTGCGCACGGTGCCTGACGTGTCGATCAGGTAGTGAGCCGGCCAGTACTGGTTGCGATAGTTCGTCCAGGTGGCGAGGTTGTTATCCAGCGCCACCGGGTAGGTGATGCCGAAATCCTTGGCACCGGCCATGACATTGGCGGGAACCTTCTCAAACGCATATTCGGGCGCGTGCACTCCGATGATCTCGAGGCCGAGGTTCTTGTAGGCCTTGTTCCAGGCCACCAGGTGCGGAATCGACCGCTGGCAGTTGATGCAGGAGTACGCCCAGAAATCGACGAGCACGACTTTGCCGCTCTCCTGAGCGAGAGAGATCGGGGCATCGTTCGGAGTGTTGAACCATTGCTGGATGCCCGCCAGAGGAGGCGCAATTCCGCAACTCTCCAACTCGGTGGCACCCGGGGTGCACTTCGAGAGATTCTTGTTCTCGTCGGTCACGAGACCACCGAGATCGAGGGCCTGGGTGACCTGCTTCGAGTTGCTGAATTGATTCTGAAGCGAGCTCGTGTAGTCGGGAATGAGCGCTTGCAACGCGGCCGGAACGTTGTAGACCAGGCCGATCGCCAGGGCGATCATGACGATGCCACCGGTGATGCGGATGCCGCGCTGGTGCTGACGAAATGCCTTGACCCGTTCGGCCACGCGACGACCGGCCAGCGCGAAGACCAGCAGCGGAATTGCGGCACCAAAGGCGAACGTGACGGTGAGCACCACGGTTTCAGGGCCGATCTTGCCGGTTGATCCGGCGACCGTGATAGCAGCGAGCACGGGACCGGCGCACGGAACGTAGACCGCACCGAGCGCGAGTCCAAGCAGGAACCCGCCGCGCTCGGTGCCGACGTTGCGCTGCGGGATCCAGGAGAACGGCTTCTCGAGGATGGCCTCGAACTTCGGGATGATCAAGCCGATACCGATGAGGATAAGCACGATCAGACCGGCCCAACGCAGCACATCCTGCGGCAGGTGCAGCAAGGTCAGAATGAGCGAGCCGACGAGCGTGAAGATGCTGAAGCTCACCACCAGCCCGCCGATCACCAGGAAGGGCCGCCATCGTGATGGTGCCGGCGGCGGCGGCGCATCGGCCGCGACGTCAGTGGTGTTTCTGGCGCCTTGGACTCCCCCCGAAAAGAAGATGACGGGCAGTACGGGCAAGATGCACGGTGATATTCCGGTGATCAATCCACCGAAGAATCCGATGAGGGCTAGTGAGAGCACGGTCTCCTCCAAAGTCTGTCGAAGGGGATTCGGGGCGGATGCCGTTTGGGATTGGGCAGTGCCCGAACTCGCAGCAGCGAAAGTGGGCACATGAATATTGGGCAAAAGAATTTCGGACAAACTCCAAACCGCATCAGCGGGGGCTCCGAATGAGTTGTGAAGGCCGCACAGCAGCAGGCTTTCGGCCAACCGGCCACTTCATCAAAGGAGAACTTTCATGCAACTCTTCACACGCAAGGCTTTGACCGGTCTCTCCATCGCCGCGATCGCCACCATTGCTCTCGCGGGCTGTTCGATGGGTACCAGTGGTTCAACAGCCACCTCGAGCTCACCGTCGATGTCGAGCAGTGAACCGGCAATGACGGCCGACCCGGCCGCCGACCTCGTCGGTTCCGGCTGTGCCGCCTACGCGAAAGAGGTTCCGAGCGGTGCCGGTTCGATCACCGGCATGTCGTCCGACCCCGTCGCCGTCGCGGCATCCAACAACCCGCTGCTGACAACCCTTGTGGCCGCCGTGTCCGGCAAGCTCAACCCGGATGTCAACCTGGTTAGCACCCTCAACGGCAGTGAATTCACCGTCTTCGCTCCCGTCGACACGGCGTTCGCCAAGATCGATGCCGCCACCATCGACACGCTGAAGACGCCGGCTGGTGCTGCAACGCTGACCAAGATCCTCACCTACCACGTGGTTCCCGGTCAGATCGCCCCTGACGCCATCGATGGCACCCACACCACCGTCGAAGGTGGAACCCTGACCGTCACCGGCAGCGGCGACAACATCATGGTCAACGGCGCCAGCGTGATCTGTGGTGGAGTTCACACCGCCAACGCGACCGTGTACCTGATCGACAGCGTGCTGATGCCGCCGACGAACTAATCGCATCTTCTCAACCGAAAGAGCCCGTCACCGTGAGGTGACGGGCTCTTCGCGTCTGTTTCTCAGAGTGCTCAGCTGCGTTCGTAGCGCACGAAACGGTACTCGAGTCCGGTGCGCGACACATGCCACCCGTCCGCGGGGTCGACAACGGATGCCGTCCAGCTCGCGTCGATCGCGGGGGCGAACGTGTCGCCGTCGAAGGCTGCCCTGATCTCGGTGACCTCGAGCCGGTCGGCCACGTCACGGGCCAGGGCGTAGATCTGGGCGCCACCGATGACCCACGCAGGCTGCTCGCCGACGATGGCGAGGGCATCCGTCAGCGAATGCACCACGTCGACGCCGTCCGCGGCCCAGTCGGCCTGACGGGTGATCACGATGTTGCTCCGGCCCGGCAACGGACGGAAGCGTGGCGGCAGGGAATCCCAGGTCTTGCGGCCCATAATCACGGCGGCATCGAGGGTGACCTGCTTGAAATGAGCGAGATCTTCGGGCACATGCCAGGGCATCACGCCATCTTTGCCGATGACTCCGCCGTCGGCTTCGGCCCAGATCAGGCCGATCTGCGGCTGGCTCATACGGCAACCGCGCCACGGATGGCGGGGTGGTGCTGGTAGTTTTCGACGACGAGATCGTCGAAGTCGTAGTCGAAGATGCTCGCCCGCTCGGTCTCGATGCGCAGCTGCGGGTACGGGTATGGCGCGCGGCTGAGCTGCTCGGTGACCTGGTCGACGTGGTTGTCGTAGATGTGGCAGTCGCCGCCGGTCCAGACGAACTCGCCCACCTCGAGCCCGGTCTGCGCCGCGACCAGATGCGTGAGTAGGGCATAACTCGCGATGTTAAAGGGAACACCGAGGAACAGATCGGCGCTGCGCTGGTAGAGCTGGCAGCTGAGTTTGCCGTCGGCAACATAGAACTGGAACAGCGCGTGGCAGGGCGGCAGCGCCATATTAGGCACGTCAGCGGGGTTCCAGGCTGACACGATCAGGCGGCGGGAATCGGGTGTGTTCTTGATTGCCTGGATGACGTCGGAGATCTGATCGATCTGATCGCCGTTCGGGGTCGGCCAGGAGCGCCACTGCACACCGTAGACCGGGCCCAGCTCGCCGTCGGCATCCGCCCATTCGTCCCAGATCTTCACGCCGCGCTCCTGCAACCAGCGCACATTCGAGTCGCCGCGCAGGAACCAGAGCAGCTCGTAGGCAATCGATTTGAAATGCACCCGTTTGGTGGTGATGAGCGGGAAGCCCTCGGCCAGGTCAAACCGGATCTGACGGCCGAAGACACTGCGCGTGCCCGTGCCGGTGCGGTCAGTCTTGTGGGTGCCGTGAGCCAGGGTGTCGCGGAGGAGATCTTCGTAGGGGGTCGCTATCGTCACTGTCACTCTGCAATCGTATCTGCCGAGGTGTGGCGGGCCTGGAGGCGAGACCGGAGTTGTGGTCGTTCTCAGCTCGTGAGAAGAGCCACGACTCCGATCTCGCGAGGGTTTTTAGTTGGGATGTTTCGGCTTGCGGCGGCCCAGCACCAGCAGGGTGACGAGCGTGGCCACGATCACCGCGGCCACCGCCCCCCCGATCCACAGCACATCGGAGAGCATGCCGTCGTTCGAGCCGGATGCGCCGGGGGCGGCGGCATCCGTTGGCGGAGCCTGGGTGCTGCCCGCGTTCACCCCCGCGCAGTTCTGCGGAGTCGGCGAGCCCGCAGCCCGCGTCTGGGCGGCGTCGGGCTGCCAGGTGAACGTGAAGTCGCCCGAGATGGTGTGGCCGTCGGCGGAGACGACCTGCCAGACCACCGTGTAGTCGCCCGGCTCCCCGAGCTGCGCCTCGGTTTCGAGCGTCGGCCCGAAAACCGTGGCACAACCGTCGCCGTAATAAAGCGGTGGGGCGGCCCCGGCCGGCCCCGAGATCTGCATTCCCGTGCTCTGCGGGAAGTTCTCGAGGCTGTCGCTCGTCGTCACCGAGATCAGCGTGGGCTGAGCGGTCACAACCGCTCCCGCGGCGGGCACGGTGCCGATCACTGAGTTATGCGCCAGCGCAGGCGCCGCGTTCAGAGTGAGGAGTGCCGCGATGAGTCCTGCACCCAACGCAGCGACCCCAACGCGGGAGATGATGCGAAAGCCGCTCATCTGTGCAGCCTACGCCGACGTCTTGCGGCGGGCGGTAACAGCGAGAACCACTCCGACCACACCGACGACGAGTCCACCGATACCGAGCACACGTGCAACCACATCATCGGATGCTCCGCTCGCGTCATGCTCGCCGGCTACCTCGGTCTCATCCGCGGCCTCGGCCTCATCGCCGTGACCATGGGCATCCGCCACTGCAGCGCTCACCGCGATCGCCGGAGCCGGGTGGTCCGGCTCAGAACCGTCGGCCTTGGCCGACTCATTCCACAGGGTCTCGCCCACCTCGCAACTCTGCAGGAGCGGGAACTCCAGGGTCGTACCGGCGGCGTCGGCCGGCAGCTGCAGACTGAGCGCAAACGTATCGCGCAGGCCGTCGGCGAGCGGGGTCTTGGCGGTGTAAACGATCTGGCCGATACGAGTGGTGATCGAGTTACCGTGTCCGTCTTCGATTGGCTTCGCACGTTCGACTGCAACCTTGCTGACATCCCAGCCCTGGTTGACGGTGGGTGTGACGCTCGCGATGCTCTCGGGGATGTCGATGGCGATTGCCGTGGTGGCCGAGCCGTCGCATCCGTGCGGCAGCGCGAAGGTGAGCACCGTATACGAACCGGCCGAGGCCGACGACGGGTCGATCGACACGTGCGCGCTGGCCGAGAGCGGTACGGCGACGGCGAGCAGGGCGCCGGCGGCGAGGGCGGACGAGGCGATAACTGTCTTGGTGAGTTTCATGAGATTCCTTGCGTGGGGTGCACCGAGGCCGACCGAATGCGGCAGCGCGCAGGCCGAGCCTGGACGCGAATGGGTGCGAGAGAAGAGTGGGGTCTGACTGCGTGAGGTGCCCGACGATGTGCGTCAGGTCGCGCTGAGCACGGGTGGCCCCCGGTGCCGCATCGCGGAGAGCACGATCGTGAGGTCACGCGGAGTCACGATGCTAGCCGTCGATGCGACTCTGCGACGAATGGCAGGCACTGCGACACCGGAATAGACTCCCGCGAGGGCTCCGAACAGTGAACGGATGCCGAGGCGCACACTTGAAAACAGGCTCTCCAATGCGGCCGCACCGTGGCGCAACGCCACGACCGTGACGACCGCGGCGAGAGCATGGGCGATCCACATTCCCGTCGAGTCATGCGCGCCGGCATGCGCGAGCGGGCCGGACGCGCTTTCGCCGAGTGCACTGATAATGCCGATCGGACCGTGCTGATGCAGGCCCAGAACCGGATTGGTCGCGGGGGCATCGGCGAGCACGAGCGCCCCGCCGGGCGCACCGAACGAGAACAGTCCATGAAAGATCAGCTGGCTGATGAATACCGAGACGGTCACCCGCCAGAGCGAGAGTGTGCGACCAGAGAGCCCGATGCAGACGATTCCGGCGAAGGCGAGTGACAACACCACGGCAAGCGGGGCGGGTGCCCCGCCACCAGCAACGGTGTGCGAGAGCGCGGCGACGAAGGTGGAGAATCCGGCAACGACCCATCCGCGGGCGATGCGCGCCCAGCGTGTGGCCATAGTGATCTCCTGCCCGGTCTCGTTCTACTCTATCCGAGCCTGGGGTGGGCCCGAATTCGGTGGGCCGCATCCATCGTCTGCTGTCGGGACGACACGATACCCCACGTCGCACACGCGCTCATGGTCCGAATCAGCGGACACGACAGGGCCACGATCGCCCGGAACAGGAACAGGAGTCCTGGACTCATCGCAGTGCCAGCCTCGTAAGCTGAGATTCTTATGCTGACCGCAGCCTTGGGTCTCTCCGGAGCCCTCATTTTTGGTTCCGCTGACTTTCTCGGCGGGCTCGCTGCCCAGCGCATCAGCGCGATTCTGGCCACCGCGCTCTCCGCGGCGGGCGGACTGCTCCTACTGCTTATCGCGCTCCCCCTGACCGGCGGGGCCTGGTCGCCGGCGGCTGTGCTCTGGGCCGGGCTCTCGGGTATCACCGGTGCCCTGGCCATCTCGCTGCTCTACGCCTGCCTCGCAATCGGGCCGATGAGCATCCTGTCGCCCTTGACCGCCGTTGTCTCGGCCATTGTTCCCATGACGGTTGGGCTCATCGGGGGCGATCGATTCGCGCCCATCGGTTATGGGGCGCTCGGGCTGGCCCTCATCGCGGTCGTACTGGTGGGTTTTGTGCCGGAGAAGGGTGCCGTGCGTCCCACGCCCCGAGCGATCCTGATGGCCACCACCTCAGGTGCGATGATCGGCACCTTCATAATTCTGATCGATCAGACCCCGACCGACAGCGGCGTGGTTCCCCTGGTCATCAACCGTGTCGTTACAGCGACGATCATGTTCAGCGTCGTCGGGATACGTGCTCTTGTCACGGCGCGAACGAGAGCTCATCGGCGTGAGAGCGTCTCATGGGGGGCGTCTGGCGCAAAGAATGCACGAACGGATGCCCCAACAGAATTGGCCGCGCACGCTGAACTCGATCGTCGAAACCGTTCCCTCGGACTGCGTCTCGCTCTGGCCTGTGGCGCCGTGGATGCGACGGCGAACATTCTGCTGTTGCTCGGCATCCGGTCAGGCGATCTCAGCGTCATGAGCGTTCTCATCGCGCTCTACCCGGCCGGCACCATCCTGCTTGCTGCCGTGGTGCTGCGGGAGCGCATCGCCCCGGTGCAGTGGCTTGGCCTCGTTCTGGCGCTCGTGGCCGCCGGCGGGCTGGCGCTCGCCTCGTAACCGAAAACCAAAAACCAAAACGAAAACCGCGGGGCGCCTTTCGGCGCCCCGCGGTACATGTGTCACACGCTCTCTCTGCCCCAAACCCGAATTGGGGCAGGAAGTGCGTGGGTATGTCGCATAACGACACACCTGCAACACTCTGAGCGTAGAGGGCGCGCCCTGAAACACGCCAGCAACACGCGGAAAATTTCTGGTGGATTTTTGACTCTACACCGGGCATTTTCATGAAACACGCAGACCTTGTCACCCAAACAGGGCACCCACTTTTTAAGGGGTGCCCTGTTTGGCTGTGACGCTTTAAAGGCTTGCGAGGGCCACAACTGCTGCGTCGCCCGGACGAGCCGTTGCGTAGCTGGCGTCGATCTCGGCGCGACCGAGCAGCTCGTCCATGCGGCGCTGGCGCTGCTTCGGAATGAGCGTGACAACGGTACCGGTCTTGCCCGCGCGGCCGGTGCGGCCGGCACGGTGCAGGTAGGTCTTGTACTCGTCGGGGGCATCAGCCTGAATGACCAGGTCGATGTCGTCGACGTGGATGCCGCGAGCCGCGACATCCGTTGCCACCAACACGTTGACGCGACCACTGGTGAGCAGCGCGAGGTTCCGCGTGCGGCGCGACTGGTTCAGGTCACCGTGCAGGCTGGTAGCCCGGATGCCGGCGTCTTCGAGCTGGTCGGCGAGCTGCTCAGCGTAGGCACGGGTGCGGCTGAAGATCAGCGTCTTGCCCTTGCGGTCAGCGAGCTGCTCGATGATGGCGCTCTTGTCGCGGTGCTCGACGACCAGAACCTGGTGGTCGATGGTCGAGGACGCCTGGTCTTCACCGGCAACCTCGTGCACTGACGGGTTGGTGAGGTACTGGTTGACCAGCGTGGCCACACCCTTGTCGAGGGTTGCCGAGAAGAGGAGCTTCTGGCCGCCCTTTTTGGTGCGATCCAGGATGCGCTGCACAGGCTCGAGGAAGCCCAGGTCGCACATGTGGTCGGCCTCGTCGAGCACCGTGATGCTGATCTGGCTGAGGTCGAGCTTGCCCTGATCGATGAGGTCTTCGATGCGACCCGGGGTGCCGATGATGATGTCGACGCCGCGGTGCAGGGCGCTCACCTGGTGGTACTGCGGCACTCCGCCGTAGATCTGGGTCGTGAAGAGGCCGACGCTCCGGGCGATCGGCTGCACGGTGCGGTCGATCTGCAGCGCGAGCTCACGGGTCGGGGCGAGGATCAGTGCGCGGGGCTTGCGGCCCTGCTGGCGGTTCTTTCCACCGTCGTTCTCCATCAGCTTCTCAACGAGAGGAGCACCGAAAGCAATGGTCTTGCCGGAGCCGGTACGGCCGCGGCCGAGCACGTCGCGACCGGCGAGCACGTCGGGGATGGTTGCGGCCTGGATCGGGAACGGGCTGGCTGCACCGAGCAGTCCGAGCTCGCGCACGATGTTGCCACCGAGGCCGAGCTCGGCAAAGGTGACGCCGACGACATCGGAGGCCGTGGTGGCCTGGGCTTCGAGACGTTCCAGGACCACGTCTTCCTCGGCCGTGAAGCGGGGCTTATCGTCGCGGCTCGGGTAGAACTTGCTGTCGCCGCTGCTGCTCATGCTGGGACGATCGCTGGTGAACTCGCGACGCGGGGCGCGGTCGTTGTTGTAGGCGGGACGCTCGGTGCGGGCACCGCGGTCGCCACGGTCGCTGCCGTAGGACGGGCGGTCGCTGCGCTCGGTGCGAGCCGGACGGTCACCGTACGACGGACGGTCACTACTGGTGCGAGCCGGACGGTCATTGTTGTAAGCCGGACGGTCAGTGCGCGGGGCACGGTCACCGTACGACGGACGGTCGTTGTTGTAGGCGGGACGCTCGGTGCGGGCACCGCGGTCGCCACGGTCGCTGCCGTAAGACGGGCGGGCGCTGCGCTCGGTGCGAGCCGGACGGTCACCGTACGACGGACGGTCACTACTGGTGCGAGCCGGACGGTCATTGTTGTAAGCCGGACGGTCAGTGCGCGGGGCACGGTCACCGTACGACGGACGGTCGTTGTTGTACGCGGGACGCTCACCACGGGCCGGACGGTCATTGTTGTAAGCCGGACGGTCAGTGCGCGGGGCACGGTCACCGTACGACGGACGGTCGTTGTTGTACGCGGGACGCTCACCACGGGCCGGACGGTCACCGTAGGAGGGCCGGTCGCTGCCGTAGGACGGGCGGTCGGTTCGGGCCGGCCGGTCGCCATACGAGGGACGCTCGCCGCGTGCCGGACGGTCGTTGTTGTACGCGGGACGATCGGTACGCGGGGCACGGTCGTTATACGAGGGACGCTCGGTGCGGCCACCGGATGCGGGGCGCTCTGAGCGGTCATTGCCGTAGGCCGGGCGATCGCCGGCGGGGCGACTGGTCGAACGAGCGGCACGCTCGTCGGCGTTCCAACGCTGCTTCTTGGGCGCACCCTCGTCAGCACGGAATCCGCGGTGACCGGGGCTCTTGCTGCCCGTCTTGGGTCCACCCTTGCGGGGACCACCTGTGTAGTTCGGATCGAAATTCTTGGGGGCGCGGCCAGCGGCCGGCTTCTTATTCTGAGCCATAGCGGTGTTTCTGGGTTGTGTTGAGTACATGGCAAACGACGCCGAGATACGGCGCAACCTGAGAACCCGGGCAGTCAATGGCCGGGACCGTTTCACATACAGTGATTATCACCAGCGGATTACTGGTAAACCGGCCCACCTGACTTACAAACCCATCCGCACACACAATAACGCGCGGTGTCAAGAGCCGACTTGTCTACGCTACCGGATGCTGCCTGAGAAATCACCGTGGATCGCTATGCGAATGTCAGTCGCGGCGGTGGGTGTCGGTGCGGTGGCGGTTGGCGTCACGCCAGGTGCGGCTCGGATCGATCCAGGCCGGGGCCTTCACGCGGGGCCGACCGTTGACCATGAGGATCTCCCAGCCGGAGGTTTCGATGGTGTGATGATGTCGCCAACACAGCGCCACACCATTGTCGACCTCGGTGACGCCGCCTTTGCTCCAGGGGATCACGTGATGAAACTCGAGCCACTGTGTGGGGGCGTCGCAGCCGGGAACGCCGCAGCCGCCGTCGCGGGCGAGGATCGCCCGGCGTTGGGCACGGTTGAACAGTCGTTGCGGATCGGTCAGGGTGAGAACCTCACCGTTCTGACCGAACAGAACCGTTTGGGTGCCTCCGGCACACATCATCTGATCCACCGTGCGAAGCGAGATGGGGGCGTCGACGCCGTCGATCCAGCCGACACCGCGCCCGGCTTCAATATCGTTCACGTTCACATGCACCACCACGGTCGGCGGTGCACCACCAATGCTGGGAGTGTTATCGGCCTGGGCCAGCTGGGTGAACATGCCGCGCAGAATATCGGCCCGCTTCTCACCGGCCGTGCGGGTGTCGACGTCATCGAACTCATGCCCGGCCGACCCGGGAAGAGGCACCTCAGCTGAGGCTGCACCCTGGCCGTGGTCGTCATGGTCATGGTCGTGGAGGTGCTCGTCGTATACGTCGTGTCCGTCGGGACCGTCGTGACCGTCGTGACCGTCGTGAGAATCGAGCTCGGCTTGGTCGTCGCGTGCCTGGTCGCGGGCCTGGTCGCGGGCTTGTTCGGCGGCGGTGGGGAACGCGGGGGTTTTGCGGGCGGCAATGAACGCGTCGAAGGTGAGGTTCATGATTCCGTACAGATCGGGAGTCACCCCGCCCCGCACCGGGTAGATTCCGTCTTTGAAGCGGCCGAAACTGATCGTGCTCGTCGCCTCACCCTCGACCTCATTCGGTGCCACCCCGTCGGGGTCCAGCGCCGCCTGCCACTGCAACATCTGCACCCGCATCGAGTCCGCCGAGAATGCGAAGCCCGCGCCCGGCTCACCCTCATTCTCGGCCGTGATCGTGCCCGTCGCCGCAGACACCAACGCGCGTTCCGCAGCCGCAAGATCATCGGGGGCAACACGCGGGGAGATCTCGGCCAGACCGGACATGATCACCTCCGCCGCATCCACCCCCAGCAAGCCCGAAGCGACCGCGGCACCGACCGTGGGGAACAGTGCGGGGATGATCGTGCCGACGTGCTGCGTGTCCCGCATTCGCAGACCGAGCGCGCTACGGCGTTTCGCTTCACGGCCGGAAATGCGGGTGACCCGGGTGATCAGGTCGATGCCACTCGTGCAGCCCCGCTTCGCCGCCAGGGAGTCACGGCCAAGCCACCGGCCGGAGCGTTCCTCGACCGTCGCCGCCACAACCACCCGGCCGGCATCGACGAGCCGGCCGACGCCTTCGAACGCACCGAGCACACCGAGTAGGTCGTCGTCAGTGAACGCCTCGGGGCTGACGGTGCCGAGAACCGCCAGAGAAGAGCGGGCCTGTTCGACCGCCGCCAGCACCATGGCCGCGGTCGGTGCCGACGCACCCGAGGCGGGTGTCGGCTCCGGGGCGGAGACGGGGGGTGGGGAGGTGATTGACATAGCTCTATTCTCCCAAAGAACGAACATAATTACGAGCTTTTCTCAGTATTGGTGCATAACTTCTCGAAGCTATATCTGTGGAGGGATCGAGAACTAGTAGCCGGTCGAGATCCCGGCCAAGGCCTCGAGGGTGGCTCACAGGATCTCGACAGGCTCGATCAGCGGGGCGGGCTCGATCAACGGTGTGGGCTCGATCAACGGAAGGGTGCGAAGTCAACTGCCGACCGTGGGTCGAGCTTGTCGAGACCTCGGTCCCCCAGTTTCGAGGTTGGCTGACGGGATCTCGACACGCTCGATGAGCGGAAGGGACCGAGCGACGAGAGGGGTGCGGGTCGGTCGCCGAAGCGTCGGTCGACCTTGTCGAGACCTCGCGCCGCGTCTCGAGGTTGGCTCACGGGATCTCGACGAGCTCGATCAGCGGGAGGGGGTCGATCAACGGGAGGGGGTCGAGCGACGAGAGGGGGTCGAGCGACGAGAGGGGTGCAGGTCGATCACCGAACCGTCGGTCGAGCGTGTCGAGACCACGCGCCGCGTCTCGAGGTGGGCTTACGGGATCTCGACGAGCTCGATCAACGGAAGCGTGCGGACTCGATCGCCGAAGCGTCGGTCGAGCGTGTCGAGACCACGCGCCGCGTCTCGAGGTGGGCTCACGGGATCTCGACAGGCTCGATCAACGGGAGGGGGGTCGATCAACGGGAGGGGGCTCGATCAACGGGAGGGGGTCGATCAACGGGAGGGGGTCGATCAACGGAGGGGGGTCGATCGGCGGGAGGGGAATCCGCCTCGCGTTGACCACAACAGTGCAGCATCGGGACCGATTCGCCACGCAGCCCCCCGCCCCCTATCCTCGATTCACCCGCACTGTTGCGAACCCTGGAGCGAATGTGTCTTCTCGACGTCGATCTGTTGGATACGGCTTTCGCCGCATCCGGCCTCTGGCGATCATCGGCGCGATCAGTCTTGCTCTTGCCAGCACGGCCCTACTTTCTGGATTTCAGGCCGAACCGGCCGATTGGCTGAGCGACAGTTCTTCCCCGACGGTGAGTGAACGCGTGACACCAGAGTTCGTGGGCATCCGTACTTTCTCGCCGCCACGCAAGATCACCGTCGTGCCCAATATTGCTTTTGCGCCTGGCATCACTGAGCCGGATGGCACGCCCCTGGCCCTCGACGTCTGCCTGCCGCCCGGCACGGACGGCGTGCAAAACACGCCCGGAACGGACGGCGTGCACGACACTGACAACGACGCCGCACTCCCCGCTCTGCGACCCGCCGTCGTCTCGATTCATGGCGGGAGCTGGTCTCGCGGCGACAAGGCCAATAGCGACTGGCGTCAGGTGTGCGTGTGGTTGGCCTCCGAGGGGTTCGTCGCCGTGTCGGTGAACTACCGCCTCGCCCCCGCAGACCCGTTCCCGGCCGCGATCGACGACGTGAGCCGTGCGGTCAGCTGGCTCCGGGAACCGGCGAATGCTGAACGATTCAACATCGACCCCGAGCGCATCGGCGCTTTCGGCGGTTCAGCCGGCGGCAACCTCGCGGCTCTGCTCGGCGCACGCGGAACCGGATCGCTCACCGAGGGGTCACGAGTGGCCGCAGTCGTGGTTCTTTCTGCACCGCTTGACCTGAGGGAGTCCGTGATCGCCGCCGGTGAAACACAGGCGATGCTGCCGGAGACCGGTTCCCCGTTCGCTCAGACACCGGGTGTGACCCCGGCCGGAGACCTGCGACGCATCACCCTGCGCTACCTCGGCTGCCAGACTCTCGGCGACTGCCCCGCAGCAGCGGAAGCCTCGGCGCCCGGCGCACTCGATTCCAGTGATCCACCGTTCTTCATCGCGAATTCACGCGCCGAGTTCACCCCGCTCGTGCAGGCCCAGCTGGTGTCCGCGGCGCTCCGCCGGGAAGGCGTCGCCCACGAGTTCGTCGAGGTACCGGGCGCGCTGCACTCGATCGGTATCCTCGACGCAGACGTGCGGATGCGCGTGGCCGCATTCCTGCACGACACCCTCGGCGACTAGGCTCCTCCCCGCATCCGTCTGGGATCGCAGACACGAGCAGGCGCGGAGCGCTGGTCTGAGCTCCTCGAGTGGTGTCGAATCGAAGCATGACTTTCACCGCAGCATCCGCAAGCGCAGAACCCGCAAGCGCAGCACCCGTCACCGTGGGCACCGGCCCCGTCAGCTTCGTCGACGTCGTCGCCGTGGCTCGTCACGACGCCCCGATTTCGCTCGACCCCGGCGCCCTCGCCGGCGTTGCCGCGACCCGCCAGATCATCGACGGCCTCGCCAACGACGTTGATCCTCATTATGGAATCTCCACCGGATTCGGCGCCCTGGCGACCACCTTCATCACGACCGACCGTCGCGCCCAGTTGCAGGCCAGCCTGGTGCGCTCGCACGCCGCGGGCAGCGGCGCCGAGGTCGAGCGCGAAGTCGTGCGCGCGCTCATGCTGCTGCGCCTGTCGACCCTGATGACCGGTCGCACCGGCGTGCGCCCGGTGACTGCTGAGACCTACGCAGCCGTGCTCAACGCGGGCATCACCCCTATCGTGCGCGAATTCGGTTCGCTCGGCTGTTCGGGAGACCTCGCCCCGCTCGCGCACTGTGCCCTGGCGATCATGGGCGAGGGCGAGGTGCGGGATGCCGCCGGCACCGCGATGAACGCGGCTGAGGCTCTGGCTGCGGCCGGCATCACCCCCGTGGTTCTGGCCGAGAAGGAAGGGCTCGCGCTCATCAACGGCACCGATGGGATGCTCGGCATGCTCGTGCTTGCCCTCGACGACCTCGCCACCCTGCTCGCAACCGCAGACATCGCCGCCGCGATGAGCGTCGAGGCACTCCTCGGCACCAATGCGGTCTTCGCCGACGACCTGCAGGCGCTGCGCCCGCAGCTCGGCCAGGCCGACAGCGCCTCGAATCTGCGCGCGCTCCTGATCGATTCCCCCCTCGTCGCCAGTCATGCCGGCCCCGAAGACACCACCGTGCAGGACGCCTACTCGCTGCGCTGCTCGCCGCAGGTGCACGGTGCTGCCCGCGACACCGCCGGCCATGCCGCACTCATTGCGGGTCGGGAGCTTTCGAGTGCGGTCGACAACCCAGTCGTCACGCTCGACGGCCGCGTCGAATCCAACGGGAACTTCCACGGCGCGCCTGTCGCCTACGTGCTCGACTTCCTGGCCATTGCGACAGCGGACGTCGCGAGCATGAGCGAGCGTCGCACCGACCGGCACCTCGATGTGTCGCGTAACAAGGGACTGCCGCCGTTCCTGGCGCACGAGGTCGGCGTCGATTCCGGACTCATGATCGCGCAGTACACGGCTGCCGGGATTGTGTCAGAGATGAAGCGGCTGGCGGTGCCGGCATCCGTCGATTCGATTCCGTCGTCGGCCATGCAGGAAGACCACGTGTCGATGGGCTGGTCTGCGGCTCGCAAGCTGCGCAGGTCGATCGACGGACTCGGCCGGGTTCTCGCGATTGAGATCATGACCGCAGCGCGCTCGCTGGACCTGCGAGCTCCGCTCGTACCGGGCCCGGCAACGGGGGCCGTGCGCGACCTCGTGCGCACCGTGGCTGACGGCCCCGGCCATGACCGCTTTCTCTCGCCCGAGATCGAGGGTGTTGTCGGCCTGGTGCAGACCGGTTCGGTGAAGCAGGCTGCGGTGTCGGTGGTCGGCCCGCTGCTCTAGCGCAGTTCCGTCAGAGCGGTGGGTCGGCGAAGATCGTGACCTCGGCCACCGGCACCGATAGCCACACCGCCAGGCCGGTCCGCAGCCCGAGTTCGGCGACACGGGCGGCGGAGAGTTCGGCCGCAACACCCGAATCGTCGACGGTCCGCACTCGGATGCCGCCCGAGGATGGTTCGAGCGCCGAGATGATGGCGCTCCATCGGTTCAGCAGATCGTCGACTACCGGTTCGGCGAATCCCACGCTGACGGCCACGCTGACGGAGACGGAGACGGCCGACGGTGGGAAGACGGCCGACGCCGGCCCCGGTCCCTGCCACACAGCGGCGTGACCAGCGCGCCCGGCGTGACCTCGCAGGATCCGTCCGTCAGGCAACCGAATACCGTCGAAACCAGCATCGAAACCAGCGTCGCCCGCGACCCTGACTCGGGTCCCGCGCACCAGGTTGAGACCCGCCAGCGCGGCAATAAACTGAGTGCGCGGCGCCCCGAGCACCTGCGCCGTCGGCCCCTCGTCGATGATGCGCCCGTCGTGCAGGATGGCGGCCCGATCGGCGAGCACGAGGGCGTCGAGCACATCGTGGGTGACGATAATCGCCGGTGTGCCGCTGCGCGTGAGTTGCTCCCGCAGGAGCTGGCGAATCGCGACGGCGTTCTGCACGTCCAACGCCGCCATCGGCTCATCCAAAAGAAGCACTCGGGGTCGGGCGGCCAGTGCGCGAGCGATCGCCACCCGTTGCTGCTGGCCGCCGGAGAGCTGCGCAGGCTTTCGGTCCTCGAAGCCTGAAAGCCCGACCGCGTCGAGCCAACCGCGTGCGTCGGACAGCGCCGAGCGGCGGCTCATGCCCTGCGCCTGCTGCCCGAATGCAACGTTGTCCACCGCGCTGAGGTGTGGAAAGAGAAGCGGCTCCTGCCCGAGCAGACCGATGCCCCGCCGCGCAGGCGGAACGCAGAGACTCGCTCTCTCGGTACGGCTGGTCATCAGGCGGCCCGACACGGTGACCGCTCCGGATTCCGGAACAAGGAGGCCAGCCACTGCTGCCAAGAGGGTCGTTTTGCCCGAGCCGTTCGGGCCGAGCACGGCCAGCACCTCGCCCGCGGCCACCCGCACCGCGGCGTTCAGAATGAAGTCGCCCCGTCTGACCCTCAGGCGGGCGTCGAGCACGGTGTTCATTTCGGCTCCGCGCGCTGAACGCGCGGAATGCGCAGAACCAGCAGGATCACGATCGCCACCGCAACCAGCAGCAGTGAGAGGGCAATTGCCGAATCCTGGCTCACCCCGGCGCCGTTGAATGCGGTGTATATCGCAAGCGGCATGGTGCGCGTGGCGCCCGCCGCGTTGCCGGCGAACAGCGCGGTCGCGCCGAACTCACCCAGCGCCCGGGCAAAACAAAGCACGGTGCCGGCGACCAGGCCCGGCCACACCAGTGGCAGCGTGATGCGCCGGAACACCGTCCAGCGGCTCGCGCCGAGGGTCGCCGCCACGGACTCGAACCGGGTACCGGTGCTGCGAAGCGCGCCCTCCACGGCGATCACCAGAAACGGCAGCGCCACGAAAGACTGTGCGATCACGACGGCGGCGGTGGTGAACGGGATTCGCACACCCCACGCCACGTCCAGATACTGTCCGACCACGCCGTTGCGCCCGAGCAAGTAAAGCAGGGCGATGCCGCCCACCATGGGCGGCAAGACCAAGGGCAGGGTCGTCACAGCCCGGAGCAGTCCGGCCACCCGCGGCCGACTGCGCGCGATGACGAGGGCCAGCGGAACTCCCACGATCACACAGATGATGGTCGCGGCCGCGCCCGTACGCAGCGACAGCAGCAGGGCATCGACGGCATCCGCAGACGTGATGGCGGCCGGCACCGTCGCCCAGTCAACCCGGAGGAGCAGGCCGAGGATCGGCAGCGTCAACAGCGCCAGCCCGATGAGGGCCGGCAGGTACAGCAGGCGCGGGACGGTACCCGCCCGGCGCGTGTCAGCCCAGCGCGTATCAGCCCGATTCCCAGGCCGGAGATCCGGCCCGGTTCGACTCCGCGGACCATGCCCGAGGCGACTCATCGCGGCCCGAAGCCGCGCTCGGCGAGGATCCGTTGCCCCTCGGCCGAGCGCACCAGCTCGATGAACCGAGCGGCTGCCGTCGGATTCGCGGCAGCGGCCGGCGATCCGATCAGGTAGTGGTTGACCGCCGCATCCGCCCCCTCAAACGGGATGCCCTCAATGCGGCCCTCCGCCGCCTGCACGTCCGTCGTGTAGACCAGCCCAGCATCTGCTTCGCCGAGTTCGACCTTGGTGACAACGGCCTTCACGTTCTGTTCCTCGCTGGCTGGCGTCACCGTCACCCCAGCTGCTTTCAACACGGCCACGGATGCCGCGCCACACGGCACCGCCGGCGCACACAGCACCACGACGAGCCGGGCGGAACCGAGGTCGGACAGTGTCGTCAGACCGAGAGGATTGCCCGGACGCACCGCGATCTGCAGCGTGTTCGACGCGAACGGGAGCGCGGGGCCGTTCAGGGCCCCGGCGTCAACAACCCGGCTCATCGTCGCCTCATCGGCCGACGCGAATACGTCGGCGCTGGCCCCCTCGACCAGCTGGGTCGCCAGGGTGGACGAACCGTCGTAGACGGCCTTCACGGAGATCTTCGGATTCTGCTGCATGAACAACTCGCTCAGGGCGTCGAAGGATTCGGTGAGCGAGGCGGCAGCGAACACCGTGAGGTCTCCGCTGAGAACCGCACCCGGGGTTCCGGTCGCGGCCTGCTCGTGTG
This sequence comes from Leifsonia psychrotolerans, assembly GCF_013410665.1. Classification (NCBI taxonomy): domain Bacteria; kingdom Bacillati; phylum Actinomycetota; class Actinomycetes; order Micrococcales; family Microbacteriaceae; genus Glaciibacter; species Glaciibacter psychrotolerans. Next base: position 3,455,336 of record NZ_JACCFM010000001.1, on the reverse strand, counting down.
TTGCGGCCGTGTCGGCGGAGCTCGTGGAGCAGGCGGCCAAAAGCGGGATCACGGCCACGGCAGTCAGCGACGCAATCGTCAGTGCCGCGAAAGCGAGAAAGCGGTTCGGCGCCATGGCCCGAATGTTAGCACCGCGAAACTCGGCGCGACCAGCTACCGTGAGCACCATGCCCCTGCCTCCGCTGGTCCCCCCAGCCGCGCCGCTCACTGCTGATCAGGCGCGCCGCTACTCCCGCCAACTCCTGCTCCCCCAGATCGGCGAGCTGGGTCAGCGCCGCCTGCTCGCCGCGCGGGTCTGTGTGATCGGTGCCGGCGGGCTTGGCGCACCGGCGTTGCTCTACCTCGCGGCCGCCGGCGTCGGCACGCTGGGAATCGTCGACGACGATGTCGTGGAGACGAGCAACCTGCAGCGCCAGGTGATCCACGGTGAGAGCGACGTCGGCCGGCCCAAGGTGGCCAGTGCGGCCGCGTCGATCGGGCGGCTGGCGGCATCCGTTCGGGTGATCAGCCATCCGGAACGGCTGACGAGTGAGAACGCCCACACGATTCTGGGCGGCTACGATCTGGTGCTCGACGGCAGCGACAATTTCGCCACCCGGTATCTAGTCGCCGACACCTGTGCCGAGCTGGGGCTGCCGCTGGTCTGGGCGTCGATTCTGCGTTTCGACGCCCAGGTTTCGGTGTTCTGGAGCACGCCGCCCGCCGAAAGCGGCATCGCCGGCGTGCAGTTGCGCGACCTGTTTGCGATGCAACCGACGGATGCCGGGGCTGAGTCCTGCGAAACCGCCGGCGTGCTCGGCGCCCTCTGCGGCCAGGTCGGAAGCATCATGGCCGGCGAGGCGATCAAACTCATCACCGGAGCCGGGACTCCTCTGCTCGGACGGGTGCTCGTGCTCGATGCGCTGACCGCGCGCTGGACTGAGGTGCCGTTGCGGCCGAGCCAGGTCGACGCCGCGCGGCGCCACCCGATCACACCGGCCCGCCCGCCCGCGTCGGCAGCATCCTGCAGTGCACCCTCTGCGCCGACGCCGACGGCTAAACTGTCGGTCGAGCTGTCGGTCGAGCTGCTCGAGCGGCGTTTGGCCGCCCGAGAACACGGCAGCGACGATTTTCTGCTGATCGACGTGCGGGAGCCGGACGAGCACGCGCGGGGCACCATCGACGGCTCGGTGCTGCTGCCGCTCGCCGATATCCTGACCGAATCCGGACGCAGCGTTCTTCTGCGGCACAGACCGGTGATCGTCTACTGCCTGCACGAGGGCCGCGCCCGCCAGGCCGCGCGGGCATTGATGGTCGACGGGTTTGATAGCGTCTGCGTGTTAGAGGGTGGCTACGCGAACTGGTCCGAGCATCGGCCCCCCACAGCACCGGGGGTGGCCGAGTGACTGCTCTGCCCGAGACTCTGCAAGAGACTCCGCCGAGCCTCAGCGTCGAGGAGTATCGCGCGCTGGTTCTCGCCGATCTGCGCGCCCTGCCCGCTGAGCGCGTCGAGCTCGCCGCCGCCCGTGGCCGCACGCTCGCCGAACCGGTCACGGCGCGCACCGCCATCCCGCCGTTTCACAATTCCTCGATGGACGGTTACGCCGTTCGCCGGTTCGACCTGCGCGGGGCCGGGGCGCGCCACCCGGTGACGCTGCCGGTTGTCGCCGATCTGCCCGCCGGTATCACCGCCACCCCGACCCTCGTCCCGGGCACCGTCGCCCGAATCATGACCGGTGCGCCCCTCCCTCCGGGGGCGGATGCGGTCGTCCCGCTCGAGCAGACCGACCGTGCACCCGAGCGGGTCACCATTTTTGCCGAGCCCGAGCCGGGAGCCTTCATCCGCCTGGCCGGCAGTGATCTCTCGGCCGGCGACCTCGTTCTGGCCGCGGGCGTCACGCTTCGGGAGCGGCATTTGGCCGCCGCGGCGAGCGCGGGGCAGCACGAGCTCCCGGTGCACCGCCGCCCCCGAATTGCAGTGATCTCGACCGGCAGTGAGCTGGTCCAACCCGGCCGCCCGCTGCTGTCCGGTCAGATTCCCGACTCAAACTCGCAGCTGTTGGCAGCCGCCGTCGAGCAAGCCGGAGGCATCGCGCTTGCCGTGGGAATCGTGCCCGATGACGACGACCTGCTGCGTGCGACGCTCACCGACTACGCGGGCCAGGTCGATGCTTTTCTGCTCTCCGGTGGTGTCAGCGTGGGCGCCTATGACGTGGTCAAGGCGGTGCTCGCACCGCTCGGGGTGCGATTCGGGCCGGTGCGCATGCAACCGGGCAAACCACAAGGTTTCGGCCATTGGGCCGGCGGCCTCCCGATCTTCGCCCTGCCCGGGAATCCGGTCAGTGCCCTGGTCTCGTTCGAGGTGTTCGTGCGGCCGGCCCTCCGCACGCTTCTGGGATGCCGCGAAATTGATCGGCCGATCATCCGAGCCGTCGCCGCCGAGGGCTGGCTTTGCCCGCCCAACCGCCGCCAGTACATTCCGGTCACGCTGCTGTCGGGGGCGCCGAACACAGGCATGACGCGCGGCACTGCGACGGATGCCGAGGGCGGCATCCGGGTGCGCCCCGCCTCCCGCGGTGGCTCGGGTTCGCATCTCGTGGCGAGCCTCGCTGCGGCCGACGGATTCGCGATCGTCGACGAATCCGTCGAAGAAATCCACCCGGGCGACCCTGTCGATGTCATGCTGTTGGAATCATGACCAGCCAACCGTTCACTCACCTCGACTCGGCCGGGCAGGCGCGCATGGTCGACGTCACGGGCAAGACCCCGAGCATCCGTCAGGCCACGGCGACCGGCTTCGTGCGGTGTGCGCCCGACGTTATCGCAGCCCTCCGCACCGGGTCCGTGCCCAAGGGCGACGTGCTCGCCGTCGCCCGCATCGCCGGGATTCAGGCGGCGAAGCGCACCGCCGAGTTGCTGCCGCTGGCCCACGTGATCGGCGTGCATGGTGCCGCCGTCGACCTGACCGTCCTCGACGAGGGCGTGCGCGTCGACGCGACGGTGCGCACCGCAGACCGCACCGGGGTCGAAATGGAGGCGATGACCGCCGTCGCCGTGGCCGCGTTGGCGATCGTCGACATGGTGAAGGGTCTCGACCGCACAGTCGAAATCGAGGGCATCCGAATCACCGCGAAGTCGGGCGGTCGGTCCGGCGACTGGGTGCGGCCCGCGCCGACGGCCGAATCGGGCCGATCGTGACCCGCGTGCGATACTTCGCCGGGGCGGCCGAGGCGACCGGAACCGAGAGCGAACACCTTGACGTATCGACTCTGGCCGACCTCCGCCTGATGATTCTCGAGCGTCACGGCAGTGCGTTCGAGCGGGTGCTCGGCCGCTGCTCCCTGCTGCTCAATGGCACGCTCACCGAGGATCCCGGGACTGCGCTGAGTGAGGGCGATACTGTCGACGTGCTTCCGCCGTTCGCCGGCGGCTGAGTCACCGCAGCGCTCCGTGCCTCCCCAGGGTGTGCCTCGGATTACGCCTCTGCTGATGCCTCTGCTGACGCCACAGCTTCGGCCTCCGGGAGGCCCACCCAGGTGTGGGCGCCGTCGGCACGCGACTGTCGTTTCCAGATCGGCAGGTCAGACTTGATCGCTTCGACGAGTGCGCGGCAGGTGTCGAAGGCCGCCGCGCGGTGGGCGCTGGCCACGCAGACGACGAGGGCACAATCCCCCACCCTCAGGTGCCCGATGCGGTGGCTGGCCGCGATGCGCACCTCGTGGCCGGCGTCGGCCGAGCCGCGCGCCACCCGGTCCACGATGTCGGCAAGAATGCGCGGCGCATCCGGATGTGCCGAGTAGTCGAGCGCAACGACCTCGCCGACCACATCGGGGTCGTGATCACGCACCTGACCGATGAACGTGGCCACCGCACCGAACGCGGCCGAATCGACCGCAGCGAGATGCGCCGCCAGATCCAGTGGCGTGGGGCAGATCTCGACCAGAGCCTCAATCACGCGTGGTCACCGCCGTCGAGCTGGTCCAGGATGTGCGGCACGAGCGGCAGCACGACGTCGAGGCCCTCGGCGACGCCTGCACGCGAGCCGGGCAAATTCACCACGAGCGCCTGCGTGGCGTCCGGTCCGCTCCCGGCGAGGCCGACGAGACCACGGGAGAGCACGGCGAGGGGCGTATGCCGCGCGCCCTCGCGTCGCAGCGCCTCGGCGATCCCGGGCAGTTCACGCGTCAGGAGGGGGCGGGTGCCCTCCGGAGTCAGATCTCGAGGGGAGATGCCGGTGCCGCCGGTCGTGATGATGAGTCGGGCTCCCTCCCCGAGTGCGAAGCGGATAGCCTCGGCAACCGGGGCCTCGCCGTCGGGCACGACCACGGCGTCGGCAACCCGGTAGCCGTTCTCGCGCAGGGTGGTCACCGCCCCCGGTCCCGACGTGTCGGCACGCTGCCCGCCGGCGCTGCGGTCGGACACCGTGATTACCGCGGCACGCACGAGGTCAGGCACAGCGTCGGCCTCAGCGCGAGCCGACTGCGGGATAGGAGACTGCTCCGTCATGATCCCTACCGTAGCGACCCTGCCGCAGCGGCGTCAGCCGCCAGCCCAGCAGACATCGGCCGTCGGCCCCGCACAAAGCGCCCTCCGGCCCACACCATGCCGGCGCAGACGACGAGCCAGGCCAAGCCGGCCACCCAGATTCCGACCTCACCAATCGAGACCAGCAGCGGCAGTTGTGCGACTGCGCCGAAGTGCATGCTCGCCACCGAGTACATGCCGAGAGGGAAGACGATGCTCCAGAGACCCGAGCTGTAACGCACCGGCTCGCGGTGCACACCGTGACGCCAGACACCGAAAATGACCAGAAGTGGAATCCACCACACCCCAAACGCCCAAAGCACGTAGGTCAGGCCGGAGACCACCGGGGAGGTGACGTGCATGACCGGAAGATCCTGCGGCATCCGAAGAATGCGTGACCCGGCGAGAACCGTGATCGCGGTGGCTCCCATGTAGATCCAGTACGACGGGTTGAAGTTTCCGGGTGCGCTCGGCACCGTCAGCAGTCTCAAGGTGACCAGGGTTGCGAGCATGAGATACAGCATCACGCCGATGCCCCACAACGCCACGGCGAGCGCGGCGAGCTCGGGACTGCGCGTGTGGGCCCCGAGAGCTGCCGATGCGGTAGCCAGCGACTGGGTGCCCACGACCCAGAGGAACCAACTTCCGTCGATGTCGGCGGCCACCGGTCCGGTGCGCGGTCGCAGCATGAGGTTGGCGGGAACCCCGTAGGTGAGTAGCAGCCAGATCGGCACGCTGAGAATCCCCAGCACGATCGTGGCCGTCGGCGCTTCGGGAGAATAGAGACGGATGCCGACCACGTCGATCGCCGCGACGATCGTGAAGAAACCGAAGGCGCGTTTCGGGTCGCGTGCGTCGAGCATCACGTCGCGGCGAAAGACGATGAACCGCGCCAGCATGAGCGCTGCCAGCACGAGCAGTCCGCCGATGGCGATCCCTAGCAGCAGAAGCGACAGGATGCTCTGGCCGATCGCAGCGAATCCGGTTGAGATGATGCCGGTGGCCATCACGAAGGCAAACGAGCCCGGGGGAAGCCGTTGGATCGCTGCGCGCCACATACCGGTGAGCTTATGCCCTGGTGGAGGTCGAGGTTCCGGAGCCGGCAGTTCTCCGCGGTTGGAGCCCACCCGTTGGTCGACCCACCCCGTTGGTCGAGCCAACCCCGCTGGTCGAGCCCACCCCGCTGGTCGAGCCAACCCCGCTGGTCGAGCTTGTCGAGACCCCGTGAGCACACCCCCGAACGCGCATTGCGTATGAGGGTCGACTCGAGTGATCTCGACAAGCTCGATCAGCGATGGGGCCCCGCCGATCGACCCCACCCCGCTGGTCGAGCCCACCCCGCTGGTCGAGCCAACCCCGCTGGTCGAGCTTGTCGAGACCCCGTGAGCACACCCCCGAACGCGCATTGCGTACGAGGGTCGACTCGAGTGATCTCGACAAGCTCGATCAGCGATGGGGCCCCGCCGATCGACCAACCCCGCTGGTCGAGCCCACCCGCTGGTCGAGCCCACCCGCTGGTCGAGCCAACCCCGCTGGTCGAGCTTGTCGAGACCCCGTGAGCACACCCCCGAACGCGCATTGCGTATGAGGGTCGACTCGAGTGATCTCGACAAGCTCGATCAGCGATGGGGCCCCGCCGATCGACCAACCCCGCTGGTCGAGCCCACCCCGCTGGTCGAGCCAACCCCGCTGGTCGAGCTTGTCGAGACCCCGTGAGCACACCCCCGAACGCGCATTGCGTACGAGGGTCGACTCGAGTGATCTCGACAAGCTCGATCAGCGATGGGGCCCCGCCGATCGACCCCACCCCGCTGGTCGAGCCCACCCGCTGGTCGAGCCAACCCCGCTGGTCGAGCTTGTCGAGACCCCGTGAGCACACCCCCGAACGCGCATTGCGTATGAGGGTCGACTCGAGTGATCTCGACAAGCTCGATCAGCGACGGGGCCCCGCCGATCGACCAACCCCTTTGGTCGAGCCAACCCCGCTGGTCGAGCTTGTCGAGACCCAGCGAGCACACCCCCGAACGCGCATTGCGAACGAGGGTCGACTCCAGTGATCTCGACAAGCTCGATCAGCGACGGGGTTCCGCTGGTCGACCCCACCCGCTGGTCGAGCACCCTTCTGATCAGGACACGCAGCAGTCTCAGCCGCCGATGTACGACATTTCGATCCTCCTCGATCCGGCATCCGACCCGGCGCTCACCCCACTGCTGCGCCAGGTAGTCTGCGCGCTACGCAGGTCGGAGTATCGGTCGTTGCGCACCAGCCAGAGGTTGCGGAAGAAGTCTGAAACCTCAGCATCCGAGCAGCCGTTCCGCAGCAGCAACCGGAGGTCGTGCCCGGTGGTGGCGAACAGGCAGGTGAACAACCTGCCCTCCGTCGAGATGCGCACCCGAGTACAGCTCTGGCAGAAGCTCTGGGTGACACTGGAAATCACGCCGATCTCGCCGTCGCCGTCGCGGTATCGCCAGCGCACCGATGTCTCACCGCTGTAGTTGGGGGCGAGTTCTTCAAGCGGCAGCTCTGCGTCAATGCGGCGAAGCACCTCGCGAGAGGGCACGACCTCGTCGACCTGCCATCCGTTGGTGGAGCCGACGTCCATGTACTCAATGAATCGCAGAATGTGCGGTGTGCCCTTGAAATGGCGGGCCATCGCCAAGATGTCGTGATCGTTGTAGCCGCGTTTGACCACCATGTTGATCTTCACCGGTAATCCGGCGGCTGCGGCCACGTCGATGCCGCGCAGCACTTTCGCCACCGGGAAGTCGACGTCGTTCATCGCCTGGAACGTGGCGTCGTCGAGAGAATCCAACGACACCGTGAGCCGCGTGAGACCCGCCTCTTTCAACGCCTGCGCCTTGTGCGCGAGGGCCGAGCCGTTCGTGGTCATCGCGAGGTCGAGCGGGCGACCATCGCGGGTGACGAGTCGGGCCAGCCGGGCGATGAGCTCTTCGATCCCAACCCGCAGCAGTGGCTCTCCGCCGGTGAGACGGATCTTCTCGACGCCGTTGTCGGCGGCAATCCGAACGAGCCTCTCGATCTCTTCGAATGTGAGAAGCGACGACTTCGGAAGGAACTCAAAACCCCGGCCGAAGACTTCTTTCGGCATGCAATAGACGCACCGAAAATTACACCGGTCTGTGACCGAGATGCGCAGGTCACGCAACGGTCGCCCCCGAGCATCGAGCACCGCCCCCGGCTCAGATTGACTGTCGATAGCCGAAGAACTCATGGTCATTGTTGTATCCACCCAAGCCGCCGCCCACCTCTGAGAAATGTTCGACGAATTCGATGCCCTTGATCCATTTCACGAGCTTGAACCCGAGTTGCACCTCATTGCGCAAACGCAAGGGAGCGCCGTGCCCGAACGACAGGGTGTCGTCGTTCATGTCATAGGCGAGCATCGTCAACTCGTAGCTCATCTGCTCAATCGGCTGCGCGTCGTAGTAGATACCGCCATCCGGGCCGACCGCGAACGAATAGAAGATCACCCACTTCGCCTCGGGAGCGGGCTTGACGAGGTCGACGATGCTCTGCATCGACACCCCGCCCCACTTCGCCACTCCGGACCAGCCCTGGATGCAGAAATGCTGCGTGATCTGCTCATGATGGGGAAGGGCGCGCAGCTGCTCCAGGCTGAGTTCCACCGGGTTCTCGACCAGACCGTTCACGCGCAGCGTGTAGTCCGCGAACGTGCCGGCCTCCAACTGCTTGTATTCCTCGGTCTCGGGGTACTTGCCGTTGTGCCAGAAGTACGGCGAGATGTCCTTTTCGGTGTACTGACCAGGCTTGGAATCGATGTGCTCAAACAGCTTCTGCGCCCCACCGATCAACGCAAATCCCACCTTCTGCACCACGCGGGGGTGGCGGTAGGTGAACGGTGTCGCAGCCACCCACGCCACGATCACGACCACCATCGATGCCGCGAAGATCCAGAAACCGACCCAGCTGTCGTCGTTTCGCGACGCATACATGTGATTGAGGTTGCGCAGAGCACCGGTGGTCAGCACCAGTGTGACGTGCACGACGATGAACATCACGAACCAGCAGAGCACGAAGAAGTGCAACGACCGGGCCACCTGAATGCTGAACAGCGAGCTGATTGCACGGAACCGCGTCGACAGGGCCGGCGACATGCCGAGTCCGGTGATCAGCGCCGCCGGGGCTGCGATGAAGACCGTGACGAAGTAGGCGATCAGTTGCAGGCTGTTGTAGTTCACCCAGCCCGACTCGACCGGCCAGTCGAGCGAGAGGTATTGAATGGCGACCGACACTGCGTTCGGGATGACATCCCAATTCAGCGGGACCAGCCGCATCCACTGGCCGGTTGAAAAGATGAGGATGTAGAACACAATGCCGTTCAGCAGCCAGAGGGTGTCCACGCCCAAATGCCACCACCGAGCGAGGCCAATGGAATGCCGCCGTCCCGGCAGACCGACCCCATTGGGAAGGGTGATTGAGTCCTGCTTGGCGGTGTACAACGGGTCGGGCGGAACCGGCTTCTGGATGCGGAACCAGTCTTTTCCGGGCGTGGAGTGCCTGGTCCAGTAGAGGCGGGGGTGATCGGCGAGGATCGTCACCCCGGAGCGGATGATGAAGGTCATCAGGAACAGATTGAAGAAGTGCTGCCAGCCGAGCCAGGCAGGAAAGCCTATTGGCGCGTCATCCGGTAGTTTCGAGGCACCCGGGAACTGCCGCATGAAATCCTGCACGACCGGGAGGTCGCGGATGCCCTTGGCCACCGCAATGGCGACGATCATCAGAAGCAGACCGATCGGAATCAGCCAGAGCAGGTTGAACCATTTGCTTCGTCCGATCCGTACCCGCGGTGCAACACCGTATTGCGCGGGCACGTGACCGGCCCAGTCCTCGTCGACGGCAGTGTAATGCGTGCGGTCCAGCTCGTTTCGGAAGCTGACCCTCGAATCGGGTCCAACGTCGGCGGCGGGAACATTCTCGTGCGGGTCGTCCGAAGGAGTCTCCATGGCTCGGATACTAGCAACGCGCAGAGCACCCGGCCAGCATCTTTTGAGGGATGCCGCCGAACCGTATCTTTGACAGACGCCGCAGCACGCTCCCCGCCACTCAGACCACGATGCGCAGTGGCTCCTCGAGGATGCCAGTGAGATCACGCAGGAACGCCGCAGCAGTAGCACCGTCAAGCACCCGGTGATCGACCGTGAGCGTCATGGCGAGCTTCGGCACCGTGACGAGCACGCCGTCTCGCACCTCCGGCTGCGCCCGCGCGGCACCGACGGCGAGGATCGCCGCTTCAGGCGGGTTGATCACGGCCGTGAACTGGTCGACGCCGAACATGCCCAGGTTGCTGATCGTGAACGTTCCTCCGCTGAATTCGTTCGGCTTCAGGGAACCGGCCCGTGCACGTTCGGCCAGCGCTCGCGCCTCGGCGGCGATCTCGGCGAGCCCCTTACGGTCGGCGTCGACGATCACGGGCACGATTAGCCCGTCGTCGAGCGACACCGCCACACCGATATTGACCCGGTGGTGCCGGCGGATCGTGTTCTCACCCCACGATGCGTTCACCTCCGGGTGAGCGCGCAGTGCGACCGCGCAGGCTCGCACGAGTAGGTCGTTGACGCTGATCTTGATGCCGGCAGATTCCAGCCGCTCGTTGATCTCCGCGCGCAGAGCGAGGAGCCGTTCGACATTGACAACGCTGGTCAGGAAGAAATGCGGCACCGCCTGACTCTCGGTGAGCCGACGGGCCGTGACGCGACGGATGTTGCTCAGCGGCATGTCGACATCGTCCGTCGGGGCGTGGTCTGCCGTGCTCGCGGTGGCACGGGCCGAGGAGGAGGTGCTCGACGTGCTCGACGTGCTCGACGTGCTCAATGGGAAGGGAGTGTTTGATGGGGTGGGAGTGCTCGGCGTGCCAGCCGTGCCGCGCGCTTCAGCCGCATCAGCGACGGCGTGCTCGACGTCGGCGCGGACGATGCGACCGCCGGGGCCCGAGCCGGTGATCGACAGAAGGTCGATGCCATGTTCGTGGGCGATTCGTCTGGCCAATGGAGAGGTGCGCAGCCCCTGTGCTGTTTCGTGGCTCGGACGGGCCGAGGGAGGTGCCGGCTCGCCCGGTTCGGACTCGGCAGGAGAGGACTCCGTGTCAAGAACCGCCTTTTCGACCGGCCCTGCTGCATCCGTGGGCTGCACCCCGCTACCGCCCCCGCTGCCATCACCGATGACGGCCACCGGTGCTCCAATTGGAACGAGCGTGCCCTCGGCGACGAGATGCTTCTCCAACACACCGTCGTCGAAAGCCTCGAGATCCATGGTCGCCTTGTCGGTCTCGATTTCGGCGAGCACGTCACCCTTATGAATCTCGTCGCCCTCCTGTTTGAGCCAGCGGCTCAGTTCGCCTTCCTCCATGGTGTCGGAGAGGCGTGGCATCACAACCTCGGGCATGTGAACTCCTATCCAGCAAACCGAGTGGCGTCGAGAACGTCGTGGATGACTCGGGTCAGCGTGGCAGCGTCAGGCAGGGCTGCACGTTCAAGCGGCTTGGCGTACGGCAGCGGCACCTCAGCCGCAGCGACCCGGCGCACCGGCGCATCCAAGTAGTCGAACGCCCCCTCGCCGATCGTGGCGGAGATCTCGGCACCAATTCCGTAGGTCAGCCAGTCATCTTCGAACACCACCGCGCGACTCGTTTTTCGCACTGACGCACAGATCGTTTCGCGGTCGAGCGGGCGAAGACTGCGCAGGTCGACGACCTCAATCGAGATCCCCTCGGCCTCGAACTGCCGGGCGACCTCGAGTGCGGTGACGGTGGCGCGGGAATATGTGACGACGGTGAGGTCGGTGCCTTCCTTGACGACGGCTGCCCTGCCGATCTCGGCGACCTGCTCGCCATCCGGTACCTCACCCTTGGTGTTGTAGAGGGCCAGGTTTTCGAGGAAGATGACCGGGTCATCGTCACGGATCGCGGCGGTCAAGAGTGCCTTGGCATCGGCCGGTGTCGACGGCGCCACAACCTTGAGGCCCGGGATGTGGGCGTACCAGACCTCGAGGTTCTGCGAGTGCGTCGCCGCGAGCTGCTGCCCGCCACCGCCGGGGGTGCGGATCACCATCGGCACTGAGATCTGGCCGCCGAACATGCTGTGGAACTTCGCGGCGTTATTCACGATCTGATCGATCGCCAGCAGACTGAAATTGATGGTCATGATCTCGACGACCGGACGCATCCCGAGCATCGCTGCACCGATCGCCGCGCCGACGAATCCCTCCTCCGCGATCGGGGTGTCCCGCACCCGGTCAGGGCCGAACTCGGCGAGCAGCCCCGCGGTGATCTTGTAGGACCCCTCGAAGATTCCGATCTCTTCGCCGATCAGAAACACGTTCGTGTCTCGGGCCAGTTCCGCCTGCAGGGTGTCGCGCAGGGCCTGTCGATAGGTGATCACCGTCATGACGCCTCCATCAGCGGATCCCCCGGCAACGCGTGCGGCGCGTTGGCCACCGGGGTGGCGTACGCGAAGTCGAACAACTGATCGGGTGTCGAATCCGGGCTCGCGTCGGCGAACGCGACCGCCTTGCTGACGATGGCTGCGGCATCCGTTTCGATCTGTAGTGCCGCGGCCTCATCGAGAGCGCCGGAGCCAATCAGCCGAGCACGGAATGCGGGCACCGGGTCGGCCTCCTTCGCCTGCTCGTTGTCTTCCGCCGAACGGTAGCGGGCCGGGTCGACGACAGAATGGCCTTTCAGCCGAAAGGTCATCACCTCGAGTAGCCCGGGCTTTCGTTCGGTGCGTGCCCGCTCGAGCGCGGTTCGAGCAGCGTCCCGCACGGCAACGACGTCGTCGCCGTCCACGCGCACCCCGGGGATTCGATAGGAGCAGCCGCGTGTGTAGAGTTCAGGCTCGGCCGCGGCCATTTCAACGGTCGTGCCCATGCCCAGTCGGTTGTTGATGATGACGTAGACGATGGGCAGATCCCAGATTCCGGCCAGATTCAATGACTCGTGGAAGGCCCCGATGTTGGTGGTGCCGTCGCCGAGCAGGCACATCACGACCTCCGCGTCGGGGCCCGGCTTCTGGCGCAGGCTGAGCGCGAGCGCGGCGCCCGTGGCCGGTGGCATTTGGGCGCCGACGATGGCGTAGCCGCCGAGCATCCGCAGCTTCGTGCTGAACAGGTGCATCGATCCGCCACGGCCGCCCGAGACGCCCGTGCTCTTGCCGAACAGCTCGGCCATCACCCGTTTGGGCTCCATCCCCCGGCCGATCGCATAGCCGTGGTCCCGGTAGTTGGTGAACAGGTAGTCGCGTGTCTGCAGCGCGTGCGAGAGGCCGACCACTGCGGCTTCCTCACCGAGGTTCAGGTGGCAATACCCACCGATTTTCGCCTTGGCGTACATTTCGGCCGCGGTGAGCTCGAACGCCCGCACCAGCGCCATCTCACGGTAATAGCCGACCAGCACCTCGTCGGGCACTACGTCTTGCGCTGCGTCTTGCGCTGCATCGGGCACGGCGTCTGGCGCCGTGCTCGGCTGTGCGTCTACTTCAGCCGGTCGATGCGCTCTCGCGGAATGGGGCTTTTCTGCCATGGGGTCTCCGCTCCTGTTGCCGAGATTCTCTGGCCACCATACGTCCGGAGTCGAGCGTTCACCAGGGACGAAGACACACCGAACGCTATCGCTGCGAATGCGAGCCGTTCGGCTCAGTCGAGGCCGGTTCGACCACGGATACGCCGCGACAGTTCCGTGGCCACCTCAGAGATTTGTGCGGCCAGCTCGGGCCACGTCGCTTCTGGCACATTCCCGCGCGGGAATGTGATGGCGATTCCCGCGGCGGGCCACCCCACGTGGTCGCGCACCGAGACTGCAACCGAGGCGAAGTCGGCGGTCACCTCGCCATCCTCGGTCGCATATCCGTCATGCCGTACCCGGTTCAAAATCGTCTTGAGCTCGGAATAGCTGTGCGGCGGACGCCCGTTCCGATCGACGAACGCCTCGGCGTCGGGGTACAGCGCCCGGAGCTGGGCTGGCGGCAGCGTGGCCAGAAGTGCGCGCCCGCTGGCGGTGAGGTGTCCGGGCAGGCGGATGCCGACATCCGTCACCAGGCGCGGCCGTCGCGGAGCGCGTTCCTCGGCGATGTAAAGCACATCGCGGCCGTGCAACACGGCGAGGTGGCCGGATTCGCCGAGCCTGTCAACGAGGCCGGCCAACAGGGGCCGACCGATTCGGCTGAGCGGTTCTTGACGGGAGAACCCCGTGCTGAGCTCGAACGCGGCCAGGCCGAGGCCGTACCGTCTCTCTTCGGGAAGATGCAACACGAAACCACGCTCGGTCAACACCGTCAGCAGGTGGTAGACGCTCGAACGCGGCAGCCCAAGCGCCGTGGCGATCGACGACGCCGGCACCGGACCGCGCTGGGTAGCCAGGTGGGACAGGATTCGCAGCGTGTTGTCTGCCGCGGGAACCTTCGATGCAGCCATGATGCCCCTCGTCGTGCGGATTACAGCGTGAGTTGCGGTGCGGATTACGGCGCGACGTGCAGCGCGCCGTGCAGTACGGATGCCTGCACTCAGTGCGGTACGCATGCCCGAGCGCAGTGTCTCCGCAGTGCAGCGCGTTGCAACCCGTTGCGACCCGTCTGGGATTACAGATAGAGCGAGTTTAGTCGAGGCGGCGCGAGCGCTATTCAACTCCTTGTGCGGGCCTTTGGCAGCATGGCATACTGACCGAATTGCCGACCCATACGGGCCGACCATCGTTTATCCACCCGAGGATTGCGAAGCATTGATCTCGCTGAAGAACATTGCACGGTCACAGCGTTCCCCCCTCATGAGGCAGGAACCCCGACGTGGTGTGCCGGTCGCCAGTCTGATCCTGGCGGCTCTTCTGGTGTGTGGAGCGCCGAGCGTGGTCTACGCGGATGAGGCCACCCCCACAGCGGTGACGACTCCGCCATCGAGCATTGACCCTGCGACCGCTGGGCCCGCAACTCCCGAACCCGCGACCCCCGGTGCTACAACTCCCGAACCGGTGACCCCCGAACCCGTGCCGAGCGAGACCTCTCCCCCGACCCCCACACCCATTCCGACACCGACACCGACACCGACACCACCACCGACGCCGAGTCCAGCGCCGACAGCCACTCCGACCCCGACTCCGATTCCGACTCCAACAGTCACTCCGCCCCCGGCCACCACTCCCCCACCAACGGCGGCCCCACCGGCTGTGACTCAGCAGCCAGATGCTGCAGCAGCACGCGCCGCCGCAGAGCGCGCAGCCTCAGCACGCGCCGCCGCAGAGCGCGCAGCCTCAGCACGTGCCGCCGCAGAGCGCGCAGCCTCAGGTGCAACCGCCGCGACGCGCGCGCGCTCAGCAGCCCTCGAATCCGCTCTGCGCTCTGTCGCCGACGCACAGTCAGCCCTCGACGCGGCGACTCTCGAGTTCGATTCGGTCAGCGCCGACCTCGCATCCGCTCAGGCCAGAGCCGCACAGCTTCATGCGCGTGCTGACACCGCAGCGAACTCGGCGGACTCCGCTCAGAAGGCAATCAGCGCGCTCGTGCGCAGTCTGGCTCAGCAGCAGTCCGGCGCCGCTGCTGCCGACGTGCTGCTCGGCACACACGCGGACACCTCACTTCTTGACCAGCTCGGCTCTCTCGACCGACTCGACAGCCTGGCCAGCAACCTCGAATCGGTGCGCACACACGCCGCTGACGAGGGCAAGCGTGCCGAACGTCTACGCCAACAGGCGACGGATGCCGACGCCGTCGCCGCCGCGATCCAGGTCGAGCCCGCTCGAATCGCGATGAATGCGGCCCGCGATGCCCTCGCCACGGCGACCGCTCGGCTCACGGTACTTCGAGCGAGTAGCACCGCCAGCTTTGAGATCACCGGACTCGTGAGCTTGTTCAGCTCACACGACACCGGCCAGCTCAGCGTCCAAGGATGGGCGCTGCCGGTTGCCGGCACCGTCACCGACGGATTCGGTCCGCGGCCGACTCTGCCGCTGCCGGGCGTGAGCGCATTCCACAGCGGCACCGATATCGCGGCCGCGTGTGGCACCCCGGTGCACGCCGCCACAGCCGGCGTCGTCGAAGTCGCCGGCCCCAACGGAACCCTCGGCAACTGGATTCTTCTCGGCCACGGCTCGGGCGTCGAAACCGGCTACGGTCACCTCGGTGCGACGACGATCCTGGTCCGCGTGGGTGAGAGCGTGAGTGCCGGTCAGGTGATCGCCGCAGTCGGTGACACGGGGGCATCCACCGGGTGCCATCTTCATTTCGAGGTGCGCATCGACAGCACCCGCATTGACCCGGTGCCGTTCCTGACCCAACGCGGCATCGTTCTCGGCCAAGGCTGAGCGGGCTAGCTGAGCGAGCTAGCTGGGCGAGCTGACCGGGGCGCGCGGGCTGACTGGGGCGCGCACCGCAGCATCCGTCTGAACGACGGCGCGGACTTACGCCAGGAACGCCAGCCGGATTCCGAGCGTGATCATCGTGACGGCGATCAGCGCATCGAGGATGCGCCAGGCCACACGCCGCGAGAAGAGCGGCCCGAGCAAACGCGCTCCGAAGCCGAGCGCTGCGAACCAGACGATGCTGGCTGCGACGGCACCAATCCCGAACAGCCAACGCCCGTCGGGCCCGTGCGAGTTGGCGATCGAACCGAGCAGCAGCACGGTGTCGAGATAGACATGTGGATTGAGCCAGGTCAGTGCAAGCACCGTGAGAATCGCGGTGCCAAGCGAGGTGCGCTCCCCATTCGGCGTCACCTGGAGAGTACCGGTGGCACACGCTCGCCGCGCGGCGAGCACGCCGTAGCCGACGAGAAATGCTGCCCCGGCAATCCGCACGACGGTGAGCGCGACCGGAAAGCTCTCGATCACGAAGCCGATGCCCGAGATGCCGAGCAGAATCAGCACGGCATCCGACAGCGCGCAGATCAGCACTATGGGCAGAACGTGTTCCCGACGGATGCCTTGGCGCAGCACAAACGCATTCTGCGCGCCGATTGCCACAATCAGCGACAGGCCGAGGCCGAATCCCGCGAGCAGGAGGGGCAGAGCGAGAGTCAGAGCATTCACAATCGACGACTCTACGGCGCGGGCAACCACTGTTCCAGCTCATCTTTCTGATGCATCATTAGGGTAGCTAATGACCCACCCGCCTCATAGGCGCCTCCTCAGCGTCCCGATCCGAAAGCCCGCCGCCTCCATGATGGATCTCCAACTCGATCAGCTCCGGGCCCTCCTGGCCGTCGTCGACAGGGGCACTTTCGATGCGGCGGCACGGCAACTGCAGGTGACACCGTCAGCGATCAGCCAGCGCATCAAGGCTCTGGAATTGGCCGTGGGCCGAGTTCTGCTGCAACGGGTCAAGCCGGTTCGACCCACTGCATCGGGCGAAGTCGTGCTGCGCCTGGCCCGCCAGTTCGCTCTGCTCGAGAATGACGCCCTGACCATGCTCGAACCCGAGGTGGGCGAGGCAGCATCCGCCTCCGAACGCTTCATCAGCATTCCGCTCGTGATCAATTCGGATTCGCTGGCGACCTGGGCTCTGCCTGCCCTCGCGCGCGTGCCTGCCGCGCACCGCATCAGCTTCGACATCTTTCGTGAGGATCAAGACCACTCGACCGCGCGACTGCGCGACGGCACAGTGATGGCGGCAATCACGTCGGCGTCCGAGCCGGTGCAAGGCTGCATCGTGCGGCCGCTCGGCGCGATGCGGTATCGGCCGATGGCGAGCCCCGAGTTTGTCGCCACGTGGTTCAGCGATGGGCCGACCGTTGCCAGCCTCGCGGTGGCGCCCGTGGTGATCTATGACCGCACCGACGATCTGCAAGATCGCTATCTGCGGCAACGCACGCGGACCCTGCTGCATCCGCCCCAACATTTTGTGCCCGCGTCGTCAGAGTTCGCGACGGCGGTGCAGCTCGGACTGGGCTGGGGCATGCTGCCGGACGCTCAGAGCCAAACGGCCGAGGCCTCGGGGGCGCTCGTCGAGATCGATCCCGGCGAATTTATCGACGTCGCACTGTATTGGCAGCAGTGGAAACTGCATTCCCCCACGCTGTCGGCGGTGGCCGACGCGATCGGGGCAGCGGCGGCGGCACAGTTGCGCTGACGGATGCCGCGGCCTCCGATATCTGCGCCCATCCTCCGCCGCGGCATCCGCCCCTGCCCCCCGCACTGTCCCCGGATTCGGAAAATGGCCAGTTTTGCGGCGTGTCGCGCGCCGACACGCCGGGAATCTCGCGGCGATCCGAATCCGGGGACAAGACTGCGGGCGTACGCTCACGGATGCCGAGTGCAGGGTGCGCAGGGTGCGCAGGTTGCGCGGGTTGCGCGGGTTGCGCAGCGCACAGCATCCGCGTATCTGGGATACCGGACAGTTCTGCCGTCGCACCCGTTGTTCTGCGGCAGAGCGTGGTGTGCAATCACTGTATGACTCCTTTCGACTCAAGCCGGGCCCGCCCCGTTCGCGCCGCGCGAGGCACGACGCTCACCGCGAAAAGCTGGCAGACCGAAGGCCCGCTGCGCATGCTCATGAACAACCTCGACCCCGACGTGGCCGAGCACCCCGATGACCTCGTCGTCTACGGCGGAACCGGCCGCGCCGCCCGCAGCTGGGATGCCTACGACGCCATCGTGCGCACCTTGACCACGCTCGAAAAGGATGAGACCTTGCTGGTGCAGTCCGGCAAGCCGGTCGGCGTCTTCCGCACGCACGAGTGGGCGCCGCGTGTGCTCATCGCCAATTCGAACCTCGTCGGCGACTGGGCGAACTGGCCCGAGTTTCGCCGACTCGAGGCACTCGGACTCACCATGTACGGCCAGATGACGGCTGGCTCCTGGATCTACATCGGCACCCAGGGCATCCTGCAGGGCACCTACGAAACCTTCGCGGCCGTCGCCAACAAACTGGCCGAACGTCGCGGCGAGGCCCCCACCCCGGGCGGTGCAACACTGGCCGGAACCCTGACCCTCACCGGTGGCGCCGGTGGAATGGGCGGCGCTCAGCCGCTCGCCGTCACCATGAACGAGGGCGTCGTGCTCATTGTCGACGTCGACGAGACGCGCCTGCAGCGCCGAGTCGACCGCGGCTACCTCGACGAAATGACCACCTACCTCGACGACGCCCTCGCCCGCGTGCTCGCCGCCAAGGCCGCGCGCATCCCACTCTCGGTCGGCCTGGTCGGCAATGCCGCAACGGTGTTCCCCGAGTTATTGGCCCGCACGATTGCGATCGATATCGTCACTGACCAGACCAGCGCGCACGACCCGCTCGCCTACCTGCCTGAGGGCGTCACCGTCGCCGAGTGGCACGAGCTCTCTGCCGCAGACCCGGTCGCCTTCACCGAGCGCGCTCGCGCCTCGATGGCCAAGCAGGTTCAGGCCATGGTCGAGTTCCAGGATGCCGGTGCGGAAGTCTTCGACTACGGCAACTCGATCCGAGCCGAGGCCGAACTGGGCGGTTACGACCGCGCATTCGACTTTCCCGGTTTCGTGCCCGCCTACATCCGTCCGCTCTTCGCCGAGGGCAAGGGGCCGTTTCGCTGGGCCGCACTCTCGGGCGACCCGGCCGACATCGCCGCGACCGACAAAGCCATCCTCGAGCTGTTCCCGCACGATGAGCACCTGCGCCGCTGGATCACCGCCGCCCACGAGAAGGTTCAGTTCGAAGGCCTGCCCGCACGCATCTGCTGGCTCGGCTACAAGGAACGCCACATCGCCGGACTCAAATTCAATGAGATGGTTGCTTCCGGTGAACTGAGCGCCCCGCTGGCCATCGGCCGCGATCACCTCGACTCCGGCTCGGTCGCCTCGCCGTACCGCGAGACCGAATCGATGGCCGATGGTTCGGATGCGATCGCCGACTGGCCGCTGCTGAATGCGCTGCTCAACACCGCGTCGGGCGCCACCTGGGTATCGATCCACCACGGTGGCGGGGTCGGCATTGGCCGCAGCATCCACGCCGGTCAGGTTATCGTTGCCGATGGAACACCGCTGGCCGCCGAGAAGATCGAGCGCGTGCTCACCAACGACCCGGGCACCGGGGTGATGCGACACGTCGACGCCGGCTATGAGCGTGCCGCCGAGGTCGCCCGCGAACGCGGACTCCGCGTGCCGATGTGGGAAGGCGACACCCCGGCATGACAACCGAACTGGTCACCAACATCGGGCAGTTGATCACCAACTCTCCGGGCGTCGATACTCGGCCGGGATCCGAACGGCTCGGCATCCTGACCGATGCCGCAATTCTGATCGAGGATGGCCAGATCGCCTGGCTGGGGGCGGCTTCAGCCGCTCCGGCTCACGCACTCGCCGCAGACACGGTCACCGACGCGGTGGGCGCTTGCATCATTCCCGGCTTCGTCGACAGCCACAGTCACATCATCTTCGGCGGCGACCGATCGGCCGAGTTCGAGGCGCGCATGTCAGGGCAGAAGTATTCCGCCGGCGGCATTCGCTCAACGGTGGCCGCCACCCGAGCCGCCAGCGACGAGGAGTTGCGGGCCCGCACACGCGGATTCCTGGGCGAAATGCTCGCTCAAGGCACGACGACCGTCGAGATCAAGAGCGGTTACGGGCTGTCCCTCGCCGATGAAGCCCGGCTCGTGCGCCTGGCGGCCGAGGTGACCTCCGAGGTCACATTCCTCGGAGCGCATGTGGTTCCTGCCGAGTTTTCGGGTCGCGCCGACGAGTACGTCGACCTCGTGGTCGGCGACATGCTGGATGCCTGCTCGCCGCACGCCCGCTGGATCGACGTGTTCTGTGAGACCGGCGCGTTCACGCCCGTGCAAAGCCGGCGCATCCTCGTGGCCGGCGCCGCGCGCGGACTCGGCGTACGCGTGCATGCCAGTCAGCTCGGCCCGGGCGACGGAGTGATGCTGGCCGTCGAACTCGATGCCGCGAGCGTCGACCACTGCACGTACCTGACCGAGGACGACGTGCAGGCCCTGGCCGGCTCGAACACCGTGGCGACGCTGCTGCCCGGCGTCGAGTTCTCGACCCGGCAGCCATACCCGAGTGCCCGGCGCCTCATCGACGCCGGTGCCACCGTCGCCCTGGCGAGCGACTGCAACCCGGGTTCGTCGTTCACCTCGTCACTGCCCTTCTGCATCGCGGTCGCCGTGCGCGACATGGGGATGACGCCGGCCGAGGCCGTGTGGGCGGCGACCGCCGGCGGTGCCGCGGCTCTACGGCGCACGGATGTCGGGCGTGTCATCGTCGGGGCGCGCGCCGACCTCGCCCAACTCACCGCCGACTCGTATCTGCACCTGGCCTACCGCCCGGGGGTTCCGCTCATTCGGCGGGTCTGGAAAGACGGCGTAGCGGTGAGCGTCTCGGCCTGACCGGGCCGCACACGAACCGGCAGCATTACGACCCCTGTGAAGGAAAGGACGCCGAAAACATCGATTATCTTGCCTAATTGTTAAGAATCGCGATTTCTTCGTTCCGACTGCGCGCGCTGAGCGAAGCGACGTTTGCCTGAGCCAGTAGTGTTTCGCTGTGCAAAGGAGCCGAAATTGAGAATAGGAATTGTCACTGAGTCGTCCCCGGGGGAGACCCGGGTCGCCGGTACTCCGTCGACCGTGAGCCAGCTGGTGAAGCTGGGCTATGAGGTTGTCGTCGAGGCTGGCGCGGGTGAGTGGGCGAGTTTTCGGGATGCCGATTACGTCGCCGCTGGAGTCGCCATCGTCGACAAGACGCAAGCTTGGAACGCCGACGTTGTGCTGAAACTGAACGCGCCGAATGATGCTGAACTCGCGCAACTCACAAGCGGCGCCACCGTCATCAGCTGGCTGAGCCCCGGGCTGAACCCCGATTTGGTTGAACGCCTGACTCAGTACCCGATTACGGCACTCGCTGTCGACGCGGTGCCGCGCATTTCACGCGCACAGTCCATGGACGTGCTTTCGTCGACGGCGAACATCGCCGGCTACCGTGCCGTCGTCGAGGCGGCAAACGCGTTCGGCCGGTTCTTCACCGGCCAGATCACCGCCGCAGGCAAGGTTCCGCCGGCGAAGGTTCTCATCGCCGGCGCCGGTGTGGCCGGCCTCGCTGCCATCGGCGCGGCATCCGCGCTCGGCGCCATCGTGCGCGCAACCGACCCTCGGCCCGAAGTCGCCGACCAGGTGAAGTCGATCGGTGGTACCTACCTCGCCGTGGAAATCGCCGACCAGGGTGTCTCGAGCGACGGCTACGCGAAGGCCACCAGCGAGGACTACAACCGCCGAGCCGCCGAGCTCTACTCGGAGCAGGCACGCGACGTCGACATCATCATCACGACCGCGAACATTCCCGGTCGCGCCGCGCCCAAGCTGATCACCGCGGCGGATGTCGCCTCGATGCGCTCGGGTTCGGTCATCGTCGACCTCGCCGCAGCAAACGGCGGCAACGTCGAAGGCACCGTGCCGGGCGAGAAGATCGTCACTGCCAACGGCGTCACGATCATCGGCTACACCGACCTCGCCCGCCGGCTTCCCGCGCAGGCCTCGCAGCTGTTCGGCCAGAACCTGGTCAACCTGCTGAAGCTGCTCACCCCGGGCAAGGACGGCGTGCTCGTGCTCGACCAGACCGACATCGTGCAGCGCTCGATCATCGTCGTGCAGAACGGCGAGAAGCTCTGGCCGCCGCCGCCCGTGCAGGTCTCCGCCGCGCCAGCGGCTGCCGCATCCGCTGCCCCGATCAGCCCTGCGGCTGCGAAGAAGGGCCTCGGCACCGGATCCCGCCTGGCCCTCACCGCCGTGGGCGTGGCCGCGCTGTTCCTGCTGGTCGCGATCGCCCCCGACCCGCTGCCGCGGCACATCACCGTGCTGACGTTGTCGATCGTGATTGGTTTCTACGTCATCGGCAAGGTGAACCACGCCCTGCACACTCCGCTGATGTCGATCACCAACGCCATCAGCGGCATCATCGTCGTCGGCGCCATGCTGCAACTGGCCGGCGTTGACCCTGTCACCCGCACTCTCTCGTTCGTGGCCGTGCTGCTGGCGAGCATCAACATCTTCGGCGGTTTCGCCGTGACCCGGCGCATGCTGCGCATGTTCTCGAAGGGCAACTCATGATCGCCGCCATCGCTACCGCTGCCTATTTGGTCGCGGCGCTCCTCTTCATTCTGAGCCTCGGTGGGCTCTCCAAGCACGAGTCCTCTCAGGGGGGCCTCTGGTACGGAATGACAGGGATGGCGCTCGCGCTCGTCTCGACCCTCGTGCTCATGCTCGACATCGCGGATAGTCTGGCGATCGCCCTGCTGCTCGTCGCCGTCGCAATTGGCGGGGCCATCGGACTCTGGCGTGCCGCGCAGGTCGAGATGACCGGGATGCCGCAATTCATCGCCCTGCTGCACTCTTTCGTGGGTCTCGCCGCCGTGCTGATCGGCTGGAACGGCTGGCTGGAGCACGGCGACATCGCGCCGGCCCTCGAAGGAATTCACCGCGGCGAGGTGTTCGTCGGCGTCTTCATCGGCGGTGTCACCTTCACCGGGTCGATCGTCGCGTTCCTGAAGCTGTCGGCGCGGATGAAGTCCGCGCCACTGGTGCTGCCTGGCCGGAACGTGCTGAACCTCGGCGCGCTGGTGCTGTTCGCCGCGCTCACCGCCTGGTTCGTCATCGCCCCGGACCTCGCACTACTGATCGCGGTCACCGCGCTCGCCCTGCTGCTCGGCTGGCACCTGGTCGCTTCCATCGGCGGCGGCGACATGCCGGTCGTGGTCTCGATGTTGAACAGCTACTCCGGCTGGGCTGCCGCAGCCAGCGGATTCCTGCTGGGCAACGACCTGCTGATCATCACCGGCGCGCTCGTGGGCTCCTCGGGCGCCTACCTGTCCTTCATCATGTGCAAGGCCATGAACCGCTCGTTCATCTCGGTGATCGCCGGTGGCTTCGGTGCCGTGGTGGCCACGAAGAGCGACGAGGTCGAGGGGGAGCATCGCGAGATCGGGGCGCACGAGACCGCCGAGTTGCTGGCCAACGCCACGTCAGTGATCATCACGCCGGGCTTCGGCATGGCCGTCGCCCAGGCTCAGTACCCGGTCGCCGAGCTGGCGAAGCTGCTGCGTGCGCGTGGGGTCGAGGTGCGCTTCGGCATCCACCCGGTCGCCGGTCGACTGCCCGGACACATGAACGTGCTGTTGGCCGAAGCCAAGGTGCCCTACGACATCGTGCTTGAGATGGATGAGGTGAACGATGACTTCGCCAGCACGTCGGTGGTGCTCGTGATCGGTGCCAATGACACCGTGAACCCGGCCGCGGCCGAGGACCCGACCAGCCCGATCGCCGGCATGCCGGTGCTCAAGGTGTGGGAGGCCGAGGAGGTCATCGTGTTCAAGCGTTCAATGGCAGCCGGTTACGCCGGTGTGCAGAACCCCCTGTTCTTCCGTGAGAACACCCGCATGCTGTTCGGCGATGCGAAGGATCGCGTCGACGAGATCGTGCGTGCGCTGGCGCTGGTCAAGCGCTAAAGCGCCGCTCTGGCCGTGAGGTGGCGCAGATGACCCTTCCGCGGGCCTGCGAAGGGTCATCTGCGATACCTCAGGAAAGGATGACTGCCGGATGGCGCGAGGAGCGCCGGCCACGGTCGGGCGCGCCGACGAAGGGCAGTCGCGCCGATCAGGGGCGGTCGAGCAGTCCCGCGGCCACCTCGAGCACACAGAGCGCGGCCAGGCGCACGGTGCGCCCATCCGCGGCATCCGCCGTCGCGTCGATCTCAGCGAGGTCGACCGAAACGACGCGGGGGTCGGCACCGGCCGCGCGGGCGGCGGTGCGCAGCTCGAAGGCCGAGATTCCACCGGGCACCGAGGCCGGGCATCCGGGGGCCACCGAACGGTCACAGACGTCAACGTCAAGGTCAACGTGGATCGGCCCGCCGGCCGCGCCGGCGATCTCGAGGGCCTCTGCGACGACATCCGTCATCGGCCGCCGATGCAGTTCATCGCGGTGCACGACCGTGATACCGAAGTCGAGGGCGCGCTGTGCGTAGTCACGCGAGTTCACGAAGTCGGCGATGCCAATCTGCACGATGCGGCGACCGTCGAGACCGGCTTCAACCAGCCGACGAACGGGCGAGCCGTTTGAGACTCCGTCGCGCAGATCGTAGTGGGCATCGAGGGTGATCAGTCCGGCGGTTTGCACGTGCACCCCCCAGCTGCCGAGTGCTGCCGCAACCGTGAGGGAATTATCGCCGCCGAGGGCCACGACGACGCGTGACCGAGCGGATGCCGCGGCCACTGCGGCGATCGCACGCCTTTCGCCGGCGGGGCTGTCGGGGTCAGTCACGTCGCCGAAGTCGGCCAACACGAGCTCATCGAGCGTGCGCGGTGCGGGACGACCGCCGCGGTCGGGCATCAGCGCCGGACTGTATTTACGCAATGCGGCCCGAATTGCCGACGGGGTCTCTCCGGCACGCGTGGCCGAGAGTGAGGTGCGCCAGGCCGGGATCCCGATCAGGGCGAGGTCGATCGCCTGGTCGGCGGCCAGAGACTCTGCTGCAGGCCAGTCTCCTGCGCGGGGCCAGAGGGCGTCATGAGGCAGTGTTGCAACGGTCATAGGCCGACCCTAGCAACCGGCTGATCGGCCCGATCTGCCCCGGTAGGTCAATCTGTCTCGGATACCGGACGGCCAGCCGCAGCGAATAACGGCTCTCCCGCCAGTTGTCAGAGCCACGGGCTACAGTGAGTCCATGCCCCGTGTCGTGCTGGTTACCGGAGCCACCGGATATATCGGTGGCCGCCTTGTTCCGCGGCTGCTCGAAGCCGGATTCCAGGTGCGGATTCTCGTGCGCACACCTGAGAAGCTGCGCGATGTTCCGTGGCGGGACCGGGTGCAGGTCTTTCAAGGCGACCTCACCGATCGCGCGTCGCTCGATCCCGCCTTCGACGGCGTCGAGATCCTCTATTACCTCGTGCACTCGATGGGCGGTGCGGCCGGCCGCGGGGCCACCTTCGAACGCATCGAGCAGCTCTCGGCCCAGAACGTGGCCCAAGCGGCTCGGCAGGCCAATCTGCAGCGCATCATCTATCTGGGTGGGTTGCATCCCGAAACCGACCGTCTCAGCCGGCATCTGCGCTCGCGCACCGAAGTCGGCAACATCCTGCTCCACTCCGGCGTGCCAACCATCGCCTTCCAGGCCGGCGTCGTAATCGGTTCCGGCTCGACCTCGTTTGAGATGATCCGGCATCTCACCGAGGTGCTGCCGTATATGCCAGCACCGCAGTGGGTGCGCAACTGGGTGCAACCGATCGCGATTACCGATGTGCTCTACTACCTCACCGAGGCCACCGAGCTGCCCTCAGACCTCAACCGCACCTTCGACATCGGCGGTCCCGACGTCTGGCGCTACGGGCAGATGATGAATGGGTACGCGGTCGAGGCGGGACTGCGCCAGCGCGCGATCGCAGCACTTCCCGTGCTGACGCCCTGGCTCGCCTCGCAATGGGTGAACCTGGTCACCCCCATCCCTCGACGGATCGCCGTTCCGATCATCGAGTCGTTGCAGAACGATTGCGTTGCCTCCGAACACGACATCGACCAATACATCCCAGCGCCGCCCGGCGGTTTGACCAGCTACCGGCACGCGGTCCGCCTGGCCCTGGCGAAGATGCGTGATGGCGAAGTCGAGACGAGCTGGGTCGACGGCTCGGTGCGGGGCGCCCCGAGCGACCCTCTGCCGAGCGACCCGGATTGGGCCGGCCACCTGGTCTACATCGACTTCAAGACGCGGCTGACGCCCGCCTCGTCGGATCAACTCTGGTCGGTGATCGAAGGCATCGGCGGTGAGAACGGCTGGTACTCGTTCCCGCTCGCGTGGGCGGTGCGTGGGTGGATGGACAAGCTCGTCGGCGGGGTGGGTTTGCGCCGCGGGCGTCGGCATCCGGCACAGCTCAATACCGGCGACGCACTCGACTTTTGGCGGGTCGAACACCTCGAACGTGGCACGATGCTGCGCCTCCGCGCCGAGATGTTGGTGCCCGGACGCGCCTGGCTTGAAATGTCGAGTACTCCCACGCCAGGGGGCGGCTCGCGCTACACCCAGCGCGCAATCTTCTTTCCGGCCGGGCTCGGCGGTCGCTTGTACTGGTGGGCAATCCTGCCGTTCCACGGCATCATTTTCAACGGCATGGCCAACCGCATCGTCGCGGCTGCGGTGCTCGCACGCGCAGACGACCGACCCGACTGATCGGCCGCCGAGCGGTGAGGAACGTTCCGGCTTCGAACGCTCCGGCTACGAACGCTCCAGAGTCGCCGCGCTGTCCACCGCGCTTGCCGCCGTACTGTCCCCCGCGTCGGCGTACGCTTCCGCCGTCGTGGCACGCTTCACGGCCCGGCGCTCGGCCGCTCCCTCGACGAGGTAGTAGAGCACGGGCAACACCACGAGTGTCATCACCGTCGACGAGACCAGTCCGCCGATCACCACGAGGGCGAGCGGCTGCGAGATGAACCCGCCATGTCCGGTGAGGCCGACAGCCATCGGCAGCAGCGCAAAGATTGTCGCCAATGCGGTCATCAGAATCGGGCGCAGTCGGCGCGAGGCACCGTGAACGAGCGCATCCGGCACGCTCATCCCGCGTCGGCGGTACTGATTGACCAGGTCGACGAGCACGATGGCGTTCGTCACGACGATGCCGATCAGCATGAGCACACCAATCAGTGAGGCCACACCGAGCGGGATGCCCGTGATCACCTGCAGCGCGATCGCACCGGTTGCCGCGAACGGCACCGAGACGAGCAGCAACAGCGGCTGGCGCAACGAACGGAACGTCGCAACCATGACGATGTAGACGATCAGGATGGCCACAAGCATTGCGATGCCGAGCTGCTGGAACGCCTCAGCCTGATCGGCCGAGACGCCGCCGAGGCTCGCCACCGCACCCGAGGGCAGCTTGGTCTCGGTGATCACGGTCGTCAGATCGGCGGTTGCCGCTCCCAGGTCGTCACCGGCCGGCATCGCCGAGACGGTTGCCGTGCGCAGACCCTTCGCCGTCGTGATCGTCGACGGCCCGTCCACCTCAGAGACGCTGGCCAGAGTGTCGAGCGCAACGGTTCCTGCCGCGGTCGGAATCGGCAGCGCGGCGAGCTCGGCCGCGGTGGTGGGCGGGGCAGCCGAGTGCAGGTAGACCGACAGGCTCTTCTCCTCGATGACGATCGAACCGATCACGCTCGGCTGCATCGCCTGAGACACCAGCGTGCCGAGGGCAAGCTCGCTCAGACCAGCGGATGCCGCGGCGTCACGATCGACGACAATCGCGAGGTACGGACGCGAGGCAGCCAAGTTGCTGGAGCTCTCACTGACCGAGCTGAGCTTCGATACCCGGGCCAGAATGGCATCTGATGCGGTCTGCAGGTCGGCGCTCGACGGCGCTGTGATGTCGACGTTGATGGTCGAGGATCCGCCGAAGCCGCTCGAGGCACCGATCGAGATCTCACCGGCATCCGCGATCTGTGCCAGCGAGGTGCGCGCGGACTGCTGCACATCGTCGGAATGTGCGGAATCCGCGGTCGTGATCGAGTAGTTCACCGTGCTGGACGAGGCGCCGCCGCCCCTGAAGGCAGCGGCCACGCTGCTGCCTCCGATCGAGACCTGCACAATATCAACGCCGTCGATGCCGCGCAGGGTCTTTTCGACCTGCTCCGAGGCGGTGTCGAGCGCGGCCAGGCTCGTGCCCACGGGCAGCGTCTGGCTCACACTGAAGGTGTTCTGGCCGGTCGATCCCAGAAAGTTGACCTTCATCAACGGCACCAGGGCGACGGTGCCACCGAGCACCAGCACCGAGAGCAGCAGGGTGGCGACGGCATGCTTGAGCGTCCACCGGATGACCGGCAGATACCCCTTCTGCAATCGGCTCGGGTGCTCAAGTTCGTCCGGTTCGGTCACGGCGGTCTCTGCACGACGCGAGCGGCGGGAGCCCCCCTCGTCGCTCGCCAGGGGCGCTGCCACGATCGCAGCGGCGCCGGGGCGAGCGGATGCCGCCAGCCCGGCTTCGGGGATTCCTGTGGGGATGCCCGTGGGGATGCCCGCTCCGACCAGTTCGCGGCCGTCGTCGGCGTCAGGCGCCGTCGAATCAGTCGAGAGAGCCGCATCCGTCGCCGTCGCAGACTTCGCCGCCGCGCTCGCGGCTTTCGCGGCTGCCTTGGCTTCCGCCTTCTCGGTGGTGGCCGCAACCTTGGCCGCAACCTTCGCTGCATCGGGCGCGCGCAGAAACCAGTAGGCCAGAACCGGCACGATGGTCAGCGCGACGAGCAGCGAGGCGAGCAGCGCGATGGTGATGGTGAGCGCAAACGGCCGAAACAGCTCACCCGTCGAGCCGGCGACGAACGAGATCGGCAGGAACACGGCCACGGTGGTGATCGTCGAGGCGGTGATCGCTCCGGCGACTTCACGCACGGCCCCGATAATGGTGTCGGCCCGGTCGACCCCGGCAACCAGGTGCCGCTTGATGTTTTCGATCACGACGATCGAGTCGTCGACGACCCGGCCGATCGCGATTGTCAGCGCACCGAGCGTGAGGATGTTCAGCGAGTAGCCCACGCTCTGCAAGCCGATGAAGGTGATCAGCACCGAGGTTGGAATCGAGATCGCCGTGACAAGGGTCGCGCGCACCGAGAGCAGGAAGACCAGAATCACGAGCACTGCGAAGATCAGTCCCAGAAAGCCCTCCTGGGTGAGCGAGTCGATGGACTGCTGAATGAACGGCGCCTGGTCGAAGACGATTGTGAAGGTCGCTCCGGACACTGCCGCTTCGAGGCTCGGCAACAGCGCCCGCACCTCTTTCGACACCTCGACCGTGTTGGCCGCGGGGACCTTGGTGACTGAGATCGTGAGGGCCGGCTTGCCATTGACCCGCGAGATGCTCGTCGCCGGGTTCTCGGCCAGCGCGACGGCGGCGACATCGCCGAGGGTCGTGACGGCCGGCGAGCCGGGCTGACCGGCCGGGCCTACCTGGCCTGCTGGGCCAGGAATGCTCGAGAGGAGCGGCAGAGCACCGAGGTCGTCGACCGAAGTGAGTTTCGTGCCGAGTTGCACCGACAGGGTGCTGTCACCCTCGGTCACGGAGCCGGCGGGAATGAACGCGCCATTCTGTTGCAGAGCGCTGCGGATCGATTGAGCCGACAGCCCCCGCTCGGCCAACGCGGCGTCATCCGGGGTAATGCTCACGCGCTGGCCGACGTCGCCGACGAGGGCGGCGTCGCGCACTCCGGTGACATGGCGGATGTCGCCAAGCACGCTGCGCTTCAACTCGTCCGAGAGGGTGGTGGGGTCGCCGCCGGACACCGCGATCGACAGCACCGGAAAGTCATCGATGCTGCCGCTGAACACCTGCGGGTCGAGGGAATCGGGCAGCCGCGACTTGATGCGGTTGATGGCCTGACCGATCTTGGATTCGGCCTTGGCGAGATCGGTGCCGTAGCTGAACGTAGCGCTGACCATCGACATGTTGGTGCTGCTCGTCGTCGACGTCGACTCGAGGCCAGACACACCCTGAATGGCGGTTTCAATCGGCGTCGAGACGTCGTCGTTGACGACTTCGGGCGAGGCGCCGGGGTAGCTCGTCGAGATGACCAGCTGCGGGAGCTGGAGCGACGGAATCAGTTCCTGCTTCAGGCTCGTCAGTGCGAGGCTGCCGAAAACGGCCGCGACGATGGTGACGAGGGCGATGAGGGCCCGGTTCTTCATGCTCAATACGGCGAGAAAATACACTCGCTCAGTATCCCATCCCCTGGGATGGTAAGGGTCCCGGCATCCGCCCCCACCCTCTGACCCCTGACCCCTGACCCCTGACCCCTGCCTCCTCCGGACGTCTTCTCACCGCGAGAGTGCAGTTGTTGGGGTTATGAGCGGGTTGAGGCAACAACAACTGCACTCTCGCGGGGGATGTGAGGGTCTTTAGGGGAGCGGGGTCACCGGGGCACCGGGGCGCCGAGGCACCGTGGCGCCAGGCACCAGGGCACCAGGGCTAGACCACGTCGGCGAGGTAGCCCGTGTCGGGCACCGGATGCCGGCCGAGCGCGTCCCAGGCGTGCCCGAGCGCATCGACGGCACGGTCGAGCTCACTGACGCTGTAACAAAAGGGGATGCGCATGAACCGTTCAAAGGCGCCGTCGATGCCAAAGCGCGGACCGGCTGGAACGATCACACCGTGAGTGCGGGCCGAGAGGGCGAGCTGCGAGCTGACCGGGCTGCCGAGGTTGACCCAGGTGGTGACACCACCATCGACATGGGGCACCGTCCAATCGGGGAATCGGGCGGCCAGCCGTTCCTCGAGGTGGTCACGGGTGAGCCGCAGCGCGTCACACCGCTCGGCAAGAATCGCGGGCATCTGCGGCAGCAGTCGCGTGACAATCAGCTGCTCAAGAATGGGTGTACCGAGGTCATTCGCCGTGCGGGCTGCAACGAGCTTACGAATCAACGCAGGTTCGGCGCGAATCCAGCCCACACGGATACCGCCCCAGACGCTCTTACCCACCGAGCCGATCGACACCGCAGTGCCCGGTAGCGCCGGGTCGGCGTATGCCGCAAACGGCATGAACTCTCCAGGCCTGTCGATGTTGAACTCCGCCATGGTTTCGTCGGCGATCAGCACGGTGCCCTGTCGGGCGGCGGCGGCCAGCACGCGTTCCCTCTGATCGACCGGCATTGATTGTCCGGTCGGGTTGTGAAAGTCGGGCATGAGATAGCCGAGAACCGGGTTGCTGCGCTGGAGCGTCTGCACGAGTGCCGCTTCGTCCCAGCCGTGGGTCGCGGCCGCGGCATCCGCTTCGCCGGCTGACACACTCACCGGCATGAGTCGCGCACCTGCCGCGCGCAGAGCCTCGTAGGCGTGCGGGTAGGTGGGAGTTTCGATCACGGCGCGATCACCCCGGCTGAGCAGCACCCGCGCGAGCAACGCGATGGCATGCTGGGCGCCGATGGTGACCATGATCTGCTCAGGGCCGGTCGGCAGGCCGCGCACCGTGTAGCGGTCAGCAATCGCGGCGCGCAGCTCAGGCAGACCGATCGGGTCGAAACCGGAGTCATTGAGGTGCCGGGGCAGGTCGGCCGCCGCCGCGACAGCTGCCGCGGCGAGCGCGGGAATCGCCGGCATCGTCGCCTTGCTGAAATCCAGGATGCCGCTGCCGTCGTTCACCGTCAGACTGGGCGTGCCGCCGGGCAGCCGGGCCATGCTGCCCGAACCGCGCACGCTGACCAGGAATCCGGTCTCCCGCAACCGGCGGTAGGCCGCCGCGACGGTGGTGCGGCTGAGGCCAAGCCGTGCGCTCAGATCGCGTTCGGCGGGCAGTCGACTGTCGACCGGTATGCGTCCGTCAAGGGTGAGCAGACGGATGCGATCAGACAGCGCCAGGTAGGCACTCGCGCCGCCACGCCAGTCGCCAAGCAGGGCTTCCAGGCTGCGCGCACTCATCTGAACGTCACTCATGAGGCCACTTTAGGGAAATTGGCTACTTGATAACAGAGCCAATCTGCAATTGGATTGATTTTTATGACCCGCCGCCTCACGCAACTTCTGATTGGCCTCTTCCTTTACGGAATCGGCATCGCCCTGATCGTGCGTGGCGAGATCGGAGTCGCCCCCTGGGACGTTCTCACACAGGGGATCGACGCGCAGACCCACCTCGGCTTCGGCCTGATCACCGTGATCCTGAGCGGAGTGGTGCTGCTGTTCTGGATCCCGATTCGGCAAAAGCTCGGCGTGGGCACCGTGCTGAATGCGTTGCTCGTCGGGCCGAGCGCGAGCGTGGGCCTCTGGCTCATTCCAGCCGGACTCGACCTCTGGGTGCGCATCATTCTGTTTGCGGCCGGGCTGCTCGTGCTCGGCATCGCGACGGGACTCTACATCGGCGCACACTTCGGCCCCGGCCCGCGTGACGGCCTGATGACGGGCCTGCACCAGCTCACCGGCTGGAAGATCTGGATCGTGCGCACAAGCCTCGAGGCGATCGTGCTCTCGATCGGCTGGGTGCTCGGCGGCAACGTCGGCATCGGCACCGTACTCTTCGCGGTGCTCATCGGCCCGCTCTGCAACTGGAGCATCCCAGTCTTTGCGATGAGGCGCCCGGATGCCGTCGAGCCCGTTTCGCAGCCCACGACACCCACCTTATCCAGTCCGCGCACGTGACAAACCAGGCGAGGCGATGTTCCACATACGCCTTCGATGGGCCGGAGGTGGCTCGCGAGATTTCGAGGCTGTGCCCGCAGCGCTCGCTCCGCACCTCAATCAACGGGATGGGCGCCTGTGCATACAGAGCACGCGTAATCTCACGACTTTTTCCTCATAAACCAGCCTGTACTCCTTAGTTTGTATACATAAACGCGTGAAGTGACTAGTGTGGAAGCCATGCGCGCCAGCGATATTGCCTACGACCGTCTGCGGGATGACATCATCAACTGGCGCCTGCAACCCGGAACACCGCTCGCCGAGGTCGAGGTCTCGGCGCGGATCGGCGTCTCACGCACCCCGGTCCGCGAAGCCCTCTCCCGCCTCATCGCCGAGGGTCTCGTCTCGAACAACTCAGGCCGCACCGCGATCGTCACACCGGTCTCGCGAGAACACATCGAGCGCCTCTATGAGCTGCGCGAAGCCCTCGAAACTCAGGCGGCCCGACTCGCCGCTCGCCGCCGCGACCCCGCCCCGTTCGAAAACCTCAAGCGTGAGTTCCTGGCGGCATCCGTTGCCGCTGACACGCCCGACGGTGATGTCGACAACGCCACCTCGTACCGGCTGGCCGACCGCCTCGACGCGGTGATCGATGACGCGATGGACAACTCGTACCTGCGCGGCGCCCTCAAAGACATTCGCGGCCACCTCGCCCGGGCACGCCGGCACGCCCACGCGAACCCGCGTCGGCTCGACGCCGCCACCGCGGAGCATCTGCTGATCATCGACGCCATCCTGCGCCGAGACGAAGTACTGGCCGCGCAGGCCACCGCCGTGCACCTGCGTAACAGCCTCGACAACATCCTGGCGACGCTGCCCACTCTTTCCCCCACCGCCACCGAGGCCGAGGCCTCCCTCGAAAGGACACTTCATGATTGAGCACCCCGTACGCGTCTATAAGAGCGACGAGAACCTGGCCCGCGAAGACCAGCTCGCCTGGAAGATCGCCCAGGTCGCCGTCGACCCCGTCGAGGTCAGCGCCGAGGTCACCGACATGATCATCAACCGGGTCATCGACAATGCATCGGTTGCCGCCGCCTCACTCACCCGCCGCCCCGTCGTCTCGGCCCGCTCGCAGGCGCTTTCCCACCCGCGCTCGACCGGCGGCGCCGGCGCCAATGTCTTCGGCGAGGATGCTGCAACCCGGGTTTCCCCCGAATGGGCGGCTTGGGCCAATGGCGTGGCCGTGCGCGAGCTCGACTACCACGACACTTTCCTGGCGGCCGAGTATTCGCACCCGGGCGACAACATCCCGGCCATCGTCGCCGTGGCCCAGCATGTCGGCGCCGAGCGTGGCCTGACCGGCCGCGACCTCGTGCGCGGCATCGCCACCGGCTACGAGATCCAGGTCGATCTGGTGAAGGCGATCAGCCTGCACGCGCACAAGATCGATCACGTGGCCCACCTCGGCCCGTCGGCTGCGGCCGGCATCGGCACCCTGCTCGGCTTGCCGGCCGAAACCATCTTCCAGGCCGTCGGTCAGGCCCTGCACACCACGACCGCCACCCGTCAGTCCCGCAAGGGCGAGATCTCCAGCTGGAAGGCACACGCCCCGGCCTTCGCCGGCAAGATGGCCGTCGAGGCCGTCGACCGTGCGATGCGCGGCGAGACCAGCCCGACCCCCATCTATGAGGGCGAAGACGGCGTGATCGCCTGGCTGCTCGACGGTCCGACCGCCGCCTACACCGTGCCACTGCCCGCCGCCGGAGAGGCCAAGCGCGCCATTCTCGACACGTACACCAAGGAGCACTCGGCCGAGTATCAGGCCCAGGCGTGGATCGACCTGGCCCGCAAGCTGCACGCCGAGCATCCCGAAGCGACCGACCCGGCACACGTCGAATCCGTCGTGATTCACACCTCGCACCACACGCACTACGTGATCGGCTCGGGCGCAAACGACCCGCAGAAGTACGACCCGCAGGCCAGCCGCGAGACGCTCGACCACTCGATTCCATACATCTTCACCGTCGCGCTGCAGGACGGCAGCTGGCACCACGTCGACAGCTACGCCCCCGAGCGCGCCCAGCGCGCCGACACCGTGGCGCTCTGGCACAAGACCAGCACGGTCGAAGATGCCGAGTGGACCCGCCGCTACCACTCGCTCGATATTGCCGAAAAGGCATTCGGCGGCCGCGTCGTGATCACCTTGACTGACGGTTCGACGATCGTCGACGAGATTGCTGTGGCGGATGCGCACCCGCTGGGCGCCCGCCCGTTCGGTCGTGCGGAATACGTCGCGAAGTTCCGCGCCCTGGCCTCCGATGTACTCGAGCCGGCCGAAATCGAGCGCTTCCTTGCCCTGGCTGAGCGTCTGCCCGAGTTGACCGCCGACGAGATCGGCCAGCTCACCATCGTCGCGAAGCCCGGCCTGCTGGCCGCAACTCCGTTGCCGACCGGACTCTTCTAATGCTGTACGCAACGACGACGCCGAGCCAGAAGCGCCACGCTCTTCGGGCCGGCTTGGCCAGCGGCACAATTCAGCGCTACCCCGGTGCGTTCAACCCGCTCTCGGCCAAGCTGATCGAGGCCAAGGGATTCGAGGGCGTCTACATTTCGGGCGCCGTGCTCTCGGCCGACCTGGGTCTGCCCGACATCGGCCTGACCACGCTCACCGAGGTGGCCACGCGCGCTCAGCAGATCGCGCGCATGACGAACCTGCCCGCCATCGTCGACGCCGACACCGGTTTCGGCGAGCCGATGAACGTGGCACGCACGATTCAGACGCTCGAGGATGCCGGCCTGGCCGGCACCCACATCGAGGACCAGGTCAACCCCAAGCGTTGCGGGCACCTCGACGGCAAGCAGGTCGTCGACGAGGACACGGCGCTCAAGCGCATCCGTGCCGCCGTCGACGCCCGGCGCGATCCGGACTTTCTGATTATGGCGCGCACCGACATCCGTGCCACCCAGCCGGGAGCTGCGGGACTTCTCGCCGCGACCGACCGGGCCAAGAAACTCGTCGATGCCGGGGCCGATTCCATCTTCCCCGAGGCGATGGGCACCCTGGCGGAGTTTGAGGCCGTGCGTGCCGCCGTCGACGTGCCACTGCTCGCGAACATGACCGAGTTCGGCAAAAGCGACCTGTTCACCGTGAACCAGCTGCAGGACATCGGCATCAACATGGTCATCTGGCCCGTCTCGCTGCTGCGTCTGGCCATGGGCTCGGCCGTGCGCGGTCTCGACACCTTGACCGAGCACGGCAGCCTCACGCCGGTGCTCGGCGAGATGCAGCACCGGGCCGACCTGTACGAACTTCTCGACTACGAGTCGTACAACCACTTCGACACCAATGTCTTCAACTTCCAGGTTGAGCGCTAGAAACTAAGGAACTCCACATGAGCGAGACGTCTGAAATTCGCAAAGGCCTCACCGGGGTCGTCGTCGACTACACCGCAATCTCGCGGGTCAACCCCGAGACAAACTCACTGCTGTACCGCGGCTACCCGGTGCCCGAGCTCGCCGCGCACTGCTCATTCGAGCAGGTCGCCTATCTGCTCTGGCACGGCGAACTGCCGACAGCTTCCGAACTGAGCGACTTCCAGGCTGCCGAGCGGGCCCGCCGGGCACTGGCCCCGGCGG
Organism: Leifsonia psychrotolerans; assembly: GCF_013410665.1. Classification (NCBI taxonomy): domain Bacteria; kingdom Bacillati; phylum Actinomycetota; class Actinomycetes; order Micrococcales; family Microbacteriaceae; genus Glaciibacter; species Glaciibacter psychrotolerans. The sequence goes on along the minus strand of NZ_JACCFM010000001.1, from coordinate 3,419,135 downwards.
TCAAGGCCGTGATCGACCTGATTCCGTTGACGGCGCATCCGATGGATGTCGTGCGCACCGCCGTGAGCCTAATCGGGGCGAGTGACCCGGATGCCGAGAACAGCAGTCGCGCGTCGAACCTGGACGCCTCGCTGAACCTGCTCGCGCAGCTTCCGGCCATCGTCGCCTACGACCAGCGCCGTCGTCGCGGGCAGGATTTGATTCCGCCGCGTGACGACCTCGACTACTCGGAGAACTTCCTCTACATGGCGTTTGGCGAGGTGCCGGCGCCGGCCGTGGTCGACGCGTTCCGGGTGTCGATGGTGCTCTACGCCGAGCACTCCTTCAACGCCTCAACCTTCACCGCTCGGGTGATCACGTCGACACTGTCCGATCTGTACTCGGCCGTGACCGGCGCGATCGGTGCCCTCAAGGGGCCGCTGCACGGCGGAGCAAACGAGGCAGTCATGCACATCTTCGAGGAAATCGGCGAGGCGGAGCGGGCCGAGGAATGGCTCGAAACCGCGCTGACCGAGAAGCGCAAGATCATGGGGTTCGGTCACCGTGTCTATAAGTCAGGCGACTCGCGGGTGCCGACGATGAAGGCCTCGCTCGACACTCTGATCGAGCACTATGACCGGCACGACCTCCTCGCCCTCTACGACACGCTCGAGACGGCGATGACCGAGCGCAAACGCATCCTGCCGAACCTCGACTACCCGTCGGGACCGGCCTATCACCTGATGGGTTTCGACACGGCCGCGTTCACTCCCCTGTTTGTGGCCAGTCGAATCACCGGCTGGACCGCGCACATCATGGAGCAGCTCGAATCGAACGCGCTGATTCGCCCATTGAGTGCCTACAACGGTGAGGACGAGCGGCACTTGACTGCGTCGTCCCCAGCCTGAATCTGACCCGCAAGCAGAAGGAACAGAACTGTGACAGAAGCACGGATCGTCATCGTCGATGGAGCCCGCACCCCAGTCGGGCGGTATGGCGGCAGCCTCAAATCGGTTCCCGCCCACGAGCTCGGGGCGATCGCCGCGCGCGCAGCCCTTCAGCGGAGCAGCATCGGCGCGGAAGAGATCGATGAGGTCATCATGGGCTGCATCGGTCAGGTCGGGCCGGATGCCTACAATGCCCGTCGGGTCGCGATCGCAGCCGGCTTTCCGGTGCAGACCCCGGCCTTCACCGTGAACCGCCTGTGCGGCAGCGGGCTGCAAGCCATCTGGTCCGGCGCCCAGCAGTTGCGGTGGGGTGGAGCAGAAGCGATCCTCGCCGGTGGCAACGAGTCCATGTCACGCATGCCATTTCTCGACTTCAACGCGCGCGACAATGGCCGTCTCGGCGATCGAACCCTCGTCGACGGAACCGTGGCGATGTTGACCGATCCGTTCAGCGGTCAGCACATGGGCGTGACAGCCGAGAACGTCGCCGCAACCTACGGCGTCTCTCGGGACGAACAGGATCGGTTCGCCGCGGAGAGCCAGCGTCGGGCGGGCACGCCCGAGGCTCTGGCGGCCTTCGCCGACGAGATCACGCCGGTCGAGATCGCGGGCCGTCACCCGGTGACGGTCACTCTCGATGAGCATCCTCGCCCCGAGACGACGTTCGAGAGCCTTGCGGCCCTTCGACCTGCGTTCCGTGGGGACGGCAGCGTGACGGCCGGCAATTCATCGGGCATCAACGATGGCGCAGCGGCGGTCGTGTTGATGGGTGAGGAACGTGTGCGCGAGCGTGGCCTCGGCGGCCTCGCGACACTCGAGTACGTCAGCACAGCGGCACTGGAACCCGAGCTGATGGGGTACGCGCCGACACTTGCCCTGCGCAAACTCTTCGCCGAAACCGGCCTGACGCCCGACGACATCGACACGGTCGAACTCAATGAGGCCTTCGCCTCGCAGGCCGTCGCCGTGATCCGTGACGCCGGCCTGGATCCGGAGCGCACTAATCCGTATGGCGGCGCGATCGCACTCGGCCACCCGGTCGGCGCAACCGGCGCGATCCTGTTGCTTCGCGCCGCAAAGGATCTGCAGCGCCGCAACCTCGACTATGGCATCGTCACGATGTGCATCGGAGGCGGCCAGGCCCTCGCCGCGCTGATCAAGCGGTTCGACGCATGAGCCGCGTGAGTGAGACCGTCGCGATCGAGACCGTCGCGATCGTCGGCAGTGGCGCGATGGGTCGCGGCATCGCCGAATCCTGTCTGCGCGGCGGAGTGAGCGTCATCCTGCATGACGCGAACCCCGTTGCGCTCGAGGCTGCGAGCACGACCATCGCAGCCGCCCTCCAGCGGGCGGTCGCAAAGGAGCAGCTCAGCGCGGCCGCCGCGACCACGGCTCACGCGCGGTTGATCACCTCCACGTCGCTCGAGGGCATCGCCGGTGCCGACCTCGTGATCGAGGCCGTTCCCGAACGGTTGGATCTGAAACTTGAGGTGCTTCAGAGCATCGAAGCCGTCGTCTCTGCTGCGACGGTCATCGCAAGCAACACCTCCTCGATTCCGATCACCCGACTGTCGGTCCCATTCGCTGATCCATCACGCTTTCTCGGCTTGCACTTCTTCAATCCCGCCTCGAAAATGCCTCTGGTCGAGGTGATCTCGACGCTTGAGACGGCTGTCGGCGTCCGCGACACCCTGGATCGTTTCGTTCGCGATCGGCTCGGCAAGACGCCACTTCTGGTCACGGACCGCCCCGGTTTTGTGGTCAACGCCCTGCTCATCCCGTTTCTTCTGTCGGCCGCACGGATGTTGGACAGCGGTTACGCCAGCGCCGAAGCCATCGATGAGGGCATGCGGCTGGGCTGCGGGCATCCGATGGGGCCGTTGAGACTGTCGGACCTCGTCGGCTTGGATGTCATCTGCGAGGCCGCCGACGCCCTCTACGGCGAGACGAAGGATGCCGCCGTGATCGTGCCGAACAATCTGCGACGCCTTCTCGAACGCGGCCACCTCGGGCAGAAGTCCGGACGAGGTTTTTACAGCTACGCCTAGGCCAGGGTCGCTGCAATCGCGACGAGTTGGTCTTCTTGGCCGCCGACGAGCCGTCGGCGGCCCGCTTCACGCAGGATGTCCGCACCGGAGACCCCGTACTGCTCGGCGATCCGCTGAGCATGCTTGAGGAAGCTGGAGTAGACGCCGGCGTAACCGATGGTGATGGCCATGCGGTCGAGTCGACATTCATCGTCCATGAGCGGACGAACCACGTCTTCTGCCACATCAAGCATGAGGCTCGGGTCGATGCCCGTGCGATAGCCCAACCGCTCCGCGACCACCGCGAGGACTTCGGTGGGAGTATTGCCCGCGCCGGCGCCGAGCCGCCTGGTGGATCCATCGATCTGAACGGCACCTGCCCGCACCGCGAGAATCGAGTTTGCGACGGCGACACCCAAGTTTTCATGGCCGTGAAAGCCAACCTGAGCGTCCGTCCCCAACTCGGCAACGAGTGCAGCAACACGATCTGACACCTCGTTCAGGATCAAGGCACCCGCCGAGTCCACGACATAGACACACTGACATCCCGCATCCGCCATGATTCGACCTTGCCGGGCAATTTCTTCCGGTCCCTGGGAGTGCGACATCATCAAGAAGCCGACCGTCTCGAGTCCACGCTCACGTGCAAGCCCGAAGTGTTGCACCGCGATGTCGGCCTCGGTCACGTGGGTGGCGATTCGACAGACTTGCGCGCCGCGGTCTGCAGCGGCCCGAATGTCGTCTTTGACTCCCAGGCCCGGCAGCATCAAGAACGCGATCTTTGCCGACTTCGCGGTTTCCACCGCGACACTGATGAGTTCCAATTCGCTCGTATGGCTGAAGCCGTAGTTGAACGATGAGCCTCCCAACCCGTCTCCGTGACTGACCTCAATGACCGGAACGCCGGCGCCATCCAGGCCAGCCACGATGTCGCGCACCTGGCCAGGGGTGAAACGATGCTGCATGGCGTGCGAGCCATCCCGCAACGTCGAATCGGTGACTCGGAAGTCCAGCTCTGCGTTGAACATGCTAATTTTTCCCTTCATTGCGGCGAATAGCACGCCCGATTCCTTCACCCACGCGCGTCGCTGCGGCTGTCATGATGTCAAGATTCCCGGCATACGGCGGGAGAAAGTCGCCGGCTCCCGTTACTTCAAGGAACGTCATGACACAGGCAGGGGAACCCGTCGATGGATCAGCATCGCGGAACTGAGGCTCTGTTCGAAGGCGGTAACCGGGCACATATTCCGCCACTCGGTCCACCATCGCCCGAATGGCGTCGGCAATCGCGTGTCGGTCGGCATCGTCAGAAATGGCGCAGAAGACAGTGTCCTGCATCATCATCGGTGGCTCGGCCGGGTTCATGATGATGATTGCTTTTCCGGTCGCAGCGCCACCCACCGATTGGATGGCCTGCGAAGTCGTCAGTGTGAACTCGTCGATATTGGCACGGGTGCCGGGCCCCGCCGACGGAGAGGCGATGCTGGCGACGATCTCCGCGTACGCCACGGGGGTGACCTGTGCGACTGCGGCGACGATGGGAATCGTCGCTTGCCCCCCGCAGGTGATCAGGTTCACGTTCTCGGCGTTCTCATGGTGCTCGATGTTGAGTGAAGGCACAACGGCAGGACCCACCGCCGCCGGGGTGAGATCAACGGCACGGATCCCGAGCGCAGCGTACTTCGGCGCGTTCTCCCGGTGGGCGTACGCCGAGGTGGCTTCAAAGACGATCTCAGGAAGCTCGTTCTGAGCAAGAAGCCACTCGACGCCGCCGGACGATGCGATCAGTCCTTCATCACGTGCGCGCTGAAGTCCTTCGCTCTGCGGGTCGATGCCGATCATCCAGCGTGGTTCGACCACGTCTGATCGGAGAAGCTTGTACATCAGGTCGGTCCCGATATTGCCGGATCCAACGATCGCGGCTGTCACTTTTTTCATTACTCTCCTCTACGTCTTCTAGTCGAACGTCACGACGACGTCGCCAAGACCCGTGAATCGTGCTTCTGCCCGATCGCCCGGAACCACGTCGATGGCTCGTGTACATGACCCGGAGAGCACCACATGGCCGGGTTCCAGTGCGACACCGAAGCCGGCGAGGGTGCGGGCAAGCCATGCAACGGAACGAGCAGGGTGGCCGAGTACAGCGCTCGTTGACCCGGCAGCAACCTCCTGGCCGTTGATCACGAGGCGCGCATCGATATCATCGAGGGACCACTCCAACGGCGAAATACGGGTGTCTCCCAGGATGACTGCCGCAGATGAGGCATTATCGGCGATGGTGTCGATCAGGTGAATGTTCCAGTTCTCGATGCGGCTGTCGATCAGCTCGATGCACGGCACGACATACGCTGTCGCCGAGAGAACGTCTGCTTCCGTGCAATCGGCGGACAACGCCTCTGCTAACACGAATGCCAACTCCACTTCAATGCGTGGCTGAATGTAGGAGCCCAGCGACACGGCGCGTGTCGAGTCGAGCAGCATCGTGTCCATTAGGTGCCCGAAGTCAGGCTCATCCACTCCCATCATCTCTTGCATGACCGGTGAGGTGAGACCCAATTTGTGTCCGATGATCCGCGAGCCCGACGCAACGTCGAGCTGAATGTTCAAGGTTTGGATCGCATACGCGTCGGCCAGGGACAAGCCAGGAAACGTGCTGCTCAGACGAGCGATGGGTTCCCGGTTCGCCGCAGCCTGTCGTAGGGCGCGTGCTGCCTCTGTTCTCGTCGCTGAATTCACCATGTTCTCATCGTTTCGCACCGTCACTCCTCGACCGCTCCGGCATCCCACTCATCGAGACAGCATTCTGGCCATTCATCCCAACCGGGGCGCAGAGGCGATCGCCCGGGAGATTTCGGCGGCCGCCCACATGATCCGATGCTTCATCGCGTCAACATCGACGTGCTGCCTTGGCCCGCTGACCGAAATCGCCGCGATCGCATTGCCCGCCTCGAGGATCGGAGCCGCCCCGCAGGCCATTCCCGGCATCGACTCGCCCAGCTCCGTCGCGTATCCGGTTCCGCGGATTCTCGCCATCTCGGCCTCGAATTCCTCCTCCGACGAAATTGTCGAGGTGGTCCGCGGTGCAAGCCCGCCGGCCAGGTATTCTTCGACGACTGGCCTGGGCGAATAGGCCAGGAGCGCTTTGCCAACCCCCGTGCAGTGTGCCGGTAGTCGACCACCAACTCGAGACGGCATCTGGTTCGCCAGCGCCCCACCGACCTTCTCGAGATATACGACATCCCGTTCATCGAGAATTGCCAGATGCACGACGTGGCCCGTCGACGAGCAGAGCTCCTGCATGAGTGGCCGTGACGCAGAGCTGACCCGGTTGCGATGAGCGACGAGACTGCCGATCTCAAACATTCGCAAGCCCAGCCGATAGTCCGTATCAAGACGCTCCAACCATCGTGCCTCGACGAGTTGCTGCAGAATGCGATGAACTGATGAGCGCGGCAGACCCGAGCGCGCGGCGACCTGACCGAGGCTGAGCAAGGCCGCCGACCGTTCGAAGACCCGCAGGATGAGAACGGTTCGTTCGACCATGGTCGTCGATGCGAGGGAGCCGGCGGGTTCGTGCGGCGTGGTTGTCATCGTTTCCCTTCTCCCGGTGTCTCGGCGAAGTGGCACGCAACGGAATGGTGCGGTTCCATCTCGCGAAGCTGCGGTTCTTCCTCCGCACAGACCTGCTGTGCAAGCGGACACCGTGTGCGAAAGCGGCAGCCTGACGGAACATTGCTCGGTGACGGCGGGTCACCGATGATCGCGGGTTCCGGGGTGGCAGCACCGGGCATCGCCACCGGCACCGAGTCGATCAAGGCACGGGTGTACGGATGCAGGGGACTCGCGAACAGTTCCGCCGACGGCCCGACCTCGCACACCTTTCCGAGATACATCACCATGACCCGATCCGAAATATTTCGCACGACGGCCAGGTCGTGCGCGATAAAGAGGATCGACAAGTCCATCCGCTCTTTGAGTTCTTCGAGCAGGTTGAGAACGGTGGCTCGCAACGAGACGTCCAGCGAGGAGATGGGCTCATCGCAGATGAGCACGCGCGCACCCGCCACGAGAGCCCTCGCGATCGCCACACGTTGACATTGCCCACCCGACAGCTGTCCGGGGCGTCGATCACCAGCGACGTCGGGGTCGAGTCCAACCGCGCGGAGCATCTCGTCGACGGTAACCTTGCGCTCGTCCTTCGTGCCGATACGCCATACCCCGAGTGGTTCGCCCACGAGTTGGCGGACGGTGCGCAGGGGGTGCAAGGACGCAATCGGATCTTGAAAAACCATCTGCAGATCGAGGCGGATTCGACGCAGCTCCTGCCCGCGCAGGCCGGTCAATTCTTGCCCGTTGTATGCGACGGTTCCGGCCGATGGCGGGGGCATCTGCATGAGTGCTCGAGCCAGCGAGGACTTGCCGCAGCCGGACTCACCGACGACGCCCAGGGTCTCACCTCGCGCTAAATCCAGATCGACTCCAGCCACAGCGTGTAACCCGTTGCGACCGTATCGAACGTGCACGTCACGCACCTGAAGGATGGGCGTGCTCATGATTCACCTCGCGTGTGGACTGCGTCTCTGGGCATCAACGGAAAATGACAGCGGATGCGATGTTCTGGATTGTCATCGGCTTCCCGAAGTTCGGGAGCCTCGACGGTGCAGCGCGCCTGCACTCGGACGCAGCGTGGCGCGAACCGACAGCCCGAGATCGGTTCGGACAGGTCAGGTGGGCCACCCGGTATCGCTGCCAAGGTCAGATGGATCGGGCCGTCCATCGGGGGAACTGCGTTCAGCAGTGCGCGCGTGTAGGGCATCAGAGGGGTGGCAAAGAGATCCCGCGTTGGCGCCTCCTCCACGATCTGGCCCGCGTACATCACCACCACTCTGTCGGTGCGGGAGGCAACGACTGAGAGATCGTGCGTAACCAAAATGAGCCCCATCTTCCTCGCCCGCCGCTCCCTATCAAGCAGATCCAAGATCTGGCGTTGCACGGTGACGTCCAACGCGGTGGTCGGTTCATCGGCAATGAGCACATCGGGGTCACCGCTCAGAGCGATTGCGATCATGACCCGTTGCCGCATTCCGCCAGACATCTGGTGCGGGTAGACGGCGAGTCGAGCGGCCGGATCTGCAATGCCGACCTCGCGCAAAATCTGCTCGGCCTGCACTCGAGCCTCGGAAGTGGTCGTTCCGCTTCTATGCCGGCGAATGGTTTCGACGATTTGGGTACCGACTCGACGGACAGGGTTCAACGACGAGAGCGGATCTTGCAGCACAATCCCGATGCGTCGACCCCAGATGCCTCGGAGCTGTTTCTGGGTCAGCGACAGCAGGTCGACACCGCCCAAAACAGCCCGCCCTGAGGTACTGACCCCGTCGGAGCCGGCGTTGAGACCCATCATGGTGCGCGTAAGAACGGATTTCCCCGAACCAGATTCACCGACCAAACCAACTGCTTCTCCGGGCATGACGTGAAAATCAACCTGCTCCACCGCACACAACTCACCACGTTCCGTCGAGAATCGGGTCGTGATGTCAGTGGCGACCATCGACTGCCCCGGGGGCATCGGCCTGTTCTTGGTCATCGCGCCTGCCTCTTCCGTTCGTATCCGTCACCCAAAACGTTCATCGCCATGACAGTGAAAATCAGCATGAGTGCTGGAAAGACCACCACATGAGGCGCTTGCTGCAGTACCGGCCGACCCGAGGCAATCATGCTGCCCCAGCTCGCGGCCGGCGGCGGCACGCCGTACCCCAGAAAGCTGAGCGATCCCTCGGCCATCATCACAATTGCGGCAACGACCAGACTGTAGACGAGCATGGGACCGGCGATCATCGGCAGCACGTCGCCGATAATCACGCGCGGGTGGCGTGCACCGATGCTTCGAGCTGCGCTCACGAAGTCCCGACGCGCCAGCGTCAATGTGTGCGCCCGAGCCATCCGAATGAAGGCCGGCATGGTTCCAACAGCCAGTCCAACAACCAGTGCCTCCACCGACGCGCCGCGCACGGCGACCACGGTCATGATCAAAATCAGCACGGGGAAGGCGAGAACGGTGTCGGTCAGCACGCCGACGACGGTGTCGATTCTGCCCCGGAAGTAGCCGGCGAGCACGCCCAGGGTCGTTCCGACGATGAGCCCGAGGCAAATCGTCGACCCTGCAATGGTCAGCGACACTCGGGCACCGTGCAGCGAGCGAGACAGGATATCGCGACCGAGTTCATCGGTGCCGAGGAGGTGGCTGAGGCTCGGGCTCGCGAGATAGGCGCTGTAGTCCGGCGTATCCGCCGCCGGGATAGGGAGAAGATCAACCAGAACTGCCAGGCTGACGATCAGCGCCAACCACCCGATCGAGAGCCACTGACCGAGGGGCAGTGTGGTTCGGGCAACGGCCCGTGATCTAAGCGACTGCATGTCGTACTCTCGGGTCGATGATCGCGTAGGACAGATCCGTGAGTGCATTGACGATGACATACGTCAGCGCAATCACGCACACGACACCTTGTACCGTGACGAAGTCGGAATTGTTGACGGATTCCACCAGCAGCCGCCCAATGCCGGGGATGCCGAAGAGGCTCTCGATCACGACAACGCTGCCCAGCAGCCGAGCAGTGTTGAGACCGGCAAGAGTGACCAACGACAGCGACGACGGTCGCAACGCTTGGCGAAACAGGATATTGGGAATCGTCATACCCTTGGCTTTTGCGGCGAGCATGAAATCTTCGTCGAAGGTTCGTGACATATCCGCCCGCAATATGCGCGAGTAGGTCCCCGCGGGTTCGGCAGCAACGGCCAGCGCCGGAAGTGCGAGGCTGATGAGGTTCAGGCCCAGGCCCGCCGCCAGGGGGACGAAACCGGTCGCCGGAAACCAGCCGAGGACCATTGCGCCCCCGAGAATCAGCATCAGGGCGATCACAAATTCTGGCGTCGAGATCATCAGAACCGACGTCGGCGTCGCGATACGACCAACGGTCGAGCGTGGTCGATATGCCGCCCAGACAGCCATCGGTACGGCCATAATCAGGGCAATGATCTGCGCCAGGACCATGAGTTCGAGTGACACTGGCAGCCGCTGCGCGATGGCTTCACCGACGGGCTGAGTGGTGCGGAACGAGACCCCAAGATCGCCCTGCAGCACGTGAGAGGCCCATAGAAAGTAGCGCGCAATGACAGGCTGGTCGAGATTCAACTTCTGTCGAACCAATTCCACCTGCTCGGGCGTCGCATTCTCCCCCGCGATCACCACCGCCGGATCGCCGGGAAGAAACTCCAGCATCACCGACACCAGGAAAGTGACAAGGATCAGCACCACGAACAGGTGCAGCGCCCTCAATCCAAAACGTTTCATCGCTCATCCATCGTTGGTTGCAGCCGGGGTGGGGCGGCCTGCGCCGCCCCACCCCGTCGGTCACTCGGTGACTATTTGAGGGTGACCTCAGATGCGTAGAACACCATTCCGCCGAGATATCCCGGCCCGAGGTCGACGGTGTTTCGCGTGGTCATATACATCGGCAGAGGGCTCAACCAGATCGCCAATGCCTGGTCGTTGATCTGAGACTGCATGTCGCGCAGTCCCTGGTTTCGCTCATCAATTGTTGGCGCATTGACGCCGATGTTCAAAGCGTCCTGGAATGGCGCGCTGTCCTGCTTGATGACGTTGCGGGCGCTGCTGCTGAAGACGGTGTACCCCAACGGATAGAAGGAGTCGAAGGGTGTCATCTGCCACATTCCAAGCTGGAAGTCTCCGCTGTAGAGCGCCGGAATATGCTCGCTGGGACTGACCGAGCGAATCGTCGATGCCAGGCCGATGGATTTCAGCACCTGGTCGACGTACTCGGAGTATGTCGTCATCAGGCTGTTGGTCAGAATTTCGATGGCCGGGCTGTTTCCATCGGCGACGTAGTCGGCAATCAGCTTGCTGGCCCGCGTCACGTCAGTTTTCACGCTGCTGGGTTCACACTGCGCTGTATCCACGCCGAACGGAATGCACCCGCGCTCTCCGTTCCAGAGGTCCGCCGTTCCATACATCACGCTGTTGGTGTTCTTCGGGTCGAACGCGATCTGGATTGCTTCGCGGACACGCTGGTCGTTCAGCGGTGCAGCACTCATGTTCGGTAGTAACGCGATGGCGCCACGAACTCCTTGCGTGTTGATCGTGAGGTCCTTGTTCTGGCTCACCGCACCGAAGTTGCCCATGATCACACCGGCTTGAATTTGCCCTGTGACCAGTGCGTTCTCGCGGGATTGAGGGTCTGGAAGCACCCGATAGGTCAAGGTCTCGAACTGCGGTTTATCGCCCCAGTAATTGGGATTGCGCGTCATGGTGACGTGGTCGTCGACGACCCACTCCTGAACGATGAACGGGCCGGCACCCACCGGAGAACGATTGAATGCTTCGGCATCAGCGGCAAGCGCGGTCGGGGATCCGATCAGGCCCACAGCACCGGAAGCGGTGAACAGGTACGGAAAGGAATAGTTTGGCTGAGACAGGGTGAATACGACAGTTGTCGCGTCCGGCGCGGTCATCGTGGTGAGGTTTGCGAGCAAGAACTTGCTAGACGAGGGGCTGTCCTTCGCCCGGTGGCGCTCAACGTTAAAGATCACTGCTTCGGCATCGAACGGGGTCCCATCCGTGAAAGTCACGCCGTCCCTGAGCGTCATGGTCCAGGTCGCACCGTCGTCGGACTCCATGCCGCTGGCCAGAAACGGGATCACATCGCCGTCGGTTCCCACGCGCAACAGCGTGTCGAAGACGGGTACGAGTCGTTCTCCGTTGGCGGAAGCCGAGAGGGGGTTGAGCGGGTCAAAGCCATCATGCTCGTAGAGTGATCCGACGACGAGCTCTGTCGCGGCCGTCGTGCCGACTTCGTCGGGGGCGGCATCCTCCGCAACAGCCGAACAGGCCGACAAGATCAGCACAATCGGCAGCGCAGAGGCTGGCAACCACCAGCCACGTCTTTTCTGGGTGAACATCATTGTTCTCTCTCTCGGTTGGGTAACGCTGGGCAGGGCTTGGAAATTAGCGGGTAAAGAATTCCGTTACGACTCGCTCGAAATCACGTTTGCGCTCGATTTGGGCCCAGTGGCCACAGCGCGAGAACGTGTGCAACTCCACGTCAGGCAGCCTTCTATTGGCGAAATGCGCTTGATCGAAAGGAAGCATCCGATCGTCGCGGCCCCAGATCATCAGGGTCGGCATGGGAATCTGTTCGGCTCTCGACCAGAGTGGCTGGTGCGCCGCGGTGAAGGCTGGCTCGAAGACCGAGGCAAAAATCGCCCGTGAACGCTCAATCGCGCCATCAGCCAAGGCGTTTGCCATTCGCTCATCGATGAGCTCCTCGGTAATGGTGGCCGGGTCAGAAACCATCGTCGTGACCCAGGCGACCATGCGTTCACGTGTCGGATCGTCGAGGAACTCGAACAATCGCAAGGCCCCCTCGCTCGGGTCAGTACCGAACACACTCACTGCGAGCCCACCGGGTCCCATCAGAGCCAGTCGTCGCACACGAGACGGCTCCATCGCGGCCAGTTCTGCGGCGACGGACCCACCCATCGAATTACCGATGATCAGGCAGGAATCAATACCCAGCTCGTGCATGAACTGCGCAACTAAGCGCGCAGCAAAACGGGGATACACATCGTTGATCTCTGGCAGATCTGTCCGCCCGAACCCGGGGAGATCCGGCATGATGACACGGAAATTCTCGGCGAAGACCGGAAGGTTGTGTTGAAAATTCGACCACGCGCTCACGCCAGGGCCGGAGCCATGAAGCATCAGGAGCGGCTCGCCCTGACCCGCCTCATGGTAGGAGAAGGTGATGTCGCCCACCTGCAATTCTTTGCGGGTGGCCTCGTAGTTCGCACTCGTCATCGCGTGCCTTTCTTCGCTGTTCTGGTCAGTGTGACCCAGCAGATCACCGGGAACGCGGGTGGTTCCCGCTCAGCGGGACAGTTCTCCGCCTCGCGGCCAGCGTTGCCGTCCGTCGGCATCACCCGTTCGCAGTCATTCCCACCCCTCAATGCTGGAACAATACCAAACAAATGCTTGGTATATTCGCTTCATGACCGTCGACGCTGACAACGCACGCCCCGCACCGAGGGCACTCTTCACACCTTTGACGCTTCGGGGCATCACCCTGAATAATCGTGCGGGCGTCTCGCCCATGTGCACCTATGGCGCCCGGGACGGCCTGGTCAGCGACTTCCACCTGGTCCATCTGGGGCGTTTTGCTTTCGGCGGCGCGGGCCTCGTCATTGTCGAAGCGACCGCCATTGAGCCGCGGGGCCGCATCTCCCACCATGACCTCGGGCTCTGGGACGACGCGCAGCTCGACGGTATGCGTCGGCTCGCCACCTTCCTCAGCGCGCACGGTGCGGTGCCCGGCATCCAGCTCGCCCACGCCGGGCGCCGGGCCTCGGTGCGCGAACCCTGGTTCGCGGGCGCACCACTTGACGCATCGGATGCCGCGGCCGGCTGGGCCCCCTGGCCGGTCGTCGGACCGTCGGCGATCCCGGCCGGGCCGGACTGGCCACTTCCACACGCACTCGACGCGCATGAGATCGCCGATTCGGTCGCCGCCTGGGCCGCGGCCGCGACCCGCGCGGCCGCGGCGGGGTTCCGCTTCGTCGAACTCCACGGCGCACACGGCTATCTGCTGCATTCCTTTCTCTCGCCAGTCTCGAATGTGCGCGACGACGACTATGGCGGCGACGCCCTGCGCCGAATGCGCTACCCCCTCGAGGTGATCAGGGCCGTCCGGGCCGCCCTCCCCGACGACGTGGTGCTCTCGTATCGGGTCTCGGCGGTCGACGGGATTCTCGATGGCGGCCTGGGCCTCGACGACGTCGCCGAGTTCGCGCGGCACGCGGTCGCGGCGGGAGTCGACGTCATCGACACCTCCTCGGGCGGCATCAGCGCCGATCGGTCAACCGACACACGGGTGCGTCGTGGGTTTGCCTTCCACGCCGACTTCGCGCGTGAGCTCAAGGCACGCACCGGAGCGATCGTCGCCTGCGTCGGCTTCATCGTCGATCCGGAACAGGCCAGCCGCCTCATCGAAGACGGCGATGCCGACATCGTGTTACTCGGCCGAGAGATGCTGGACGACCCGAACTGGGTGCATCACGCCCGTCGCAGCCACGCCGATGACGAATTCGACCACTGGGAGCCGCGCTATGGCAGTGCACTCGGACCGCGGCTCGGCGCGCTGCGTCGCCTCGCCGACGCCGGAGAGACTCCGCTGACGCGTTTCGAGCAGCCCGCCCGACTCTGAAGGCAGGGGGGCCGAGCACCGATCGTGCCCGGCTCCCCGCGCTCGCACCTGCGGCCTCCCCCGCAGACGGCGTTCAGAGCATGAGGAGTTCGCGCGCTGACTCGCCCCCCGCCAGAAGGCTGTTGACCCGGTCGGCCACACGCCAGCCCGCATCGGTGCGGACGAAGTTCCACCGATTGGCGCTCACCCGCACCGCCGCCCAGGCTTCGCCGTGGCACGCGAGCACGATGGAGTGGTTGACCGCGACGGCCGTGTCCCCGTCGATCGTGAGCCGGGGCGCGCTGAGCACATGGGCGCATCCGGCTGCCATCAGCTCGCGGTGGGACTGCAGCTCGACCAACCCGGCGATGTCGGGGTGCTCGAGAGTCGTCGTGCCGAAGGAGTAGGTTCCCCCCTCGGCCCAGAGCGCCCCGATCGCGTCGCCGTTGCCGGAATCCGCGTAGGGTCCGTAGCTGGCGATCAGATCGAGAATGCTGGCCCGATCTTCAAGTGCTCGCAGCCGGTCCTCGAGGCCGCTCACCAGTCCTGCCAGGGGATAATCGTGCGCATGGACGACGAGAACAGCACGTCGCCGGCCTCCTGGGGCGCATCGGGGTGCGCAGCGGTCTCATTCTCGACCCGCCGGATCGCCTCACCGGTCTCGACCGGGTCGCCGTCGAGATAGAGCAGACGAATGCGCAGCCCGCCGGGCTGCTCGGTCCGCGAGCCGTCGAAGGGCAGCGTCGTGTGCTGCTGGGAGTGGCTGAATGAAAACGTCCAGGCCCCGGCCACTCCGGGAACCGCCACCAACGCAGGAATGAGCCGGGCGTCTTCCCAGCCGAAGCACCGGTGAGTTTCGGCCCCATGCGCCTCGGGATAGCGGGTGAGGGTGACGTGAATCCCCCGGTTCGGACGGTACGGAAGCACATCGGGATCCACCAGCACTCGGGGAGCCGAATACCCCTTCACCGGGCGAAAGAAGGCCAGAAGGGTGCGCTCGACGCCGGGGATGATCGGCCCACGGCCCCACTGGAAGGAGGCCTCGCCGAGGCGGTCCCACGCTGCGACGCTCTCGGCGACGGGCGAACGGAACCAATACATCGCCACGTAGTCGGTTCCGGCAAATTCACCGCCCGGCTCGGCCAAGCCGGTTGTGGCCGCGCGAGCCCACCGGTCCCCCCAGGCCACGCCGGGCAGAGCCAGGTTCTCGGGCCGGTGGTCAAGCTGGTGCCAGCGGTTGTACGCGTCGTGCTGGGCGGCATCGGCGAGTTCTACGAATGAAAAAAAGGCAAGGTCGGTAAGCATCGGACTCCTCTGTCTAGCGCTTGGTTGGTTAGGCTACCAGACCGGTGCACAGTATCGAGGCCGACATCGAGGCGGCAGTCAGCGCGGCCAGGCGGCCGAGGCACCCCGCGCGGCGAACCGCTGCTGCAGCAGCACGGCCACCACAATGATCAGGCCCTTCGCCACCGCCTGCACCGAGGTGTCGAGGTTGTTCTGCGTGAACACATTGGTCAGGGTGCTGAAGATCAGCACGCCCAGCACGGTTCCAACGATGGTGCCGCGTCCGCCGATCAACAACGTTCCACCGACCACCACCGCGGCGATGGCATCGAGCTCGTACAGCCCACCGTGAGTGGACGTCCCGGCAGTGGTGCGTCCGAGCATCATCACCGCAGAGATGCCAGCGGTCAAACCGCACAGGGCGTAGACAAAGACGAGGTGACGCTTGACCCGAATCCCGGCCAAGCGGGACGCCTCCCGGTTACCGCCGATCGCGACCGTGCGTCGACCGAATGTGGTGCGGTTGAGCAGGAACCAGCCGGCGGCGGCCACGACCACGAAGATCCAGATCAAGATCGGGATGCCGAACAGGTCGGACCTCATAGCGTTGAGAAACTCCCTGTTGATCACGATCTGCGTTTTGCGGCCGGAGATCAGCTCGGCCAAGCCCTTTGCGGCGACCAGCATCGCCAGCGTCGCCATGAATGCCACAACATTGCCGTAGGCGATCACGACCCCGTTCACGAGCCCGACCCCCACTCCAACGGCGAGCGCAATCACGACCATGAGCAGCCAGGAACTGTTCGTCGCAGCGAGTTGCACGGCCGACAGACTGGCGACCACGGTCGCCAAGCCCATCACGGACCCTACCGAGAGATCGATTCCCCCCGCCGTGATGACAAACGTCATGCCGATGCTGATCACGCCGATGATCGAGGCGAAGCGGATGATCGTGACGAAGTTGTCGATCGTGGCGAAGCGATCTCCTGCGGTCAGGGCGCCGATCACGATCAGCAGAGCGAGCGCGATGACCAGCCCGAGGTTGCGACCGACCGAGCCACCGAGCATCCGTTTGGTGGTGCCACTCCGCGCCTCCGAAACGACGTGCTCGGTGTCGTCTCCGCGCACCGGGGGCTGGACGGCGATTGTGCTGCTCTGCTCACTCACGCGGCGGTTCCTTTCATGACCAGATCGAGCACGGCGTGCTCGTCAATGTCGGTGGCGGGTGAGGTGGCGAGAACGGCACCTTCTCCGATGACAAGAACTCGATCGGCGAGACCGAGCACTTCTTCGATTTCGCTCGAGACCACGATGATGGCGGTCCCGACTGCGGAAAGCCGGCGGATTAACGCGTAGATCTCGGCGCGAGCCCCGACGTCGACACCGCGGGTCGGTTCGTCGAGCAGGAGAACGCGGGTGCCGTGCACCAGCCAACGGGCCAAGAGGATCTTCTGCTGATTGCCGCCCGACAGGGTGCGCGTCGACCGGTCGGGATCGGCCGGTCGTAGCTCGAGTGCGTCGATTTGCTCGGCGGCCACCGCGCGTTCACGGCGCTCCTGGAGAATACCGAACCGGGCAAAGCGCGCAAACGATGACAGTGTGACGTTCTTGAAGATCGGCTCGTCGAGAATAAGTCCCTGGCTCTTGCGTTCCTCCGGGGAGAACCCGATCCCCGCATCGACGGCGGCCCTGACCGAACCGGGACGCAGGGCCCGTCCGCCTACGCTCACGCGACCGGAGGTCGGCTTGCGCGCACCGTAGATGGTCTCCAAAATTTCGGAACGACCCGACCCGACAAGTCCGGCCAGACCAACGATCTCTCCCGCGCGCACAGTGAAGCTGACGTCGCTGAACTGGCCGCGTAGGCCCAGGCTGTCGACGTCGATCACGACTGCGGCATCCGTCGAAACGGCACCCGCAGCGGGGAACACGTTGGCCAGATCGCGTCCCGTCATCAGCTTGATCAGTTCGGGCGTCGAGGTCTCGGCGACGTTGAGTCCCCCCGCCATGCTGCGGCCGTCTTTGATCACGGTAATCCGATCACCGATCTGACGGATTTCTTCCAAGCGGTGCGAGATATAGACGACGGCAATCCCCTGCGCTGTCAGCTCTCGCACGACTCGGAAGAGGTTCTTGACTTCTTCGGAGTCGAGCACGGCGCTCGGCTCATCCATGATGATGAGACGGATGTCATGGGACAGCGCTCGGGCCATGCTCACGATCTGCTTGTTGGCCGCCGACAGTCGGCTCACCTCAGTGCTTGGCGAGATCGAGCCGTGGCCGAGCCGCGTCAGCAGCTCACTCGCCACCCGATTCGATTCTGCGACGTGAAGCACTCCGCCGGTTGCCTTCTCATGGCCGAGGAAGATGTTCTCCGCAATGGTCAGCCCGTCCACGACATCCAGTTCTTGGTACATCGTGGCGATGCCGAGGGTGAGTGCGGCGACGGGATCAGTGATGGCGGTCGGTTCGCCCGCCCAGCGGATCTCCCCAGAATCGGGCTGGTGCACCCCCGACAGCGTTTTGATCAGAGTTGATTTGCCGGCTCCGTTTTGACCGAGCACGCAGTGCACCTCACCGGCACGTACGGTCAGGTCAACCCCCCGGAGAGCGTGAACTCCCGCGAAGCTCTTCGTGATCCCCCGCACGGAGAGCAGCGGCACCGGATGGTCGTCGTTGATCATGAATCGAAGATAACACACATATGTCGATTGACGACATTAAGTCGTCGAATCTGTGATGACTTCTGCTATGGTTTGTTCCGTCAGCGTGGACAGGCCGGCGAGGAGGGGATCCTCGAGCAGTTGCCGCACTCCCTTTCGCTGGCGCTACCCCGCGAATCACTTACAGGAGGAACAACATGCTCGCTTCACGCACCAAGCGTCAGCGGATGCTTTACGCAGTCGGCGCGTCACTGGCCGCCGTCGGCCTCATGGCCGGCTGCAGCGCCGAAACCGGCGCGTCTAACACCGAGCCCACCAACGCGTCGGTTGAGGGTAATTCCGCAACCGGCGACACCATCACCATCGGTTTCTCCGGCCCCGCCGCCGACCACGGCTGGCTCGGCGCCATCAACTCCGCGGCCCTGGCCGAAGCGAAAAAATACCCCGATGTCGACCTCAAGGTCGCCGAAGGCACCAACGATGCCAACCTGCAGATCAGTCAGGTTGAAGGCTTCATCAACGACAAGGTGGACGCCATCGTGCTGCTCCCGACCGATGGAGCGGCTCTCACCGAGGTGGCCTTGCAGGCCATGGCGGCGGGCATCCCGGTGATCAACGTCGATCGCGAGTTCTCGAGCACCTTCGCCGCACGTGTCACAATCCTGGGGGACAACTACGGCATGGGCGTCAGCGCCGGGTCATTCGTCTGCGACCAGGTCGGCGACAACCCCAACGCCATCGTCGCCGAGATCGCCGGCATCGATTCACTTCCGCTCACTCAGGACCGCAGCAAGGGCTTCTCCGACGCGCTGAAGGACTGCGGACTCGTCGTGTCAAACCGAGTCGCCGCCGACTTCACCGTGCAGGGCGGCGAGGCATCCACCTCGCAGCTACTGGCCGCCGCACCGAAGATCGACGCGTTGTGGAACCACGATGACGATCAGGGTATCGGCGTTCTCGCCGCCATCGACGCAGCCGGACGCGACGAGTTCATCATGGTCGGTGGTGCCGGATCGGCCAACGCCATGCGCGAGATCCAGAACCCTGCGAGCGTCATGAAGGCGACGGTCATCTACCCGTCGACGCAAGCCGCCGACGGCATCCGGCTCGCCCGCCTGCTTGTGCAGGGCAAGGCGATGAGCGACCTGGTCGAGGTGGAGATTCCGAGCCGCATCGTGTTGAACGCTCCGGTCGTCACGAGCGACAACGTCGACCGGTTCTTACCTACCGCGTTCGAATCCTAAGACGAGGCTGGGGTCCGTGAGCGGTCACGGACCCCGGTTTCCCCGAGAATTTCTGCGCATCATGAAAGAGGAAACGTTGTCGAAGAACACCCCCCGCTTCAGAATTGCCCTGGTGGGACACGGCTTCATGGGGGCTGCGCACTCCCAGGGCTGGCGGGTGGCACCGCGGTTCTTCGATTTGCCGGTCCACCCCGAGATGGCCCTCCTTATCGGCCGCGACCCCGACCGCGCCGCCGCCGCGGCACGCCGGTGGGGCTGGGCAGAATCAGGCACCAGCTGGCGTGACGCCATCGCCCGAGATGACATCGATGTGATCGACATCGTCACCCCCGGAGACTCGCACGTAGAGATCGCCATTGCCGCGCTCGACGCCGGCAAACACGTTCTCTGCGAAAAGCCGCTCGCAAACAGTGCCGAGGAGGCTGCAGCGATGGCGGATGCAGCGGCTCGAGCGGCCACGCGTGGCATCTATGCCATGGTCGGCTTCACCTACCGCCGGGTACCCGCCGCCACTTTTGCTCGCGACCTCGTCGCATCCGGTCGGATCGGCGAGGTGCGCCAGGTGCGCGCCGCCTACCTGCAAGATTGGCTGGTCGACCCTCAAACGCCCCTGGCGTGGCGCCTGCAGAAGCACCTCGCCGGCTCGGGGGCCCTCGGAGACATCGGTGCCCACGCCATCGATCTTGCCCAGTTCATCACGGGTCAACAGCTCACCGGCGTCAGCGGAGTCATGGAGACTTTCGTGCCTCGCCGCCCGCTCCTCGGCGAAACGTCGGGCCTCTCCGGCACAGCTCGCACGACGGGCACCGCCGGCGCCGAATTCGGTGAGGTCACAGTTGACGATGTGGCACTCTTCACCGGCCGATTCACTGGCGGGGCCCTCGGCTCCTTTGAAGCCACACGGATGTCGACGGGACGCAAGAATGCGCTGCGTATCGAAGTCGCCGGCTCGACCGGCGCACTCTCCTTCGACCTCGAGGAGCTGAATTCGCTCGAGTACTACGACTCGAACGCTCCCGAGACACTGCGCGGATTCACCAAGATCCTTGTGACCGCGCCGAGCCATCCGTACCTGTCGGCCTGGTGGCCGGCGGGACACACCCTCGGCTACGAGCACGGTTTCACACATCAGGCGAAAGACTTCGTCGAGGGAATCATC
Source organism: Leifsonia psychrotolerans (assembly GCF_013410665.1). Taxonomy (NCBI): domain Bacteria; kingdom Bacillati; phylum Actinomycetota; class Actinomycetes; order Micrococcales; family Microbacteriaceae; genus Glaciibacter; species Glaciibacter psychrotolerans. The sequence continues at coordinate 3,398,577 of NZ_JACCFM010000001.1, read as the reverse complement.
ACCGAAACGCAGCCAGAGCCCTCATTCGCCGCGGGCCTCCAGGTGCAGCGCGTGCTGGATGCGGTCGAACGCAGTGCCAACGCAGACAGCATCTGGACCTCCACCTCTGCACTCTGATCCACCCCGCTCGCCCGACAAAGGAGTCACCCATGAGTCGCCCTGTCACCCTGTTCACCGGCCAATGGGCCGACCTCCCCTTCGACGAGGTCGCGCGCCTCGCCTCCGGCTGGGGCTATGACGGCCTGGAGATCGCTTGCTGGGGCGACCACCTCGATCCGTGGCGCTGGAACGACGAGAAGTATGTCGACGACAAGCTGGCCATCCTCGCGAAATACAACCTGTCGGTCTACGCCATTTCCAACCATCTCAAGGGCCAGGCCGTCTGTGACGACCCCATCGACCAGCGGCACCGGGACATCCTGCCCGATGTGGTCTGGGGTGACGGCGATCCCGAGGGCGTGCGCCAGCGTGCGGCCGAGGAGATGAAGCACACGGCCCGGCTCGCCGCCAAACTCGGCGTGAAGACCGTCGTCGGCTTTACCGGTTCATCGATTTGGAAGTACGTGGCCATGTTTCCGCCGGTCGCGCAGGAGGCCATCGATGCCGGCTACCACGACTTCGCCGACCGCTGGAACCCCATCCTCGACGTCTTTGACGAGGTCGGCGTGCGCTTCGCGCACGAAGTGCACCCGAGTGAGATCGCCTATGACTATTGGACGACCGTACGCACCCTCGAAGCGATCGGCCACCGGGAGGCGTTCGGCCTCAACTGGGACCCGAGCCACTTTGTCTGGCAAGACCTCGATCCGGTCGGCTTTCTCTGGGACTTCAAGGAGCGGATCTACCACGTCGACTGCAAAGACACCAAGAAGCGCATGGTCAATGGCCGGAACGGACGTCTCGGTTCCCACCTCGCCTGGGCCGACCCGCGTCGCGGCTGGGACTTCGTCTCAACCGGACACGGCGACGTGCCCTGGGAAGACAGCTTCAGAATGCTCAACTCGATTGGCTACGACGGCCCGCTCTCGGTGGAGTGGGAAGACGCGGGAATGGACCGACTGATCGGCGCCCCCGAAGCGCTCGAGTTCGTGCGCCGACTGGCATTCGACCAGCCGGATGCCGCGTTCGATGCGGCGTTCAGTAGTCGGTGACTCTATTTTTTCTCGGCTGCAGACTCGAGCAACTCAAGCACCATCGCATCGACCCGGGCCGGCGACAGCGCGTGGTGAATGGCCAACATGCTCGCCCCCAGAACCGCAGCATTAGCGCCGGCCGTCGACGGAACAATCTGCAGATGCTGGGTCGCCAGCGGCATTGAGCGGGTGTAGACCACCTCTCGCATGCCGGCGATCAGTTGTTCCCCGGCGCGGGCCATCGACCCACCGATCACGATCACGGAGGGGTTGATCAGGCTGACACAAGCCGTCAGCACCTCGCCCATGTCCCGCCCAGCCTGCCGAACGGCCTGAATCGCCTCGAGATTACCGAGCTTCACGAGCTCGACCACATCGTGGCTGCTGGCCGCGTCTAGACCGCGTTCTCGCAGTGCTGCCGCGATCGCGGGCCCGGAGGCCAGCGCCTCCAAGCAGCCTCGGTTTCCGCAGTGGCACGGAACGTCAACGCCGCGCGCCACCTGCACGTGCCCAATGTCACCCGCGATCCCTTGGGCGCCACGCTGCAGCATCCCGCCGGAGATGACCCCGGCGCCGATACCGGTCGCGACCTTCACAAAAATGAGATGGTCGACCTCTGGCCAGGCCGTCTCTCGTTCACCGAGCGCCATGATGTTCACGTCATTGTCGACCAATACCGGAACGTCGAAGTGCGCTTGCAACCAGCCCGGCACATCGAAACGATCCCAGCCGGGCATGATCGGCGGATTGATCGGCCGGCCCGTGCTGTATTCGACCGGCCCGGGAAGTCCGATGCCGATCGCGAGCAGGTCACCCAGGTTTCGCCCGGCCTTTCGGACCAGGGCGTCGCCGGCCTCGATCACCCAGTTGAGAACCGGCTTTGGACCGAGAGAGACCTCAATCTCGGCGACTTCCTCATGCAGCGGGCGCCCGGTCAAGTCGCTCACCGCGATTCGCGCATGGGAGGCCCCGATATCGACGCCCAGCACCACCTTGGTTCCGGTGGCCAAAGCGACCTGGGACGACGGGCGCCCGCCCGTCGACGGCGCATCGGCAGCGGGACCCACCAGACCGAGTTGCGTCAGGGAATCCATTCGCAGTGCGACCGTCGAGCGGGCGAGCCCGGTGAGGTGCGCCAGCTCGGTGCGGGTACGCGGTTTTCCGTCTCGTAGAATCTGGAAAAGGTCGCTCGCGCCGGCTGACCCCAGGGCATTCTCGCGACTTATGTCGATCATCATGCAATTCAATCACAACAGTCGACTAAACGATGACCGCCGTGCTCATATCTCCGCTCGGGGCGGAGTCCCGCCGGCGGCTCCTCCGGCGCGCGGTCGCGGTGAACGGGGCTGCCGTGCACGTGCCAGAAAGAGCCACAGCAGGGCGAGGCCCAGAGCAACGGCCCCGGCGACAACCCAGAGCCACGTCGTCAGGCCCGGCGCCTCGGGCTCTGCGTCCGCACCTGATGTCGACTCGCGTGGTGCCGTCAGCTCGGTGACCGTCATCTCGGCTGTGGTCGAGACAGCACTCGGCACGGTGGTCGTGACAGTCACCGTCCAGTCGCCAGTCGGGATGAACGGCTCGGCGGTGACCCACACTCCCTCGCCTTCCGGCGACGACACCAGCGCCACCGGACCCACCGTGCGCCCGTCTGTCGATGTGGCCGTCGCGACCGGGTCCATGATCTCGTTCACCACATGATCGTCCTCGCCATAATGACCCAACACGGTCAGCCCGCCCGCGCCATCCGATGAAACAGAAAGTTCGTAGGGGCCACCGTGAGCGCTGGCGGGGGTCGCACTGAGAACCAGCCCAACCGCGAGAATGAATGCTGCAACGAGCACGCCGAGGCGGGGCGCTCGTCTGGTGATGGCTGACATGGTGAAGGCCTTTCGATCAGGGTCCTCCCCGGGGCCGACTCGGCCCCGGGGAGAAGCCAGTTTCTGCGCTATTCAGTTATTGCCGGGAACGTTCAGCTCGTGGAGGCACCCGCGCGGCGATGCTTTGAGATCACCACCCCGACGAGTCCGGCGAACAACAGAATGAGCGCGAGCGGAATCAGGCTCTGCCAGCCCTCGGCGCCGGTTTCGGCGAGCGAGCCGGTCGCCGACCCCCCGGCTCCGTTTCCGGATCCGGGGCCATTCCCGGGCCCGTTCCCGCCGCCGTCGCCGGGGCCCGGACCGACCGGAACCGCCGAGACTGTGATCTCCACACTGGAGGCCACGACTGCACCGTTGATCAGCGCTCGGAGGTGGTGTGTGCCCGGACTTACCGTCGCGGGTACCTGAATTGTGCGCGCGAAGCCGCCCTGCTCATTCACCGTAACGGTGGTGACCAGCTGCGGATCCGAGTAGAACCAGATCTCAACGTCGTCTCCGGCCGTGAAGCCGGTGCCGTTCACTCTCACGAGTCCGCCGACGACGAGAGTGGTGTCGTCGACAACAAGCGCTGGGGTGGCCGGCACAGCAGGAGCAGCATCGACCGCGAGCACTCCGGTGTCACCGACGTTGCCAGCGGCGTCGACGCCGCGGTAACTCACCGTCATCGCGGCATCGCTGGCGCTGAAGCCGCCCGAATACACGCGCCATGAGGCGTCGGCCGCATCCGTCGAGAGTCGGTATTCGATGCGAGCAATCGAGCTCGTCTCGTCAGCCGCTTCCAGAGTGATGACCCGTGCATCAGAGAGGGCCGCGGTCGCGGTCGGAACGACAGAGTCGATCTTCACGTCAAACCGCTTCGGCTCCGACCGGTTATCCTCAGAATCCTTCGCACGCAGCCACACTGAATTGGGGCCCTCGGACGAGAGAGTAACGGTGCCGGTCAGCGTCGTGAACACGCTGCCGTCGGTCGAGTATTCAACCGTGACGACCCCATCAACCGTCGACGTTCCCGTCGCCGAGACATCGACTGAGTTCGTATACCACCCGTTCGCACCATTCGGCGTGGCGGGTGACAGCGTGCCCGTCACGGTCAGAACAGTCGCTTCCGGCTCGCCCACTGAAGCAACCTGGAGCGTGGACTCAGACGAGAGGTTGCCCGCCGCATCCTGCGCTCGGTAGGTCACCGTCTGTGCGTTGGCCGTGAGCGGAATCACAGCCGAGTACGCAATCCAGTCGCCTCCATCAGTGCGGTACTCGATCGAAGCCACACCGCTCGTCGCATCCGTCGCCGTGATGGCTACGGTGCGCAACGTTGCGTCGCTCGGATCAACCGTCAGGGTTGCCACCGGCACCGGAGCCAACCTGTCGATCTTGAACGACACCATCTGCGGGTCGGTCGTGGCCCCCTGCGCCGAGGCACGGTACGCGATGGAGTGATCGCCATCGGTCTGAACGATCACCGGGGAGGTGTATTCGAACCAGTTGGCAGCACCATCAAGCTTGTACTCGCGATAGACGGTACCGGTGCCGCCCTCAGCAGCGACAGTCAACGACACAGCGTTCGTGTACCAACCGTTCGTGCCCGTCGGCGCACCAGGCGAGAGAACGCCCGACACGCGAAGGGGAGCGGCGATCACCCGGAAGTGATCGAACTTCGCCGTTGTCGCCTTCGTCTGCTCTGCACCGAGTGCGAACAGACCGACCGAAGCGGCGTTCAAGCCCGAGTTGACGACCGGCGCGTCGAGCACGCTCCAGGTCACGCCGTCTTCACTGAACGAACCAGTGAAGACGGAACCGACCTTGCTCAACCGCAACCAGTAAGTGCCGCCCGTGACCGCCGCCTGCGGCTGCGGCTGCGCAATGACGCCGCCACTCTCGCTGCGCAGTTCGATCACGCGCGTCAGTGCAGCTCCGCCGTTGTTCGACGCCATCGTGGTGAGCTTGACGTAGTTGTCCTCATTCCCATAGAGGATGAGGCCACCCTGGTGATACTTCCGGTCAAACGTTGATGCGTCCACCTTGGTCTCGACAGTCCAGTCCGGTGAAGGCTGCGGCTGCACGACGATGTTCGGCACTGTTGAATTCGAAGCCTCGTAGATATCCGTCGGCGTCGTGTCAATGGCGAGCTGCCCGTCGGCAACGCGGTAGCCCGCGCGGTCTTCGTTCAGCACCGTCCACCGGCATGCGTCGAGGCCAGTGCCGTCGAACTCGTCATTCGGCACCGCCGAACCGGCGGTGTCGTCGGGCGTGATGGTAAACCAGTCGAACTCAGCGTTGATCACGGCAGGCTTCGAACCGGTTCCGGCTGCAGCGAAGAGACCGATTTTGGGGTTTGTGATGCCCGCCAGCTGCTTTGTCTCGGGCATAGCGGTGAAGGCGACACCGTCTTCCGAGTATGCGGCAGTGAGGTTGGTGCCGTCACTTGTCAGACGCAGGTACGCCGTGTCCGGGAAGTCCGGGCTCAGCCTGCCCGTGTTCGAGGCGATACCTTCGTTCGAGTTGCCGGCCTCTTCCCGGATGTACTGGAAGTAGCGCTCGTTCGGTGACTCACCCGCCGCGTTTCTGGCAATGATCACCATCTTTGCGTAGTTGTCATCGTCCCCATAAATCATCAGGCCGGCCTGCTGATAGCCCGCCCGCAGGGGTACGGCGACTTTGGTCGTGGCTTCCCACGCTCCGGCTGGCAGGTCCTGCAACACGATATTTTTGGCCCCGGCGTTGGCAGCTCCGTTGATGTCGGTCTTCGAGACGGGAATCACCAGGTTTCCATCTTTCACGACCAGAGTCTGGTCCCGACGGATGATGGTGTCCCAGCGATCCTCATCAAGAGTCGTGCCCGTGAAGTCGTCCGAACGACCAGCGAAACACCGGGCCGGACCGCCATCGATGACGGTGATTGTCTGCTTCTTCTCCGCGTACGCGCCACGCTCGTCGGTAGCACGAACGGTCAACAGGTAGGTGCCCGGTTCGGTGTAGACGAGTTCGTTGCTGGCCGCGCCGACAATGAAGCCGTCCCCCGTGCCCTGATTCCAGGTGGTGACAATTTTTGCAGAATCACCGTCAGGGTCATGTGAAACCGACGTTGCCACCACCGTGAGGGGTGCACCACCCGAGACCTTGTCGTAGGTCACGGCGAGGTCGGGGCGCACGTTGTCGGTGACGCCCCTGCCGTTGATCGTGAGCCAGTTCACGTTGATCCCACCGCTGAGCAGCACGAAGAACAGGCCGCCTGAGCCGGTCGGTGCATTCGAGGGAATATCGAGCGGGAAGTCACCGTACCTCTGCCAGTCGCCGGTGTTCGGCACCGTGACCTGGCCGAGTTCAGTGCCGGTTGGAGATCCCCACCGAACGGAGAGTTTCGCACCGGCCGCATTCCCTGAGGCCGCGCGCAGGCTGATCGAGTCGACGTTCTTGAGGCTCACTGGCTCGTGTGCCCACCAGTCGTTCGGCTCGACGTAGCCAATGTTGCTGCCACCGCCCTGCACATCGGACGTGCTCTCGACCCGCACTCCGTCATCGCCGGAGCCCGTGCCTCCGATGCGACCGGTTGAGGTGAAGAACTCCGACTGCACGCGCTTCGGCTGCAGCACGCCCAGGGCGTAACCGGTCAGCGGAATGCCGGCCGCCCCGCCGTCATCCGTGTAGCGCGCGTCGATCACCCAGAAGATGTTCGCTTCGGCGCCATGACCATCGTCGCGACTGGTCTGGAGCACGCCCTCGCAGCCCTGAAGGGCTTCCATCGGGTGCGCGTGGGCATCGTGGCCGAGGGCCGGATGCACTGAAACGTTTGCGCAGTCGAATGCGCCGTCGGGGTCGTTCACCGTGACCGAGTAGGCAACCTGATCACCCCACTCAAAGAATCCTCCGTTATCGGGAAAATCGATCGAGACCGAGGGCACCTCGTTGCCGACCACGACAACCACATTGGCGACGGAAATCTGCCCGTCGTCCTCATCGGTGACCGTCAGCTGGGCGGTGTACTGCCCGTTATCCGCGTAGACGTGAGTCGGATTCGCCTCGGTGACAGCCGGGCTCCCGTCGCCGAAACTCCACTCCAGCGTGATCCTGTTGCTTGTCGGGTGGCGCGTTCCTTCAGAACTGAATTTGACGGTGAGCGGAGCTGGACCATTTGTCACATCGGCGGTTGCATGAGCGATCGGCGCCGGGTTTCCACCGTTGTAATTGATTTTGTAGATTCCCGAGTCGGCATTGTTTCCGCCGAAACCCGAACCCCAGTCGATGGCATAGAGCGAACCATCCGGGCCGAAGTCAAAGTCCATCATGCGGTTGAAGCCAGCGGCTGGATCGAAGATGCCGGGCAGAGCTCGGTTGACCTTGAAGATCGTGCTAGATGTGGCTTCGTCAAGTTGGAACGAGTACATCTTGCCCTGGTTCCATTCACCGAACAGAACCTTGCCGTCCCAGTATTCGGGCCACTTCACGTCAGAGTCGAGATTCTCGTCGTAGTGATAAATCGGCCCGCCCATGGGTGCGCCACTGACGCCGATCTCGGTATAGATCGGCGTCGCGCCATTCTCGGTCCACCAGTCGGCGTCGACCATCGGCGGCAGGTTCGTCAGCCCCGTGTTGTTCGGGCTGGTGTTCACGAGCGCCTGGGGATTGAATTTCGGTCCGGAAACTTCGTTGGCGAAGTTGTAGTCGTTGAAGCACTTGATTCCCGCGCAGTACGGCCACCCGTAGTTGCCGGGCTCTTTGATGATGTTCCACTCCACGGTTCCGCCCGGGCCGCGAGAACTGCTCGCGCTGCCCGCGTCGGGGCCAAAGTCGGCAACGAAGAGTGCATTGGTCTTCTCATCGATGCCGATACGGAAGGGATTGCGGAAGCCCATGGCGTAGATCTCGGGCTTCGTCTTATCGGTGCTGTCGGCCGCTTCGTCGAACAAGTTGCCGGCCGGCACGGTGTAGCTGCCGTCCTCGTGCGGCGTGATGCGCAGCACCTTGCCCCGGAGATCATTGGTGTTGGCCGACGTGCGCTGGGCGTCGAAGTCGGAGCGCCCCGGGCGCTCATCGATGGGAGTGAAACCGCTCGACTCGAACGGGTTGGAGTTGTCGCCGGTGACCAGAATGAGGTTGCCCTCGGCGTCGAACACCATGTCTCCGCCGACATGACAGCAGTTATCGCGTTGCACGGGCACCCGAAGAATTGATTTCTCTGTCGAGGGCACGATGGATTTCGTCGCGGGGTCGTAGCTGAACCGCGAGAGCTTGTTGTGCGGTCCGTAGGACTCGACGTTCGCCGGCGACCAATAGACGTACACCCAGTTGTTCGTCGCAAAATCAGGGTCGAGAACCAGTCCTTGTAAGCCATCTTCGTTCGCCGTGAAGACGTTCAGGGTGAGCGCCGTCGACGTGGTGGTGGTCGTGCTGTCGATCCGCATGACACGTCCGTCACGCTCCGCGTAGAACACGTCACCGTTCGGAGCGACATCGAGCATCATCGGGTTGCTTGTGTTGTCGTCCAACGCGACCATGTCGAAGCTGCCCTCGTCGGTGGCGGAACAGTCTGCTGCCAGATCGCCTGAGGCCGTTCGGATGCCGCCGAGCAGGTGCTCGAGGAATTGCGGGTCGGCATAGTTTTCATCGACGTGACCTCCACCGGTGTACCACGACCGACCGCCGTCATAGTTCTGGCACCAGGCGATGGGGTGATCAACGCCCATGGTTCCCCCCGAGTAGCTCTTCTCGTCGACGCTCGCCAAGACATGCACGCTGGTGCGCGGGTTTTCTCGGTAGGCGTACCACTCGTCATAGCGGTCCCAGGTCTGGTCGAGGAAAGCCGTCGAGGGGTGCGCCCGGTCTTCGACTTTGATCGTTGCGTTCTGATTGGCTGGATGGTTTGAGAACTGAGCCCCGACCAGGTCGGCGTACCAGGGCCAGTCATACTCCGTGTCGGCTGCCGCGTGAATGCCGGCGTAGCCTCCGCCGCCTTCAATGTAGTGCTCGAACGCGGCTTGTTGGGTCGCGTCGAGAACGTCGCCGGTCGTCGATAGCCAGATGACGACATCGTATTGGGCGAGATTGGCCTCGGTGAATGCGGTCGCGTCTTCAGTGGAATCAACGTCGAAGCCGTTGTCGACCCCCAGCTGCTTGATTGCCGCGGTCCCTGCCTCGATCGACGTATGGCGGAAGCCGGCGGTCTTCGAGAAGACGAGAGCCTTAAAGGCGGGAGTCACCTCCGGGGCTGCCAGCGGGGCAATCTGATGAGTTGAGGCAGCCGAGAGTGCCGCGGCCGCGGGGGAGGTCCCCGCTACCGCGGGCGTCGCGGCGAATGCACCGGTAGCGACCATGCCGAGGGCTGCTGCGGTCGCGATCAATCGCGTCCTCCAGTGCCGAGAGTGTTGGACAGCAGTGTTCAACGTCTGTGCTCCTTGGATACGGTGCGCCGAGCCGACGCAAGCCGGAATTGCCTGGATAAATTGACACGTTTCATATATGGACGCATCGGCAGGATTGCCGCGACAGCCCTCCTCAATGCTGAGCAGAATCGATCTGAGGGATCGGTTGATCGTATGGCGAGTTCCGTGTGTCGTCAAGCAAAACTTGCGTTGAAGACCACCATAAGCTGACTTGCGGAAGCAATAAGGCGGCGTTGAGACGGGCTGCGTGAGCGGACTGGGTCCGTTTGGCAGCCACGAATACCCCTTCCCCACCCGCCCCCTTGCGCCGGCGCAAGACGCGATATATCGTGAAATCAACACAACGCGATATATCGCGTTATTCAGATTTCAGGATCGTGATGTCGGCATCCACGGATGCCCCGCCAAGGAGAACGCAATGACACTCGAAAAATGGCTGGTCGCCCCCGGCCACAGCAAGATCATTGATGTTGCGCTGGTGCGCCAGCTCAAGGTCAGCCTGATCGCCGGCAAGGTCGACGTCATCGGCCACGATGAACCCGGCGCCCGGGTCGAGGTGCACAGTGTCAGCGGCAAAGACCTCAAGATCCAAATGGATGGCGACACTCTCGAGATCGATCACCCCCAATTGCGCTGGGACAACTTCATCGAAGTGTTCAGCTCGTTCCGCGGCAGCGCCCAGGCCGACGTAAGCATCATGGTGCCGCGGGATGTCGCGCTGAAATTCGGCGTGGTCTCGGCCGACGCCCTCATCTCGGGCCTCGCCAACGACGCCCGTCTCAGCACCGTCTCGGGGGACGTGACGGTCGACGGCTGCACGGGTGGGCTCGAACTCAACGGCGTAAATGGCGAGTTCTCGGTGCGCAACCACACCGGAACCGTCTCGGCGCACACCGTGTCGGGCGAGATCACCGCGAGTGGAAGCATCCGTCGGTTCAGCGTCGACGGCGTCGCCGGCAACGTCTTTCTCGACGTCACGGGAGTGCCAGACCGCATCAGCACCAACACGGTCAGTGGAAATCTCACCGTGCGGCTCGCCGCCGAGGTAGCCGCGCGTTACCGCATCAACACGGTATCCGGCACGATCCAGCTCGACGACCGCACCATTCGCGGCACGCTCGGCAAGGGGTACACCGGCACCGACGGCGACCTGTCGGGCTCGTGGCTCGAACTGAATGCCAACTCGGTCTCCGGTGACATCTCGGTCGTGCGTCGCGCCTCAGAAACGAGCACGGAGGCGTCGGCATGACTCCCCCGGTCTTCTCCCACGGCAGCCTGCGTCTCTACCTGCTCAGCCTTCTCGCCGAGCAGCCCCGACACGGCTACGAGCTGATCCAGGCACTGAGCGAACGATTCGGCGGCACCTACAGCCCGAGCGCCGGCACGATCTACCCCCGACTGGCCAAACTCGAAGAAGACGGACTCGTCACGAAGACGTCAGACGGCCGCAAGACCGTCTACTCCATCACGGAGGCCGGCCGCGCCGAACTGGCGACCCGCCAGGGCGAGCTTGATGCAATCGAGAACGAGGTCACCGATTCGGTGCGTCGCCTCGCCGACGAGGTGCGTTCGGGGGTGAACGCGGCCATGAAGAGCTTGCGGGCCGATCTCGCTTCGGCTGCCCGGCAAGCCGCTTCCGAGTCGAAGCAGCACGGCACTGAGTCGAAGCAGCACGCCGATTCCACCCGTGCCCTGCGCGAAGCCGAGATGGTTCTCACCGAGTTCCGCCAGCAGTTGCGCGCCGATCTGCGCACGGCGGCCGCTCGGTCGCAGGTGCCGCTCGACACCGTGTCCGAGTTGCGCCGCCGTCTCGCCGATGTGCGGGCCGACATCCTGGCGTCGCTCACCTGAGCACGCATGCAATGACCTGCGGCCAGAACGGCACAGAGGGCCCACTTCTCGCTAGTGTCGTGAGAGCAGAATCATCGGCCTGGAGTGATCGACAGTACTAAGTGGAGGCACCGTGTTGAAGTTGGGTTTGAAGGCATCGGCTGAGCAGTTCGCGCCGCGTGAACTCGTTGAGCTGGGGGTGATGGCCGAGGAACACGGCTTCGACAGCGTCACGGTCAGCGACCACTTTCAACCCTGGCGCCACGTCGGCGGGCATGCGCCGTTCTCGATCGCCTGGATGACCGCCGTGGGTGAGCGCACCTCGCGCATTCAGATCGGCACCTCGGTCATGACGCCGACCTTCCGCTACAACCCAGCCGTCATCGCGCAGGCGTTCGCCACGATGGGCTGCCTCTACCCGGGGCGCATCATGCTCGGGGTCGGCACGGGTGAGGCCCTCAACGAGATCGCCACGGGCTTCCAGGGCGAATGGCCCGAGTTCAAGGAGCGGTTTGCGCGCCTGCGCGAGTCCGTCGACCTCATGCGTGAACTCTGGTCGCGGGACCGCGTCGACTTCGACGGCGAGTACTACACGACCAACGGCGCATCGATCTACGACCGCCCCGACGATGGAATCCCCGTCTATATCGCCGCCGGCGGCCCCTTCGTTGCCCGGTATGCCGGACGAAGCGGCGACGGCTTCATCTGCACGTCGGGCAAGGGAATGGAGCTGTATACCGAGAAGCTTCTTCCGGCCGTGGCCGAAGGCGCGGAGCAGGCGGGGCGCAATCTGGCCGACATCGACCGCATGATTGAAATCAAGATCTCCTACGACACCGACCCCGCGCTCGCGCTTGAGAACACCCGATTCTGGGCCCCGCTGTCGTTGACCGCCGAACAGAAACACTCGATCGAAGATCCGATCGAGATGGAGGCAGCAGCCGATGCCCTGCCGATCGAGCAGGTCGCCAAGCGGTGGATCGTGGCGTCAGACCCTGAGGACGCCGTCGCTCAGGTCGCGCAGTACATTGACGCGGGCCTCAACCACCTGGTCTTCCACTCCCCCGGTCACGACCAAAAGCGTTTCCTCGACCTCTTCGAGCGCGACCTCGCGCCGCGCCTGCGCGCGCTCGGCTAGCGGCTGCGAATGCGTTGATCGAGCGAATGCGTTGATCGAGCTTGTCGAGATCTCGTGGCCAGGTCTCGACAAGCTCGACCAACGACGACCAACGACGGCGGGCTCGACCCGCGATGCGGCTACTCGAGACCGAGTGCCGCCCGGCGCTCGGCGGCCTGCTCTGCTGAAGGGTGGTAGATCTGGGTGCGCTCCCCCGAGCGATCGATCTCGTGCAGCGACATGAGTTCGCCACACATCGGGCAAACCGACTGAGCTTGGGCGGCGGCCACCGCTGCCTCCGGTTCGTCCGTGTACGGCCCGAGCGGTGGGGGCCCGATCCACGGGAACAGGGTGCGGTTGAGCCAGGCGGTCATGCGGCCATGCGGACGCCCGGCATCCGGTGTCGGTATAGTTCGTGCCATAACCATTAGTGTACTAAGCTTTTCGACAGGTGCGAGACACGCACGGCTTGCATGGATCGGACAGACCTTGACTGCGGAGACGCCCAATCTGCTCCAGCTCGAAGAGCAGGTCTGCTTCGCCCTGGCCATCGCCTCACGGAGCGTGAACGCCATCTACCGCCCCATTCTCGAGCCGTACGGCCTCACGCATCCGCAATACCTCGTGATGCTCGCCCTCTGGGAACACAGCCCGCGCTCGATCAAAGACCTCGGGAGCGCCATTCAGCTGGAACCAGGCACCCTGTCGCCACTCGTGAAACGTCTCGAAGCGGCCGGCCTCGTTCGCCGCGCCCGAAGCAGCATTGACGAACGGATGCTCGACATCTCGCTGACCGAAACGGGCGTCGCCCTGCGTGCCGAAGCCGAGAGCATTCCGCCGCGAATCATCGACCAGCTCGGCCTGAGTCTCGACGAATTGGCCCTGCTGCGCAGCGCACTGTGGCGAGTCATCGACGCCGCTCAGAGCGCGGCAGGGGAACGGATTCCCGGCTCCGCGACAGCACTTTCATAACGCTTCATCTGTCATTGCCCCGTTCGGCTTGACTGGGGGTGTAGGGAGAGTAGTGTCGTCCCTCGTGACAAATCAGGTCGATCCCCCGCCGATAGAAAGTCGATCTCCTAAGCGGTGGATCATCGGCGACCCCCTCCCGAGCGAACATCTGGAGGGTCAACTTCTCAGCAAGCGGCTTGCGCTGCCCATTTTCGCGAGTGATGCGCTGTCGAGCGTTGCCTACGCGCCACAGGAGCTCCTGCTCATTCTGACGCTCGGCGGGCTGGCTTTTCTCAGCTTCGCGCCGTGGATTGCCGCCGCGGTCGTCGTGCTCATGCTCACCGTCGTACTGTCGTACCGGCAGCTGGTCAAGGCCTACCCGTCAGGCGGTGGCGACTACGAAGTCGCCTCGAAGAACCTGGGCGAAAAGGCCGGCTTGATCGTCGCATCCGCCCTGCTCGTCGACTATGTGATGACCGTCGTGGTCTCGGTCGCGAGCGGTGTTGACAACATCATCTCCGCATTCCCCGTGTTGGCCTCACTGCGGGTGGAACTCGCGGTCTTCTTCGTGATCGCGTTGGCCGCAGCGAACCTGCGCGGTGTGCGCGAAGCGAGCACGGCGTTCGCCATCCCCACCTATCTCTTCATCGCCAGCGCAATGCTCCTCGTGATCGTCGGCGTGGTGCGCATCGCTCTCGGCGATCCCCCGGTTGCCGAATCCGCCGCATTCACAGTGCAGGGTCAGAGTCTCGCGCAGTCGGCGTTCATCTTGCTTTTGCTGCGTTCGTTCGCGAGCGGATGCAGCGCCCTGACCGGTGTCGAGGCGATCGCCAACGGTGTTCCCGCGTTCAAGCGGCCCAAGATTGCCAATGCGCAAAAGACTCTGGTGCTGATGGGCAGCATCGCGATCGTGCTCTTCATCGGGCTCATCACGCTCGCGCTCGTCGCGAAGGTGCATTACGTCGAGAACCCCTGTGACCTGATCGGCTGGACGGAGTGCGCATCCTCTCCCCAACGCAGCCTGATCGCCCAGCTCGCTGCGGCCACTTTTGGCAACAACACGATCCTGTTCTACGTGCTGCAGGCGGCCACGGCGGCGGTGCTGCTGCTGGCGGCCAACACCGCGTTCAACGGGTTCCCCCTGCTCGGCTCGGTTCTGGCAAAGGACTCCTACGCACCCAAGTCGCTCAGCACCCGTGGCGACCGTCTGATCTATTCCAACGGCGTGCTGCTGCTGGCTTTTGCCGCCAGCGCCATCCTGATCGTCTACCAGGCCAACCTGACGCTGCTGATCCAGCTGTACATCATCGGCGTCTTTGTATCGTTTACGCTCGGCCAGACCGGCATGGTGCGGCATTGGCTCACGCTTCTGAAAACGAATCCGCCGAACCGTGGCGCGATCATTCGCAGTCTCTCCATCAACGGCTTCGGTGCGATTCTCACCGGCGTCGTGCTCATCGTCGTCACGATCACCAAGTTCACGCACGGAGCCTGGCTCGTCTTCCTTCTCATGCCGATCCTGTTCCTGCTCATGTTGGGCGTGAACCGCTACTACCGTGACGTGGCCACCGAAATTCAAGTCGATCCGGTGACCACGTTCGGCGCGAATGGTGACCACGCCATCGTTCTCGTCGGCAAGATGCAGAAGCCCGTTTTGAAGGCGCTCGATTACGCGATTGCCGCGCGCCACGATTCGCTCGAGGCCATCCATGTGTCGATCGACGATGACGAGACCAAACAGCTCAAGCACGACTGGATCGCGCAGAACATTCAGGTGCGCTTGCGCATCGTGCAGTCGCCGTACCGCGACATCAGCTGGCCGCTGATCAACTACGTCAAGGAGCATCGCGCCGCCCACGGCTCCGAGGTGATCACGGTGTACACGCCCATCTATATCGTCGGGCACTGGTGGGAGAACCTGCTGCACAACCACAAGGCCCGGCGCATTCGTCAGAAGCTGATGCTCGTGCACGGAGTCACGATTGCGCTCGTTCCGTGGCTGCTTGACTCGTCGGAACTGATCTACGGGCGTCGATCACGGCCGATTCCCGGGGAATCGCGGCGCGGCGAGCCCGTGCGTCCGCGTCCCATCCAACGCAAGCCACTCACACCGGCGGCCAAGGCAGCCGAGGCGGCCGCAGCTGCAGCCGCCAAGAAGAACCCGGCACTGATCGGTGGCCCACCCCCGCGGTCCCGCCCGGCGGCGTCCCGCAGGCGCAAACGGAAGTAGGGGCCGCGGGACTCACGGGACCGCTCAACCCCACCGCCGATCGACCTCGTCGAGATCACGCACGCCCACCTCCGGACTGAGTCGCAGGGTCTCGACACGCTCGACCAACGGTAGCGACAGGGTCTCGACAGGCTCGACCAACGGGGCTGCTCGAACGCCCGGGACCGCCCGACCCCACCGCCGATCGAGCTCGTCGAGATCACGCACGCCCACCCCCGGACTGAGTCGCAGGGTCTCGACACGCTCGACCAACGGTGACGACGAGGTCTCGACAGGCTCGACCAACGGGGCCGCTCGAACGCCCGGGACCGCTCGACCCCACCGCCGATCGAGCTCGTCGAGATCACGCACGCCCACCTCCGGACTGAGTCGCAGGGTCTCGACAGGCTCGACCAACGGGGTCGGGGTCGCTCGACCAACGGGGCAGCTCGACCAGCGGGAACGGGGACTGCCGACCAACGGGGCTGCTAGAGCAACGCCATGACCTGACGGGCAATCATGCGGCCCGCCCGATTTGCGCCGACGGTACTGGCCTGCGGTCCATAACCGGCCAAAAAGATGCGCGGGTCGGTCCAGGATGCCCCGGCACCGACCGTCAGTCCGCCGGCCTTCTCACGCAGCTTGAGTGGAGCCAGGTGCCGCAATTCCGCGCGAAAACCCGAGGCCCAGATGATCGTGTCGACGGCGGTGAAACTGCCGTCATCCCACCGCACGCCGTCAGGCTCGATCGCCGCAAACATCGGCCGGGCCACGAGAAGCCCCCGCTCGATTCCCGCTGAGATCCGTCGGCTGACCGGCACTCCGGTGCCGCTGACGATGCTCGGCAAGGCCCGTCCGCTGCGCGCCGCCTCATCTTGCGCCGCCACGGCGGCCGATGCCCCCTCCAGGTCGAGTTCTTCGCCGTGCACCCAGTCGATCGGGCGCCGGGCCGCCCACACGAGTTCAGCCGCGACACCCTCGAGCTCGAGCAGAAATCCGATGGCCGAGGTTCCGCCGCCGACCACCAGAACCCGTTGACCCCTGAACTCTTCCGCCGAGCTGAACCCCGCGGTGTGCACCTGCCGCCCCGCAAAGGTATGCGCTCCCGGGTAGTAGGGAATGAACGGAGCACCCCAGGTTCCGGTGGCGTTGACCAGCAGCTGGGCGACGGTTTCGCGTTCCTCGGCAGGCTCCCCGGCCCGACCAGGTCGGCTCGATGTCACGACGAGGTCTGCGCTGCGGTTGAACACGCGCAACACGGTCTCAGGCCGATGCACATTCAATTCGAAGTGTTCTTCATACCGGCTGTAGTAATCGGCGACGATGTCACGGGCCGCCCGGGCGCGGTCTGCTGTCGCGAAGCTCAGCCCCAGTTCGGCCAGACCCGGGAGGTCGTTCACCCGGTGAGCGGTGCCAAGCCGCAGGGATTCCCACCGATGTTGCCAGGCGCCGCCGGCATCCGGCCCGCGGTCAAGAATGACGAAATCGCGGCCCGCAACCAACTCGAACCGGCGCAAATAGTAAGCAACAGAGAGTCCGGCCTGTCCGGCACCGATGATGACAACGGGCACGGTTTCGCTACTCGTCACCGTTTCGCCTCCTGTATTTTCGATCGGGAACCGCAGCGGCAGCGCGCGCGGCCCATCATGCTAAACTAGCGGTTAGTTTTCATACAATCCGTTCGGTAAATCCCAAGTGGCTTTGGCAGACTTGGCCTGGCATCGTAAGGGGGTCTCGCATGGGGCGCGGCCGTCAAAAAGCAAAGCACACCAAGGTGGCTCGCGAGCTGAAGTATTTCAGCCCGGACACCAACTACAACGCGCTCGAGCGCGAACTCACCGGGCATCCTGCCGCTGACCCGCGGCTCGACGAAGATCTGGCCAAATGGCCGGAGTATGAGCCGACCGAGTCCTCGGACTACGTCGACCACTACGCTCCTGAAGACGAGCAAAAGCGCGCCTGACCGGCGACGATCACCATTCACGCCGAGTATCGCTGCTCACACAGCGGCGCTCGGCGTTATTGGTGATTCTGGGTGCCCGCGCTTTCTCTCCGGCACGGATGCCGCGGTGCCAGTGGCCCGCGGCATCCGTCTGAGTGCGGTGAGCTCCGACTGGGTTCCGTGAGTTCCGGCTGCGTTCGATTAGCTCAGGTAAGAACCGGTGAGGCGCACCGCGCCGCCGTTGACGCCCTTGGCGCCCTGCTCGAACCCGGCAAAGTCGCGGGTCTCGGTCGACACACGGCCGGCGACCCAGGACGGGATGCCGTCGGCCTCAAGCCGCGCGATCACGGCGGGGGCGGCATCCGCGGCGACCACGGCGAACATGCCGATGCCGAGATTCCAGGTGCCTTCCGAGCTTTCCAGCGTCGACCCGGCCATGTCGCTGAGCACGCGGAAGACACCGGGCGGCGACCAGGTGGAACGCTCGACCTCTACCCAGGAGCCAAGCGGCAGCACGCGAGCCAGGTTGGCAGCGATGCCACCGCCGGTCACGTGGCTGAGCGAGTGCACCGCACCGGCCAGGCTCGGATCGGTGAGGATGCCAAGCAGCGGTGCCGTGTAGAGGCGGGTGGGCACGAGCAGCGCTTCGCCGACGTTGCCGCCGAGTTCCGCCGACGTGTCGGTGAAGGCAATACCGCGCTGGGCCAGAATGTGGCGCACGAGCGAGTAGCCGTTGGAGTGCAGGCCCGACGAAGCCATTGCGATGACGACATCACCGTGCCGCACGCGCTCGGCGCCGAGCACCTGTTCGGCCTCGACCACGCCGGTGGCCGCACCGGCCACGTCATAGTCGTCGGGGCCGAGCAGCCCCGGGTGTTCCGCGGTCTCTCCGCCGACGAGGGCGGTGCCTGTGGCTGCACAGGCCGTGGCGATGCCGGCCACGATCGAGGCGATGCGCTCGGGAACGACTTTGCCACAGGCGATGTAATCAGTCATGAACAGCGGGCGAGCGCCCACCACGATGATGTCGTCGACGACCATGCCGACCAGATCTTGGCCGATGGTGTCGTGCTTGTCGATGGCTTGGGCGATTGCGACCTTTGTGCCGACGCCGTCGGTGGAGGTCGCCAGCAAGGGACGCTTGAACGCAGTCAGGAACGACACGTCGTAGAGGCCGGCGAAACCGCCGAAGCCGCCCTGCACCTCGGGTCCGTGTGTGCGGCTGACCGCCGCCTTCATCAATTCGACGGCGAGGTCACCGGCCGTGGTGTCGACTCCGGCTGCGGCGTATGAAGCGTTGCTCATTCTTGTCTTCCTGGGTCTCCGAGGGGAAGCGATACGGGATGCGCGGCATCCGTTCGCTCGGGGGCTGCAGTTGGCTCCGACTCGAGCGTGGATTCGAACTCGGCGTCGGGGCCGGGGTCGCATCCGTTCGATGCCGGTTGACGTTCGAGGAGGTTCTTGCCGAGGTGCTGCGAGTCGGGCAGCGGAATCGGGTACACACCCGTGAAGCAGGCGGTGCACAGGCGCTCGCGCGGCTGGTGGGTCGAGGCGATCATGCCGTCTTCGGAGAGGTACCCGAGAGAATCGGCACCGATCGACTGGCGCACCTCGTCGACGCCGAGGCCGGTGGCGATTAGTTCGGCGCGGGTGGCGAAGTCGATCCCGTAAAAACAGGGCCAGGTGATGGGCGGGCTCGAGATCCGCACGTGCACCTCGGCGGCGCCGGCCTCACGCAACATGCTGACGAGGGCGCGCTGCGTGTTGCCGCGCACAATCGAGTCGTCGACGACGATCAGACGCTTGCCCTTGATGACCTCTTTGAGCGGGTTCAGCTTGAGCTTGATGCCGCGCTGGCGAATGGTCTGCGAGGGCTGAATGAACGTACGTCCGACGTAGGAGTTCTTGACCAGGCCCTGTCCGAAAGGGATCCCGGAGGCCTGCGCGTAACCGATCGCCGCTGGCGTTCCCGACTCGGGGGTCGGAATGACGAGATCGGCTTCGACCGGATGCTCGGCGGCGAGCTTGCGGCCCATCTCGACGCGGGCTTCGTGCACGCCTCGTCCGGCAATGGTGGTGTCTGGCCGGGCCAGATAGACGTATTCGAACACGCAACCCTTGGGGTCGGGCTGAGCGAAACGCTGGGTGCGCAGGCCATCCTCGTCGATCGTGACGAGCTCACCCGGTTCGACCTCGCGCACGAAGCTCGCGCCGACGATGTCGAGGGCGGCGGTTTCGGAGGCGACGACCCAGCCCCGGTCCAGGCGGCCGAGAACGAGTGGGCGCACGCCCTGGGGATCGCGGGCGGCATAGAGCGTGGTCTCGTCCATGAAGACGAGGCAGAAGGCGCCGCGCAGGCGCGGCAGCACCTCAAGGGCCGTCTGTTCGAGCGTGTGCGCGGTGTCACCGGTGAGCAACGCAGTGACCACGGCGGTATCGGTGGTGTTGCCACGGCGCAACTCACCGTCGGCCTCGGGGTACCGGTCGTGCACGAGTTGCATCAGCTCGGCCGTGTTGGTGAGGTTGCCGTTGTGGCCGAGCGCAACAGTTCCGTTCGCGGTGCTCCCGAGCGTCGGCTGCGCATTCTGCCAGCTCGACGACCCTGTCGTGGAGTAGCGCGTGTGGCCCACGGCGATGTGGCCGAGCAGAGTGCTGAGCGCGGCCTCATTGAAGACCTGCGACACCAGGCCCATGTCTTTGTAGATGAGGATCTTGCTGCCATCGCTCGTGGCGATTCCGGCAGATTCCTGTCCGCGGTGCTGCAGTGCGTAGAGACCGAAGTAGCTGAGCTTGGCTACCTCCTCGCCCGGAGCCCAGACGCCGAAAACGCCGCAGGCATCCTGGGGCCCCTTCTCCCCGTGCAGAAGATCATGACTGAGAAGTCCATCGCCACCGGGCACGCCGCAGCCCCTTTACTCTGAATTTTCGTTGGACGAGTGGGTGCCTGTGACGACATCCGTAGCCGAGTCGGCCGGTGATTCTTTCGCGGCCAGTCTATCGACGCCGACGGTGCGCGATCGAATGAGACGGTCGATGACCAGCGCGACGAGTGAACCAATGGCCACACCGAATGCGACACCAGCCAGAAGCAGGAAACCGAAGACCTGGGCCTTGCCGAAGTCGGGGTTGTCGGGGAAAGCCACCGTGAGAATGAGGGCGAGGACCGCGCCGAGGATGGCGCCCAGAATCATGAAGTTGACGTAGCGCGGGGAACGGTGCACCACCACTGTGGTGTGGGAGATCACCGTTTCGTCGGCGGATTGCGCCGAATTCACTGGCTGATCGGGACGGTCGGTCGGTGCTGGCTGTTCTGCAGAACTCACTCCTCTATTGTCGCATGCGTGCACGCGAGGATTCTCGCAATCCTTAACGCGCGAGATCGGAGTCGTTGTCGTTATGAGGCATTCATAACGACAACAACTCCGATCTCGCGTGAGTGTGAGCCGTACTAGTTCGAAGCGACCGCGCGTGACGCAACCGCGCGACGGCGCAGCAACACCAGGAGCACGAGCACGACGGCGAGCAGTACGCCGATGACCGCCCAGAGAATCCACGACATCGGGCTGGTCGACGACGCCGGGTCGACCGCAGTTGTTCCGGCCTTCGCCTCGACCTGCATGTCGCTCGTCGGAACAGCGAGCGCCTGTGCACAGGCGGAATCCAGCTCAAACGTCGCCGAGACCGGGTCGAACTCCTCGCCAGCGGGGTAGGTTCCGAATGCTGCGACACCGGCATCTGTCAGCGTCGTCGGCACAGCCGTGAGCGTGACGGTCTGGGTCGATTCGGTGCCTGCACCATCGGCGATCATCGGCGGTGCTGCCGCCAGGTCGAGCTGCACGAAGCGCACGTCGGCGGCGTTCACTGCCTCACCCATCTGGGTGTTGCCCGTCACATCGAACACGAGGTAGGCGGTCGCCGCATCGACGAACTCGATGCGCGGGTTGGCGATCTTCGTGTCAAGAATGCCCTCATGGCCGGTGAAACGGATGTCGCCGACGAAGCTGACGAGACCAGTCTCGGCTTGTGCGTCGTAGGTTCCGGTTCCGCCGGTCCAGGAGAAGGCACCGTTGGCGTAGGTCGTTCCGGCACCGAGCTCCCAGTCGCCATTCGCAATGGCGCTTGTCAGGTAGCTGCGGAAGCCTTCCTTGAAGCCCCAGTCCAGGGTGGCGGCCGAGACCGTGCACCCGGCGGCGGCCGAAACGGCCGGCTGTTCGACGGCGGGCTTGGGTCCGACGAAGGACGCCGTCGACACGGTTCCCGTCGAACCGGCCGGGGCGGCTCCGTTGGCGCCGATCGTGAAGCTCAGCGGCGAAAGCGCCGCCCCGGCGCTGTAGAAGCCGTTGAAGGCGGTCGCGCCGGCTGCGGTCACGGTGACCGCGGCATCCGTCACGGTGAATGCGCCGTCGCGCAGCGCGCCATTGCCGGCAATGTCGACACGACCGAGGTCGGTGCGGCTGCCGTTGACCGAGACGACCAAGGTGGCCGCTGCCGGTGAATCGATGCGCACCGTGGGGTTCGCGAAGGTGAGGTCGAGCACGCCACCGTGACCGGTGAACCGCACTGCTCCCGCGTAGTTTCCCTCGCCCGTCTGCGCTGCAGCGTTGTAGCTGCCGCCGGACTGACCGAACCGGTAGGCCTCGTCACCGGAGGTGGCTCCGCCCGAGACCGAGATGCTGCCGTGAGCGATAGTACCGGTGATGTAGTTGCGGAAGGCCGAACTGACGCCCCATGTGAGCGACCCGCTCTGCAGCTGCGGCTGGTTGCCGCCGTTACCCGTGGTCGGAGTCGTCGGCGGGACCGGCATGGGATCGGGCTTCGGGGTTGGGTCAGGCTTCGGGGTCGGGTCGGGCTTGACGCTCGGGGCACCGACGGTGAGGTCCATCGAGTCGAGCACGGTGCCGGCCGGGTAGAAGCCGTCCATGGCCGCGGACCCGGCGGCCGTCAGGACGACCTTGGCGTTCTCGAGGCGGAAGACGTTGGTCGTTGCTGTTGCCGCGGCGCGAAGCACCTGGCTCTTCGGAGTGAGGTCGATCGTGGCGTACTCGACGGACACTCCGTTGATGAAGACGATGAGGGTGGCCTTCGTAGCGGAGTCGAAACGAATCATCGGGTTCGCAAACGAGAGGTCAAGAGCACCGTCATGGCCGATGAATCGCATGGTCCCCGAGTAGAGCGCGGCGCCGGTGCCGGTTGACGGGTCGAACGTTCCACCGGACTGCGCGAAGCTGAAACTGCCGTTTACGGCGGTTGCACTGCCGGAGACGACGATGCGGCCGTGCGCAATCGGCCCAGTGACATAGTCACGGAACGACTTGCTCACACCCCAGTTGAGCGAACCGGTTTCGGCGACCGGGGGATTCGGGTCGGAAGCCGCAAACGCGATCGGAGTCATAGTCTCGAAACCGGCGTACTTCGCACCACCACCGGAATACGTGTAAATGCCGTAGTTACCCGTCGCCGGCTCCTTATCGAAGCCCTTCTTCACGGTCATCGTGATCGCGAAGCTACCATCAGCCTTCAACTCGATCGACCGCCCCGCCATGCCGGGAAGCGTCATACTCTCGGCCGGAACAGCCCACTTCGTGTTGGCCGCATCCGTCGCCCGCGCCGCACCATCCGCCTCAACCGACGGCTGCCAGACATCCGCGAACTTACCAAACGCCACATACGTCCCAGCGAACGCACCCTGCAACGGCGGACGAGTACCATCCGTGGCCGGAGCCGACGGCACGAACCCGGCACCAGTGACCGTGATCGTCTCGCCCGCAGCATTCAAACCCGTCGACTTCGTCACCGACACCGTCGGAACCGGAGCAGGAGCCGCAAACGCGATCGGAGTCATAGTCTCGAAACCGGCGTACTTCGCACCACCACCGGAATACGTGTAAATGCCGTAGTTACCCGTCGCCGGCTCCTTATCGAAGCCCTTCTTCACGGTCATCGTGATCGCGAAGCTACCATCAGCCTTCAACTCGATCGACCGCCCCGCCATGCCGGGAAGCGTCATACTCTCGGCCGGAACAGCCCACTTCGTGTTGGCCGCATCCGTCGCCCGCGCCGCACCATCCGCCTCAACCGACGGCTGCCAGACATCCGCGAACTTACCAAACGCCACATACGTCCCAGCGAACGCACCCTGCAACGGCGGACGAGTACCATCCGTGGCCGGAGCCGACGGCACGAACCCGGCACCAGTGACCGTGATCGTCTCGCCCGCAGCATTCAAACCCGTCGACTTCGTCACCGACACCGTCGGAACCGGAGCAGGAGCCGCAAACGCGATCGGAGTCATAGTCTCGAAACCGGCGTACTTCGCACCACCACCGGAATACGTGTAAATGCCGTAGTTACCCGTCGCCGGCTCCTTATCGAAGCCCTTCTTCACGGTCATCGTGATCGCGAAGCTACCATCAGCCTTCAACTCGATCGACCGCCCCGCCATGCCGGGAAGCGTCATACTCTCGGCCGGAACAGCCCACTTCGTGTTGGCCGCATCCGTCGCCCGCGCCGCACCATCCGCCTCAACCGACGGCTGCCAGACATCCGCGAACTTACCAAACGCCACATACGTCCCAGCGAACGCACCCTGCAACGGCGGACGAGTACCATCCGTGGCCGGAGCCGACGGCACGAACCCGGCACCAGTGACCGTGATCGTCTCGCCCGCAGCATTCAAACCCGTCGACTTCGTCACCGACACCGTCGGAACCGGAGCAGGAGCCGCCGTCGGTTCAGCCGTCGGTTCAGCCGTCGGTTCAGCCGTCGGTTCATCCGTCGGTTCAGGATCAGGCGCGGCCGCGAACGTCACCGTCGTGGCGGTGTTCATGCTTGGATCGCTGAGACCGGCGCCGTGCGCGCGCGAGGTATAGAAGGCGTAGCCGCCGTCCTGTGATGCAGGAACCGTCATCGTCTGGGAGAACGTGCCATCCGCCGCCGGCACGATCACTGCCGTTTCGCCGATCAGCGAAGCGGACCCAGCGTAGAAGCCGGCCAGTCCGACGGGGCCGAGAGACAGATAGATTCCCGGTGCGGGCACAGCGAAGCCGCTACCGGTGACTGTGACGGTGCCGCCCCCCGCGGGAACCTCGGTCACCGTCACGGCGGGACCGCCCACCGGTTCATCGGCGAGCGCCGGCATCGCGGTGACAACAGACGCACCACCGACCAGAAGCGAGACGACCACTGTCGCCAGAAGTGTTCGGAACCGGCTTGCCGGCGGGGAGGCGTGAATCATGGAACGAGAACTCCAGACGTGGTGATCTGTGCACACGCCGCCGGGCGCGCCAACGGAACGAATTCCGACGATGAGCGAGGATGAGCGACGAGCGCAGTGTGAGAACCAGAGGGGGGGAAACTTCACCCGCTTAGGTGAGGCTAAGCTAACCGTAGAGGGCGCGTGAAGATGCTGTCAAGCTGAGGATAGGCTATCCTAAATAATTGTGCCCCTCTCTCCCTCGCGCCGTCGCCTGACCAGCGCCATCCTTGCCCTCGTCGTCGTCTCTTCCGCCGCCGGCTGCGCGGCGACAACCGACCCGGTGACCGGCGCTACGGCCACCCCTGACACCGCCGCGGCGCAGTGCCCCGGAGCCGACGTTCCACTCACCGAACTCGTCGCCGCCGCCTCGCCCGCCACCCTGACCGGCGAATCGACGGCCTGCCTGTCGTCGCAGGCCATCGAGCCCATCGCCGGCACCCCGACGCCCGCCCTCCCCGTGACGGTCACCGACAATGACGGCCTGACGGTCACCGTGACGAACGCCGACCGCATCATCGCCGTCGACCGCTCCGGCACCCTCGCCGCAACGGTCTTCGCCCTCGGCCTCGGCGACCGCGTGATCGCCAGGGACAGCTCCACCGAGTTTCCCGGCGCTGCCGATCTGCCGTTGATCACCCAAAACGGCCATGAGCTGGCCGCCGAAGCGGTGATCGCCCTTGCCCCCACAGTGATCCTGACCGACCGCACCGTCGGCTCCCGCGACGTGCTCGCCCAGCTGCGTGAGGTCGGGATTCCGATCGTCGTCGTCACGGCCGACCGCAGCCTCAGCGACAACGCGGTTCTCATCGGCCAGGTCGCCACCGCGCTTGGCGTTCCAGCCGCGGGCACCGCACTCACCGAGCGACTGACCAGCGAGACGGATGCGACAATCGCGTCGATCGCCGCTCTCGCCCCACAGAACCCCGCGGATCGCCCGCGTATCCTGTTCCTCTATATGCGCGGAGCGTCAAGCATTTACTACATCTTCGGTGCCGAATCCGGAGCCGATTCACTGATCGACAGTCTCGGCGGCATCGACGTGGCGTCGGAGTTTGGCTGGCAGGGCATGAAGCCCTTGACGGCGGAAGCCCTCGTCGCTACGGCACCCGACGTGCTGCTCGTGATGACGAACGGTCTCAAATCGGTGGGCGGGGTCGACGGCCTGCTCGACACCATTCCGGCGTTGCAGGCCACCCCCGCTGGGCAGCACCGACGCATCGTCGATATGCGTGACGACGCGATTCTCGCGTTCGGTCCGCGCACCTCCGAAGTGCTCGATTCGTTGGCCCGCGCGATTTACGCGCCGGATGCGTCGTGACGCTCGATCGCACAGCTGCGGCCTCCGCCACCCGCCGCGCCCTCCTCTTCACCGGCCTCAGCGTCGCACTGGTCCTGATGGTGCTCGTCTCGGCCGGCAGCGGTCAGGTCGCGATCACCCCCGGCGGCGTGCTCGCCTCGATCGGCCGCGCGCTTGGCTTCGACTCCGGCGGCGGCGCTGACACGGCGATGACCGACGCCACACTCTGGACAATCCGTTTTCCCCGCATTGTGATGGCGCTGCTGATCGGTGCGGCCCTCGCCTCGGCGGGCACACTCATGCAGGCGATCTTCGGCAACCCGCTGGCCGAACCGAGCGTTGTCGGTGTCTCGTCAGGAGCCGCGCTCGGGGCCTCCCTCAGCATCGTGCTCGGCTGGACGTTCCTCGGCGAATGGACGATCGCCGTCACCGCCTTCGCCGCCGGTCTCATCACCACCCTGGTGATCTATCTCTCGAGCCGCTCGAACGGCCGCACCGAGATCGTCACGCTCGTACTCACCGGCATCGCCGTGAATGCCGTCGCCGGCGCCGGGCTCGCCCTACTCACCTTTCTCGGCGACACCAGCGCCCGCGAACAGATCATTTTCTGGCAGCTGGGCAGTTTGAACGGATCCCGCTGGGAACAGGTCGGCGTGGTGCTGCCGCTCATCGTCGTCGGCCTCATCGTCGCCTTTTTGCTGGCCCGCACCCTCGACCTCTTCGCCCTCGGCGAGCGCAGCGCGCGCCACCTCGGCGTCAACGTCGAGCTCGTGCGCATCATCATCATCGTCGTCGTCGCCCTGCTGGTCTGCGCGGCCGTCTCGTTCGCGGGCATCATCGGCTTCGTCGGTTTGGTGGTGCCGCACCTCATGCGCATGATCATCGGCCCGGCCCACCTGCCGCTGCTCACAGCGAGCGCGATCGGTGGCGCCCTGCTGCTCGTCACCGCCGACCTGGTCGCTCGCACCGCCGTGCCGATGGCCGATCTGCCGATCGGAATGCTCACCTCGCTCGTGGGCGGTCCGTTCTTCTTCTGGCTGCTGCGACGCACCCGCCGCCGCGAAGGAGGGTGGGCCTGATGCACACCGCACACGCGCTGACCCCCCACGCGGATGCCGTGCCAACGCACGAACCCGCCATCTGCACGACCGGCGTCTGCGTCGACATCGACTCTCAGCGCATCCTCGACGAGGTCGACTTCGTCGCTCAGCCGGGCGAGGTGCACGCACTGATCGGCCCGAACGGCGCCGGCAAGTCGACGCTGCTCGCCGTGATTGCAGGCGACCAGGCCACCACAGCCGGTGCCGTGCGGATCGCCGGCCGCCCCTTGGCGGAGTGGCAGTTGCGCGCGCTGGCCCGTGAACGTGCGGTGCTGTTGCAGGACCACTCAGTGTTCTTCCCGTTCACGGTGCGTCAGGTCGTCGAAATGGGCCGGGCACCCTGGGCGCGCACGGCCCAGGAAGACGAGGATGACGCCGCCGTCGCCGCTGCACTCACGGCCACCGACATCGAGCATCTGGCAGAACGCCGACTGCCGACTCTGTCCGGCGGCGAGCGCGCTCGGGCCGCATTCGCCCGGGTGCTTGCGCAGCGCACCGGCATCCTGCTGCTCGACGAACCGACGGCGGCCCTCGACCTCGGCCATCAGGAAGCCGTGCTGCAGCTCGCCCGCGAGCGGGCCAGGGCCGGCGACGCTGTCGTGGTCGTCCTTCACGATCTGTCACTGGCGGCGGCCTGGTCCGACCGGATCACGCTGCTCGAGCGGGGGCGCGTCGTGGCCAGCGGTACCCCCGGCGACGTGCTCACGGCCGAGCGCGTCAGCGCCGTCTATCGGCATCCGGTCGAAGTGATCCGGCATCCGCTCACCGACGTGCCAATCATTCTGCCGGTGCGCCAGCTCGGCTGATACCGATGCCTCACCGCACTGCCGGCCTGGCAGACTAGTCGAATGACTACAATCGCCGTGCTGGGCAGTGCAAATATGGACCTCGTCGTGCAGATGGCCCGCCTCCCGCTGCCGGGTGAAACCATCTTCGGCTCGAGCTTCACGACAGTTCCCGGCGGCAAGGGCCTGAACCAGGCCGTGGCGGCCGCCCGAATGGGTGGCACCGTCGATTTTCTCGGCGCCGTCGGCACCAACGCCTACGGCCGCGATCTGCACACGTTGATGACTGCGGAGGGAATGCGTACCACCGGCCTCGCGCTCGTTGATGCCCCCACCGGCACCGCCCACATCTCGGTCGTCGGCTCGGGTGAGAACTCGATCGTCGTCGTTTCGGGCGCCAACGCCTGCGTGACCGCACTCACCGACGTGCAGCACGCCACCATCGAGAGTTCCGCATTCCTGGTGATGCAGTGCGAACTGCCACTGAGCGCGCTCGTCGAGGGCATCGCCGTCGCCCGAGCAGCCGGTGTTTTCACCGTGCTCACACCGGCTCCGGTGATGCCGTTTCCGGAGGGATTTCTTGCGTCGGTCGACCTCATCGTGCCGAACCAGATCGAAGCGTCTGAACTGACCGGAGAGAGCGATCCGGTGCGCGCCGCCGAGGTGCTCAGCGCCGACCAGACCTGGGCGATCGTTACCCTGGGCGCAGAAGGCGCGGTGATCGCGCACGACGGTGTCGTGCTCGGACTCGCCCCGGCCCGTCCGGTGAAGGCCGTCGACACGACCGCCGCCGGCGACACCTTCGTGGGTGCGCTCGTGGCCCGATTGGCTGCACTGCGCGGCGCCGGTTCGACGGATGCGGCAGCTGCGTCGGGCTCGAGCTCGGGCTCGGCCGCTGCCTCGGGCTCGGCCGCTGCCTCGGGCTCGGCCGCTGCCTCGGGCTCGGCCGCTGGCTCGGGCTCGAGCTCGGCCGACGCCGCGGCATCCGCTCGCAGCACCATCAGCGAATCCGACATGATCGAGGCCGTGCGCTGGGCGACCGTCGCATCGTCGATCGCGGTCACGCGCGCCGGCGCGACCAGCTCGATGCCGACGCTGGCCGAGGTCGCGGCGATTCTGGCGTAAGTCGCGCAGTACGACAACGCCGCGCGCAGGTTGTGGTGCTGCGCGCACGCTAGACCATGCGCCCAGCGCCACAACCTGCGCGGCACATCCGGTCAACAACAGGGCGAACGTGGCACCGAGTGCTGGGCACACGGGCTACCGTGCGCCTGCGGCCATACCCTGCGCCGAGTGCACCGGGCCTGCTCGGACTAGCCGGGGCGCAGTCAGACGATCGGCACGTGCCCGGTCAGGTCGGCGCGCTGACCCGACGCGTGAATGGCCCCGGTGGCGAGGCCGTCAACCCAACTCAATCCGCCGGTGGCGAGCGCCAGCCAGGTAGCGGCATCCATTTCGACGACGTTCGGCGGGGTGCCGCGGGTGTGCCGCGGGCCCTCGATGCACTGCACGGCGCCGAATGGTGGCACGCGCACCTCGAGCGTGTTGCCCTCGGCCTGCTCGGCGAGCAATTGAAGCGTGTAGCGCACGGCCAGCGCACGCACATCGCGGCTCGATGTGGCGCCCGCAGCGGCATCCGTCTGCCACTGGCGCACGGCGGCGAGCCCGGCCGCGTCCTCAATTCGAGCCCTACCCATGCTTCTATCCTCCCATCCACCCGCCGCCCGACGCCGCCCGACGGCGCCCAGACAGCGCGCGAGTTGCCGGAGATCGCCCCGTGGCGGCGCTTCATGTGGCGATGTGTGGCAATTCGTGGGCGCGGGCAGTGGCGCCGAGCCCGTCCGGTAACCTGAGACTGTGAAAATTCTGGTCCTCGGCTCCGGTGCTCGCGAGCACGCAATCGTCACCGCTCTGCTCCGCGAAGAGCCGCGCCACGAGATCGTTGCGGCACCCGGCAACGCCGGAATTGCCGCGGATGTTCCGTGCGTCGCCCTCGATGCGAATGACCCGGACGCCGTCACCAACTTCGCGATCGCCGACAACGTCGATCTCGTGGTCGTTGGGCCGGAGGCTCCCCTCGTCGCCGGCGTCGCCGACGCACTGCGCAGTCGAGGCATCCCCGTCTTCGGACCGGGCCAGGCCGCAGCCGCCCTCGAAGGCAGCAAGACGTTCGCCAAGCGCATCATGGATGCGGCCGGGGTTCCCACTGGTCGCGCCGTGCGCGCCGGCTCCCTCGCCGAGGCAGAAGCGGCCCTCGACGCGTTCGGCGCCCCTTACGTGGTCAAGGCCGACGGACTGGCCGCGGGCAAGGGTGTGCTCGTCACGAGCGACCGCGACGCCGCGATCGCCCACTCCACGTACTGGCTGCAGCACGGCAGCGTGCTGATCGAAGAGTTCCTCGACGGAGCGGAGGTGTCCCTCTTCCTGCTCAGCGACGGCCACACCGTGCTGCCGCTCTCGCCCGCGCAGGATTACAAGCGCCTCGCCGACGGCGATGCCGGCCCGAACACCGGCGGCATGGGTGCCTACTCCCCGCTGCCCTGGCTCGACCGGCGCTTTGGGAGCGAACAGGCTTTCGTGGACGAGGTCATCGCCACCGTCGCCCTCCCCACCGTGCGCCAGCTCGCCGCCGAAGGCACCCCGTTCATCGGGCTGCTGTATTGCGGACTGATTCTGACGGATGCCGGCATCCGCGTCATCGAATTCAACGCCCGATTCGGCGACCCCGAGACCCAGGTCGTGCTGCCGCGCCTGATCACGCCACTGTCTGGCCTGCTGCTCGCCGCGGCATCCGGCGAGCTCTCCTCGGTACCGCGCCCCGAATTCTCGACCGATGTCGCAGTCACCGTGGTTCTCGCCAGTGAGAACTACCCCGAGACTCCGATCACCGGTCGTGCGATCACGGGCCTGGCTGCCGCCCTCGCGGTACCCGGCGTCACGATCGCACACGCCGCGACCCGTCTCGAGGGCGACACCTTCATCGCCACCGGTGGCCGGGTGCTGAGCGTCGTCGCGGTCGGGAGTGACTTCACGGATGCGCGCGCTCGCGCCTACGACGCGATCGACACGATCACGCTGGAGGGCGCCCAGTTCCGCACCGACATCGCGGCTCGCGTCGCGCAGTAGGCACCGGCGCCACGCGCCAGAGCGCTGAGGCGCCGCTGCCACTCCCGTGCGTGCGCAGGCGCCCCGCGGTGCGGGAGAATGGTGACGTGACCCACGAGACCCCGCCGCCCGCATCCGTCGCCGTCGATCTGCCCGGATGGACCCATTCCTACTCGGGCAAGGTCCGTGACCTGTACGTGCCCGATGCGCCGAGCTCGGCCGCCGCGGCCAAACTTTCGGCTCTGGATCGGGTTCTTGTCGTCGCCAGCGACCGTGTGAGTGCGTTCGACCACGTGCTCGAGCCGGGAATCCCGGGCAAGGGCGAACTGCTCACGACCCTGAGCCTGTGGTGGTTCGACCGTCTGGCCGACGTGCCCAACCATCTCGTGGCCGACCATGTCATGAGCAAAGACGCCGGCACCGAACACACCGTGGGCCTGATTCCCGCCGCCGTTGCCGGCCGCGCCATGCTCTGCAAGCGCCTGGCGATGTTCCCGATTGAATGTGTCGTGCGTGGCTATCTCACCGGTTCCGGCTGGAAGGAATACCAGGTCTCGCAGACCGTCTGCGGCATCCCGCTGCCGGCCGGCCTCACGAACGGTGAC
This sequence comes from Leifsonia psychrotolerans, assembly GCF_013410665.1. Lineage (NCBI taxonomy): Bacteria > Bacillati > Actinomycetota > Actinomycetes > Micrococcales > Microbacteriaceae > Glaciibacter > Glaciibacter psychrotolerans. Next base: position 3,366,994 of record NZ_JACCFM010000001.1, on the reverse strand, counting down.
CGTCTGCCTGAGCCGCTCTACACCCCGGCGTGGAAGGCCCCCTTGGGCGAACACGACGAGAACATTTCGTTTGAGCGCACCGTCGAGCTCGTCGGAGCGGATGTCGCGGCCGCCCTCCGCGACGCGTCACTGTCGATCTTCCGCGCGGCCTCTGCCATCGCTGAATCGGCCGGCGTCATCCTCGCCGACACGAAGTTTGAGTTCGGCACCGATCCCGAAACTGGCGTGATCACCCTCGGCGACGAGGTTCTCACAAGCGACTCGAGCCGCTACTGGGATGCCGCGGCCTGGCAGAACGGCACCACCCCCGAAGCCCGGATGGCCAGCTTCGACAAACAGATCGTGCGCGACTGGCTCGCCGCGAACTGGGACCAGACCGGCACCCCGCCCCTGCTGCCGACTCACATTGTGAAGCAGACCGCGGCGCGCTACCGCGAGCTGCTGGAGCGCCTCACCGAGTGACTCTGAATGACGGCAGATCCGGTTGAGTGTCACCGGGGGCGCGTAGTGTGCAGCCTATGCGAGTGAAGATGTGCAGCATCCATGTGGACGACCCATTGACGGCGTTTGAGTTCTACACGAACACCTTGGGCTTCGAGGAGCTCATGGTCATGCCCGAATACCAGCTGTACGTTGTCCAGTCCCGCGAAGACCCCCTGCTCGGACTCTTATTGGAACCGAGCGACAATTCGGTGGCCGAGGCCTATAAGAAGGGCCTACGCAAGCTCGGCGTCCCCGCGATTGTGTTCGGTACTGCCGATGTGCAGGCCGAGTTTGAACGGCTTCGCGCGCTGAACGTGCATTTCGAGCAAGAGCCGTCAACGGATGCGTCGGGCACGACCGCGATCTTCGACGACAGCTGCGGCAATCTGATCCAACTGCACCAGGACTGATCGGAATACGCAGCGCGCTGCCCCTGTTTGACTCACCATGAACACGTCCACGCGCGAATTATTGGCCCCCGAGACCGGTATGGGCGCTGTCACCGTGCGCGTGGGCAACCTTGACGCGATGATCGCCTACTACCGCGACGCCGTCACGCTCGAACTGCAGAGTCACGACGGTCCCGTCGCCGTGCTCGGCCGCGGCACGACACCGATCGTGATTTTGCAGCATGCTCCGCAACTGGCGGCGCCCGAGCCGCGCGCCGCCGGCCTGTTCCACACCGCGATTCTCTTTGACACTCAGGCACAACTCGCGGCAGCCGTCTACTCGGTCGCCACGAAGCACCCGGGAACCTTCACCGGCAGCGCTGATCATCTGGTCAGCGAGGCCTTCTACTTCACCGACCCCGAAGGCAATGGGATCGAGCTCTATTGGGACCGTGACCGCACGGCCTGGAGCTGGGCTCACGGCCAGGTCGAGATGTCCACCCTCGCCCTCGACCCGAACGAGTTCATCCGCGCCCATCTGACCGACGAAGCACTCGCCAATCCCTCGCTCGGCAATGCCATCGTCGGTCATGTGCATCTCTCGGTGGGCGATGTGGCGAGCGCCCGTTCGTTCTACGTTGACGCGCTCGGCTTCGAATCCACAGCCGAACTTGGCGGCTCGGCCCTGTTCGTCTCGGCTGGCGGCTACCACCACCACATGGCCATGAACACCTGGAACAGCGCCGGCTCCGGCAGGCGCCGCCTCGCCCTCGGACTCGGCCAGGTCGACATCATCGTGCCCGGCGCAGACGATCTCGGAGCACTGAACGAGCGGATGACGCACCACGGCATCAGCACCCGTGACGACGGGCAGACTCTCAGCTTCGATGACCCGTGGGCGAACCTGATTCGCGTGCGGACCGCGTAGGGCGAGCATCCGCCCGACGGTGACGGCTCAGCGGTCGGGTTGAACGATTCGACCCGAGTCCCACGGCACGGCCCAGCCGAGCTCCTCGAAGAGTCGGGACAGCACGTGCGCGGTGAACCCCCAAATGAGCCGATCCCCGACGGTGAACGCGGGCATCCGGTAGACGCCGCCGTGAACGGTGATCGACCGATTCGCCGGGTCGAGCAGGTCTGCGACGGGCACCCGGAACACCTCGATGGTCTCGGCATGGTCGACGGCAACCACCTCCGACGGGCGCGTCCACCAGGCCAGCACGGGCGTCACCAGGTGGTTGCTCGCGGTCAGGGACAGTTCGGGAAGGGCCCCCAACGTGTCAACACCGGACGGGTCCACGCCCGTCTCTTCGATGGCCTCCCGCAGGGCGCCGGCGGTAGCGTCGGCGTCGGCAGCCTCGAGCCTGCCGCCGGGGAATCCGATCTGCCCCGGGTGGCTTCCGAGCGTCTCGGCACGGCGCACGAGCAGCACATCGAGGTCCCGTGGCACCCGGGCGGTCGGTGAGCTGGCGCGCTCACCCCGATCGGCTCTCGTCGCGGGCACCGAATCGAGCACGCCGAAGAGCACAAGCACTGCGGCCGGCCGGCCCCGCGTCGAGTCGGGCAGGTTTCGCGTCAGATCGTTGCTCCAACTGAGTCCGCGGGCGCAGAGTTGCTCGAGGTCGGCTCGGGGGTCGTTCGGGGCTGGACGCATGACCCCAGCCTACGAAGGTTCCGCGAGGGGTGACACTCGTCGCAGTGCGGATCTACTGTGCGCCGCCGGTGCGCGAGGCCCGTCGCTTCGCGGCCCGGCTCAGTCCGTGTACCGACGCCTGGAACTCGTTGATGTTCAGTGGCCGACCGGGCAGCTTCGGGCGTTCGCCGCCGGCAACCCGCAGACCATCAAGCACGATCGAGAGTTGCCGTCGCCACTGGCCACCGTACGGTGTGCCCAGGGTGCCGAGCGAGCCGACGATCGTCACCAGCATGGCCACGTCAACGGCAGTGACGTCGCCGCGCAGATCGCCGTCACGCTTCGCCTGGGCGACGAGCGAGTTGATGAAGTTCTCAAAGGTTCCCGGTGGCCGATAGTTCGGGTCGATCACGGCGATCCGACGCAGAATCGGCGGCAGCGACGGGTCGGCCACAAGCCACTCCGCAACCCTTTCGGCATAGACGACGACGCCGTCCCAGGCGGTCGGCGCGGCGGCGATCTCGGCACGGACCGTCGCCAATTCGTCGAGCGCGACCTCATACAGCGTCTTCACCAGGTCGTCACGGCTGGGAAAGTTGCGATACAGCGTGGCTACACCGACCCCGGCGCGACGGGCGATCTCTTCGAGCGACGCATCCACACCGTTTTCGGCGATCATCGCACGAGCCTCGACGATGAGCCGCTCGCGATTCTGCCGGGCGTCCCGTCGACGGGGCAACGCCGAATCCTCGGTGGCGCGCGCAGAAGTTGTCATAACCTCAAGTCTAGGACTCCTGCCAAACTGGGGGGAGGAGAGTTGCCTCCTCCGATAACGCCCGAACGGAGTTGCCGTGCCCGTTGAGAAGAACACCCGCGAGTTCGATCCGAATATTGTGACAGATTTTCGAGACCGAATGAGCTACAGCTCGTATCTCGATCTTGACACTCTGCTGCGTGCCCAGCGCCCGGTGAGCACGCCCCCGCACCACGACGAACTCCTGTTCATCATCCAGCATCAAACGTCAGAACTCTGGCTCAAATTGATGCTTCACGAGCTGCGCGCGGCCAGCGCTGCGCTGCGAGCCGACCAGCTCGCCCCCGCACTCAAGGGCATCGCGCGGGTCAAGCACATCCAGCGCACACTCACCGAACAGTGGTCGGTGCTGGCCACCCTCACCCCGTCGGAGTATGCCGAATTCCGCGGTTTTCTCGGCAATTCCTCGGGCTTCCAGTCGTACCAGTACCGCGCCGTCGAGTTCGCTCTCGGAAACAAGAACCGCCGCATGTTGAGTGTGTTTGAGAGCGATCCGGATGCCCTGGCTCTGCTCACCGACGTCTATGAAGCGCCGAGCATTTACGACGAGTTCCTGCGCTATCTGCATCGCGCCGGCTATCCGATTCCGATCGATGTGGTGCAGCGCGACGTCACAGAGGCCTGGGTGCTGCACCCCGAGCTTGTACCGACGTTCGTCTCGATTTATCAGGATGCCTCGGCCAATTGGGCCGCCTACGAAGCCTGTGAAGAGTTGGTCGACCTCGAGGACAACTTTCAACTCTGGCGTTTTCGCCATCTGAAGACCGTGCAGCGCATCATCGGCATGAAGACGGGAACGGGCGGCTCCAGTGGCGCCGCATTTCTGCAGAAGGCCCTCGAACTCACCTTTTTCCCCGAACTCTTTGCGGTGCGCACCGAAATCGGCTCATGACCCATACCGTTCTGCCCGGCTTCCAAGACGCCCATGTGCATCTGGCGTTGTTCGACGCCACCGCGCTGAGGTCTGCGGGCATTGCGCGAGTCGTCGACCTCGGCGGCTGGCTCCCCGACACGGGCCGCCCTGAGCGCATCATCGACATCGACATTGAGATCGACTGTGCCGGCCAGTTCCTCACCGCCCCGGGCGGCTACCCAAGCCGACAGTCCTGGACTCCGCCGAGCAGCGTCTGCGCGGTTTCGACGCCGACGGATGCCGCCGCTGCCGTCGACCGGCAGGTCGCGGCCGGCGCATCCGTGATCAAAGTCACGCTGAACTCACTCGCCGGTCCCGTCTTGTCCACCGACGTGCTCGACGCGATCCTCGCCCGCGCCCACGCCCACGGGCTACCCGTTGTCGCCCACACCGAGGGCAGCGGCCAGGCGACACGTGCGTTCGCCGCCGGCGTCGACGTGCTCGCCCACGCCCCGTTCAGCGAGCGCCTCTCCGACGTCGAACTCGCGGCGATGGCCGGCTCAATCACCTGGATCAGCACCCTCGACATTCATGGCTGGGGTGAGTACGGCCCCGAATTCGAGCGTGCTGTCGACAATGTGCGCCGATTCCACGCGCGGGGCGGCCGGGTGCTGTACGGCACCGACCTGGGGAATGGCCCGCTGCCCGTCGGCCTGAATCACCGTGAAATCGAGGCGCTGATGACAGCCGGCTTCTCCGCCGATGATGTGCTCCGCGCGCTCACCGGCCGGTTGGCCCACGCACACGGGAGCGTTTCGACCAGGCCCGTGGCCGAGACAGGTTCGGTCACGCTCATTCCCGGTTCGCAGCCGCACGACCGCCGCGCATTTGTCGACTGGCTGTGCACCGCACGCGCCGTAACCCCCGCCGAACTGGAGGCACTTCGATGACCACTGGCAGTCCCCTCTCCCCCTCAACTTCCGCTTCCGAAGCACCGCACCGGGACCCGCACCTGGATTTTGCCCGACGCATGGATCGGATCGACGGCCTCGCCCACTACCGGAGCCGCTTCCTCGGCCTCGATGACGTGCCGACGCGAAACGACAGCACCGCTGCCGACGCAGACCCCGATACCGACACCGTCACGGGCACGGGCACGGCACCGGCCACTGCCGCCTCCGTCGTCTATCTCGATGGCAATTCCCTCGGTCGACCCACCCGCGCCAGCGCCACACGCATCGCCGATTTCATCGAACATACCTGGGGCGCACGACTCATCCGCGGCTGGGATGAGCAGTGGATGGAGCTCCCCCTGACGATCGGCGACGACCTGGCCGCCGCCGCACTCGGCGCCGCAGCCGGCCAGACGTTCATCGGTGACTCGACGACCGTCGTGCTGTACAAACTGGCGCGCGCCGCGGTCGACGCGCAGCCCGGCCGCACCACCCTCGTGCTCGACACCGACAACTTTCCGACCGACCGCTACATTCTCGAGGGCATCGCCGCCGAGCGTGGGCTGACCCTGCGCTGGATCGAAGCCGACACCACCGCCGGCGTCACTGCGGAGCAGGTCGCCCACGCCGTCGACGAGAACACCGCGCTTCTGCTGCTCAGCCACGTCGCCTACCGGTCGGGTTTCGTGGCCGACCTGGCCGCGATCACCCGCATCGCCCACGACGCCGGCGCACTCGTGCTCTGGGATCTCTCCCACTCGGTCGGTTCGGTGCCCGTCGAGCTCGACGCCGCCGGTGTCGACCTCGCCGCCGGCTGCACCTACAAGTATCTGAACGGCGGCCCGGGATCCCCCGCGTTCGGCTACGTTCGTGCCGACCTGCAGGAACGGCTCGCCCAGCCTATTCAGGGCTGGATGGGCACCACCGACATCTTTCTGATGGGCCCGGGGTACCAGCCGGCCACGGGCATCCGTCGGTTCATGAGCGGCACCCCTGCGATCCTCGGAATGTTGGCCATGCAGGACACCATCGGCATGATCGCTGAGGCCGGCATCGATCGGATCAGGGCAAAATCGGTCGCGTTGACCGACTTCACGATCGCACTCGCCGACGAATGGCTGGCGCCGTGGGGCGTCACCGTCGCGTCGCCCCGTGAGGCCGGCCGTCGCGGCGGACATGTCACACTCAACCATCCGGCGATGCGCGAGGTCACGGCTCTGCTCTGGCAGCAGAATGTGATTCCCGACTTTCGCGCGCCGGAAGGCCTGCGCATCGGCCTCTCCCCTCTGTCGACCAGCTTCGTTGAAACCTACGAGGGCATGCGTGCCGTGCGCGAGACACTGCGCGGCATCCTGCTGAAGCAGTCGGGCCTCGCGCCACAGCAGTGATCGCGAGACCAGCGTCAGGGTGCGTTCGGCGGCACCGATCCGGCCTGAAATGCGTCGTGCGCGATGCGAATATGACGTGCGGCATTCGACAGCGACACGGAATAGTGGCCGGGCAGAAGCGCATCGATGTTCAGCCCGTCGAGCACCGCGAGCGTGTTCGCGTAGGCGGGAATGTCAACGTCGTGCAGATTCTGCAGTGAGATTCGCCCGCGAGTGAAGACGCAATCGCCCGAGAACAGAATCCGTGCCGAGCCCGGACCGGGCGCATTATCCTGCAGCAGAAAACAGAGGTGTCCGCGCGCGTGGCCCGGTGCGGCAATGACACGGATGCTGCGCCCCCCGAACCCCCTCGTTTCGCCCCCTGCAAGCGGCAGTACCGGGGCAGCACCGCCGTACGCGTAGTCCGCGGGGTACGCGCCGCTGGCCTTGCCCCGGTCGAGGCTGATGCCCTGCAGATCGCCACGCGACACCCACTCGGCCGCGGCAGCGCCCGCGTAGGCCGTCAGGGTGGGAAAGGCGGCGAGCAGGTCGGCCGTGCCCCCCGAATGGTCGGCATGGCCGTGCGTGAGCAGCAGCGTTCCCGGCTGAGTCAGGTCGAGCCCCCGCGCGGCAGCAACCGAGCGGATGCTCGCGACGATGCGCGCCGAATCGTTGCCGCTGCCCGCGTCGATGACGGCCCAGCCCGTGGTGCCTTCGATGAGATAGACATGGCAGTCAAGCGCATCGCTCAGGTCGAAACCCGCCGCGCCGCTGCCCACCAGATGCACCCCGGGACGCAGCGTGATCGCGCTCATGCGGACCGTCGCCGCCCCACCAGCGCGCCCCGCACTCGGTCGAGCACCCGAAACGGCAATAACCCGTAGTGGTAGAAGTCAACCGAATCGGCTCCGGCAGCCTGTGCCACCGCCGCCTTCGCCGCCAGGTTGGCCTCGTCAGAACAGTCCGGGTTGCCCGGCCGCAACAGCACCCGCAGCATCCGTGCGTCGTCTGCCGCATCGCCCGTCGCCTCGGCTGACACCTCGTCTTCCGCATCGTCTGCCGTATCGAGCACCGCTCGATACCGGGCCGTCTCGTCCGCCACCCGCTCGGCGTCCTGCGCGTAGGCGAGAATCCCCACCCCGGAGTGCGCGGCAATGGCAGGAATGTCGATACCGAGTTGCCACCCCTCGTCGAGCCCCGACGCTGGGCCCGGCAGCCCGTCGCCGTAGCCCTGCATCGCACCCATCAGGTCGAGAAAGGTCAACCGTACGCCGCGCGCAGCGAGTGCTGCGGCCACCTCCGCGACCAGGCTGGTCACCGTGGCCGACCGCGCGAGCGCAAAGTTGTGCAGTTCGATTCCGCCCGCTTCAGCGAGCAGCTGTGGCGTCAGTGCGGTGTCGCCGAGCCGCGCCTCGATGCCGTCGAACGGGCGCTCAACCAATCGAACGGCACTCGTGCGTGCTGCGGAGACGTCGACCCCGACATCCGTCGCCGCCTTGACGCAGTAGCCGCAAAAGCACAGCCCGAGCAAAAACTGCTCGAGCGCTCCCAACCCGACGAAGTCGCGCTCATGGTGATAGCCGTGGCCGAAGGCGCCGAAATGCAACGATTCAGCGATCACTTCCCTCACTCCGAGACCGGCCACGGCGAGCGCCAATTCGACGCAGTACTCGCGCACGCGGGGGTTGGCGGGGCAGAGATCGGCCGGGGCCGCCCGGTCGCCGAAACAGCTGAGCTGGGTGGTCTCCGGATGCCGCAGCCCGAGCTCCTCGTTGTGCAGGAACACGGCCCACCCCACGACGCCGACCCCGTGCGCCGCCGCACCGCCGAGCGTCGCGGGTCCGAAGTCGGCATCGTGCTGCAGCACGGCCGGCACCAAGCCACTGCCGGTGAACGCGTCGGCGGCGGGCACAAAGCTCACGCCGTCGCGCCGCACCGTCACCCGGCGCGGGCCATGCGGAGTGACGTCCCGCGCCGCGTGATAGGCGAACGAGACGGCCAGCTCGGTGCAGCCCCACTCGGCGGCACGACGCGCGACAGTGTCGACGCCCTCACCCAGAAGATCTTCGACAGAAGCAAAAAGTGCGCTCATGGGGTTCCTAAAAGTAGCAGGTGAACAGGTCGACGATGCGGTCGTCTGCATCCAGCACGGGCACGACGCGCCACTTATCGAACGCCGTACACGGATGCGAAATACCGAAGCAGACGAGGTCGCCAGGGCGCAGCTCGAGGCCCGAGTTCAGGCGCAGGTAGCCGTGCTGATCGTCCATTCCCGGAACCTCGGCGCGGCCCCGAATCGGCTCAAGCTCGGTCGAACCCGCGCGGCGCAGCGCGAGCGGGATCGGCATCCCCTCGTCGTAGGGCGCATCACGTTTGCCCATCCCCACGATCGCCAGCCCGGGTTCTGGGGCCGAAATCACCTGCGCCCAGATCTCGAGTGCGGCCTCGAGGTGGCCCTCCTCGGGAATGCGGTTGAATCCGGTCTTGCCCACGTAGACGCCGTCGTCATGGCTGGCATACGCGCCGCTGCGCAGAATCAGCTGCAGCCCGTGTTCCGTCGCCCACGAGCCCGCGAGCTCCGAGGCGACGAGGTCGAAGTAGGCGCTGCCGCCGGCTGTCACGACCATGCGCCCGCTCACCAGCCCGGCCCGGGCGATTCCGTCGACGACGGCGCGCACCTCGGTGAAGTAGCCGCGCACGGCATCCGTGGTCTTCAAGCCGCCTTCATAACTCGAGACGCCGGCCAAACGGATCTCGGGGGTCGCGGCCACGACGTGGGCCAGCGCGAGCGCTGCGTCGGCGCCACGTACGCCGGTGCGTCCCCCGGTCCAGCCGAGGTCGACGAGCACCGAGAGGCCGTCGGCAAGCAGAGGGTGCCGCGCGCCGGCTTCCGCGATGACGCGCACACCCTCAGCGGAGTCGACCAGGCAGAGAAATTCTCGAGACGAGTCTTCGATGAGCAGCTGGGCAATCGCGTCGAGGGCGACCGGGTCGAGGATCTCGTTGGCGAGCAACACCCGCGTCACGCCGTGTCCCCAGGCGACCCGCACCTGCTGCGCCGTCGCCAGAGTGATACCCCAGGCCCCCGCGTCGAGCTGCCGGTGGAAGAGTGCGGGCGCCATGCTGGTCTTGCCGTGCGGCGCGAAGTCGAGGCCGTGCCGACGGCAGAACGCCGCGAGGGTCTCGACATTGGCGGCGAGCGCCGCCTCACGCACGATCATGGCGGGCCAGGTGAGGCTGCCGTCGAACAGCGAATGCCCGGCGGCCAGATAGTCGTCGACCGTTTCTTCGGTGAGACCGGGCCAGATGGCCTTCTCGTGCCAGTCGATGTGCGGGGTGCTGGTCATGATTCCTCGTTGTTCTCGTGAGCTGTGCCGTCGTGCGCCGTGCTGTCGTGCGCCGTGCTGTCATTGTCGGCACCGGGGGCGAGTGCGGCGATGGTGGCCAGCACCAGGTCGACGGCCAGTCGCACCTCGCCGAGATCGACGGACTCGTCGATCGTGTGCGCATCGGCGATGTCTCCGGGGCCGAAGACGACGGCGGGAATGCCGACGCGGGCTATCTTGCTCGCATCCGTGCCGAAGGGCATGCCGCTCGGCTCCGCGGCGAGACCGGCGGTGCGCAGGGCGCTCCGAAGGGCCGTCACGATTGTGGCATCCAGTGGGGTGTCGAGGGAATAGTCAACGGTGAACGGTGGGTCGATTGTGACACGGCCAGGAAGCTCGCGATCGAGCTCCGCGCGCAGCTCATCGAGCACGGTCTCGGGCTCTTCCCCGGGCACGGTTCTGCGATCCACGTCGAGTTCACAGCTGCCGGGCACCACGTTGGGCCCCTCACCGGACGCGATGCGGGTGACGGTTCTGCTGCCCGTTCCCAGCAGCGGATGCCGCGGGGCCAGCGGCTGCACCGATTCAATGCGCTGCACCACGGTCGCCGCGAGACCGATCGCGTTCATCGCGTCAGCTGGGCGTGAACTGTGGCCGGAGACCCCGCTGATGCGCACGGTCGCTCGCACGCAGCCGGTGTGCGCGATGCCGGGAACCAAGCTCGTGGGTTCGCCGACGATGGCCCCGACAAAATCGGTGTCGCCCGCGGCCGCGAGAAAGGCCAGAACACCACGGTAGGCGTGCTCCTCGTCGGCGACGGCGGCGAGCACGACGGTCACGGGCGGGGGGCACGATGAAGCGGCCAGCCGGGCGAGGGCGACCATGAATGCGGCGAGCGAGGCCTTCGCGTCTGCGGAACCGCGGCCGTACAGCCGATCGTTCGCCACGCGGGGCAGAAACGGCTGCGTCATTCCGTCGACCTCGACGGTGTCGAGATGCGTTTCCAGCAGCACGGCCCGCTCGCTCGCCCCGGCGACAGAGGCGACGACGTTGGGCCGACCGGGCAGCGCCTCCTGCAACGCCGCGGTCACCCCGCGCGCGCTCAACCAGTCGACGACGTACTCGGCGAGCGCCTGCTCACCGGGCCGGTCGGCGCAGGGCGCCTCGTCTCGGGGAGTCACACTCGAAATCGTGACGAGCTCGGCCAGCACCAGGTCGATCGCCGTCTCGGAGTGAACCGAGGCCACGGCATCCGCGTGGGGCGTCATCGTTTTGATTCGCGGGAGTAGAACAGCAGCAGCACCAGGATGAGAGCGCCGAGTGCGACGCGGCGCCACGCCTCCGAGAAGTCCCAGGCGCTGAGCAACGACGTGAGCAGCGTGAGCAGCAACGCACCCGAGACGGTGCCGAGCAGGTGGCCGCGACCGCCCAGGATGGAGGTTCCCCCGAGCACCACCGCGGCGATTGAGAGCAACTGATAGGGGCTGCCCATGGTGAGCGAGCTGGTTCCGGTGAAGCCGAGCAAGACGAGCCCCGAGACGCCCGCGAGAACGGCGCAGGCGGTGTACATGGTCAGGGTGGTTGCTCGCATCGGCACGCCGGCCGCCCGGGAAGCCGTCGCGCTGCTGCCCGCGGCGAAGGCGTAGCGGCCCATTCCCGACCCGTGCAGCAGCCAGAGAGTGAGTGCGGCGAAAGCCAACCAGACCAGGAACGCCCACGGAATGCCGGCGATGGAATCGTTGGCAATCACGCGAAGAAGCGGAATATCGGCCGAGCGGGGGCTGCCGTTCGTGTAGATCAGCAGCACACCGGTGAGGATCGTACCGCTCGCGAGAGTCATCACGATCGGTGGGATGCCCAGAAAGATGACCCCGGCGCCGTTGAAGGTTCCGACCACCGCGCAGGCGATCAGCGCGACGATCACGCCGGCGACCGGCCCGCCCGCCTCGGCGATCTGGGCACAGACGACAGCGGAGAGCGCGACGACACCCGAGACCGAGAGGTCGATGCCGCCCATGATGATCACGAGGGTCTGACCGAGCGCGATGATCCCGAGGAACGCCGCCGTCTGCAGCAGATACTGGGTCGTGGCCGGCGCGCCGAACGAGGGCGAGACGAGCACGGCGATCAGCCAGAGTGCAGCGAGAGCGATGAACGACAGCACGGCACGGCTGCCGAGCGCGGAACGCACGCCGACGCTGAGACCTGACCGCGCTGCCGGGCGAGGCCCGTCGTCGTGGGGGTCGCTGCCGTGGGGAGCGCCGCCGCCGGGAGCGCTGGCACCGAGCCGGGCGGCATCCGGGGTGAGTGTGCTGGTTTCAGACATCTAGACCGCCTGCTTTCCACGGGTGAGGACGTACTTGGAGGCGAAGGCGATGATGAGAACGCCACCCTGCACCACGAGCTGGTAAAACGGCGAGACGCCGATGAAGAGCAACAGAATCGGCAGGATCGCCACGACGAGTGCGCCCATGACGACCCCACGCATCCGCCCGATTCCGCCCAAAAAGCTCACGCCGCCCAGAATCGACGCGGCGATCGTGTTGAGCGTGTACGGCACGCCCAGGTTAGCGTCGCCGGTTCCCGTCTGAATCGTCAACGCGATGCCCGCGATACCGGTGAACAGTCCGCTGAGCCCGTAGGCCCACAGTGTGACCGAACGAACCCGGATCCCGCTGGCGAACGCGCCGTGCTCATTGCCCCCGACCGCATAGATCGAGAGACCAAAACGCGACCGCGCGATGTACTTCCACAGAGCGAGCACGATGATGAGCGCGACGACGCCGAGGGCCAGGCCGTTCCAACCCTTGTTGTACGCGCGGATCAGGTCTGCGGGAATCAGTCCGCCGGGCTGCGGAAGAATCACAAGCGTCACCCCGGACCAGAGGAATGAGGCGGCGAGCGTGACGATGATCGGAGGGAGCCGGGCGAATGCGACAAGCGCCCCGTTCAACAACCCGACCAACATTCCGACCGAGAGCGCGATCAGAATCGCGCCGACCACGCCGACTCCGGTGCCCGCGAGAACCGCGAAGATCGACATGACGAGCGAGAGCACGGCACCGATCGACAGGTCGATACCGCCCGTGAGCATCACGATTGCCTGCGCCATCGACGCGATGATCAGCGGCAAGAACTGGGCCGACAGCATGATGATCGATTTGCCGGTGAACAGGCTCTGGTCGTAGAGGGCGTAGAGCGAGAGCAGCACCAACAGAAGCAGGCTGATGCCGACGAGTTCGGCGCTGCGTTGGAAGATCACGTCTGTCACGCGTCGAAGCAGCCCGACGGGCGCCGCGGCCGACCCGGTCTGGGCCGAAGGCGCAGGCTTCGTGGCGAGGTCAAGCGACATCGGGTTCACTCTCCTTGACGATGACGGAGGCATGCACAAGCGCTTCCTCGGTGATTTTTTCGCCTTGCAGCCGCTCGACGATGCGGCCCTCGTACATGACGGCGATCTCATCGCAGAGACCGATGAGTTCAAGCGTGTCGCCCGAGGTGACGAGAATCGCCAGGCCGTCATCTGCGAACTGACGCAACAGCCGGTAGATCTCGCGCTTGGTGCCGACGTCGATACCGCGGGTGGGTTCGGCCAGCAGCAAGACACGGGGTTCGGTGGGCAGCCATTTGGCGAGCGCAACCTTCTGCTGGTTTCCGCCCGAGAGACGGCGCACCTCCTGCGTCGGGCGAGCCTTGATCTGCAGCTTCGCGATCATCTCGGCGACCAGGTCGCGGCCGGCACGGCGGTTGACGGTGCCCAGGCGGCGCAGCGGCGCGAGGAGCGGAATATTGGGCAGCTGCAGGTTGGCGGCGACCGACAATCCCACGTCGACGCCCTCGACCTTGCGGTCCTCCGGCACGTAGATGATGCGGTTGCTGATGGCGTGGCGGGGGGCCGAGATGGTGACGGGCTTGCCGTCGAACTCGATCTGGCCGGTATGCGCGGCGAGTCCGAAGAGGGCACGCAGAACCTCACTCTGTCCCTGGCCCTGCAGCCCGCCCAGACCCGTGATGGTGCCGGGGCGCAGTTCGAAGCTGACCCCGTGCACGGCACGGGGAACGCTCAGGTCGCGAACCCGAAGGAGCGGCGCGACGCCGGCCGCGGCATCCGCTGATTTGGGGGGAAAGATGGCGGAGAGAGCGCGACCGAGCATGAGCTGAACGATGTCATCTTCTGTGGTCTCGGCACGCGCGCGCGTGGCGACGTAGGCGCCGTCCTTCAACACCGTGAGCCTGTCGCAGATGGCGAAGAGTTCGCTCATGCGGTGCGTCACGATGACCACGGCGCCACCCTCGGCGCAGAGCCGCCGAACGACACGGAAGACGTTCTCGACCTGGCTGTCATCCAGCGCGGACGTGACCTCGTCGAGGATCAGCAGCGTCGGCTTCGAGACGAGGGCCTTAGCCAGTTCGAGCAGCTGCATTTCGCCCAGCGTGAGCGTGGCGACGGTGTCGGCGGGCGAGACGGTGAGACCGACCTCGTCGAGAAACGGCTGGGCCGCCTTCTCGAGGCTGCGCTGGGTGGCCACGCCCCGACGCACGGGCCAGTTGCCCAGGAACACGTTTTCGGCCACGGTCTGGTGCGGGTTGAGGCTCAGCTCTTGGTGCACCGCACCGATACCGACCAGTCGGGCCTGCTTGGGCGACCAGGTGGTTGCGATCTGCCGACCGTCATAGTGGATCGTTCCGGAGCTCGGCGCGGTCATACCGGTGATAAGCGAGAGAATTGTGCTCTTTCCCGCACCGTTCTCGCCCACGAGGCCGAGCACCTCGCCGCGTTTGATGTCAAGGCTCACCTCGTGCAGCACCTCGATGCCCACGTAGCTCTTTGAGACCGCATCGGTGCGCAGCAGCGGTTCGGTTCTCGGTTCTTCGGCCACCATGTGCGGCTCCTTTGCTCGTCGGCCAAGGCCGATACGGTGACGGTGAAACGGAAAGGCGAAGGGGCGCCAGGCAGAAACTGCCTGGCGCCCACAGCGACGCCCTAGAGGCCGAGCAACGCCTTGATGTCTGCGTCACTGAACTCGTTGATCGGGTACGAGTCGTCCGGCTCACCGGTCTTCACGAACTCGGTCAGGTTATCGTTGGTGATCTCGGGCAGCGGAATCTCGATCCACTTCGGGATGTCCTTGCCCTGCTTGATCGCGACGGCGGCACGCAACGCGACGGCGCTCATCCAGTTGGGCTGAGCGGTCGACATCGACGAGAAGCCGTTGGGAATGTTGTCGCTCCACGCCTTAAGGAATCCGTTGTAGTTCTCACCGGTGATCGGGATCATCGGGGCGTCACGCTTGATGAGCGTCTGCAGTGCGGCCAGGCCGAGTGCACCGCCCTGGGCGAAGACACCGTCGATGTCCGGGTTTGCAGCGTAGGCGGATGCGAATGCCTGCGCGGCCGGCGCGATGTTGTACTCGCTGTTGAGGGTCGTCACGATTTTGATGTCGGGGTTCTTGTCGAACACCGCCTTGGCTCCCGCCCAACGGTCTTCGCTCACTGCAACACCGGCGGGGCCGTTGAAGGCAATGATGTCTCCCTTGCCATCGAGTTCGTCCACGAGCCACTGGGCGAGCATGCCACCCCACTTGCCCTGATCGGTGCCCACCTTGGTGACCTTGTCGCTCGTGACGAGCGAGTCGAAGTTGACCACGGTGATGCCCTCCTCGATGGCATCTTCCATGACCGGGTTCAGCGCGGTCGAGGAGCCGGCATCGACGAGGATGATGTCGTACTTCTGCTGAATCATGGTGCGGATCTGGGCGATCTGCTGCGAGGTGTCGCCATTGGCGTTGAGCGTCTCGATCGAAGCGACGATGCCCTGGTCCTTCAGACGGCCGGCTTCCTCGTTGAGGAGCTTTTCGGTCTGCTGCATCCAGGACGGGCTGAGGTAGATGGTCGACCAGCCGACCTTGAGGTTCTCGGCGACGCCGGCCGTGGCCGGGCCGTCTGCCTCCGCTGACGCATCGGCGCTACAGGCACCGAGAGTGAGGACGATTGCTGCTGCCGCGCCGATGGCGAGGGTCTTGCGAACACGTGAAAACATGCTTCTCCTTTGGAGCTTGCCTAAGAGGGGGATTGGTTGTGCAACGCTCGCGCTGCGCGGTGCAGTGCGAAGTGATGGAGCTCTCTACGAGCGGGGTTCAGAACCCCCGTTCGCTCTGCGTTGTGCGATGAGGTGTGCAAGAAGATCGACCTGGGCGGGATCGGCAAGCGCGGAGCCGACCGCCACCATCGAAACGCCCGCGTCAAGGAAGGCCGCCGCGTTGGACGCGTCCATTCCTCCGGTCGCCACAAACTTCACCTGCGGGAACGGTCCGCGCAGTGTCGTGAACCAGGTGGCGCCGAGCACGCTGGCGGGGAACGCCTTGACCCAGGTACAGCCCAGGGCAAGGGCCCGCTGAATTTCGGATGCCGTTGCGACGCCGGGCAGGTGGGGAAGATTGATCCGGGCCGACTCTGCCACGACGGCCTCGTCCAGGCCTGGTGAGACGGTGAAGCCGACACCGGCAGCGCGGCTCGCCTCCAGTTGTTCGAGGGAGATGACGGTGCCGGACCCGACGACTTTGCCTCGCTCGCGGCCGGCAGCGACCACGGCACGCAGTGTGGGCAGGGCGTCACTGGTCTGGATGGGCACCTCGACCAGTTCGATGCCGAGGTCCCAGGCCCGGTGTGCCAGCGTGGTCGCGTGTGTGGGGGTCATGTTTCGGAAGATCGCCATGACGGGCGAACCGGCGAACAGGGTGTCGGTGGTGATGCTCACAGTGCGATTCCTTCGCTGACGAGGAGCGGCGAGGTTCGGTCGGGGGACACTGCGTCGACCCGCGGGCGGGTCAGGTGCAGGTCACGCCAGCTCCGCTCGTCGAGACGGGCCAGTGCCAGGAGCTCCGCGCGGGGCGGAAGCTGAGGCGTATCGCCGAGGCTTCTCAGAACGTGCGCGGCCATGACGTGGCCGAGGCGCAGGCAGCTCACCGGGTCCTCGTCGTCGAGCCAGGCAGAGAGGAAGCCCGCCGCGAACGCATCGCCGGCACCGATCGGCTCGACCACCTCGACGCGCAGTGCCGGAACGAAGTAGCTCTCGCTGCCGATGAAGCTCGTCGCTCCGATGTCGGAATCCTTGACGACCAGGAGCGGCGCATCCGCAAACAGCTCGCGAATCGCCTCGGCGGTCGCGGTGCCCCACAACGTCTCGGCTTCGTCGCGGCCCACGATCACGATGTCGGCTCCCCGAGCGAGCTCGAGCATGCGCGGGGCGGCGACCTCGGCAGACCAGAGCTGCGCGCGATGGTTGACATCGAAGCTGATCACGGTGTCGCCGCGCTCCCGGGTGAGCAGCAGCTCCCCCATCGCCGCGTCACAGCTGGGCGAGAGTGCCGGGGTGATTCCGGAGAGATGGCAGAGACGACGCGTCGACAACTCGAGGCCTGCAAAGTCGGCCAGGCTCAGCTGCGCCGCCGCCGAATCTGAACGATAGTAGTAGACCGAGCTCTCGCCGCTCGACCAATCCTTGAAGTAGATACCCGTACCATGGTCGGGATCGACGATCACGCGACGGGTGTCGACCCCGCGGTTGCCAAGGGACGACCGGATGCGTTCACCGAAGGGGTCGTCGCCGAGGCGACTGAACCACTCGACGTGGTGACCGAGATGCGCGATGCCCGTTGCGACGTTGGACTCGGCACCCGCGACGTAGAGGCGGGCGACGGCGCTCTCGCTCAGGCTGCCTTCGTCTGCACCGAGCATGACCATGGTCTCGCCCAGGCAGAGCGCGGCAGCGGTCGCGCTGTCACGCGCGCCGCTCGCCGGGGGCGAGCTCAGCGGTGGCATGGTCTGCATCGATCCTTCTCTCACAGCGTGCACTCAGTGCAGGGAGTGCGCTCCGGTGTTAGCCTCCGGCGCGTGTTGCATTATTTGCAACATGCGTTGCACGTTTCGTGGTGCAGCCCCACACTAGGGAGCCGAGAGCGAGAATGTCAAACCCAATTTGCAACATCCGCATAGACCGTTGCATATGTTGCACTGATAGCGACATTCCACTCGGTTTCCTCGAGTTGCACATGCTGCACTTCATTGTGCATATAGAGTGCTCGTATGTCGCAGACCATCAAGCGGGCCACTGAAATCATCGAGTTCATTTCCGAGTCGCCGCGCACGCTGGCCGAGATGGCCGCGCATTTCGAGGTTCACCGCTCGACGGTGTTTCGTCAGCTGCAGACCCTCGAACAGGCCGGCTTTCTCGTGCACCGGCCCGACGGCAGCTACCACATCGGACACCGCATGATCGCGATCGGGCAGGAAGCCCTCGACAAGATCGACCTGCGCCGCATCGCACATGACGAACTGCGCGAGCTGCAAAAGCGCGTGGGCAGCACGATTCACCTGGCCCAGTTGATCGACAACAGCGTCGTCTACGTCGACAAAATCGAAGACACCGCCGGGGTACGCATGTACTCGCGCATCGGCCGCTCGG
Organism: Leifsonia psychrotolerans; assembly: GCF_013410665.1. Classification (NCBI taxonomy): domain Bacteria; kingdom Bacillati; phylum Actinomycetota; class Actinomycetes; order Micrococcales; family Microbacteriaceae; genus Glaciibacter; species Glaciibacter psychrotolerans. Next base: position 3,348,712 of record NZ_JACCFM010000001.1, on the reverse strand, counting down.
TGCTGCCCCACTGCACCGGCGTCGGCAAGTCCATCCTGTCGATGCTGCCGGCCTCGCGCCGTGACGACATTCTCGCCGGAACCGACTGGACCGCACACACCCCCAATACCTTGACCACGCGGGAGGCTCTCGACGCTGAGGTGGACGAGATCGCCCGCACCGGATGGGGCGTCGATGACGGCGAGTTCGAGGATTTCATGAACTGCATCGCTGCCCCGGTGAGCGACTCAACCGGCACCATCCTGGGGGCGATTTCGATCAGTTCGATCCGAGTGGTCAACGATCTGGACGCCCTCAAGACACTCGTTCCCGCGCTTCTCGCCACAGCCCACCGCGTTTCCCAGCAGCTCGGCTAGCGTTCCGCGCACCCGTCATCACCTACCCCGCCACAACCGACAGGACACACATGCCCAAGCAGGCCATCCTTATTCCCAACGCGCCAACCCCGGCCGGCCCCTACAGCCACGGCGTCGTCGCCAACGGCTTCCTCTACACGGCCGGCTTCGGCCCGCAGGATCCCGCAACCGGCGAGGTCGTCGCGGGCGGCGTCGCCGAGCAGACCGCCCAGGTGCTGCGTAACATCGAGGCCGTCGTGACCGCGGCCGGCGCAACGATGGACGATGTGGTGAAAACCACGGCTCACCTCCAGCACCTCAAGCGCGATTTCGCCGCTTACAACGCGGCATACGCCGCGGTTTTCAGCGAGCCGTACCCGGTGCGCACCACCGTCGGCAGCGAGTTGTACGACATCCTCGTCGAGATCGATGTGGTCGTCGCTCTTCCCGCCGAATAGGCTCGGCCCGGATTCGTCGGGCCCGCCCGCCCCGCGCTCGCGCGCTCGGCGACGGGTCCGGCCGCCTGTAGAATAGGGCCATCCCACCCTCGAGCCCTGCGGAGTGCGCCATGCCGACCATCGTTGTTGAAGTTATGCCCAAGGCCGAACTGCTCGACCCGCAGGGCAAGGCCGTCGCCGGCGCCCTGGGTCGCCTCGGCAAATCCCAGTTCACCGGCGTGCGCGTCGGCAAACGTTTTGAGATCACCATCGACGGGCCGGCGGATGCCGCGGCTCTCGCCGATATTGCGCAGTTGGCCGACACCGTGCTGTCGAACTCTGTCATCGAAGATGTCGTCGGCATTCACGTCGTTGGCACCGCGGAGGCCGTGAACTAATGCGCATCGGCGTCGTCACCTTTCCCGGGTCGCTGGACGACCGCGATGCACAGCGCGCAATCCGCCTCGCCGGGGCCGAGCCTGTTGCACTGTGGCACGGCGACCACGACCTGCACGGCGTTGATGCGCTCGTGCTTCCCGGTGGATTCAGCTACGGCGATTACCTGCGCTGCGGCGCCATCGCAAGCCTGTCGCCGATCATGACCGAGGTCATCGACGCGGCGAACAAGGGTATGCCCGTGCTGGGAATCTGCAACGGCTTCCAGATGCTGGCCGAGGCACACCTGGTCGAGGGCGGCCTGATCCGTAACGACCACGGCGCTTTCATCTGCCGCGACCAGAAGCTGCGCGTCGAGAACAACACGACGGCGTGGACGAGCGACTTCGAAGCCGGAGCCGAGATCACCATCCCGTTGAAGAACGGTGAGGGTGGTTTCATCGCCTCCGCCGAGACCCTCGCCCGCCTCGAAGGCGAAGGCCAGGTCGTCTTCCGCTACCTCGACGTCAACCCCAACGGTTCGCTCAACGACATCGCCGGCGTCGCGAACGCGCGCGGCAACGTCGTCGGTCTGATGCCACACCCCGAGCACGCGGTGGAGCCGGGCTTTGGCCCTGACACCGCAGAGGCCATGCGCTCAGGCGTTGACGGCCTGGCGTTCTTCACCTCGGTGATTCAGCGCACGCTCATCGGCGCGTAGCACCACCCGGCCCACCATTCGAGTGCGGCCAGATCGCCGGTTTGGCTCGTCCGGACCAGCGATCTGGCCGCACTCGTTTGTGCTCAGCCGCAGGTGGTCGTGCGGTTGCTTGGCAGCCCGACGGCCACGGTGCCCGAGCCGACGAGGGTTGTGGTTCCATTCGACTGAACACGAGTCACGACAATCGTGTATCGGCCGGGCGAGAAGCTAGCGACGGGCATGTTGTCACGACCGAGCTGAACCGTCGTGTACCAGTCGCTCGCGTTTGTGCTGATGGCGACACCGTTCGCCGTCACCTGATATGTCGTCGCGTTGCTCTGGCCGACCGGCTTCGGGAAGGCGAGGGACGCATTCCAGCCGTCGGAGGTGCAGGCCAGCTGCACTGCACCGCTCGGCGGGGTGGCCGCCTGCGCCATGATCAAGCCGGTCGAGTTCAGTGAGAACGTCTGGGCCGGGTTGGTGCTGGCGCACGGCTGCTGTTGCAGCGCCGATCCATAGGACGATGAACCGTCGGTGGACAGGCACAGCCCGCTTCCGAGGTTGACGAACTGGTAGAGCCCGTTCGCCAACTTGACGGGCTTCCACTGTTGCGCGGGCGATCCGGCGGCAGCGGTCTGCAGCTGAACGCGGGCGGCGACGCTCGTCGCCGGGGCTGCAACGCCCCAGACCAGCGACGACGCGGCGAGGCCGTTCGAAACGGTGGTGTATCCGTTCGCAGTCGTAGTGAAGAGCCACGATTCGTTGGCCGTGCCGAGTTGACCGCACGAGGGGACTTGGAAGATGTCTGAGCCGTTGGCGGGATTCGACGGGGTCGCGCTGACACAGGCCTTGCTCTTCGTGTTCACGAGCTGGTACCACGTGCCCGTGTCAACGGGCACGACAGCGTCGGTGAAGGTCTGCACGAAGGAACTGCTCGTCGTGCTCGTCCAGCCCCCGCTCGTTGTGGTGGCCGTCAGCGTGACCGAAACCGAGCTTCCGCTGCTGACGGCGCTCGCCGAGGTGAGAGTCGTGCGCAGACACAGCACCGCGGATGCCTGTGCTGGCAGCGTTCCGGTCACGGCCGGCATCACGGCCAGCGTGCCGGAGACGGCCGACGTCGGGGTGGCCGCGGCGGTGCACGCTGCCTCGTTCGCCACCGGCCAGGCGATGAGCGCAATGTTTCGAGCGAGCGCGGCAGACGAGCCGCTGCCGAGTGTCAGCGCCGTGCGATAGTCGCCCGCCACCGTACCGGTGTTGGCGAGGGTGAGGCTCCCCGTCGTAGACAGCGCGCTGCCGGTGAAGGTCGTGGTGAGCGATGAGGTGGCGTTCGCGGTCGTGGCGAGGGATCCCGCTGCGATCGTGCTGGCGTCAACCCGCATCGACGCGGTCCAGGAGGCCAACGTTTCTCCGCCACCGAGCAGGAGTCCGACCACGACGGCACCGGCACCTGCGATGGCGATGACGGCCTTGGTGAGCCTGTTCATGATCCCCCCTCGGCGGTGTGTCGGCAACGATCAACCCTACAGGCAGCATCGGCCGGTTTCGAGTTCAACCTGCACCCTGCCCGTCTTTGCGCGCCCAACGATCGCTATGAGAGGCTGACCGGATGATTCACTCCGGCACTCATCGCTCGCCTCTCGTCCGCGCGACCTGCGTTGCCGCGCTGGCCGTCCTCCTCGGACTCTCCGCCTGCGCCGCCGACCCGGCCCCGGCACCTGCCGCTTCGACCCCGTCCTCGCCACCGGCTGCGAGCACCTCGGCGCCAGCCGCGCCCCCCGTCCCGACCCCGACCTCGAGCTTCACGCTCGGCCCCGGAGGCAGCTGCGATCCGCGCCAACTGTCGCTGTCACTTGAGCAACGTGGAATGGACAGCGGAATGGGCCACTTTTATTGGAACCTGGTCTTCACGAACTCGTCAAACGAACCGTGCAGCCTCGACGGCATCCCCTCCGTCGTCATGGCGGCCGCGTCAACCGGCGCCCCCCTCGGAAACGCGGCAGACCCCGCCGCCGCGCCGGGTGCCGGAAGCGTGCCCCTTGCGCCCGGCGCCTCGGCGTATAGCCTGCTGAGTTTTACCGCCGGCGGAGTGTACTTGTGCACGGCTCCGGTCGACGCGCTGCTGGTCACCGCGCCGAATTCCGACGCCGTTCCGGCCGTGGTGCCGGCACCAAACCCGATCGAGGGCTGCGACGACACCGAGCACACACTGTTCACCGTTGGCTCCCTCCTCGCGGTACCCGTCACGTTCTGATTTTCAGCACGATCGCGGCGACAGGCCCCATACTGTGCAGAACAGAACTGCAGCGTGTGTACCGCTCAATCAAAGGAGATTGCTCGTGTTCCTCAGCCCCTTCCCTGACGTCGACATCCCCTCTCTCAGTATTTACGACTACCTCTTCACAGGGCTGGCCGAGGACGACCTCGATCGAGTAGCCGTCATCGACGGCTCCAGTGGGGCGAGCATGACCTATCGCACTCTGATCGACCAGATCAATCGGGTCGCCGGCGCACTGGCTGCACGAGGGGTTGGACCGGGCACCGTCGTCGGGCTGCTCTGCCCGAATATTCCGGCCTTCACGAGCGTGTTTCACGGCATCCTGCGCACAGGCGCCACCGTGACGACCATCAACTCCCTCTACACCGCCGACGACATTGAGAATCAGCTCACCGATTCGGGGGCGACCTGGCTCTTCACCCTCTCGCCGCTGTACCCTGCGGCTCACGAGGCGGCCGTGGCCGTGGGCCTCGACGACGCACATATGTTCGTGCTCGACGGCGCCGGCGGTCATCTCTCGCTCGCCGATCTGCTGGGGGAGGATGCTCCGGCGCCCGTGGTCGAGATCGACCCAGCCACGCATATCGCCGTGCTCCCTTACTCATCGGGCACCACCGCGCGGCCGAAGGGCGTCATGCTCAGCCACCGCAATCTCGTCGCCAACGTCGAGCAAGCCCGCGGCCTTCTCACTGTCGTCGCCGATGACAGGCTGCTGGCCGTTCTGCCGTTCTTTCACATCTACGGCATGACCGTGCTGCTGAATCTCGCGTTCAAGCAGCGCTCCGCGCTCGTGACGATGCCCCGGTTCGACCTGACCGAATTTCTGCGCATCATGCAGGACCATGCCTGCAGTTATGTTTTCATTGCGCCCCCCATCGCGGTGGCGCTGGCGAAACATCCGCTCGTCGACGCGTTCGACCTCTCGAGCGTGCACACCATTCTGTCGGGCGCGGCACCGCTCGATGGCGCGTTGTCGGATGCCGTCGCCGCGCGTCTGGGATGCCGCATGCTGCAGGGTTACGGCATGACCGAGGCGAGCCCCGTCACGCAACTCATTCCACAGAACGCACTCGACGTCTCCCCCGATTCAGTCGGCTACACGATTCCCAATATGCAGTGCAAACTCATCTCCACCGCGACCGGCGCCGAGATCGACCTGCCGGCCGAGGGCATGAGCGAGCCCGGCGAACTGCTCGTGCGCGGACCGAACGTCATGCTCGGCTACCTGGGTAATGAGCAGGCGACGCACGAGGCGATCGATGCGGAGGGCTTTCTGCACACGGGCGACATCGCGACGGTAAGTGCGGAGGGCGTGGTGAAGATCGTCGACCGCAGCAAAGAACTCATCAAGTACAAGGGCTACCAGATTCCGCCCGCCGAACTCGAGGCGCTGCTCTTGACCCACCCGGCGGTGGCGGATGCCGCGGTGATTGGCGTTCTGGACGACGACGGCCAAGAGATTCCCAAGGCATTCCTTGTGGTGACGGTCAGCGGCGCGGTCACCGCCGAGGAGATCATGGCCTATGTGGCCGAGCACGTCTCGCCGCACAAGAAGGTGCGCCGGGTCGAGTTCATTGACGTGATCCCGAAATCGAGCTCGGGCAAGATTTTGCGAAAGGACCTGCGCGCCCGCGAAACCGCCTAACCCGGTTTCGCGGCGCACGTCGCGCCCTTCGCCCCCCGCCCGCGCCCGCGCCCCTCGCTGGTCGAGCCTGTCGAGACCCCGCACCCCACCCCCTCGAACCCCCGCCCCCGCTGGTCGAGCCTGTCGAAACCCCGCAACCCACCCCCTCGAACCCCCGCCCCCGCTGGTCGAGCCTGTCGAAACCCCGCAACCCACCCCCTCGAACTCGACGGTTCAAACTTTCGACCGATGCTAGCCCGGCCTGCGCCTGCGAAGATTGGTTAGTTCCCTTACCGATCCCTTTTCTCTGGAGTGATGCCCCTGTGTCTCCGCGTCTGTTCTACCGCACCGTCGCTATCGCCGAGGCGGTGACCTGGACCCTGTTGATCACTGGCATGCTCCTCAAATACGTCGGGAACGCCGGTGGCCTGCCCGTGCTGATCGCGGGCTCAATCCACGGTTTCGTCTTCATCACGTATGCACTCACCGCAGTGCTCGTCGGCGTCAACCAGCGCTGGAGTGTCAAGCGCATCGTCTTCGCGGTGTTCACGGCAATCGTGCCGTACGCAACGATTCCGTTCGACATCTGGCTCGACCGCAACCGTCAGCTTGAGGGAGTCTGGCGCAAGACCGCGACAGATGACCCGCGCGACCACACCTGGGTCTCGAAACTGTTGCGCTGGTTCCTGAACCACCCGGCGATTCTGATCGCCCTTTTCGTCGTCGGCATCATCGTCATCATGTCGGTGTTCCTGATCGTGGGCCCTCCCGGCGGCTGGAAGTAAGCATCCGCTGACCCCACCGCACCGGTGCCATCGCACCGTTGCCCCTCGTCGACAGCTCGCGAGAGTGCAGTTGTTGGTGCCTCAATCACATTGAGGACCCAACAACTGCACTCTCGCGTTCTTTAACGTCCGAGGGTCACATTCGCCGCCTTGGGGAGCTAGGTCCCTACCCCGCGGGTTGATGGCTCCGTAATCTCGGTTTAGTGCACACCATTACTGGGGGGACTTATCGCGCATCTGGCGGTCTTCGCGGAGGGCGCGGGGCTGCCCGGATGCCGCTGGCCCGCCGTCGCGCGACCAACTTGTCAGGGCACCACACTCATTGCCGCGTCGGCGAACCCGGGATCTCCCGGCCGCCGCGCACGGCTCACACTTTTCGCCCGGCCTGGGACGAAACGATCAACACTGGGAGTTATTGATATGCGCAACATTGTTCTGACCGGCGTCGCGGCGGCTGCTGCATTGACACTGGTCTCGGGCGGTCCGGCGTCCGCTGCGCCAACGGACACCACCACCACGACCACCACGCACAGCGTTACCGCGGCATCCGTTGCCGCGGTGAACCCGGACCTCAACCCGTTTGCCGGCGGGTTGGGCGAAACGAACACATATGCGGGTTCCATCGCGCCCGCTGGGGCGATCACATTTCCGTACGTGGTGTCGGACGGGGATTGGCAGGATACGGATGTCGACCCCTACGACAACAGCTACGTCGACAACCTGTTCTCGCTCCCGGCTGCACCAACGAATTGCACGCGCACGGTCTCAAGCTTCAGCTATTCGTACGACCTCAGAGCGGTTAACTCCTGGGCCTATGACGGAGTGGCGACCTACAGCGCGCTCTTCTCCGGCGCTGATGCGGATGCGGCGCCGCTGAGTGACGCGAGTGCCTCGACCGACGGAATCGGATGGCTCGAATTCCCCGAGGATTACCCCGGTTTGGTCTTCCACGGACTCACCTCACCGTACCCGGAGGTCATGCCGCTGGTCGGCAGCATCACGATGGAGTACCCGGCGCCGGTGGCGGCCGAAACCGCCCGCGGCTACGTCGCCTTCGGATATCCCGCCGTCTCTGCGTGGACGCTGACGGATGCCTCGTTCGTGGTGAATGACACCTGCACCAGTGCGGTTGATGTCCCGCCGGTCGCCGATCCTCCGGCCGTGAACGAGCCCGTCGTGCCTGCCGCGCCTGGCGCGGCCCCGGCGCCGCAGCTGGCAGAGACCGGTGCAGAAGCCGGAGTCATCGGTGGCGTTGCCACGCTCCTGCTCGGCATCGGTGCCACCAGCCTGCTGTTGGCCCGTCGTCGGGTGAACAGCTAAGTGTCGACGCTGAGCAGTCGGGTACTGACCGTCTGCTCAGCGCAGCCCGAGCAACGCCGGCAGGTCGGCGATGCTCGTGATGACCGCGTCGGCACCGGCATCCTCGAGGGCGTCCTCGTCGTGGGCCCCGCTCAACACCCCGACGACGAGTCCGGCACCGGCATTGACGCCCGAGAGCATGTCGCTCGCGGTGTCACCCACGACGACCATCGAGCGCACGCTGGTCGCCCCAGTGCGCAGCAACGCGGCCAACGGCAGGTCGGGGAAGGGGCGTCCCCGGCCGGCCTCGGCGGGCGACAGCGTCACGTCGGCGATCTCCTGCCAGCCCAGAGCGTCGAGGATGGCGCACTGCGTGGCGCGGGAGAACCCGGTGACCAGAGCCACCTTCACGCCCATCCCACGCAGCTCGCGCATGACCTCTTCGGCGCCCGGAATGGCCTCGACGCCGACCGTTGCGACGAGCTCCGAATAGGCCTGCTCGAATGCTTCGTTGGCGCGCACCGCGGCATCCTCGTCGCCGGTCAACGCCCGGAACACCTCGATTTTCGACTGTCCCATCGTGTCGCGCACATAGTCGAGCGCCTCGGCCCGCTTCTCGGCGGTGTCGGTCAGGCCGGTGCGGTCGGCCGCGAGTGCGAAGGCCTTCTCGACCAGCCCGTCGTCCTTCACCGTCGTGCCGGCCATGTCGAAGACGACAAGTTCGACGTCGATGGCCTCACCTTCGTCTTCGATCTCGAGGTCAATCTCGGCCTGCTGTGCGGTGACGATTCCATCAAAAGTGGTCATGATCTGCCTTTCGGGTGTGTGACGGGGTCGAGCGAAAACTGGTGTCGGTCGAAAATTCGGCGGAATCGAAGACTGCGGCGCTCACCCGTTCGGCAAGCCCCAGTCCGCAGGTCATGCCAATGCCGGTAGTCGCGGCCACGAGGCGCACGCCCGGCTCGGGTTCGTCGATCAGAAAATCGTTGGTGGCCGACGCATAGACGCCCTGCCACCGCTCCAGCACGCGCGGCCGGGCGATGCCGAAGAGCTCGGCCGTGATCCGCAGCAGCGCGTCGAAGCCCGCCTCATCCTGAAACGGCGTGATCGCCTCGCCACGGTAGTGGGTGTCCCCCACGATCAACGTCCCATCGGGCAACTGGGTGTACATCTGATTGAGGTCGAGTGCCGCCAGCTCAGGGTGTTCCCGGTGCAGCCGATCGCGTGGGGCGGATGCCGCGGGCGTGACCCCGAAAGCACCATAACGCGGCAGAGACCAGCCAGTCAGAAGCGGCGCGGCCAGCGGCATCCGCAGCTGCGCGTCGACGCGCAGCATGTCGAGTCCGCAGCGGCGGATGCCGCCGCGCTCGGCAACCTCGGGGTAGAGCTGATCGATGTCATGATTGACCGCCACGATGACCGTGCCGACGTCGAAGCCGCCACGCGTGGTCTCGATTCGGCCGGTGCGCACCCGGGTGACCGCTGTGCGGTACTGAAACTCGACGCCGCGGCCGGCCAGATAGCCGACGAGAGCCGCGGCCGCCTCACGCGGGTTCGCCTGCATGTCGTAGGGGAGGAAAGCCCCGCCCACCGTGCTGCCGAATGCCACCGGAACGCGCGCCTCTGCCTCGGCGGCGCTCAGCAGCTCGACCTCGGCCCGCTCGCCCAGGGTGCGCTCGGTGCGGGCTGCGGCGAGGTCGTTCAGCACCTGCAGTTCATCCAGATGGCGAGCGACGACGAACGTACCCGATTCACGCAACCAAATGCCGGAGTCCCGGGCCAGGCGTAACCAGACCTCGCGCGAGGCCAGGGCGAGTTCGCGGGCCAGTCCGGCCTGGGCGGTGAAACAGAGGTGACCGAAGTTGCGTATCGACGCTCCGTTGATCTCGGCAGACCTGTCAAAAACGATCACGCGCAGGCCACGGCGACTCGCCGCGAGCGCATGGCCGAGACCGACGATGCCGGAGCCGACGATCGCCACGTCGTAGTTTTCGACGGCGCGGTTCGGTGCGGCGCGGTTCGGTGCGGCGCCGTTCGGTGCGGCGTGGTTCGCTACGGCACTCAACGGAACACCCGGCGCATCCAGATGGCCAGCCCTTCCACGCTTAGAACGGTCACGAGGATCATCAGCACGATGGCCATCACCAGGTCATACTTCGAGCCCTGCCCGGCGTTCAGCAGATAATAACCCACTCCCCCACCGCCGACGAGGCCGAGAATCGTTGCCGCCCGAACATTCGTGTCGAGCATGTAGAAACCATGTGCGATCAGCGCCTTCATTCCCTGCGGAAGTGTCGCCGAGGCGTACACCTGCGTGCGGGATGCTCCGGTTGCGATCAGCGCTCGCTCGGGCCCCGCCTTCACCTCCTCGAACGAATCGGCCACGAGCTTTCCGAGCAACCCGATGCCGCCGAAGGCGAGGGCGATGGTTCCGGCCTGCATGCCGAGGCCCGTGATGACGATGAGCACAATCGCGAGGATGATCTCGGGGATTCCCCGGATGATCACCAACAGCAGGCGCATCGACGCGTGAACCGTGCGGCTCGGCGCCACGTTCCGGGCGGCCAGCGAACCGATCACGAGCGAGAAGACCAGGGTGAGCAGCGTCGCGGCGAGCGCGATGGCGATGGTCTGCCCCATCGCCCCGATCATGATGGACGCGGAGTAGCTTCCAAAACTCGGCGGCCAGAATGAGCCGGCGATCCGAGGGATGTAACCCCAGACCGTCACAAAGTCACCCCAGTGAATGTTGCAGACGAGCACACCGGCCACGATAACCGCGACCGCGACCCCGCCCCAGACGGTGTTCGTGACGCGCCGAACGTTCCACGGGCGGCGGAGCATCGCGGCGAGGTCGCTGGGCCTCGCGGGGTCGGAGGCTGTGACGATGGTGTCGGCGGCAGCGTTGGCAGTGCCGGTGGCCTTATTCGCGCGTTGTCGGCTGACGCGTGCGCCGCGGCGGTTCAGTGCGCGCAGCATCCGGTCGCCGAGGCCCCGCCCGGTGGGCTGCCTGCCGAGCATTGTCTGGCGCAGCACACTCGAGATGACCTCCATGAGCACGCAGAGCGCGAAGATGACGAGCGCGACGCCGAGGCCGAGCGAATAGTTCAGCGATTTGAACGCGTGCGACATCTCCTGGCCGAGGCCGACAACGCCCACATATCCGAGGATGACCGACCCTCGCAGGTTGATGTCGTTACGGTGCAGCACCGTCGCCAGCCACGACGGCAGCACCTGCGGAAGCACGCCCCCGGTGAATTCCTGCAGCCGCGACCCACCGACCGCGCGGATCGCCAAGCGCGGCCCCTCGTCGATCTGCTCGATGGCATCCGCGAACATCTTCGAGATCATGCCGATCGAGTGGATGCCGATGGCCAGAATTCCGGGCAGTGATCCGAGAGAGAACATCAGCACGAACACCATGGCCAGCACCACATCGGGCACCGCGCGGGTGACGACGCCGAAGAATCGGCCTGCCGCTCGCCAGCCGGACCCCGGCGTGGTGTTAGACGCCGAGAGGATGGCGATCGGCACCGAGAGCACGGCGGCCAACAGCGTCCCGGTGAGCACGAGCCCCACCGTCAACGCGGTCAGGTAGAGCAGTTTTCCCGGCTCGGGGAAGCTCAGCGGGCCGATTCGGTCGAAAAAGCGGCCGGCGTTCGCGGCGCTCTCCACCATTTGAGGGATCGAAATCTTGGTCGCGCCGAGCGAAACGGCAGCGGCGGCAAGCAGGGCGACGATGGTGAGTCCCGCGGCGACCCGCTCCGGCGAGATACGGCGGCGGGGCAGCCGGTGAAGCAGGCCAGCCGCGATGCCGGGCGCAAGAACACTCATCGCAGCGACGACCCCGTGGCGAAAACGGCGCCGATTTCCGCCACGAGGTCTGGGTCGATCTCGGCCGATTGCAACTCGGCCGGCTTCAGCTCGGCCGGCTTCAGCTCGGCATGAATCGCTTCGAGTTCGACTGTCGTGGTGGCAACCCGGCCGTAGATCTCCATCACCTCGGCCTTCGACAGGTTTGTCGTGGGGGTGTCGAGCACGACCTGACCGTGTCGGAGGCCCACGATACGGTCTCCCCATGAGAGCGCGAGATCCACCTGGTGCAGGCTGCAGACAACCGTGAGGTTCGACTCTGCGGCGATCTGCCTGATCAGCGCCATCACCTGTGCGCTCGACTCGGGGTCGAGCGAGGCAACGGGTTCGTCGGCGAGCAGAATCTCGGGGTCTTGCATCAGAGCCCGGGCGATGGCCACGCGCTGTTGTTGTCCACCCGAAAGCGTGTCGGCGCGCTGATAGGAGCGTTCCAGCAAACCCACCCGATCGAGGTGGCCGAGAGCGGCAAGTTTGAGCGCCGACGAGTAGCTCCAGAGCCCGAGTCTCGGGCCGCGGAGGCGTCCGAGTGCGCCGGTCAGCACGTTTTCGAGCACCGTGAGCGAGGGCACGAGTTCGAACTGTTGAAAGACGAACCCGACCCGACCGCGCAATGCGCGAAGGCGCCGTCCCGTGAGGGACGACACCTCCTCGCCGAGCACGGTGACCGACCCGTTCGTAGGCACCTCGAGTCCGTCGAGGTGCCGCAACAGGGTCGACTTACCGGAACCGGACAGGCCGAGCAACACCACGATCTCACCGGCGTCCACCGTGAGGCTCGCGCCTGCCAGTGCGGTGGTTTCACCGAAGGTCTTGGTGACATGCGTCACGTCGATGATCGGGTTGCTGCTCATGATCTCTCCACTTTCACGGTCACGCTGTCAACGCGGGGTACTGCAGGGGACTAGCTCTGGCACTGAGCCGCGTTGGTCTTGGCGCAGATGTCGCGAATGGTGTCGTAATAAGCGTCGTCGACCGGTTCCGTGGCGAAGAAGACGCTGCGGAAGGCATCCGTGTCGGCGCTTGTGATGCCGGCCGTGATGATCTGGTCGATGGTGACCTGGCCGAGCACGTCGGTGAGCTGCGTCTGCAGCTCGGCGGGCAGCGTAGTCGACATCACGATCGGGGCGCCGGGCACCTTGGTTTCGGCGATGACCTTCACCGTGTCGCTCTTGGCGACCTCGCTGTCTTCGGCGAAGCCGGCGTCGCACTCCTTGCCGTCGCCGACCTTCTGCACGCTGACGTCGTGCTTGCCCGCGAACACCGGGGTGATGTCCTGCTCCGGATCGATGCCCGTGGCGAGCAGGTTGTAACTCGGGAAGAGGTAACCCGAGGTCGACGACGGGTCAACGAAGCAGACCTTCTTGCCCTTCATGTCGGCGATGCTGGCGATGCTGCTGCCCACCGGCACGATGGCCTGTGAGAAGTAGCCGGGTTCCTCGCCCTCTGCGGTGACGATCGACGAGATCGGTGTGAGCTTCGCGCCATTGTTGGTCGCCGTTACATATGTGAAGCCCGAGAAGGAGGCGACGTCGATCTTGCCGGCGATCGATGCTTCGATCAATGCCGCGTAGTCGGTGGACTCGTGGTACTCCACGGTCTTGCCCGTTTGCTGTTCGATGTAGTCCATCAGCGGCTGATAGTTGGTCTCGGTGTCAACCGAGTCCGGCACGACACCGAAGACGAGTGTGTTCGAATCCACGGCGAAACTGCCGGTGGCTCCGTCTCCGGCGGCGGCCGAGCTTGACTCCGCGCTTGCGGCGCACGATGCCAAACCGGCGGTGAGGAGCATCGCCGCCCCGGCGGCGAGCACTGTCGTAATGCTGAGCTTCATAGGATGCCTTTCACGCTGCGGTAAACAAGGGAACGACTGCTGTGTTCGCTTGGCAACGCTAGGCAGAGCGCACCAACCTCAGCCGACTCCCCGGTTACCGGCGCGTGAACGTTGGCGATGTCAGTCAGGCGTGCGCTTGGCCTGACCGGCTGGTTGGGCTAGCTGTACTCGGATGTCGATCCGGCCGCCGTTGACTCTCGACGCGGACCCCGAGAGTTCTAGATCTGAACCGGAGCCCAGCCGGCATCCGTCATCGGCTCAGCCGGTCGAGACGGGTTGAGCGCAGACTCGGGCCAGAACAGGCGCAGAATGCTGTCGGGCAGATCGTACCGGCGCTCCTGTCGTGGGTCGTCGAAGGTGTCGTTCTCGGCGTCGAGCGCCAAGACATCGTCATGCAGGTGCTCCATGGTGAGATCGAGTCGGCTCGCGGTTTCTGCCGCATCGCGGAGTTTGTCGAGTAACGCCTGCGGAACCGCGCCGTCGTACTTGTAGTAGATCTTGTGCTCCAGGCTCGCCCAGAAGTCCATCGCGATAGTGCGGATCTGCACCTCCACCTTCACCAGGTGTGTGGTGGCCGAGAGAAAAACCGGCACTTCCACGATCATGTGCAGGCTTTGGTACCCGTTCGCCTTGGGCGCTTTGATGTAGTCGCGCACCTCGACGACGCTCACGTCATGCTGGGCGGCCAGCATCTCATAGACGCGATAGGTGTCAGAAATGAAACTGCACGTGATCCGGATGCCGGCGATGTCATGCAGCCGAGCGGCAAGGTCGTCGATCGACTCCGTTGCCCCCTTGCGCACGGCCTTCTTCAGAATGCTCTCCGGGCTCTTCAACCGAGATTCGACATGCTCGATCGGCGTGTAGGCGTGGAGGTGGGCGAATTCTTCCTTGAGAATGTTGATTTTCGTCATCATCTCGTCGATGCCGAACTTGTAACGGAGCATAAGCCCTTCAAATTCCTGACGTACCCTGACGAGTTCTTCAAGATCCGGGGGAACATGGCTGTCGGCGCTTTCGTGCATGAGTTAACCCTTCCATCGCAAGCTGTCCTTTCCCTTATAACCAATCACCCACCGGGTCCGCCGCCCCTTCCCCGCCGGCTCCGCCTCCGCCTCCGCCTCCGCGAGAGTGCAGTTGTTGTTGCTTCGGCGCGCGCGAGGCAACAACAACTGCACTCTCGCGCGGGGTGAGGGTCGAGATCGGGCCCGGCCGTGCGGCATCCGTCTGGCGGTAGAATGTCAAGTGCATTCCCGCCACTTTCAAGGAGCCATGCCGCGTGACCGTAGCCGTCCGACCCGCAGCCGACACCGTATCCAACGCGATCGCCACGCCTGAGAAAGAGCAGCCGTACGATGCTCTCGGCCTCAAGTCCGACGAGTACGCGATGATCCGCGAAATTCTGGGCCGCCGCCCCACGAGCGGCGAACTCGCCATGTACTCGGTGATGTGGAGCGAGCACTGCTCCTACAAGAGCTCGAAGAACTATCTGCGCCAATTCGGCCAGAAGGTCACTCCGGCCATGAAGAAGAACCTGATGGTCGGCATGGGCGAGAACGCCGGCGTTCTCGACGTGGGCGAGGGCTGGGCCGTCACCTTCAAGATCGAAAGCCACAACCACCCCTCTTACATTGAGCCGTTCCAGGGCGCCGCAACCGGCGTCGGCGGCATCGTGCGCGACATTATCTCGATGGGCGCCCGTCCGGTCGCGGTGATGGATGCCCTGCGCTTCGGCGCCATCGACCATCCCGACACCGCACGCGTCGTACACGGCGTCGTCGCCGGCATCTCGGCGTACGGCAACTGTCTCGGCCTGCCCAACATCGGCGGCGAGACGGTCTTCGACTCGGTCTACCAGGCCAACCCCCTCGTCAACGCCCTCTCGGTGGGCGTACTGCGCCACGAAGATCTGCACCTGGCCAACGCCACGGGTGCCGGCAACAAGGTCGTTCTCTTCGGTGCGCGCACGGGCGGCGACGGTATCGGCGGCGCCTCCATTCTGGCCTCCGACACCTTCAGTGATGGTGGCCCGACCAAGCGTCCGGCCGTGCAGGTCGGCGACCCGTTCGCCGAAAAGGTGCTGATCGAGTGCTGTCTCGAGCTTTACCGCGAGAAGCTCGTCGAGGGCATTCAAGACCTCGGTGCCGCCGGCATCTCCTGCGCAACGAGCGAGCTGGCCTCCAACGGCGACGGCGGCATGTTCATCGAACTTGAAAAGGTGCTGCTGCGCGACCCCACGCTCACCGCCGAAGAGATCCTGATGTCCGAAAGCCAGGAGCGCATGATGGCCATCGTGACGCCCGAGAAGCTTGACGGCTTCCTCGCCGTGACCGACAAGTGGGACGTCGAGACCAGTGTGCTCGGTGAGGTCACTGACTCCGGCCGCCTGATCATCAACTGGCACGGCGAAGAGATCGTCAACGTCGACCCGCGCACCGTCGCCGTCGACGGGCCAGTTTACGACCGTCCGGTCGCCTACCCCACCTGGATCGACGCGCTGCAGGCCGACTCGGCATCCGCTCTTCCCCGCGCCACCGACGCCGAGACTCTGCGCGAGCAGTTCCTTGCCCTGCTCGGCTCACCGAACCTGGCCGACCCGAGTTGGATCACCGACCAGTACGACCACTATGTGATGGGCAACACGGCGCTGTCGTTCCCCGACGACGGCGGCATGATTCGCATCGACGAAGAGTCGGGTCTCGGCTTCGCCGTCGCGACAGATGCCAACGGTCGCTACTGCCAGCTCGACCCGTACCGCGGTGCGCAGTTGGCCCTGGCCGAGGCCTACCGCAACGTCGCAGCGACCGGCGCCGTGCCCGTCGGCATCAGCGACTGCCTGAACTTCGGTTCACCCGAGAACCCCGAGGTCATGTGGCAGTTCAGCCAGACCGTCGAGGGTCTCTCCGACGGATGCCTCGCGCTTGAGATCCCCGTCACGGGCGGTAACGTCTCCTTCTACAACCAGACCGGTGACGTGCCGATCCACCCGACGCCGGTGATCGCCGTGCTCGGCGTGATCGACGACGTCGCACGGCGCGTGCCGAGTGGCTGGCAGGACGACGGACACAACATCTACCTGCTCGGCATCACGCGCGAAGAGCTCGACGGATCGGCCTGGGCCGGCGTCGTGCACGACCACCTCGGTGGCCGTCCGCCGGTGGTCGACCTCGCGGGTGAGGCCACGCTGGCCGGCCTGTTGCATTCGGCCAGCCAGGGTTCGCTCATCGACAGCGCGCACGACCTCAGCGAGGGCGGCCTGGCCCAGACCCTCGCCGAATCGGTGATGCGCTTCGGCGTTGGCGCCCGCGTCTGGCTCGGCGACATCTGTGAGCGCGACGGTATCGACGCGGCGACCGCCCTCTTCTCGGAGTCGGCCGGCCGGGTCATCGTGTCGGTGCCGCGTGAAGACGACGTGAAGTTCCTCGGCCTCTGCGAAGGACGCAACTACCCGGTGCTGCGCATCGGAGTCACGGATGCCACGGCGCCGGGCCTCGAGATCCAGGACCAGTTCACGATCACTCTCGATGACCTGCGCGCCCGTCACCGCGGCACGCTGCCGGCGCACTTCGGCCCGACGGTCGGCGCCTAACGGCCCGTCCGCATCCCCATGGATGGCCGCTCACCGTTGGGTGGGCGGCCATTTCACTTTCCCGCGCGGGCGCCGCCGCCGCACCCGGCTTATCAGGAGGTCGCGCGCCGCAGACCCCGGCCGGGCAAGGCCGCCGTGAGACGGCCACCGTGGAGCACCGGTTCCCCGGCGACGAACACGTCGTCGATGCCAGTGGCTACCCGCAGCGGATTCTCGTAGGTTGCCGCATCCGTGACCCGCTTCGGGTCGACGACAATGACATCCGCCAGCCACCCCTCCCGCAGTTGCCCGCGCCGACCGAGGCTGAACCGCTCGGCCGGCCGGGCCGCGAGCTGCACGGCAGCCGACTCCCAGCTCAGAAAGCCGTGCTCCCGCACGTACTCGCGCAGATAGCGGGCAAACGTTCCCCGGGCACGCGGATGCGGATGCGCTCCGACGAAAATTCCGTCGGAGCCGCCCAGGAGGCTGGTGCTTGCAATAATGCGGCCGAGCTCGGCCACCGAACGTTCGAAGCGCACCGCCATCACCGCATTCACCTCGAGGCGCGAGGCGATCAGCACGTCGAGAGCAAAATCGATGGCATCCTGCCCAGACTTTTCGGCTGCCGCAGCGAGAGTCAGTCCGTGGGCCCATCCGAAGTCCGGAGCTGCGATGTGGCCGAGTGTGATCATCTCGGGCCAGAGCGGACCGAGGCTGGGCTTCAGCGCGACCTGGGGAAACCAGTCAGTGCGCAGTGCCTCACGCCGGGTGGGAGACGACAACGCTTCGAGGATCTCGGCGGCGGGCCGCACCGAGAGTTCGGGCGGAAGGAGAGGCATGGCGAGCAGGGTGCATCCGCGTGTGTACGGGTACGCGTCGAAGCTCACGTCGTGGCCGGCCTCCTGCAACTCGGCGAGCAAAGGCAGCAGAGTGTCGGCCTCGGCATGAAAATGCGAGATATGTGCGGTCACCCCCGACTGCGCGCAGATCCGCGCGATTTCGTTCGTTCCCTCGGCCGAATTCGCCTCGTACCCTCCCCGCATATGACTCACGTAGACAGCACCGGCCTGCGCAACGGGCTCGGCCAATGCCGCAAGCTCGGCGGTGTCGGCGAAGATCCCGGGCACATAGTCGAGGCCGCTGGACAGACCGACCGCTCCGTGCTGCAAACCCGTGGCGACAAGCTGACGCATCCGTCGCAGCTGCTCGGCGGTGGCCGGGCTGGTGTCGCGTCCCATCACTTCATTCCGAACCGTGCCAGCCGGCACGAGGTACGCGAAGTTGAGGCGGGTCGTGTGATCGAATGTCGCAAGCAGATCCGCCACTGTGTCGCCCCGATAGCGGGGGTGCTCACCGTTGATCGCGGCGAAATACTCGCTCGCGTAGCGTCCGTCGCCCGGTGCGAATGAGACCCCGTCTTGGCCTCCGATCACCGTCGTGACGCCCTGGCGCAGCTGGGCGAGTTGCACGTCCTCATCAAAGAGCAGCGCGTCGGTGTGCGAGTGCGCATCGATGAAGCCCGGCATGAGCAGGCGACCGTTGACGTCGTGGTCGATGTCGCCGGGCTGGGCCGCAACCTCCCCGATCTGCTCGATCACGCTGCCACGGATGGCGAGGTCGGCGGCGCGCGGGCTTCCCCCGCCGCCGTCGACAACCAGGGCGTGACGCAGCACGCGCCGGGGTTCCGCAACAGAAGCAGCCATCGTTCCACGCCATTCTCTGGTCGAGCAGGAGCCAGCCCTGTGCGTGTTGCAACATATGCACGGGCGTTGCGCTATGTGCGCATATGCTCAATAGTAGGGGAGCATCCGACCACGCCCGCCGCTACAGCGCGAAGGTGACCCCCGTGATCTGCTCAGACTCGGTCCAGAGCCGCTCGGCGACCCGACGATCCGTCGACGTGCGGGTGGGAGTCTGCAACGCCGGCCGCCCTTTGACCACGAACCGCGGGCCGTAGTACTGACCGCCCGTGGCATCCGGGTCAACGGCGGCGCGCACGATCGCGAACGCGCCGCGATTCTTGCCCTGAGTGAACGGGGCTTGAAGGTTGTCGACGAAGCGTTTCATCAGCCCCGGCTCGTTCACCCCACGAATGCCCGGGGTGCGGCCCGAAATCGAATACCCCGGGTGCGCGACCACGCTGCGCACGCCGTCGCTCCCGCCGAGCCCGGCCGCGCGCAGGCGCCGGTCGAGCTCGAAGCCGAACACCTGCATCGCGATCTTGGACTGCGCGTAGGCCGTCGCAGAGTTGTAGCGAGTTTCAAGCTGCAGGTCGGTCAGTGCCGAATCCATCAGGCGCGTGATCAGTGAGCCCACGGGGATCACGCGGCTGCCCGGCGTGCGTTGCAGCACCGGGAGCGTCTGCGCTGCGAGAGCGAAGTGTCCGAGATAGTTGGTAGCGAGAACGAGCTCGTTGCCGTCGAGGCTCACTTCCCGGTCCTTCGGGGGGTGCACGATTCCGGCGTTCAGAATCAGCGCGTCGATGCGCGGCAGCTCGTTCAGCTCGGCGGCGGCGCGACGGACCGATTCGAGATCGGCGGTGTCAAGCGACAGGGTCGACACGACGGCGCCGGGCACCCGGCCGCGGATTGCTGTGGCGGCGGCATCCGCCTTGATCGGATTCCGGCAGGCGAGCACGACCTGCGCCCCCGCGCGGGCAAGTGTCTCACTCGTGAAGTAGCCGAGACCTGCGTTGGCCCCCGTGACGACGATCGTCTTGCCTGCCTGCGACGGCAGCACCGCCGGATCCCAGCTCATGCCGACGGACGCGTCGGTGAGGGCTTCGGCCGAGCCGCGCCGGCGGGAGTCGCCGGGGCTGGATTCGGATGCGCCGGATCAGAGTGCACGGGATTCGGATGTACGGGAGCCACAGCGGTGTGAGCAGGCAGCGCGACCGTGGCACGACGGTCGCCGGGAGTGGGCCCCGACGCAGGCGTAGGCGCAGCCGCAGCCGCAGGAGTCGCAGCCGCAAGCGCAGGTGCAGGTGCAGGTGCAGTCGCAGGCGTCGCAAGTTTCACGTGGTGGTGGATCACTTCGGCCACGACGAAGTTGAACCACTTTTCGGCAAACGCCGGATCGAGGTGCGCACCCTCGGCGAGCGCGCGCAACCGCTGAATCTGGCGCGCTTCGCGACCCGGATCAGAGGCCGGCAGACCATGCTCGGCCTTCAGCTTGCCCACTTTCTGCGTGCATTTGAACCGCTCGGCCAGCAAATGGATGAGTGCGGCGTCGATGTTGTCGATACTCTGACGAAACTCGTTCAGGTCATCGAGAACTGCCTGGGCGTCATCGGCGGGGATGTTCTCGTGTGCGGTCATAGTCTGACGATAATGCAGCGGCGGAATCACGGCTTCATCCACACAGCCGTTTCATGACACTCACCGACACCGTTCAGCCGGCTACAGCCTCTCGCCCACGGCATCCGTCGTTCGCGCACCGAACCGCCCCAGCGTCAACCGCTTCTGCGCGAGCAGAATTCCGACGAGCACGAACGCCGCCCCGACCGGCTCATGCCACGAGAAGGTCTCGGAGAGCACCAGCACCCCGAGCACCACACCCACGATCGGGGTGATATAGGTCACGGTCGACACACTCGTGGGCCCCCAGGCGCGCAGAACGTTGATGTTCCAGATGTAGACGACACCGGTCCCGAGGCAGCCGAGGGCGAGCAGACCGAACACGATGGGCAGACTGAGCGTGACGGGTTGCCCGGCAATCACCGGTGTGAGCAGAAGCATGATCGCGCCGGCCACGCCGATATTCAAGAAGGCGAAGGTGCTCCCCGCGATGGGTCTGCCGCTGAGGAATTTACGCGTATACCCAAAGGTGAAGCCATAGCTGGCGGATGCGGCCAGGCACGCGATTTGCCCCCAGAAGTCGCCCGTCACAGTGGCGTACTGCCAGGGCGCGATGATCACAACAACCCCGACGACACCGACGAACACCCCGAGGATCTGACCGCGACCGAGCTTCTCGACGCGAAACGCGAATGTCGCCAACACCGCGGTCATGATCGGCGTCACCGCGTTGTAGATGCTCGCGAGGCTCGACGACACGTATTGCTCGGCCCAGGCAAAGAGGAGGTACGGAATGACACACCCGGTGATCGCGATCACGAGAAAATGCAGCCAGACGATGGGCTCACGCGGCAGGACCGGTCCGCCGTTGACTCGTGGGCGAACGACGAGCACAACCACTCCGAGCGTCAGACCGCCGAGCACCAACCGCGACCACGCCACCTGCCCGAAACTCACCCCGTCGAGCGCAATCTTTATGAACAGAAAACTGGCGCCCCAGGTGAGTCCCATGCCGAGAAACTGCAGGGTGACGAGGGCCTTGCCAGTTCCGGGGGTTGCGCTCACTTATCGACAGTACCTCCCCGCGCAGACCTCCGAATCATCCCTGTGAACTCCAACCACTCGGACGTCCACGTTTACGCGAAGAAATCCTTCAACCGGTGTTGACGATGAAACGCAGCGCCGGACCACTTCCAGTGCGGTCGAAAGCGATGCGGGGGGTTATCAGCACCACCGTGTAGAGAGGGAACGGTTAAAGCAAGAAAGCCACCCCGAAGGGTGGCTTTCTCAAAATGGAGTCCGGCGGTGTCCTACTCTCCCACAGGGTCCCCCCTGCAGTACCATCGGCGCTGAGAGCCTTAGCTTCCGGGTTCGGAATGTGACCGGGCGTTTCCCTCTCGCTATGGCCACCGAAACAGCACATAGTTTTGTTATGCCCTAAGCATACGTGCAATTCAGCGGGCGGCTGACCATCGGCCGCCGGCCACGAGCCACTAGCCGAGTTGGACGGCACCCCAGGCCAGGACGCCGATCAGCGCCCAGGACAGAAAGGCGACCATCACGGCGCGCCACCCGGTGCGCACGAGCTCCCGAAGCCGCACGGCCGTGCCGAGGCCGAACAGCGCCATCGCCAACACAATCGTCTGTGCGATATCGAACAGCTCGGCGATAGGTTCGGGAATCGCGACACAGGTGCGCAGCAGCATGGCGGCGATGAAACCGACTACGAAGAGCGGGACGATCGGTGGCCGCTTGCCTGCGGTGACAGGCCCCTCGCGTCGACGTGTCGCAACCGAAGCGATGGCGACCATGGGCGCGAGCATGAGCACTCGGGTGAGTTTCACGACGATGGCGACGGCCAGTGCGGGCGGCCCGGCCATCTGGGCGATCGCGACGACTTGGCCGACATCATGAACACTGGCACCGACCCAGTGCCCGAACTGCAGTTCGGTAAAGCCGAGCGGATGCCACAGCAGCGGCAGCACCGCGATGGCCAGGGTTCCGCAGAGTGTCACGAGCGCGACGGGGATGGCTGTGTCTTCGTCTTTCGACTTCACCACTCCGCTCATCGCACCGATGGCCGATGCTCCGCAGATCGAGAAGCCGGTCGCGATCAGAAGCGGCTGCTGGCCCGGCAGCTTGAACAGGCGTCCCAGCCAGTATGTGCCAACGAAGGTGATCACCAATACCGCAATCACCGTGGCCACGGCAACCCAGCCCAGATGCGCAATGTCGATCAGGCTGAGCTTCAGTCCGAGCAGCACGATCCCGACGCGCATCAGGCGCTTCGCTGCGAGACCCAGTCCCGGCGCGAGCGGCCCCACAAGGGCAGGCCTCGCTACAGGGATCTGGGCCACGATCACGCCGAGCGCCACCGCAGCGGTGAGCAGCGGCACAGCAGGAACGAGAAGATGAATGCCCCACGCGGCCAACGTCGCCAGACCCGCGGCGGTCACTCCCGGCAGCCAGCGCACGGTGCGCGGACGGCGGCGCGTCAGCTGCCCGGCGGACACGGTGGCTGAGGATACGGTGGCTGAGGATACGGTGGCTGAGGATACGGTGGCTGAGGATACGGTGGCGGGTGGATCCTGAGTGGGAGAGATTTTCTTCACACTTCTACTTTCATCGCCACGGCACAGCGACAGTAGAGGGCATATCCTTGTCTGGTCACAACCTGACGTTGTGGATGGAGGATCATGCTCGGCTCACGTGTTCCCGGCCTGTCCGATCTTCAGATGCTCGTCGCGCTCGGCGACCTCGGCAGCCTGACCCAGGTGGGTCAGCGGCTCGGAATCTCCCAGCAGGCAGTGTCGGCGCGCATGCGTGCCATCGAGGTCACCGTGGGTGCCACCCTCGTGCGGCGCTCGGCTCGCGGCTCCACCCTCACGCCAACCGGCCTGATCGTCGCCAACTGGGCCGGCGACGTGATCGCTGCCGCGGAACGCCTCGAGGCCGGCATCGAGTCCCTGCGGTCCGCGGCAACACTCCAGCTCCCTGTGGCCGCGAGCCTGACAATCGCCGAGTACCTTTTGCCGCGCTGGCTGCTCGCGTTGCGCAGGCAGCAGACGCTTGCGGGCGACACCACTACCCAGATCGGCCAAACGGTCACGAACAGCGAGAAGGTGATCGCGCTTGTGCGTGACGGCAGCGTGCCACTCGGGTTCATCGAGACGCCCGAGATCCCCGCCGACATCCGCTCGACCCCGGTTGGCTGGGATACGCTGCACGTCGCGGTGGCACCTGGCCACCCCTGGGCCAGACGACGGACTCCACTCTCCGCGAGGGAGTTGGCCCGAACACCGCTGGTCACGCGCGAGGAGGGCTCGGGCACGCGCACCGCGTTAGAGCAGTTGCTCCGCTCATCGCCGGATGGAATCGACGAGCTTGCCAGCCCGCTCATCGAGCTGGCTGGTACGGCCGCGGTGCGCTCCGCGATTGCCTCCGGACTCGCGCCGGGCGTGCTGAGTCATTTGGCCATCGCGGATGATCTCGCTCTCGGCCGTCTCGTCGCCGTCACTGTGACGGGCGTGACGCTGCGCCGGCGGCTCTCGGCGATCTGGCTGAGCGGTCCTCACCCGGCCGAACAGGCCGCCCAGGATCTGATCGCGGTGGCCCGGCGCCAGACGTGACCTCGTCGGCTGTTGCGCCGGTCGAGACTCGGCGAGCCGCCCCGAGACACGGTCACGAGATCTCGACAGGCTCGATCAACGGTGGGATCGATCAACGACGACCCCTTTCCGTTGGTCGAGCTCGTCGAGACCCGGCGAGCCATCCCCAAGACACGGTCACGCGATCTCGACAGGCTCGATCAACGGTGGGATCGATCAACGACGACCCCTTTCCGTTGGTCGAGCTTGTCGAGACCCGGCGAGCCACCCCCGAGACGCACTCACGTGATCTCGACACGCTCGATCAACGGTTGCGCTGGTCGACGCCCCTTCCGCTGGTCGAGCTCGTCGAGACCCGGCGAGCCGCCCCCGAGACACGGTCACGAGATCTCGACAGGCTCGATCAACGGTTGCGCTGGTCGACGCCCCTTCCGCTGGTCGAGCTCGTCGAGACCCGGCGAGCCACCCCGAGACACGGTCACGAGATCTCGACACGCTCGATCAACGGTTGCGCTGGTCGACGCCCATTCCGTTGGTCGAGCTCGTCGAGACCCGGCGAGCCATCCCCGAGACACGGTCACGAGATCTCGACAGGCTCGATCAACGGTTGCGCTGGTCGACGCCCCTTCCGTTGGTCGAGCTTGTCGAGACCCGGCGAGCCATCCCCAAGACACGGTCACGAGATCTCGACACGCTCGATCAACGGTTGCGCTGGTCAACGCCCATTCCGCTGGTCGTGCTCCTCGAGACCCGGCGAGCCACCCCCGAGACGCACTCACGAGATCTCGACAAGCTCGATCAACGGTGGGATCGATCAACGGTGGGATCGATCAACGACCCCTTTCCGTTGGTCGAGCTTGTCGAGACCCGGCGAGCCACCCCGAGACGCACTCACGAGATCTCGACAGGCTCGATCAACGGTTGCGCTGGTCGACGCCCCTTCCGTTGGTCGAGCTTGTCGAGACCCGGCGAGCCATCCCCAAGACACGGTCACGAGATCTCGACACGCTCGATCAACGGTTGCGCTGGTCAACGCCCATTCCGCTGGTCGAGCTTGTCGAGACCCGGCGAGCCGCCCCCGAGACGCCCTCACCTGATCTCGACACGCTCGATCAACGGTTGCGCTGGTCGACGCCCCTTCCGTTGGTCGAGCGTGTCGAGACCCGGCGAGCCATCCCCGAGACGCAGTCACGAGATCTCGACACGCTCGATCAACGGTTTGGGTCGATCGACGACCCCTTTCCGCTGGTCGAGCTTGTCGAGACCCGGCGAGCCGCCCCGAGACACGGTCACGCGATCTCGACAGGCTCGATCAACGGTTGCGCTGGTCGACGCCCCTTCCGTTGGTCGAGCTTGTCGAGACCCGGCGAGCCATCCCCGAGACACGGTCACGAGATCTCGACACGCTCGATCAACGTGGGCTCGATCAACGTGGGCTCGATCAACGTGGGCTCGATCAACGGTGGGTCGATCGGTGGGCGGGGTCGATCGGCGGGCGGCGCGTTAACGCAAGAAAGCCACCCCCGAAGGGATGGCTTTCTTGTGTGTTTCTAAGTTAAGTCCGGCGGTGTCCTACTCTCCCACAGGGTCCCCCCTGCAGTACCATCGGCGCTGAGAGCCTTAGCTTCCGGGTTCGGAATGTGACCGGGCGTTTCCCTCTCGCTATAGCCGCCGAAACATCTTGTGATGAACCACCAGGGTGGTCGTCAAGTTGTTTCAACATCTTGCGTGTACCGACTCGAAAGACGGCACTATTCAATTGTTGTTTGCCTATGAAGGCGGTTGTTCTCGACCGTACATCGAGAACCACATAGTGGACGCATAGCAGCTTATTCAAACTGAGTGTTATCAAATTATCGGCTTATTAGTACCGGTCAGCTCCATGAGTCTTTAGTCCTCACTTCCACATCCGGCCTATCAACGCAGTAGTCTAGCTGCGAGCCTCTCCCCCTAAGGGATGGAAATCTCATCTCGAAGCCGGCTTCCCGCTTAGATGCTTTCAGCGGTTATCCGTTCCGAACGTAGCTAATCAGCGGTGCTCCTGGCGGAACAACTGACACACCAGAGGTTCGTCCATCCCGGTCCTCTCGTACTAGGGATAGATCTTCTCAAATTTCCTGCGCGCGCAGCGGATAGGGACCGAACTGTCTCACGACGTTCTAAACCCAGCTCGCGTACCGCTTTAATGGGCGAACAGCCCAACCCTTGGGACCTACTCCAGCCCCAGGATGCGACGAGCCGACATCGAGGTGCCAAACCATGCCGTCGATATGGACTCTTGGGCAAGATCAGCCTGTTATCCCCGAGGTACCTTTTATCCGTTGAGCGACAGCGCTTCCACAAGCCACTGCCGGATCACTAGTCCCGACTTTCGTCCCTGCTCGACTTGTCAGTCTCACAGTCAAGCTCCCTTGTGCACTTACACTCGACACCTGATTGCCAACCAGGTTGAGGGAACCTTTGGGCGCCTCCGTTACTTTTTAGGAGGCAACCGCCCCAGTTAAACTACCCACCAGGCACTGTCCCTGAACCGGATCACGGTTCGAAGTTAGATATCCAATATGACCAGAGTGGTATTTCAACGATGACTCCACCTGAACTAGCGTCCAAGCTTCAAAGTCTCCCACCTATCCTACACAAGCCACACCGAACACCAATACCAAGCTGTAGTAAAGGTCACGGGGTCTTTCCGTCCTGCTGCGCGTAACGAGCATCTTTACTCGTAATGCAATTTCGCCGAGTTCGCGGTTGAGACAGCTGGGAAGTCGTTACGCCATTCGTGCAGGTCGGAACTTACCCGACAAGGAATTTCGCTACCTTAGGATGGTTATAGTTACCACCGCCGTTTACTGGGGCTTAAATTCTCAGCTTCGCCTTACGGCTAACCGTTCCTCTTAACCTTCCAGCACCGGGCAGGCGTCAGTCCGTATACATCGTCTTGCGACTTGGCACGGACCTGTGTTTTTAGTAAACAGTCGCTTCCCACTGGTCTCTGCGGCCTTCAAACGCTTCGGAAGTAAATTCCTACACGCCTCAGGCCCCCCTTCTCCCGAAGTTACGGGGGCATTTTGCCGAGTTCCTTAACCACGATTCTCTCGATCTCCTTAGTATTCTCTACCTGATCACCTGAGTCGGTTTGGGGTACGGGTGACTAAAACCTCGCGTCGATGCTTTTCTTGGCAGCATAGGATCACTGATTTCGCCCATACGGGCTACCCATCGGGTCTCAACCTTATATGAGAGACGGATTTGCCTATCTCTCGGCCTACATCCTTAGACCGGGACAACCATCGCCCGGCTCAGCTACCTTCCTGCGTCACACCTGTTAATACGCTAACCGCACCAGCATAGGGTCGTGTGCTAGGCCCAACGCCTCACCCCGAAGGGATCAGTCAGTGGGATTCAGACACTTAGCATCACTGGATTAGTTTGGGCGGTTTTTCGCCAGTACGGGAATATCAACCCGTTGTCCATCGACTACGCCTGTCGGCCTCGCCTTAGGTCCCGACTTACCCAGGGCGGATTAACCTGGCCCTGGAACCCTTGATCTTTCGGAGGACGGGTTTCTCACCCGTCTTTCGCTACTCATGCCTGCATTCTCACTCGTGTAGCCTCCACGGCTGGTTTACACCGCCGCTTCGCTGGCCACACGACGCTCTCCTACCCATCAACACGGCTGAACCAACACCACAAGGGTGCGGCTTACCAAAAATATCAATGCCACAACTTCGGTGGCGTGCTTGAGCCCCGTTACATTGTCGGCGCGGAATCACTTGACCAGTGAGCTATTACGCACTCTTTCAAGGGTGGCTGCTTCTAAGCCAACCTCCTGGTTGTCTGTGCAACTCCACATCCTTTCCCACTTAGCACGCGCTTTGGGACCTTAGTTGGTGGTCTGGGTTGTTTCCCTCTCGACGATGAAGCTTATCCCCCACCGTCTCACTGCTGCGCTCTCACTTACCGGCATTCGGAGTTTGGCTAACGTCAGTAACCTTTTAGGGCCCATCGGCTATCCAGTAGCTCTACCTCCGGCAAGAAACACGCAACGCTGCACCTAAATGCATTTCGGAGAGAACCAGCTATCACGAAGTTTGATTGGCCTTTCACCCCTATCCACAGCTCATCCCCTCCATTTTCAACTGAAGTGGGTTCGGTCCTCCACGACGTCTTACCGTCGCTTCAACCTGGCCATGGATAGATCACTTCGCTTCGGGTCTAGGACATGCGACTGAATCGCCCTATTCAGACTCGCTTTCGCTACGCATTCCCCTCTCGGGTTAAGCTCGCCACATATCACTAACTCGCAGGCTCATTCTTCAAAAGGCACGCTGTCACCAGAATCAGACTGGCTCCAACGGTTTGTAAGCAAACGGTTTCAGGTACTATTTCACTCCCCTCCCGGGGTACTTTTCACCTTTCCCTCACGGTACTTGTTCACTATCGGTCATGTAGGAGTATTTAGGCTTATCAGGTGGTCCTGACAGATTCACACGGGATTTCTCGGGCCCCGTGCTACTTGGGATACTCTTCGCGCCATTGCTGCATTTCGACTACGGGGTTCGCACCCTCTATGACCAGGCTTTCAATCCTGTTCGTCTATACAACGTTGTAACGCTCACTGTTCGGCAGAATCAGCAGAAAAGTCCCGCAACCCCGACCATGCAACGCCTGCCGGCTATCACACATGATCGGTTTAGCCTCATCCGGTTTCGCTCGCCACTACTAACGGAATCACTGTTGTTTTCTCTTCCTGTGGGTACTGAGATGTTTCACTTCCCCACGTTCCCTCTACCCGCCCTATATATTCAGGCGGGAGTCACCAGGTCACCTTACGGGCCTGGCGGGGTTTCCCCATTCGGAAATCCTCGGATCAAAGTTCGTTTATCAACTCCCCGAGGCTTATCGCAGATTACTACGTCCTTCTTCGGCTCTACATGCCAAGGCATTCACCGTTTGCTCTTAAAAATTTGAAATCACATGAGTTTGAATCGATTAAGTATCACGAATAAATTCGCGATCGAAATTGACCAATGATCTATGCACACTCACCCCAAAGGGCTCATGTGCTTTTGATCTTTGTAATCTATGCCCGAAGGCACAAATTTAAGATGCTCGCGTCCACTGTGTAGTTCTCAAAGTACGGGCGGTATCCCCTCCCATCCGCGGCTGCAAAACAGCTCGACTGCGAATGAAAAAAGATCCAGAGGAAAGGTTCATCAGCCCAAAGGCTCATGTTCCGGTCCCTCAGGACCCAACAGCGTGCGTCATACAAACCCTCAAAAACCAAACCTTTCCAACCCCGCAAGGGAGCGTACTGAGTTCAACTTCATCCTGTTTGCATCAATGTCAATGTTCCACCCATGAGCGCCATCCAACCCGAACAGGTTGGTATGACTGTCAGCTGTTATCTCCCTGTATACAGAGGAGAGCTGAACGTGCTCCTTAGAAAGGAGGTGATCCAGCCGCACCTTCCGGTACGGCTACCTTGTTACGACTTAGTCCTAATCACCGATCCCACCTTCGACAGCTCCTCCCCTTGCGGGTTAGGCCACTGGCTTCGGGTGTTACCGACTTTCATGACTTGACGGGCGGTGTGTACAAGGCCCGGGAACGTATTCACCGCAGCGTTGCTGATCTGCGATTACTAGCGACTCCGACTTCATGAGGTCGAGTTGCAGACCTCAATCCGAACTGAGACCGGCTTTTTGGGATTCGCTCCACCTTACGGTATTGCAGCCCTTTGTACCGGCCATTGTAGCATGCGTGAAGCCCAAGACATAAGGGGCATGATGATTTGACGTCATCCCCACCTTCCTCCGAGTTGACCCCGGCAGTATCCCATGAGTTCCCACCATTACGTGCTGGCAACATAGGACGAGGGTTGCGCTCGTTGCGGGACTTAACCCAACATCTCACGACACGAGCTGACGACAACCATGCACCACCTGTTTACGAGTGTCCAAAGAGTTGACCATTTCTGGCCCGTTCTCGTATATGTCAAGCCTTGGTAAGGTTCTTCGCGTTGCATCGAATTAATCCGCATGCTCCGCCGCTTGTGCGGGCCCCCGTCAATTCCTTTGAGTTTTAGCCTTGCGGCCGTACTCCCCAGGCGGGGAACTTAATGCGTTAGCTGCGTCACGGAGACCGTGGAATGGCCCCCACAACTAGTTCCCAACGTTTACGGCATGGACTACCAGGGTATCTAATCCTGTTCGCTCCCCATGCTTTCGCTCCTCAGCGTCAGTTACGGCCCAGAGATCTGCCTTCGCCATCGGTGTTCCTCCTGATATCTGCGCATTCCACCGCTACACCAGGAATTCCAATCTCCCCTACCGCACTCTAGTCTGCCCGTACCCACTGCAGGCCCGAGGTTGAGCCTCGGGTTTTCACAGCAGACGCGACAAACCGCCTACGAGCTCTTTACGCCCAATAATTCCGGACAACGCTTGCACCCTACGTATTACCGCGGCTGCTGGCACGTAGTTAGCCGGTGCTTTTTCTGCAGGTACCGTCACTTTCGCTTCTTCCCTACTAAAAGAGGTTTACAACCCGAAGGCCGTCGTCCCTCACGCGGCGTTGCTGCATCAGGCTTTCGCCCATTGTGCAATATTCCCCACTGCTGCCTCCCGTAGGAGTCTGGGCCGTGTCTCAGTCCCAGTGTGGCCGGTCACCCTCTCAGGCCGGCTACCCGTCGTCGCCTTGGTGAGCTATTACCTCACCAACAAGCTGATAGGCCGCGAGTCCATCCTTGACCGAAATTCTTTCCACCCCCTGGAGATGCCTCCGAGGGTCGTATCCGGTATTAGACGTCGTTTCCAACGCTTATCCCAGAGTCAAGGGCAGGTTACTCACGTGTTACTCACCCGTTCGCCACTGATCCAAAGAGCAAGCTCTTCTTCACCGTTCGACTTGCATGTGTTAAGCACGCCGCCAGCGTTCGTCCTGAGCCAGGATCAAACTCTCCGTAAATGTTTGATTGCCAAGCCACCGAAGCGACCGGCACATCTAGTGTGTTCCACCACCGGAATAGGCGGGAAGAACACAAGTTTGAAACTGACAGAACAAATCATTACTGACTTGCTTTGTTGTTATAAATGTTTTCCAAAGGAATCTCCTACGCGGTACCCCCTAGAAAGGGACCCTACGTACGAGGTTTTTGGCATTTGACATTGTGCACGCTGTTGAGTTCTCAAGGATCGGACGCACCCAACTTCAGGCCACTGAAACAGTGACTTTCGCTCTGGGGCAACGATGCTAAAACAATTTCGCCCCACCTCCCGAAGAAGATGAAACTCATCAAACAAAGAATGAACGAACAAGTCCGTTTTGTTTTGCTTGGGATTGGTCCCGCTTGAGGCCGGCGAGCGTTTCGCTTTCCGAACCTGTGGGGTGACAAGAGAAAACAATACGCGGATCCACACACCCCCGCAAACCAGCCCGCCACCCGGGCGTGTCGGAATCCGACCCCTAAAGGGCTCCCCCTTTCCCCCCGCGGCGAAAGGGCGGAACGGGCCGACTCGGACCTTGACACCGGCCAACGACCTCGATACATTCAGCGGGTTGTTGATCATGTGATCAACAGATGATCTGAAGAACGTTGGAGACCCCATGCCGAGCCAGCTCGCCCCCGACTTCGAGGTTGCCGAGGCGAGCATCGCCGAGCTTCGGACCGCACTCGAAACGGGACGGGTCACCAGCGTCGGGCTGGTCACCGCCTCTCTCGCTCGAATCGCTGCCTTCGATCGGAACGGTCCGCGACTGAACGCGGTCGTCGTCTCCAATCCCAGCGCGCTCGACGACGCCCGCGCATCCGACGAGCGCCGCGCACGCGCTGCGACTCGTGGCCCTCTCGATGGCATTCCGTACACCGCGAAAGACAGCTACTTGGTTGCCGGCTTGACTGCGGCGGCCGGTTCACCGGCGTTCGAACACCTCGTCGCGCAATGGGATGCCTTCACCATTGGGCGGTTGCGCAACGCCGGTGCCGTGCTGATCGGGCTGACGAACATGCCGCCGATGGCAAATGGCGGCATGCAACGTGGTGTCTATGGGCGTGCCGAGAGCCCGTACAACGGGGACTATCTGACGGCCGCGTTCGGGTCAGGGTCGTCGAACGGTTCGGGTAGCGCGACCGCGGCGAGCTTCGGTGCGTTCGGGCTGGGTGAAGAGACGTGGTCGAGCGGGCGAGCCCCCGCCTCGAACAACTCGCTCTGCGCTTACACCCCCTCGCGGGGTGTGATTTCGACACGCGGTAACTGGCCACTCGTTCCGACGATGGATGTCGTCGTGCCACACACCCGCACCATGGCAGACCTGTTCGAGGTGCTCGAGGTGATCGTCGCGGATGATCCAGAAACCCGCGGCGACTTCTGGCGAGCCCAACCCTGGGTCAGCCTGCCCGCGGCATCCGCTGTGCGCCCGACCCACTACAGCGATCTGGCCCAGGCGGAGGCGCCTTCCCCCTTGGCCGGCAAACGATTCGGCCTGCCGCGCATGTATGTGAATGCCGACCCGGATGCCGGCACGTCGACGCGGCCGAGCCTGGGCGGTCCGCTCGGGCAGCGCATTGACACGCGCGCGTCGGTCATCGAGCTCTGGGATGCGGCGCGCGGCGCACTTGAAACCGCCGGGGCAGAGATTGTTCTGGTCGACTTTCCCGCCGTTTCGAACTATGAGGGAGATCGCGCCGGCGCTCCCACCATCACCACACGTGGGCTGGTCGGCCCGGATTTCCTGAAACGTGAGATCGTCGATCTCTCAGCCTGGGCCTGGGACGATTTCCTGCGGGCGAACGGCGATCCGACTCTGGATCGCCTCGCGGACGTGGATGGCGCGTCAATCTTTCCGCAGCCCGACGGCGCACTTCCCGACCGTTACGACGGGTTCGAGGACGACATTTCGGATTACCCGGGGCAGGTCAGAGAGCACCCGGTCGAGCACTTCACGCAGATTCCGCATCTGGAGTCCGGCATCCGTGGGCTGGAGGAGACGCGACGCATCGACCTCGAGGAGTGGATGGATGACCTCGGGCTTGACGCCGTAGTCTTTCCCGCTGCTGCGGACGTCGGTCGGTCCGACATGGACGTGAACGAGGCCTCAGCCGATCTGGGCTGGCGCAATGGTGTCTGGGTGTCGAACGGGAACCTTGCGATCCGGCACCTCGGCATTCCAACCGTGACGGTGCCGATGGGTGCGATGGCCGACATCGGGATGCCCGTGGGCCTCACGTTCGCGGGCCGCGCCTACGACGACACTGCGCTGCTCCAGATCGCCGCGGCGTTCGAGGCGACCGGCGATCGTCGGGTAGCGCCGCCGCGCACTCCGCCGCTCTCGCGGTAGAAGACCGAAGCCTACCCACCCGGGTCTCGACGCTCTCGACCAGCGGGACTTCGTTGATCGAGCGCGTCGAGAGCCCCCGGGGGGTTTAGTCGATCAGGTCGTGACGCACCACGATCGCCTCGCGGTCGGGGCCGACACCGATGGCCGAGATGCGTGCTCCGCTCATTGCCTCGAGAGCGAGCACGTATTCCTGCGCGGTCTTCGGCAGGTCGTCGAAGTTACGCACGCCGGTGATGTCCTCGGTCCAGCCCGGAAACTCCTGAAGGATCGGAACAGCGTGGTGGAAGTCGGACTGGTTGACCGGGACCTCGTCAAAACGAACGCCGTCGACGTCATAGGCGACACAGACCGGGATGGTCTCGAGACCGGTGAGCACGTCGAGCTTGGTGAGCACGAAGTCGGTGACGCCGTTGATACGCGCCGTGTAGCGCGCGATCGGGGCGTCATACCAACCACAGCGGCGCGGACGTCCGGTGGTGGTGCCGAATTCGAAGCCGTTGGCGCGCAAGAACTCACCCGAGTCGTCGAACAACTCGGTCGGGAACGGGCCGGCGCCGACACGGGTCGTGTAGGCCTTGACCACGGCGATGACGCGATCGATGCGGTTCGGAGCGATGCCGGAACCGGTCACCGCGCCGCCCGACGTGGCGTTCGACGACGTGACGAACGGGTAGGTGCCGTGGTCGACATCCAGCATCGTCGCCTGGCCACCCTCGAACAGCACGGTCTTGCCGGCGTTGAGAGCCTGGTGCAGGGTGAGGGCTGTGTCGTCGACCATGGGGCGCAGGCGCTCGGTGTAGCTGAGCAGGTCAGTGACGATCTCGTCGACGGTGATCGCCCGGCGGTTGTACATCTTGACGAGCATGTTGTTCTTCTGCTCGAGCGCGCCCTCCACCTTCTGGCGCAGAATGTTCTCGTCGAACAGGTCTTGAATACGGATGCCGACGCGATTGATCTTGTCGGCGTAGGTCGGGCCGATGCCGCGACCCGTTGTGCCGATCTGACGCTTGCCCAGGAAGCGTTCGGTGACTTTGTCGAGGGTGCGGTGGTACTGGGTGATCACATGCGCGTTCGCACTGATCTTGAGCTTGGAGACGTCGACGCCGCGCGAGCTGAGTGCATCGAGTTCTTCAAAGAGCACCTCGGGGTCGATCACGACGCCGTTGGAGATGACCGGGGTGACGCCCGGGCTCAGAATGCCGGACGGCAGGAGGTGCAGCGCGTACTTCTCAGTTCCGACGACCACGGTGTGGCCGGCATTGTTTCCGCCGTTGAATTTGACGACATAGTCGACTCGGCTTCCGAGCAGGTCGGTCGCCTTCCCCTTGCCCTCGTCGCCCCACTGGGCGCCGATCAGTACGATCGCTGGCATGTTATTCCTCTCCTCGGATGGTGATCACCTGAGTCGTCGTGTGTTCTGACTCGATCCGGCCGATGGCCGTCGCGTCGGAATCGTTCAAAAATGTGGTCAGCCGTGTGACTTCGTCGGTCTCGCCGATCTCTCCTGCGGCTCGGCGCAGTGCATAGAGCGCACGCAGAACGCCCTGATTGGGCTCGTGGCTCCAGGGGATGCGTCCGTGTCCGCGCCACCCGGCCTTGCGCAGGGCATCGAGACCGCGGTGGTAGCCGACGCGGGCAAATGCGTAGGACTCGATCGTTCGGCCGTCTGCGTGCGCGATGTCGGCCAGTTCGGCCCAGGCCAACGATGAGGTGGGGTGCGCTGCCGCAACGACGGCGATCTCGGCCCTTGCGGTTCGACTGAGCGCCGCGAGCACCTCCGGTTCTGTGGGGAGGAGGATCTCGGGCTGGTCGAGCAAATTGTCGCCGGGCACACCCCATGGTATCGCAGGGGCTCGTCCGTGCGGTGCCGTGCCGCAGGGCGCAGCCCATCGAAGCGCGTGATGGTGAGTCAGGCCCGCGCGATCAGGCCACGTGCGTAGTTGGCCCGATTCTGCAATTCATAGAGCTGGCCCATGCGGTTGAGCTGAACCGGCTCAGCCGCTTGATACGTGAAGGTTCCGTTTGACACCGTGATCTGCATAAAGCCTGTCGTGCGCGTCTCTTTCACCAGCAGAAAGAGCAGGCCCAGCAGGAAGACGAAGAATCCGATGACTGCCAACGCGATGGCCCAGCCCGGAGTGTACTTTTCTTCGCGCGTCAGATCGGCGACGAAGACCTGGGTGCCCGCCAGCGGCATTGTTCCGTGCGGCGTCACCAGCCAGTGTTCAGTCATCTGAATATCACCAAATGTGACGAGGATCGGCTCCGGCTGCGCAGCGACGGACTCAGGTGTGCTCACGTACGGTGCCCCCTTCGGTTCCGCGACTGCGGAATCGTTCCAGACTACCGACCTCCTGTGCCCGGATTCGGAGAATCGAGCGACACCCCGGGCGAGATCGCCCGACACGCCGCAGACGTCGCCATTCTCCGAATCGCGGGACAGGCTAGGAGCCTGCAGGGCGCAGCTGACCACCGAGGGCTTGGAGGATCGTCGCCGCCACCTCATCCTTCGTGCGCTCCGGCTCGAAGACCAGCCATTCCAGCCCGCCCATCAGCACGGCACCGAAGACACTCGAGGCCATCAAGTCATGCGTGCCACGCGCGGCCGAATCCGGTGCCGACTCGGCGATGGCCGCCGCGAACTCAGCCAAGGCGTCGTGCCGCAGGGCGAACAGCGTCTTCTGCCAGGCTCGGTCTGTGCGGAAGATCTCTGACGCCATCAGCTTCGCCAGCGCCGAATTCTCCTGAATGCGGCCCAGGAGCGTGTCGACGAGCGCCTCAAGCGCTGCCCATCCGTGCAGACCGGACCGGGCCTCGCGCAGAACCTCCGCGAGGGCACCGACCCCCTGCTCCAGCAACTCTTCGAAGAGCTGATCTTTGTTGGTGAAGTTGTAGTACAGACTGCCCTTGGCGACCCCGGCGAGTTCGGCAACCTCGTCCATGGTGGTGCCGGTGATGCCCTTCGTGGCTGCAAGTTGCAGGGCCGCGTCGAGAATCGCCTTTTTGGTTCCGGTCACCCGTGGCATGCCGCACCTCTTCTAATCGAACGTATGAATCGTCTAGATCGTCAGCTCAGGGTGCAGACGCTTGATCGTCCACATCCGCTGCTTGCCTGCACTCCACGCGCTGATCGCGAGTGAGCCGATGAGAAGGGCCGCCAGCGATGCCACCGAAACCCACAGCCTATAGTCGATGCCACCCGTGATGAGTTCGCGCAGGCCCGTGACGACCCATGAGGCCGGCATGAACGGATGCAGCGCCTGGAAGAACTCCGGCGTCGTCTCAACCGGGTACGTTCCGCCCGACGAGGTCAGCATCATCATCAGCAGCACCAGGCTGACCACGCGGCCCGCGGCCGAGCCGAGCAGCACGATGAACATCTGCTGCACCGCCAGGAACGCGAGGGCGGCGAGATACATGAATGCGCTCATCCCCAGCCAATAGGTCGGTTCCAGCCCAATTCCATAGACCAGCACCAGCACCATGATGACGACCTGACCGAGGCCGATCGCCATGGCGGGCAGGAAACCGGTCATGATCGTCCGGATGCCGCTGGCCGACGTTGCGAGTGCCCGCGTCGGCAGGGCCCGCAGGATCAGCCAGGTGATGAGTGCTCCGACGAAGGTTGCCAGGGCGATGAAGAAGGGCGCGAAGCCCTCACCGAAACCGGCCGATTCGTTGTCCCAGGTCTGGTCAAGCGAGACCGGGTCGGCGATCACGACCGACTTCTGGCTGATCAGCCCGTCGGAGTCATTCGGGATCTTCTCGGCGCCGTCAGTGAGTGCCGTGGCAAGAGTGTGGCTGCCGTCGACGAGTTGCCCCGCGCCGCTCTCCAGCTTGCTGCCGCCGTCGAGCAATGCCTGGGATCCATCGGCGAGGGTCTGCGTGCCGGCGGAAAGATCGGAGGCGCCAGCTGAGAGTGCCGCGGCCCCGGAATGAGC
Source organism: Leifsonia psychrotolerans (assembly GCF_013410665.1). NCBI lineage: Bacteria > Bacillati > Actinomycetota > Actinomycetes > Micrococcales > Microbacteriaceae > Glaciibacter > Glaciibacter psychrotolerans. The sequence continues at coordinate 3,311,426 of NZ_JACCFM010000001.1, read as the reverse complement.
GCTCGACAGGCCGCCGGCGATCTGGCCGGCCCCCGCAGAGAGCTGTGCGGAGCCGTTGGCGAGCGCGGATGCCGCCCCCGAGACCTGCCCTGCGCCCGCATTGGCATCCGCCGCCCCGGCGGCGACCTTCCCTGCGCCGACCTGCAACTCGCCGAGGGCGGGCAGGAAAGCTGCGGCGGGGGTGCCAGCGGGGGCCGCATTGATCGCGGCAATGAGCTTCGTCACGCTGTCAGAAACAGTGCTGGTGCCGGTCGCGACCGCGCCGGTGCCGGCCGCGAGGCCTGTCGCTCCGGCGGCGAGCTGCCCCGCGCCCGTGGCCAGCTCACCCGATTTGTCCGACAGTGTTGCAGCGCCGCTCGAGAGCGTCGCCAAGCCGTCGGTGAGGGTGGTGGCACCCGCATCCAGCTTCCCGGCTCCGCTGTTCAGCGTGGCGGTGCCGTCGGCGAGCGAGGCCAGCCCGACGACTAGGTCGCCTGCTCCGGCCTTGGCCGTGTCGAGGCCGTTGGCGAGCTGGGTGGCGCCGTCTGCAGCATCCCGGATGCCGGCGCCCGCGTCGTGCAGACCCACCAGCAGTGTGTTCACCGTCTGCTCGCCCACGTTCACGGCGACGGCCTCCCGCACCTGTGCCATGGCCGATTTACCGAGCGTCGAGGCCAGGAAGCTGTTGCTGTCGTTGTAGTTCACCTGCAAGACGGCGGACTGGGGCAGGTCGGTGCCGGCCGAGATCGCGCTGGCGGAGAAGTTCGCCGGAATGGTCAGAGAGAAGTAGTACTCGCCGTTCGAGACACCCGCTGCGGCATCCGCGGCATCCGTTTGATGCCAGTCGAGATCTTTGCCGTCGACGAGCTTGTCGACGACATCGTTGCCCGCGAGGAGGCGCTCGCCGTCGTTCACCGCGCCGGTGTCTTCATTCACGAGGGCGACAGGCAGGTTCCTCAGCTCATCGGTCGGCGCCCAGAAGGCCCAGAGGTAGAGAGCCCCATAGATGAGGGGGATGAAGAGGAGCACCGCGACGGCGATCTTGGGCAGAGCGCCCTTGCGAAACCGGCGGAGTTCGGTGCCGGATGACAGAAATGCAAACATTCTCAGTTGTCCTCGGTGAGTGAAATAACGGTCGGTTGGCTCGAAAGCCCGGTCCAGAGTTGCGGTTCCGGCTCGGTCGCGGCCACGACCACGGCGGTGCCGGTCTCGGCGAGCGCGCCCAGGCGCTCCCAGAGAATCCGTCGTGATCGAGGCTCATGTACCTGTTCGATCTGGTCGACGAAAAGAACGCTGGGGTTCGACATCTGCGCGAGCGTCACGCGCAGCAACATGCTCTGCAGCTCGTTTAGATCCCAGATCGTCGTGTTCACGGCCGGAATCGGCACGTCCCCGAAGATCGGCTGGGCCAACTCAGCGAACGAGCTGTTGCTCGGACGCTTCACGATCGACCACCAGGGAGCGAGCCAGGCGCGGCGCTCGCGCACGGCGGCCCCGACGGAGACCGAGACTTCGAGGTCATCGATGTCGTCGAAGCCCGCGATCGAAGTTTTTTTCTGCACCGAGCGCGCCTGCCGCGGGAGGGCATAGCCGAGCACTTCGGCCGTTCCGCTGCTCGGGCGCATGCGCCCGGCCAGGGTGAGCAGCGCGCTCGTGCGACCACTGCCCGACGGCCCGCAGAGCACGGTGACTCCTTCGCCGATTTCGAGGTTGACCGGCCCATAAACGCGGCCGCGCTTGGCGGTCAAGGCCAGGGCATCCGCCCAGATAGTCGACTGCACGTCGATTCCTTCTCTCTCTCGCAGCACATGGTAATTTGTACTGACTAGTCAGTTTAGTTGATCAAACCCGAAAGTCAACGCGAGGGCGCCCTGTTCGCCCCCCAACACGCGCATCTACACTGAATGCACCACACTGAGGAGGGCTCATGATTGTGACTCTGACCGAGGTGAGTAAGGGCCGACACGGCTCGGCCTTGCCCCCGATCTCAGCCGAATTCCGAAGCGGGCGGGCCAGCCTCGCGGTGGTCGAGACCGAGCAGCGGCCCAGCGTGCTTGGCCTTATTGCGTCGGGCCGGATGCGGCCGGATGCCGGCACCGTCGCCATCGACGGCGCTGTCGATCCGCGGACCCTCCGCCAGAGGGTCGCCCTGGTCGATGCCCCCGAGGTGAATGATCCCTCGTCCGGCGTCACCGTCTTCGGCATCGTCGCCGAGGAACTCATGTTCGCCGGCCGCCCATCCAGCCCCCTCGCCACAAAAAGGGCTCTGAGCGAACTCGAGGTCGAGAAGTGGAGCAGGTGGACGATCGGCACGGTGCCGGCGATCGTGCGCATCCGTCTGCTCACCGAACTCGCCGTCATGCGTGACGAGGTCGAAGGAGTCGTGCTCACCGCACCGGACCGTCATGGTGGGGACCCGGCCGAGTGGTGGAACCGGGCAAACGAACTGGCGGCACGTGGCTACGCGATGCTCGTGATCGCGGGAGTCGCATCGGCCACTGCGCTCGGGAGTGCAGCGGACGCTCCTGAGGAGTCGGCTGCCGATCAAACGGAGGCGGACTCATGAAGATCCCGGCCATGATCGCGGCCGAGCTCCGTCGGCTGACGCGCTCACCGATGGCGCTCATCGCACTGCTCGCCCTTGGAATCGTGCCCTTGCTCTACGGCGGCTTCTACCTGTGGGCGAACCAGGACCCTTACGCGAAACTCAATGCCATTCCTGTCGCGCTCGTCGTGAGCGACACCGGTTACTCCTCGAACGGGAAGCACACGAACTACGGCGATGAGGTCGCCACGCAATTGCTCGCGGACGGTACCTTCAACTGGCACCGGGTGTCGGCCGCGGCCGCCGCACACGGACTCAACGACCAAAAATTCGACTTCAGCGTCACACTGCCCGCCGACTTCTCTGAGGCCATCGTGTCGTCGTCGACACCTCGCCCTCAACAGGCCACGGTCATTCTCACCACGAACGACGCGAACAGCTACCTCGGAACGACGATCGGCGAACAAGCTGTCAAGAAGATCCAGGCACAGATCGTAGCGCAGGTGAACGAGCAAGCCGCCGGGCAATTTCTCGTGGGACTTTCGACAATTCGGACCAGTCTGGTGAGTGCGACAGATGGCGCCCAGAACCTCCTCGACGGCGCAACCGCCGCTGCCGACGGGGCCGCCCAGCTGGCGACCGGCACTGCCTCGTTGGCCGCGGGCACGGTGAGCCTGCGCGATGGCCTGGGCGCTGTGGCGACGGCCACCTCCGCGCTTCCGGCGCAGAGCGCAGCTCTCGCCGATGGAGCCTCGCAGGTCGCCGCTGGCAACCAGCAACTCGCCGGAATCGGCGATCGCGTGGGCACGGTGTCGGCCGACGTCGTGAATCAGCTGCAACCGACGCGCGACCAGATCGAGCAACAACTCGAGTCCTCTGCCGTGCTCAGCCCGGCCCAGATCGACGCGGTGCTCGCCACGCTCGATCGGCTCGGTGCGGCGGTGCGCAGTGGCAACGATCACGTTCAGCATGCCGTCGGAACGATCGACGCGCTCGCTGAGGGGTCGGCTCAGGTCGCCAGTGGCGCGCAGCGGCTCGCGGATGCGACTCCCGCCTTGGTCGCGGGGATTCAGGCCGCGACATCCGGCTCGAGCAGTCTCGCCGAGGGCGCAGCCCAGGCCAGTGCCGGAGCCGCGCAGCTCTCGAGCGGGTTGCCCGATCTCGTCACCGGTCTGACCACCCTGCACGGTGCACTGCACAGCGGCTACCAGAGCATCCCCGAGACGACGGAGGCTGAGCGCACCGCCCAGGCCAAGAACATTGCCAACCCGGTGGCGGTACAGGAATCCGCCGTCGCACGGGCGGGAACCTACGGCGCCGGGTTGGCGCCATTCTTCGTTGCATTGGCCGCCTGGATCGGAATCTATGCGCTCTTCCTGATCGTCAAACCCGTCTCCCGCCGCGCGATCACCGCGCTGCACTCGCCGATTAAAATCACGTTCGCCGGCTGGCTCACCCCGGCCCTGATCGGGGCGCTACAAATGGTGGGCCTCTACGTGATCGTGGCCGTCGTGCTCGGTTTCAAGGTCGAGAACCCGCTCGGAACCTACGGACTCATGGCGCTCTCATCGATCACGTTCGCCGCGATGATCCTGGCCCTCAATATCTGGCTCGGCAGCGTCGGCCAGTTCGTCGGCCTGGTGCTGATGGTCGTGCAACTGGTCACGGCGGGCGGCACGTTCCCCTGGCAGACCTTGCCCGCGCCGCTCGCATTCGTGCACCATCTGTTGCCGATGTCATATTCCGTCGACGGATTGCGGCAACTCATGTATGGCGGCAATCTCGCGGAGGCGATGAGCGATGTGTGGGTGCTCATCGCCTGGCTTGCCTGCGCGGTCGCCATCGCGGCGCTCGGCGTGGTGCGAATGACGCATTTCCGCACGCTGCGTGACTTAGAACCGAGCCTGATCGGGTGAAGCGGGCCCGAGGAGAAACGATGAGAGTCTCCGCCGACTCGTTGTTCTCCGGCATATCGTCAGGAGACTCTGGGTCGACGGTCGCATTGTTGACAACCTTCGGGTAAGCAGTAGCCTCGACCCTGGCGCTCACGATGAGCGTCGGGGCCGCGGCTCCGGGCGCCGGCGTGCCAGCCAGTTCACTGGAGATCACGGTCTGGCCGGTGGACGGATCGACCTCGGCTGCACTGCAGTTCCAGGCGGCGTCGCTTAGAACGACCTGTCTACGGGGTGAACGTCACATGCTGCATGACCCAGTTGTGCATCGTCACAGCGGCCGCGGCCGAGGCGTTGATCGATCGGGTCGAGCCGAACTGGGTGATCTCGACCACGGTGTCTGCAGCCGCGATCGCCTCGGGCGAGAGGCCCGGGCCTTCCTGCCCGAAGAGCATCACGCAGCGCTCAGGAAAGCTAAAGGTCTCGATCTTCACGCACCCCGGAACGTTGTCAATGGCGATCACAGGCAGGTTTGCGCTCTGCGCCCAGGCCAAGAAGTCGGCGACATCCGGATGGTGCATGACGTGCTGGTAGCGATCGGTGACCATGGCCCCGCGCTTGTTCCAGCGCTTACGCCCCACGATGTGCACGGTGTCGGCGGCGAAGGCATTCGCGCTTCGCACGATCGACCCGATGTTCATGTCGTGCTGCCAGTTCTCGATGGCCACGTGGAACGGGTGCCGGTGCGTGTCGAGGTCGGCGACGATGGCTGCCATGCTCCAGTAGCGGTAGCGATCGATCACGTTGCGCGTGTCGCCATGCGTCAGAAGTTCGGCGTCGTAGTGCGACTCTTCCGGCCATTCCCCCTGCCACGGTCCGACGCCGTAGGTCGTCAACTCGACGGTGAGGTTGTCTGCTTCGGATGCCGCGTGCTCAGTCACGGTTCCACCGTAACCGCTCGCACGCGCGTGAAACTCCGCTAAGCCTGACCGTGACTGGCGCGAGAACGCCGGGAGAGCGAGTCGATGATGACGGCGAGGAGCAACACGGCCCCGGTGATCATGTAGCGAATCGACGAGTCGAGGTTGAGCAGGGTGAGACCGTTCGAGATGGACTGCAGAACGAGAATTCCAAGCAGGGCGGCGTAGGCGCTGCCGCGACCACCGAACAGGCTCGTTCCGCCGATCACCGCCGCGGCGATTGCCACCAGGTTGGTATCACCGCCACCGCTTGAGAGGCTGGCTGCCGTGAGACGGGATGCAGCGAGCAAGCCGCCCAGCGTGGCGAACGTGGTGCCGAGCATGAGCACCGAGATGTAGACCCGGTTGACTTTGATGCCCGAACGCCGGGTCGCCTCGACGTTGCCCCCGATGGCGTAGACCGAGCGCCCCCACCTGGTGCGAGTGAGAAAGAAGTTCATCACAACGACAAGCACCAGAAAGAGCACGAACATCAGCCCGACGCCTCGGTCCAAAGCCAGATACCAGACGGCAACCGCGAGAACCACGAGCAGCAGCACGCTCTTGACGAGAACGATGCTGAGCGGGCCGGTGGAGAGACCGGCCCGCGCTCGGCGACGATTACGCATGAGGTCGGTGGCGAAGAGGGCTCCGGCGGTGAGTACCGCGAGGATGTAGGCCAGCCACGGCGGCAGGAACATCGATGTCGCAAATTGCACAACGAACGAGTCATAGGGCAGGTTGATCGACCCGTTCGGCCCCAGCACCTTGAGCTGTAGCCCCAGAAAGGCGAGCAGCCCGGCGAGCGTGATCACGAAGGTGGGCACCCCGAACCGCGTGAACAGAATGCCGTAGAGGAGGCCGATCAGTGCACCGACGGCCAGCGCCACAATGATGGCGAGCCAATCCGGCCAGTTCAGCTGAGTGAGGGAGACGCCCAGGATGGCCGCAGCGAGACCACTCACCGAGCCGATTGACAGGTCGATCTGCGCGACGAGTAGCACCACGACCACGCCGATTGCAATCGTTCCGCTGGCCGCAGACTGCAGCGCCAGGTTTACCAGGTTGTTGGGGGAGAGAAAGTTGGGGTTGAGAATCTGAAAAATCGCCCAGATCAGAATGAGTCCGATCACAACGGGCAGCGAGCCCAGGTCGCCGCCACGCACCCGCTGACCGAACGCGGTGATCGACCCCCTGATCCCCTCCCGCGGCGTCAGGCGTTCGTCGAGCCGATCGGCCGCCAGCGGCGGCTTCCCCGGTGCGGGCACGGGCGTTGATATCGTCATTGGTGCGCTGCCTCTCCGCTGGAATGGGTGGCCGCCCGACGGGTGACAACGTTGTCTGTCGCACCCGTGATGGCCGAGATGATGTCTTCATAGCTGACGTCGGCCACCTGAAAGTCTCCGTTGTTGCGGCCCAGCCGCAACACGACCACCCGATCGGCGACTGCCTGCACGTCGGCCATGTTGTGGCTGATCAGCAGGATGCCGTGGCCGCGTTCACGGAGCCGCTCGATAAGGTTCAACACCTCGGCCGTCTGCGCGACTCCGAGTGCTGCCGTGGGTTCATCCAGGATCACCACGCGTGGCTCGCCGATCAGCGAACGCGCGATCGCCACGGTCTGGCGTTGCCCGCCCGAGAGAGAGGCGACCGCGATGCGTACCGAGGGGATCTTGGCCGACAGCTGCCGCAGTAACTCCCAGGAGCGCTTCTCCATCTCTTCCTCGTTGAGGGTGAAGTTGCCCACCTCGCGCCCAAGAAAGAGATTCGACACGACGTCGAGGTTGTCGCAGAGCGCGAGATCTTGAAACACCGTGGCGATTCCGAGAGCCCGCGATGCCGCGGGCGACGGAATGCTCACGGGGCGGCCCTGAAAGGTGATCACGCCGGTATCGGGTGGGTACACCCCCGCGAGTATCTTCACCAGGGTCGACTTGCCTGCTCCGTTATCGCCAACGATGGCGACGACCTCACCGGGATAGACCTCAAGGTTCACCTCGGTCAACGCTCGCACGGCGCCGAAAGCCTTTGACATCCCGCTCACCGTCAGAACCGGGTCGCCGTGTGGAACCGGCGGCGACGGCTGCGGAGTCTGTACGGATTCCACCGACACGATTTCTCCTTTGAAATGCTGTGGCCGGGCGTGCCCCGCCACTTTGCGGTGCGTTGGGGAAAGTACACCCGGTCGAGGGTCACTGTGCGGGAGCCCCTCGACCGGGCTGGGTGGTTACTTGATTCCTGCGGCGTCGCAGGCTGCCTTGTAATCTGGGGTGCAGATTTCAGCGGCAGTGTAGAAACCGTCCTTGACGACGGTGCTTTGAATGTTGTCGACTGTGACAGAAACCGGCGTCAGCAGGAACGACTGAATCTCGGCGCCACTGGCGGTCTTCACCGTCGTGTCACCCTTCACTGTCTTTCCGTTGACGAGGTCGACGGCGAGCTGAGCCGCCCGCTCCGCCTCGGGCTTGAGTGCCTTGTACACGGTCATGTACTGGTCACCGGCGAGGATTCGCTGGATTCCAGCAAGTTCGGCATCCTGCCCGGTCGTCGGCGGAACCGGCGTGAGACCCGCAGCCTTCACCGCAGCAATCGCACCACCCGCCGTGCCGTCATTGGCCGCGTAGATACCCTTGATCTGCCCGGCAAACTGCGTCAGCTGACCGGCGACCCAGTTCTGGGCCTGAGCAGGGTCCCATCCCGGTGTGTCGTACTCGGCGAGGATCTTGTAGCCGCTCGGGTCGATGATCTTGTGCGCACCAGCCTTGAACAACGTTGCGTTGTTGTCGGTGGGCGACCCGTTGACCATCAGGATGCCTCCGTCGCCGGGGGCGACTCCGTCTTTCTTCAGCTTGTCGACCAGTGCCGTGCCCTGCAGTTCGCCGACTTTCTCATTGTCGAACGAAATGTAGAAGGCCAGGTCGGGGCTGTCGATGAGGCGGTCATAGGAGATGACCGGAACGTTCTGAGCCTTCGCCTCATTCACGATGGCGGCTGCCGCGACACCGTCGAACGGGTCGAGCACCAGCACCTTGACACCCTGGGTCAGCATCGACTCGGCCTGCTGTTGCTGCTTGGCCGCGTCGCCGTCGGCGTTGGCATAGAGCACTGTGCAGTCGGGGCACAACTCTTTGACCTTCGCCTCGAAGTACGGCTTGTCTGCACTTTCATACCGGGCGGTCACCGAGTCAGGCAGAAGCAGCCCGATCTTGGCGCTCGAGGCACCGGCAGTGTTCGCCGAGCTTGAGCTCGACGTCGATGAGCCGTTGGAACACGCTGTGAGGGTGCCCGCGGTGAGCAGGATTGCGGTCGTTACGACGAGCGCTCTCCGGGTGAAAATCTTCATTGACTTACCTCTCAATCGTGCCGCCGCGCGGCGGTGCGTTGAGCATTCCACCAGGCACAGTTGTCGTCAAGGCCTGAAGTCAATGATGAAGTAACGCTCAGGCTACGATCTCCGCAGAGGTGACGGAGAGCTGGTCGATTGCGAAGACGACGGCACCGAGAACCGCACTCCGCTCGCCCAGTTCTGCCGGGACGATGTTCGGCAGCGAGCCTTCACTGACCAGTACCGCTCGCTCCACGGCATGTCGGATCGGCCCGATCAGCAATTCGCCGGCCCGGGCAAGCTCGCCGCCGATCACGAGGCGCTCGGGGGCGATCAGATTACAGAGATTCGCTGCCGCAACACCGATGCTTCGCCCTGCGTTCACGATTTCGCGCGCGCACCCGGCGTCGCCAGCGATGGCACGCACGACGACATCGGTCAGCTTCATCGCTCCGTGGCTCTCGCGCAGGTTACTGAGCACTGCGGCTCCCCCGGCGATCGCCTCCAGACATCCCCGAGTTCCGCACGCGCACAGCGGCCCGTTGTCGCGAATGACGGTGTGCCCAAACTCCCCCGCTCCCCCGCTGAAACCCCGAAAAAGCTGCCCATTGATAATCAATCCAGCGCTGATACCGTCACCGATGTCGAGGTAGACGGAGTCGGCGCGGCCGCGTGAGGCACCGCTCCGATGCTCGGCCAACGCTGCGAGGTTGGCGGCGTTATCAACGAAGACCGGGCGACCGAGTCGCCACGACAAGACGTCGGCGACCGGCACGCCGTCCCACCCACGCAACAGCCCCGAGCGCGCGGTCATGCCGGTCTTGCTGTCGACCGACGTCGGCAACGCGATCCCGACGGAACGCACCTCGTCAAGGGAGCCGCTGACGGATTCGAGCATGTCGGCAACCATGCGGGCGACGCGGTCGAGTTCGTTATCGGCGCGGTGATCCTTGGCCAACGGAACGTGGTTTTCGGCGACGACTGTTTGGGCGACATCCGTGAGGGCAATGCGCATGTGCCGCCGTGAGAAGTGCACCCCGACGATGAGGCCGAGGGCGTGGGCGAGAGTGACGTACTGCGCGCGGCGCCCGTTCTGAGTGGTGCGGGAGGTGTGCAGGACTCCGCTGGTCGAGAGCTCTTTGACGATGTTCGAGACGCTGGCCGCCGAGAGCCCGGTGACTCCGGCCAATTCGACCTGGGTGAGACCGCCGTGCCGCGTGACGGCGTTCACGACGCGTGCCTTGTTGGCTTCACGAAGTGAACTCTGAGAGCCCGGGGTTCGTCGCGGAGTGACCACGAGAACACGATAGCCGTCGCGAGGCGCATTCTGGTGGTTTTGGTCGCGCGGCCACCGGGTCAGGGTTAGAACGGTGGATCGACGGGTAGCGGTGCCGGTCGTGAACCTGGTCGTGGGCCCGGTCGTGGGCCCGGGAGTCGATCCGGGAGTGGGGGTGCCGGGGTGGTGCGGCTGCGGTAGCCGGTGGGGGTGTTGATGGTGACGGAGCCGTCGGGTTCTTTTGTGAATCTGAGTGTGGAGTGTGTTTTCAGGCGGTGGTCGGGGCCGCAGAGGGGGAGCAGGTTGGCGAGGTTGGTGGGGCCGGTGTCGCGGGCCCATTCTCTGACGTGGTCGATGTCGGCGGTGACGGCGAGGCGGGTGCAGCCGTCGCAGGCGCAGGTGCCATAGATCACTGCGAGTAGGTCGCGTTGGGCTTTGCTGGGTCGGTAGCGGGTGCGGTCGAAGTTGAGGATCTCGCCGGTGATCGGGTCGGTGCCGACCCGGCGAAATGCGGGGGCGTTGGTGAAGAGTTGCGCGGTGGTGACGGGGTCGATGGGGCCGTAGCCCTGCAGCACGGCCGGCTGGTCGCTTGTGCCGAGCAGGCCGAGGATGGGCACGAGCAGCAGGGGGCGCACTTTCGCGGCGGTGGGGGTGCCGTCTCCGGCCAGCCAGGCCACGAGCAGGTCGGCGCGGATCTGGTCGCGGGAGCGGCGGCGACAGCGTGCGGCGGCATCCTGTTCGGCTGTCGCGATGAGGTCTTGGGTCTCTGCGGGGCTCAGGCCGGCGTGTCGGGCGGTGCGGCGGGCGGTGGCGCGGGCGGTTGCGATGGCTTTTCTGCGGGCGGTGGTTTCGTTGTGGGCGATGCGTTTGGCTGTGGCGTTCAGGCGGGCGCTGATGCGTGTCGCGTCGACGCCGCTGATGTTCGCGTTCAGCCAGGCCATGCCGTTGGGGACCGGTTCGACGCTGACACGGCGTTCGGCGAGGTCGTGGGCGTGGCGGTGTGCGGCAGGTTCGGCGCGGAGGCATTCGGCGAGGGTGCGGGCCTTCTGTCGGAACGCGCCGGGTGTCAGCGTGGGGCCGACCCCGGCCAGTTCGGTGTCGAACACGCCGACCTGGGCGGGGTCGGTGATGCTAGTGAGAAAGTGCACCGCGGCGCTGGCCTGCGCGTAACCGAGTGTGCCGTCCTGGAACAGGGCCCAGAGCTGGGGCAACGACTGGGTGAGCACGTGGCCTTCGTGGGCGCGGGTGCGCACCACGTCGGAGGAGAGATGCAGGTGCAACGCCGCATCCACTGCCGCCGAACGCACGGCCAGGTCGAGGGCGTCGGGTTGGCGAAGCCCGGACGCGGTGAGGGAGATGCTCGGGTTCTGCCGGGCCACCTCGATCACCCGGGTCAGGGCGGCGAGGTGCGCGGCCATCGCCCGGTTCGCCTGCCGCACGGCGACTCCCGCATCAGCGATCGCCTGCCCGACCACATCGATGGCCACAGCCGTGACAGGCGCCGGCGCGCCCATGATCGCGGTCAGGGAGGAAACCAGCTCCCGTGGAGCCGAACCAGCACCAGCACCAGCACCAGCACCAGCACCAGTGCCAGTGCCAGTGACGGGAGCCCACGCCGCATGCCCTTTGAGGCCGAGGACACTCGGCGGGTCGAAGGTCGGTTCTGGCGGGATTACGAACATGTCGTCCATGCATCCATTTTAGAACAAGCATTCGACGACAACAAGAGTATCTCTCATGATTAGGCGGGCGAAATTAGATTCTTTGTTCGAGAATTGCGCCGACGATTCTTCCCCACCCGGCCCGGCCGGGTCGCTGCGCCAAGCCTTCGGCGATCGGAACCCCGCGCTCGTTGAGATCTTTCGGGGCACCTAAATATCGTCTAGTATTTCGGTGTGCCTAAAAAACCGATGACGGCGGATCCCGTGCCACTCTCGTCGTCCGACGCAACGTCCGACGACACCACTGCAGAGCGGAGTGCGCCCGGTGACGATGCAGCGTGCCGCGCCGCCCGCGCCGGTCGTCCCACACCAGTTCGCCTGCTCTGGCTGCTGGGCCCGGCGCTCGTCGCCGGTATCGCCTACCTCGACCCGGGCAATGTCGCCAGCAACATGTCGGCCGGCGCCAGCTACGGTTATCTTCTGCTCTGGGTGGTCGTTGCCGGAAACGTGATGGCCTGGCTGGTGCAATACCTCTCGGCGAAGCTCGGAATCGTGACGGGTAAGAGCCTGCCCGAAATTCTGGGCGCACGGCTCACCCGGCCGCTCGCTCGCCGCCTGTACTGGGTTCAGGCCGAACTCGTGGCGATGGCCACCGACCTCGCCGAGATCATCGGTGGGGCGGTCGCGCTCAACCTGCTGTTCAACGTGCCGCTTCTGCTCGGCGGTGTGATCACCGGCGTGGTCTCGATGATCGTGCTCTCGGTACAGAACCGCCGCGGGCCGCGGTCGTTCGAGGGCGTCATCATCGCGCTTCTCGTGATCATCACCGTGGGATTTACCGTGGGAATCTTTTTCGCGCCGCCGGATGCCGCCGGAGTGCTGGGTGGACTCGTTCCACGCTTCAGCGGCAGTGACTCGGTGCTGCTCGCGGCGTCGATTCTCGGCGCGACGATCATGCCGCACGCCATCTATGCCCACTCCGCGCTGGCCCGCGACCGGTTCCCGGAGCTGCGGGCACCATCCGACACCCGTCGGCTGCTCTGGGCCACGAAATGGGACGTGACCCTGGCCCTCACGATCGCCGGCACGGTCAACGTGGTGCTGTTGCTGCTGGCCGCATCCGCTCTGCAAGGTGTGCAGGGAACCGACACGCTCGAGGGCGCCTATCGCGCGCTCTACGACTCGCTGGGGCCTGTGATCGCGACGATATTCGCCGTCGGGCTGCTCGCATCCGGGCTGGCGTCGACGTCGGTCGGCGCCTATGCAGGCGCCGAAATCATGCACGGTCTGCTCAACCTGCGGATGTCGCTGCTGCTGCGACGCAGCATCTCGCTCATCCCCGCCCTGTTCATTCTGGGCGTCGGCTTTGACCCCACGCAGGCACTCGTGCTGAGCCAGGTCGTGCTGTCGTTCGGAATTCCGTTCGCCCTGATTCCACTGGTCTGGCTGACGGCCCAGCGCGGGCTGCTCGGCGTGTTTCGCAACCGCTGGTTCACCACCGTGATCGGAGCGCTCTGCGCCGTGCTGCTCGTGACACTCAACATCGTGCTGCTCGTGCTCGTGTTTGCGTAACGGGCGGGGCTAGCCTGGAGAAGCCATGAAGCACACCACTCCCGCCGCCGAAGACTACCTTAAGACCATTTACGCGCACACCGAATGGCAACCCAACCCGATCACCCCGTCTGCGCTGGCCGCGCGACTGGGTGTGGCTCCGTCATCCGTCACCGAAATGGTGAAGAAGCTGGCCGCTGCGGGACAGATCACGCATGTGCCCTACGGCCCACTGACGCTGACGGACGCCGGTTCGCTGCGCGCCACGGCCGTGGTGCGTCGGCATCGACTGATCGAGACCTGGCTTGTGCAGGAAATGGGTTACGACTGGGATGAAGTGCACGACGAGGCCGAGATTCTCGAGCATTCGATCTCTGACCGCCTCCTGGCAGCCATCGATGCTCGGCTGGGCTCCCCCACCCACGATCCGCACGGCGATGCCATTCCGGCGGTGGACGGCAGCGTCGCATCCGTTCGCGGGGTGGTGCTCGCCACGGCCCCTCTCGGCCACACCGGTTCGATTGTGCGTATCAGTGACAGAGATCCGGCGGTGCTTCGCCTGCTGGCGGGCCACGAGGTCGGCATCGACTCGCCGATTGAGCGGGTGGATGGCGGAATCCGGGTGGGACCCGGCTTGACGGTTAGGTTGACGGCGGAGGCCCTGGCCTCGATCTGGGTCACTGCCTAGCGCCCCTCATCGCGTCGCCTCCTCGTTCGAGACGGCGGGGCCCGACAGGGTGACGACTGCACTCCGGATTCGCCCTAGGCTGGAGACGACGGAAGGATGCTCATGGCACGTCGCGACGAGATCGAATGCTGGCTTACTGACATGGATGGCGTGCTCGTGCATGAAAACGCCGCCCTGCCCGGAGCAGCAGCGCTGCTCCAGCAGTGGACCGACACCGGCACCCCGTTTTTGGTTCTCACGAACAACTCGATTTTCACTCCGCGCGATCTGAGTGCGCGCCTGCGCGATTCGGGCTTGAACGTTCCAGAAGACCGCATCTGGACCTCCGCCCTCGCAACGGCCGACTTTCTGCGCTCCCAGATCCCCGGCGGCAGCGCGTTCGTGATCGGTGAGGCCGGCCTGACGACCGCCCTGCACGAGGCAGGCTTCATCATGACCGAGACCGACCCCGACTATGTCGTCGTCGGCGAAACTCGCAACTACTCGTTCGAGGCAATCACCAAGGCCATCCGTTTGATCGCAAAGGGCGCACGTTTCATCGTGACGAACCCGGATGCCACGGGCCCGAGCGTCGACGGTCCCATGCCGGCGACCGGGGCGATTGCCGCTCTGATCACGAAAGCTACCGGGATGGACCCGTACGTCGTGGGCAAGCCCAACCCGATGATGTTCCGCTCGGCGATGAACAAGATCGGGGCGCACTCGGAGAACACCGGAATGATCGGTGACCGCATGGACACCGACATCATCGCGGGCATCGAGGCGGGCCTGCACACCATTCTGGTGATGACCGGAATCAGCGATGAGGCCGAGATCAACCGCTACCCGTTCCGTCCCGACGAAATTCTGTCGGGCGTGCACAAGCTTGTTACGGCCGCACCGTCGGAGTCAGACGAGATCTGAGCACGGGCTGCGCGAGTGGCGGCATCCGGTCCGTCTTCTGCGTAGCTACGTCAGGCCGCGGGACCGGGGCCAGCAAGGCTGGTCGTGAACGGCTCACCCGATGCGCGACTGACGAAGCAGTAGTAGAAGCGGTCGCCGTCAGTCCACTGTTCAGCAGTGGCCGGGAAGCTCCCCTGCACCTGCACGTCGGGGTACGGGCCGGCCGCGACCAGGTCGATGACGCCGGGCGCACTGCACAGCAGGTTCATCTGCGCGGCTAATTCGGCCTCACCCGGGTATATCGCTGCCGGGTCGGCGTTCAACACACCCCGGTAGACCAGCTGGCCCGCGTGCGGCGCGGCACAGTCGGCGACCGTGAATTCTTCACTCCACGGCGACGTGTACGGCTGCAGGCACTCCCCGCCGCGCAGGGTGTTCCAAGCATGCTCGCCCACCGACTGCGCGCCCGTGGGTTCCACCGTCGGAGTGGGAGTGGGAGTGGGAGTCGGCGTGGGAGTCGGTGTTGCTGTGGGAGTCGGCGCAGCGACAGGAACGCCGCCACCGACTTTCTGCCCCAGAAGGAACAGCCCCCCGAGAACGAGGATGACCAGCAGTGCGGCAGCAATCGAAATCAGGATCTTCCGCGTCGCGCTGGGGCTGCCCGGGCCCGTCGAAGTGCGCGGCTCCTTCGGGGCGCTCGGGCCTTTCGGGGTAAGTGAGTCTTTCGGGGTGCGCGGCTCCTTCGGGACGCCTCGCGTCCCCGAAGCGGATGCCCGCCCCGAGGCTGGCGGATCGAACGGCGACGACGCGGGCAGTACAGCGTCCACCGAGACGGCGGCTGAATTGGCAGCGGCCGTGCTCGCAGTAGCGGCTGAGGTTGTCGCCGCCGGTGAGGCCTGAGGCGGTAGTGCTGCCGAGTCGGCGACGGGGAGTGCGGCCGCCGCTGCAATCGCCGCGGCGAGTTGGGCGGGTGCAGTGGTGTCGGGCGTCGCAGTATCGGGCGTCACAGTATCGGGCGTCGCAGTATCGGGCGTCGCAGCGGGAGGGGCGGCAGCCGCTGCAGCCGCACCAGCGCCCTGCGTCAGCTCGTCAAAAGTGAGACCACGAGTGGTCTCTGAGCCTGGGTTGAAACCTGGAGCTGTTGTGTCCTCTGGCTTGGATTCCGAGTCGGCCGCCACGTCGCGGGTCGGAACCGGGGCCGGAGCCGGAGCAGAGCGTGGGGCGGACCTCGGGATAGACGGAGCCGAGGCGGCACTCGCCGGCAGGGCGATTTCTTCAGTGCTGAGAACGAGCGGCGACTGCACGTATGTCGTCCACCAGGGTTCTTCACCCTCAGTCGTTGCAACCTCAGGCGCTGCAACCTCAGGCGCTGCAGGCGTGACCGAATGAGCGGCGGACGCAGAAACATCAACGGGAGTCAGCGACTCGATCGAGGCCGATTGCTCGGGAGAATCAGCCATGGGAACGATCACCTGGGACGCGTCAGGTTCGAGAACCGGCCACGCGGCCGGCACAAACCCCGCCGCCGCCGGCTCAGCGGCATCGGTAGCGGCATCCACATCAGCAGGCTCAGCGGCGTCGGTAGCGGCATCGGCATCGGTATCGGCATCGGCATCCGTCGGATCGGAGGCGGTGCCAGCGTCAGGCGTGGTGTCGGCATCAGTTTCGGAGGCGTTCGTACTGCTCGACTTCTCGCCGCCGAACTGAGAGTTCAACCACTCAAGCCCCGGATCGGGCTCGTGATCTTTGCTCACTCGGTCAGCCCCAGGTCGTCTAAGCCGATGGCGTAGTAATAGGGGTAGCCGGCGGCTTCGATGACCTCACGTGCGCCCGTATTGCGGTCGACCACCACAGCGACACCGGCAATGATGGCACCCACCTTGAGGAGAGCGTCGATGGCGGCCAGCGGCGATCCGCCGGTCGTCGAGGTGTCCTCGAGCACAATCACACGCTTGCCGGCGAGGTCGGGGCCTTCAACCTGCTTGCCGCGGCCGTGGTCCTTGGGCTCCTTGCGCACGACGAACGCATCGTATGTCGCTCCGCGCGCTGCGCCCTGGTGCAGGATGGCGGAGGCGACCGGGTCGGCACCCATGGTCATGCCGCCGACAGCCGCGACATCGGGGATCTCGGCGATCAGATCGAGCATGACCTGCCCGATCAGAGGTGCCACTCGGTGATCGAGGCTCACCTTGCGCAGGTCGACGTAGTACGTCGCCTTCTTGCCGCTGGTGAGCGTGAAGTCGCCATGGAAGACGGCCTCGGCCGAGATGTGGTCAATGAGCTGCTGCCGTGTATCCGTCACACACTCAACTTTAGGCTACGCAGGTGACCGCTGCTCTCGGCTCTCCGGCTCGGCGGTCGTGCGTCGACAGGCTCGATCAACGGGGGCGCAGTCCCACTGGTCGAGCCCGTCGAGACCCAGTGAGCCAGATTCGAGACCATCGCACGGGATCTCGACAAGCTCGATCAACGGGGGCGCCCGATCTGCGGGGGGCGCCCGATCTGCGGGGGCGCCCGACCGGCGGAGGGGCGCCCGACCGGCGCTAGTGGTTCTGCGGGAAGCCCAGGTTGATCCCACCGTGGCTCGGGTCAAGCCAACGGCTGGTCACGGCCTTCTCACGGGTGAAGAATGCGATTCCACTCGGACCATAGGCCTTCGCGTCACCGAACGCCGACTCCTTCCAGCCACCGAACGAGTGGTACGCCACCGGAACCGGGATCGGCACGTTGATGCCGACCATTCCCACCTGCACCTCATTCTGGAACCGACGACCGGCCCCGCCGTCATTGGTGAAGATGGCTGTTCCATTGCCATAGCGGCCGGTGTTGATGATGTGCAGTCCCTCTTCGTAGCTGGCGACCCGGATGACGGACAGCACCGGACCGAAAATCTCGTCCTGATAGACGGCTGAGTCGAGGCTGACGTTGTCAAACAGCGTGGGGCCGAGCCAGAAGCCCGAGGCGTCGCCGTCGACCTCGACTCCACGCCCATCGACGACGACCGTAGCGCCGTCGGCCGCCGCGATGTCGATGTAGCCGGCCACCTTGTCACGATGGGCTTCGGTGATCAGCGGGCCCATGTCGCAACCGCGCATGCCGTCACCGATCTTCAGCCCCTTCATGCGCTCGGTGATCTTCGCGATCAGCTCGTCGGCAATGGGTTCGACGGCCAGCACGACGCTGATCGCCATGCAGCGCTCACCGGCCGAGCCGAAGCCGGCGTTCACCGCGGCATCCGCCGTCACGTCCAGATCGGCGTCGGGCAGCACCAGCATGTGATTCTTGGCACCGCCGAGTGCCTGCACGCGCTTGCCGTGAGCGGATGCCGTCTCATAGATGTAGCGCGCGATGGGTGTCGAGCCGACGAACGAGATTGACTGCACCTCGGGGTGCACGAGCAGCGCGTCGACGGCTTCTTTGTCGCCGTGCACGACGTTGAACACGCCGGCGGGCAGGCCGGCCTCCGTCATGAGCTCGGCCATCCAGTTGGAGGCCGACGGGTCTTTCTCGCTGGGCTTCAGCACCACGGTGTTGCCGGCCGCGATCGCAATGGGGAAGAACCACATCGGCACCATCGCCGGAAAGTTGAACGGACTGATGACGCCGACAACGCCGAGCGGCTGGCGCAACGTGTACACGTCAACACCGGTCGAGACGTTCTCAGAGAAGTCCCCCTTCGACAGGTGCGGCATTCCCAGCGCGAACTCGACGACCTCAATGCCGCGCGCGATCTCGCCGAGCGCGTCGGAGGTGACCTTGCCATGCTCGGCGGTGAGAATGTCGGCCAGTTCACCCTTGCGAGAGTTCAGCAGCTCACGAAAGTTGTACATGATCGTCTGGCGCTTGGCCTGCGAGGTGTCGCGCCATGCCGGGTAGGCAGCGGATGCCACGGCGACGGCAGCATCGACGTCGGCAGTGCTGGCCAGGCGCACGTTCTTCGCAACGGCACCGGTGGCCGGGTTGAACACGGGCGACGTGCGGGAGGAGGTTCCGGTGGCGTCAGCACCATTGATGTAGTGGTCGAGCGTAGGGATGTCGGTCATGGGAGGTGTCCTTTCGGGGAATGCGGGGGTTGCGATTCGGTGCGTGTGGAGGGTGTCGTTGATCGAGCTCGTCGAGATCAAGCGAGGGTCTCGACAAGCTCGACCAACGGAGGGGGCTCGACCCGCGGGAGGGGCTCGACCCGCGGGAGGGGCTCGACCCGCGGAGGGGGCTCGATCCGCGGAGGGGGCTCGATCCGCGGAGGGGGCTCGGGTGGATGTGGAGGGTGTCGTTGATCGAGCTCGTCGAGATCAAGCGAGGGTCTCGACAAGCTCGACCAACGGAAGGGCTCGACCCGCGGAGGGGGCTCGACCCGCGGAGGGGGCTCGACCCGCGGAGGGGCGAGGGTCTCGACCAACGGAAGGGCCCGACCAACGGAAGGGCTCGACCAACGGAAGGGCTCGAGGCGCGGATGGGGCTCGACCCGCGGGCGGACTAGAGGAGGTCGAGCGAGAGCACCTCGTCGTAGATCGCGAGGGCCTCGGCGACCTCGGCATCCGTCACGATGCACGGTGGCACGACATGAATGCGGTTCTCGGAGAGGAAGGGCAACAGATTGCGCGCCATCAGCTCACTCTTGATGCGCCCCATCACGGCGGCACTCACGGGTTCGCGCGTCTCGGGGTCGCTGACCAGGTCGAGCGCCCAGAAGACGCCGATTCCGCGCACCTCCCCGATGATCGGATGCTTCTCGGCCAAGGCGGCAAGGCCGGGAGCCAGCACATCACGGCCGATACGTGCCGCATTCTCGACGATGCCGTCGTTCTCCATGGCGTCAAGTGCCGCCACGATCGAGGCCATCGCCAGCGGATGCCCCGAGTAGGTGAGCCCACCCGGGAAGACCTTCGTGTCGAAATCACTCGCGATCGCGTCCGAGATGATCACGCCGCCAGTCGGCACATAACCCGAGTTCACGCCCTTGGCGAAGGTGATCAGGTCGGGCACCACGTCGTAGTTCTCGAAGGCAAACCAGCTGCCGGTGCGCCCGAAACCGCACATGACCTCATCGAAGATGAGCATGATGCCGTATCTGTCGCAGAGCGCGCGCACACCGGCCAGATAGCCGGGCGGCGGAATCAGCACCCCCGCCGTGCCGGGCACGGTTTCGAGCAGCACGGCGGCGATGGATTCGGCACCTTCACTCTGAATGACGCGCTCGAGGTGGTGCAGTGCCCGCTCCGATTCCTGCTCGGGCGTCGTCGCCCAGAACTCGCTGCGGTAGGCGAACGGTCCGAAGAAGTGAGCGTGACCGCGCGCATATTCATTGGGGATGCGGCGCCAGTCGCCCGTGGCGACGATGGCTGAGCCGGTATTGCCGTGGTAGGAACGATAGGTCGACAGCACGGTATCGCGCCCCGTGTGCAGGCGGGCCAACCGCATGGCGTTCTCGTTGGCATCCGCACCGCCGTTGGTGAAGAAGACCTTGTTGAAGCCCTCGGGCGCCCGGTCCACGATGCGCTTGGCAGCCTCACCACGCGCCAGGTTCGCCGTGGCGGGCGCGATTGTCGTGAGCACCTGTGCCTGCGCGGCGATGGCGTCGATGACGGCCGGATGCTGGTGGCCGATATTCGTGTTGACCAGCTGGCTCGAGAAGTCGAGGTAGCTGCGTCCGTCGTAATCCCAGACCCGGCAGCCTGCGCCACCCGCGACGACGAACGGGTTCAACGCGGCCTGGGCCGACCAGGAATGGAAGACGTGTGCCTTATCGAGCTGCACGGTGCGCTCGTGGGCGGAAGTCGAGGTGGGGTCAGTCACGATGGTCGCGCTTCTTTCTGAGTTGCGGGTTTCTGTGCTGCGGTTTCTGTGCTGCGGGGTGGACCCTCGGTCGGGCGGCCCAACGGCCGCCCAACCGAGGGGTGCGGTTACTCGCCGCCCTGCTTGAGGGTGACGGTGAGCGGCGTGTAGGAGGTTCCCATCACGTCGACGCCTTCATCCTTCAACTCGGCGAGAGCCTTGGTCACGTACTCGTTCGAGAACGCAGTCGCGGGCGGCTCCGAGGTGATAATCGTCGCGCCGGTTTCGTTCTTGGTGTTCATGGCGATCTTGACGGTGTTCTTCCAGGCGGCTTCGTCAATCATTCCGACGCCGTTCGTCGACGGCCAGATGAGCTTGTTGACCTCGTTGGTCATCCACAGCTGGTGGCCGGCCGGCAGCTGTGAACCTGCCGCTGCCACGATTTCGGCCGACTTCTCGGCGTTGTCGCGCGCGTAGGCCCAGCCCTTGATGGAGGCCTTGATGAACTTCACCGTGTTGTCGGCGTAGGCCGTGTCGCTGGCCAGCTTGTCGGTGTTCGCCCAGATGGCATCCTGCAGCATGGCCGTTCCCACGTCGTTCCAGTTGATGACATTGAGGTCAGCGGGCTGGTAGAGGTTGCCGGTGGCCGGGTTGATCGTCTCGAGCACCTGGGCGTACTCGTTGTAGGTCATGGCCTGAGCAGCGTCGATGTCTCCCGCGAGGAAGCCGTTCATGTCGAACTGCTGCTGCACCAGGTTGATGTCGCCCACCTCGACGCCCGCTTTCTGCATACCGGCAAAGAGCTCCCACTCGTTGCCGTAGCCCCAGCTGCCCACATTCTTACCCTTGAGGTCGGCTGGGTCGGTGATGTTCTTGTCCTTGAAGCTGATCTGCGTGGTCGCACTCCGCTCGAAGATCTGCGCGACATCGGTGATGTTGGCGCCCTGTTCGATCGACCCGAGCACCTTGGGCACCCAGGAGATTGCGTAGTCGACATCGCCCGACGCAAGAACGTCCTGCGGCACGATATCGGAGCCACCCTCGGCGATGGTCACGTCGAGGCCTTCATCCTTGTAGAAGCCTTGGTCGACCGCCGCGTAATACCCGGCGAACTGAGCCTGCGCCGACCATTGCAACTGCAGGGTGATCGGCGTGAGCCCGCCGCCGCTCGAGCCTGCGTCATCCGTGCTTCCGCCCCCGCTGCCGCCTGAGCTGCAACCGGTGAGGACAAGTGCGGATGCCGTGGCGAGAGCGCCAACCGTGCCGAGCCATCGTGTGCTGTGTTTCATGTCTTCCTCCTAGCTAGTTCGGTGCCTTGACATGCCATGTACGTGCTTCTTGGTGCTGCATTCGCACGACCCGCGAGGATGCGGGTCGACGTTTCGGGGGTCAACTGCCGGGACGGCGACTGACTAGTTTCTCGAGCCCGAGGGCTGCGCAATAGAAGAGGAGACCGAGCAGGATGCTGCCGAGCACGTAGGCCCAGGCCAGCCCATAGTTACTGCTCGACGCGGCGGAGGTGATCGAGCGCCCCAGCCCGCCGACCGGGCCACCGAAGTACTCGGCGACCAGCGCGGAGATCACGGCCAGGGACGACGCGATACGCAGGCCCGTGAAGACATACGGCTTGGCCGTGGGCAAGGTGACCGTGCGGGTGGATTGCCAGCGGCTGGCGGCGTAGGCCTGCATCAGGTCACGGTGCACCGGGCGCACTTGGCGCAGCCCCTTGAACGTGTTGAAGTAGACCGGAACGAACACGGCCAACCCGGCCACGATCTGCCGCGCCGTCTCGGCGTTGGCCCCGAACATCGTGTACAGCACCGGGGCCAGCGCCACGATCGGCACCACGGCGAGCGCCGCAACAATCGGGGCCGCGAGCTCATCGAAGAGGCGAATGAGCGCCGAGAGGATCGCTGCGATCACGCCGAGAATGGCACCAATGACGAGCCCGATCAATGCGTTCCTGCCGGTGACCAGCATTCCCGCGGCAACCGTCTGCAGGTTGTCGCCGAATTGCGCGCCGATCTGGAACGGGCCAGGCAAGATGAACGGCTTGATGTCGAAAACCGTCACCGCTGCCTGCCAGAGCAGTATCACTGCGACGCCGAGCACGATGGGCGCGAGAGCCGTACGGCCCAGCCCCGCGCGCGTCGCCTCCCCCGGCCTCATCGGGTTTCGACCCCGCGTGCCCCGACGGGCACCTCGCCGTGCAACAGTTCCCGCACCTGGCTGACGGCCTGGAAGAACGACGACTCCTCCCGCAGGTTCTCGCCGCGCTCACCGGTCTCACCCAGGCGCACGCTGAGAATGTCACGGATGCGGCCGGGCCGCGGCGACATGACGACGACCCGGTCCGAGAGAAAGACAGCCTCGGGAATCGAGTGGGTGACAAAGACCACGGCGGCCCCGGTCTCGCCGCAGATGCGAACCAGTTCGTTCTGCATCCGTTCGCGGGTCATCTCATCAAGCGCGCCGAACGGTTCGTCCATGAGCAGCAGGCGGGGGCTTTCCGCCAACGACCGGGCAATCGCGACGCGCTGCTGCATGCCTCCGGAGAGCTGATCAGGGTAGTGGTGTGCGAAGTCAGACAGGCCGACCAGATCAAGCAGTTCGGCGGAGCGGGCCTTGCGGGCCGGTTTCGCGACACCGTGCAGTTCAAGCGGCAACTCGATGTTGCCGGCCACCGTGCGCCACGGCAACAGGCCGGCCTGCTGGAAGGCAATGCCATAGGACTGATTGAGGCGCGCTTGGCGGGCGGACTGCCCGAACACCTCGATGGTGCCGCTCGTCGGGGTGTCGAGATCGGCGATCAGGCGCATGAGCGTGCTCTTGCCGCATCCGCTCGGCCCGATCAGCGAGACGAACTCCCCCGGGTTCACCGTGAGACTCACGTTGTCGAGCGCAGCGACGGATGCACCCTTCTTGCCCGTGAAGATCCTGCTGACCTCAGTCACGTCGACGGCGAGCGAACCCGCAGCCACTCCCGATGCTTTCGCACTCATGATGCAACCTCTCCCCTGCGAAAACGACGAAGGAACAAACCGATGAGGCCCACGAACCCGGCGGCCACCAGGCCGACGAGAACGGAACCGAAGATGGGCGCCCAGGGCTTTCCCGGGTCGCTGCTGGCGGCGCCGGCATACTCGACGATCAGCCGACCGATGCCGCCGCGCAGACCGATCGACACCTCGGCGACCACGGCACCGATCACCGCGCTGGCCGCAGCCAACCGCAGGGCGGGCAGCAGATAGCCGACACTGGCCGGCAGGCGCAAGCGCCAGAGCGTCTTCCACCACCCGACCGAATAGCAGTGCATGAGGTCGACGTGGGCGGCATCCGGCGAACCGAGGCCGCGCAGCGCGCCGACCGAGACCGGGAAGAACGCGAGGTAGGAGGCGATCAGGGCGACCGACATCCAGTTCTCCCAGGTGAATTCGCCGAAATGGATCTGCGCGCCCCAGCGCCGGACGAGCGGGGCAATGGCGATCAGAGGAACCGTCTGGCTCAGGATGATCCACGGCAAGACGGCCTGCTCGGCCAGACGAAAGCGCTGCATAAGCAACGCCAGCGCCATCCCGACCGACACTCCGACGAGCCAACCGACCGCGGCGATGCTGAGCGTGAAGAGCGAGCCTTGCAGAACGGCCTGCCACACCGGCAGGGCATTCGCGCCACCGGTGACCGGCTCCAGCGCCCGGCTGAACATCGTCCAGAGATGCGGCATGGCCAAGTCGCTGGTGCGTGGCAGCACGGTGACGCCACCGATGACGACGCCCTCGGCGGGTCCGAGAAACTTGTACAGTTCCCAGATCAGGCCGAGCAGAACGATGCCCAGCGCGCCAATGCTCGCCGTGCGCCACATGCCCGTGCGACTCCGCCGCGTTCGAGACGAGCCCGACCGGCCCGCGTTCAGTTGCGCGGTGCCGATCGACTGCGTCGTCTCGAGGGTGCGAGTCATGCCTTGGCCACGATGTGCTCGGAAAGTGCCGGGATGACCGTCTCTCCGTACACCCGGAGGGTCTCCTCTTTGTTGTCGTGCTGCAGGTAGCCGGCGAACTGGTCGACGCCGAGTTCTTTCAGGGCCTTGAGCTTCTCGATGTGTTGGTCGGCCGTGCCCATCACGCAGAACCGGTCGACGATCTCGTCGGGCACGAAGTCGGCGTGGGTGTTGCCGGCTCGGCCGTGCTCGTTGTAGTCGTAGCCCTCACGACCCTTGATGTAGTCGGTGAGCGCCTTCGGCACTGCCGAATCGGTGCCGTACTTCGAGACGATGTCGGCCACGTGATTGCCGACCATGCCGCCAAACCAGCGGCATTGGTCACGCATGTGCTCGATGTCGTCGCCGATATACATGGGCGCTGCCACACAGAACTTCACAGCCATCGGGTCGCGCCCGGCGGCTTCGGCAGCGTTGCGAACGGTCTTGATCATCCACTCGGCCACATCGAGGTCGGCCATCTGCAGGATGAAGCCGTCGCCGACCTCACCCGTGAGCTTGAGCGCGAGCGGCCCATACGCGGCAACCCAGACATCGAGTTTCGAGCCGGTGCTCCACGGGAACTGCAGCGTCGCACCGTTGTATTCAACCGAGCGTGAGTTCGCCAGCTCACGGATGACATGAATCGACTCCCGCAGGCTCTTCAACGTGGTCGGGGCTCCGTTGGTCACCCGCACCGCCGAGTCGCCACGGCCGATGCCACAGATCGTGCGGTTGCCGTACATCTCATTGAGCGTGGCGTAGGTAGAGGCCGTCACGGTCCAATCCCGGGTCGCCGGGTTGGTGACCATCGGTCCCACGATCACCTTGCGGGTTTCCGCGAGGATCTTGCTGTAAATCACATAGGGCTCCTGCCACAGCAGGTGAGAGTCGAAGGTCCAGACGTGGCTGAACCCATGCTCCTCTGCCAGCTTGGCCAGCTGCACCGTGCGTGCCGACGGTGGGTTGGTCTGCAGTACTGCTCCGAAATCCATCTGGTTCGCCCTTAGATCAGGTACTGGCTCAGGCCGCGCTTGACGAACTGGCCGTCTCCCTTGCGCCCGAGGTACTGGTTGTTGTCGACAATGACCTTTCCGCGTGAGAGAACGGTGTCGACGTGACCGTCGATCTCGTAACCCTCCCAGGCGGAATAGTCCATATTCATGTGGTGAGTGCGCCCCGTCGGAGCGCCATGCGCATCCGTCGGCATGCCGATTGAGGTATGACCATTGGGGTCGTAGATGACGACGTCGGCGTCGGCACCGGGCTGGATGACGCCCTTCTTGCCGTACATTCCGAACATGCGTGCGGGGGTCGTTGAGCAGACTTCTACCCAACGCTCGAGCGTGATCTTCTTGTCGACCACTCCCTGATAGAGCAGGTCCATGCGGTGCTCGACCGAGCCGATACCGTTCGGGATCTTCGAGAAGTCGGTCAGGCCCATGTCTTTCTGCCCCTTCATGCAGAACGGGCAGTGGTCGGTCGAGACCATTTGGATGTCGTTGGTGCGCAGGCTTTGCCACATGTGATGCTGGTGGCCCTCGGCCTTCGAACGCAGCGGCGTCGAGCAGACCCACTTGGCCCCCTCGAAGTCGCCCCACTCTTCGCTCGACGCGCCGAGCTGGTCTTCCAGAGAGAGGTAGAGGTACTGCGGGCAGGTCTCACCGAACACATTTTGACCGTTGTCACGGGCCAGAGCGATCTGCTCGACCGCCTGCTTGGCCGAAACGTGAACGATATACAGAGGAGCGCCGGTGAGGTTCGCGAGCATGATCGCTCGATGGGTGGCTTCCTCCTCGGCCTGCCACGGCCGCGTGATGCCGTGATAGAAGGGAGCGGTCTTGCCGGCGGCGAGCGACTGCTGCACCAGCAGATCGATGACGCTGCCGTTCTCGGCGTGCATCATGATCATGCTGCCGTTGTCGCTGGCCCGCTGCATGGCCTTGACGATCTGGCCGTCGTCCGAGAGGAAGACGCCCTTGTAGGCCATGAAGAGCTTGAAGCTCGAGACGCCCTCGGCAACGAGTTCGTCCATCGCTGTCAGGCTCGAATCCTGCACATCCGAGAGGATCTGGTGAAAGCCGTAGTCGATGGCGCAATTGCCGAGCGCCTTCTCGTGCCAGAGCTTGTACTGATCGATCACGTTCTCGCCGGCATACTGCACAACGAAGTCGACGATGCTCGTCGTTCCGCCATGGGCCGCGGCGCGCGTTCCCGTTTCAAAGGTGTCGGAGGCCTCGGTGCCACCGAACGGCATCTGCATGTGAGTGTGGGCGTCGATGCCGCCGGGGATCACATACTTGCCGCCCGCGTCGATCACGGTATCGACGTTCCGTTCGATGTCGAAGCCGAGCAGCGAGCTGCCGGGTGCGAGCACCGCGGCGATGGTCTCACCGTCGATCAACACATCGGCACGCGCAGTGCCGGTCGCGTTGACGACAGTTCCGTTCTTGATAAGCGTCTTCATGGGGTCTCCTGGGTTGTGCGGGATTCCTGTGGTGCGGTGAGCGAGGCGGACCGCTGATCGAGCTTGTCGAGATCCGCTGACATTGTCTCGACAAGCTCGACAAGCGGTGAGGCTGTGTTTCGACAAGCGGTGGGGCAATGTCTCGACAAGCGGTGGGGCAATGTCTCGACAAGCGGTGGGGCAATGTCTCGACAAGCGGTGAGGCTGTGTTTCGATACACCGTGAGGCTGTGTTTCGATACACCGTGAGGCTGTGTTTCGATACACGGTGAGGCTGTGTCTCGACACGATTGACAAGCCATGGTTCGGCGGGTTCGCCGATCGTGCGTGCCGAGAGCGGTCTCGGCACGCAGTCGGGCGATCGGTCGTTAGGGAGCGACGATCGGGCCGTAGGAGTCCGGACGACGGTCGCGGTAGAACTGCCACGAATTGCGAACCTCACGAATGAGACTCATGTCGAGGTCACGAATGACGATCTCTTCGGTATCGGTCGAGGCAACCTCGCCGACGTAGTTGCCGCGCGGGTCGGCGAAGTAGGAGCTGCCGTAGAAAGTCACGGCATCCTCGCCGAACTCTTCGGTCTCGGTGCCGATGCGGTTGTTGGCCCCCACGTAGTACTGGTTGGCGGCCGCAGCGGCCGGCTGCTCGAGCTCCCAAAGCCGGTTCGAGAGACCCGGTTTCGTGGCCGAGGGGTTGAAGACGATTTCGGCGCCGTTCAGACCCAGCACGCGCCATCCTTCAGGGAAGTGGCGATCGTAGCAAATGTAGACGCCGACCTTGCCCACGGCCGTGTCGAAGACGGGGTATTCGAGATTGCCGGGACGGAAGTAGAACTTCTCCCAGAACTGCGGCAGGTGAGGGATGTGATGCTTGCGGTACTTGCCGAGGTAGGTGCCGTCCGCGTCAATCACGGCTGCCGTGTTGTAGAGCACACCCGGCTGGTCTTCCTCGTAGACGGGAAGCACGATCACCATCTTGTATTCGGCGGCGAGCTTCGAAAACCGCTCGGTGAGCGGGCCCGGAACCTTCTGCGCAAATTCGTAGTATTTCGAGTCCTGCACGATACCGAAGTACGGACCGTGAAAGAGTTCCTGGAAGCAGATGATCTGCGCGCCCTGCGCAGCGGCTTGCCGCACGAATTCCTCGTGCTTGGCGATCATCGATTCCTCGTCACCCGTCCAGGTGGTCTGGGTCAGGGCTGCACGCACAATTTTTGAGCTGTCAACGGTCATTGTTGCCTCCACATGGTGCTCGGCGATGAGCTCGTGCACACCGCCGAAAATGAGTTTGAGTCGAACCTCGGACTGCGTTGTCCTTTTGTTATTATTCGACGTAAACATTTCTGTTGTGTTTCTGAGTGTGACGCACGCGTTAAACATCCTGTCGTCGAAATCAGTCTGGGGCAAGAGCTTATGCAAATCTTTCTCGACGCAATTGAGCACCGCACACCCGCCGGAATCGCTGCCGCGATCGGTCGACTGATCGCGGCCGGAACACTCGCGCCCGGCGACCGATTGCCCACGGTGCGTGAGTTCGCCGCCGCTTTGGGCACCAGCCCGGCCACCGTTAGCCATGCCTGGCAGGCTCTCGGTGCTGTCGGCCTGATCGCTTCCCGCGGACGCAGCGGAACGTTTGTGCTCGACGCCGCACCGAAGTGGTTGCCGGCCCGCAGCCATTCCATGGTCGGCCGACACCAGAACGCCAGAATCGACCTCTCACGCGGCATGCCCGACCCGGTTCTGCTGCCCGCGCTCGGCCCGGCGCTGTCGCGGGTCTCGGAGCGCGCGGTGACGCCGAGTTACCAGGATCTACCCGTCATTCCCGAACTGCTCGCGGTGCTGAGCGACTCCTGGCCCTACCCTGCCCCGTCGATCACGGTGGTCGATGGAGCCCTCGATGCCATCTCCCGCAGCCTCGATGCCGTGACCCGGTTCGGTGACCGGGTGATCGTCGAGAGTCCCGGTTTTCCGCCGTTCTTCGACCTGCTCGACCAGCTCGGCCTGGAGCGCGTGCCGGTCGAGATCGATCAGCACGGAATCGTCCCCGCCTCGTTCGAGGCGGCCCTGACGCTCGGCCCGACCGCCATCATCCTGCAGCCTCGCGCACAGAACCCCACCGGTGCGTCGATGACGGCGAAGCGGGCCGAAACGCTGGCACGACTGCTGCAGATGCACAAACGCAATGCGGATGTGGTGGTGATCGAGGACGACCACTCGGGCGAGATCAGCATTTCGCCCGACGTCAGCCTCGGCACCTGGCTGCCCGAGCGGGTGCTGCATGTGCGCAGCTACTCGAAATCGCACGGTCCGGACCTGCGTATCGCCGCGCTCGGCGGGCCTCCCGCACTCGTTGACCCGATCGTGGCCCGGCGGATGCTGGGGCCCGGCTGGACCAGCCGCATGCTGCAGAAGATTCTCTACGATCTGCTCACCAATTCCGACAGCATCAGCCAGATCAGCGAGGCACGGCGCATCTACTTCGCCCGGCAAAAGGCACTGACCGAGTCGCTGCGCCGGTGCGGGGTCGATCTGCCGCAGGCCGACGGGATCAACGCCTGGCTGGCCGTGGAGGACGAGCGGGATGCGATCGTGCAGCTCGCGGCATCCGGCATCCGTGTCGCGGGCGGGTCGCCGTTCTTCGCAATCGAGGGGGCGGGCTCGTTCGTGCGGGTGACCGCCGGTGCGTTGCCCGCAGAGATTGAACCGATCGCCGAAGCGCTGGCCGCGACGACGCTGCAGCGCACGCCCGGGGAGTATTCGCTGATAGAGCGCTGGGCGTAGGGGAAACCGTCCCGAGATCGGCTCGCGCCGTCCCGAGACGGGGTGCCACTCCCACCCGACGCGATTCATGCCCTAGGCTCTCGTCAGACCTCCGGTTGGCTTGACCGGATGCGCTGTCCGGATTTGGTCAGTAGGTCACTGCGTTCACCGCCCCTTGCGCGGTTCCCTGCCCGTCTTCGCCCATGCGAGCCTGCGTCCGGTGTTTTTCCCGGCACACTCGCTGCGGCATCCGTCAGTGAAATGAGCCCTGGTGACCTCTCGTTACTCGCCCTCCCGCGCGGCAGTGCCCCGCATCGCGTTGTCGACCGTCGCGGTCGCCGCCTCGGCGTTGCTGCTGGCCGGCTGCGCGACAGCGCCCGCCGGTGCCGCCGGTGGCAGCACCGGCTCGGCGGCGGCGTCTGCTCCCGCATCAGACGGCTTTCCCGTGACCGTCGACAATTGCGGCACCGCGGTAACCGTGACGACCGCGCCACAGCGCATCGTCAGCATCAAGTCGTCGACGACCGAGTTGCTGCTCGCCCTCGGGCTCGAGGACCGTATCGTCGGCACGGCATTCCTCGACGGCCCGCTACCTGAAAACCTGGCCGCGGCCGGTGCTGCGCTTCCCTCGATCAGTGACTTTCTTCCCGGCCAGGAGGCCGT
The DNA here is from genome assembly GCF_013410665.1 of Leifsonia psychrotolerans. Taxonomy (NCBI): domain Bacteria; kingdom Bacillati; phylum Actinomycetota; class Actinomycetes; order Micrococcales; family Microbacteriaceae; genus Glaciibacter; species Glaciibacter psychrotolerans. The sequence goes on along the minus strand of NZ_JACCFM010000001.1, from coordinate 3,281,029 downwards.
GCTCGCGCTGAAGCCGGACTTCATCTACGGCGGCTGGGAGTCGAACTTTGCCGCCGACGGCGTGGGCGAGCGCTCGCAGTTGGCCGGCTTCGGCATCGGCAGCTACGTTTCACCGGCCGCGTGCAAGGGCGACGACTACCGGCCGGATCCGTTGACGTTCGACACGGTATTCGGGGAGATCAGCCAGGCCGGCGATATTTTTGGGGCGCAGGATGCGGCATCCGCCCTCGTTTCAACGCAGAAAGCCGAGCTCGCCGCCCTCGCCCCGGCGACCGGCGCGCCGACCGCACTGTGGTATTCGAGCGGCACCGACAGCCCCTATGTGGGCGCGGGGATCGGCTCACCCCAGATGATTCTGGCCGCGGCCGGGCTGCACAATATCTTCGGCGACGTGCACGACAGCTGGACCTCGGTGGGCTGGGAGTCGATTGTGGCCGCCGACCCGAGCGTGATCGTGCTCGTCGACGCGAGTTGGAACACCGCCGCCTCGAAGATCGCCACCCTCGAGTCGAACCCGGCCACGCAGGGGCTTACCGCGGTGCAGAACAAGCGCTACATCGTGCTGCCGTTCGCGGCGACCGAGGCGGGCACTCGCAATGTGGAGGCCGTCGCGTCGACGATCAGCCAGTTCGCGGCGCTCGACGGTCAGTAGCGCACCGACCATGACCTCTCCCCCTGTGCCCGGATTCGGAGAACGCAGCCGTCTGCAGCGTGTCGACTCGTTGCGACGCGGTGTGTCGCGCAATTCTCCGAATCCGGGCACAGGGGCGCGCGCGTGGCTGGCGGTATCCGTCGTCGCACTGGTCGTGGTGTGCGCCGTCGCCGTCACCATCGGGCCGGCCGGGTTGTCACTGACGGATGTCGCGCGAAGCATCGCCGCCCACCTCGGCTGGGGAGCTTCAGGCGTCGACCCGCTCACCGACGCGATCGTCTGGCAGCTGCGACTGCCGCGCGTGCTCACGGCCGCCGCGGTCGGCGCCGGACTCGCGCTCTCGGGCGCCGTGATGCAGAGCGTGACCCGCAACCCGCTCGCCGACCCCTACTTGCTCGGCCTCTCTTCGGGGGCCTCGCTCGGGGCAGTCTGCGTCGTGATTCTCGGCCTCGGCTTCGCCCTGCCGCTCGCCGCATTCGTCGGCGCGTTGGCCGCGCTCGTCGCGACCCTCAGCATCGCGCGCACGGGCGGCACCATCCTGCCGAGCCGCGCCGTGCTGGCGGGCCTGGCCATCGCGCAACTCGGCGCCGCCGGCACCTCGTTCATCATCTTCTGGTCGGCCAAGGGCGACTCGTACCGCGAAATTCTCAACTGGCTGCTCGGCTCGGTCGCCGGCGCCTCGTGGGACAGCGTGGGCATCTCGCTCGGCGCTCTTCTCGTGGTGGGCACCGCCATCCTGCTCTCGGCCACCCGTCTCGACGCCTTCGCCTTCGGCGACACGGCGGCCGCCTCACTGGGCATCAACGTGAACGCAACCCGCTGGCTGCTTCTCGGCGGTGTTGCGCTGCTCACCGGTGCCATGGTCTCGGTCAGCGGCGCGATCGGTTTCGTCGGCCTGATTCTTCCGCACCTCGTGCGCGGGTTGAGCGGCCCCGGCCACCGACGGATGCTGCCGCTCGCCACCGTCGCCGGCGCGCTCTTCCTGGTGGTCGCCGATACCCTCGCCCGCACCGTGTTCGACCCGCGCGAGCTGCCCGTCGGCATCATCACGGCATTCATCGGCGTTCCCGTGTTCATCCTGCTGATCACCCGAAAGAGAGGTGCGACGTGGGCGTGACTCGGGGCGCGAACGCAACCCTCGCCATCCGAAACCTGTCGTTTTCGATCGGCGAGCGGCGCATTCTGGACGCGGTGTCGGCAGAGCTTCCACCCGGCCAGGTGACGGGGCTGCTCGGCCCGAATGGCGCCGGCAAGTCCACACTGCTGCGGCTGATCGCCGGCATCGAGAAGCCGAACACCGGCAGCGTTGACCTAGATGGTTCCCGGGTGTCAGAGCTTCGACGACGCGAAAGTTCCCAACGCATCGCGTTGCTCGAACAGAGCGCGTCGCCGGGCGTCGACCTGCGTGTTCTCGACGTTGTGCTGCTGGGCCGCATCCCCCACCGCACCGGACTTTTCGGCGGGTTCAGCGGGGACGAGGACCGTTTGATCGTCACGGAGTCCCTGACTCGAGTCGGTATCGCCGATCTGACCGACCGTTCCTGGCACAGTCTGAGCGGAGGCCAACAACAGCGTGTGCAGATCGCGCGCGCACTCGCGCAGCAGCCCCAGCTTCTCTTGCTCGACGAGCCGACCAACCACCTCGATGTCAACGCCCAGCTCTCGCTGCTCAGCCAGGTGCGCGAGCTCGGCTTCACGACCGTCGCGGCCCTGCACGACCTCAATCTGGCGGCCACCTACTGCGATCACCTGCTGCTGCTGCAGGAGGGCCGGCTGGTCGCGGCGGGCCCCCCAGCCGAGGTGCTGACACCGGCGACGATCGCGGCGGCCTACGGTGTCGACTGTGACGTCATTCCGCATCCGCGGGGTGGGCATCCGCTCATTGTGTTTGCACCAGTGGGGAGGTCGACTTCGACGCCCCCAGCCCCAAGGGCGGGGTCGCGAGTGTTCCAGACGCGCGCTGGCGCTCGCTTCTCACCGAACGACATGGTGAGCACTCGTGAGCAACGAAACGGAATGGAACGTCAGAGATGAAGATCGTTGTTCTGGCCGGCGGCGTCGGCGGCGCCCGTTTTACTCGGGGGCTGCTGCACGAGCTGGAGCGCCGCGCTGTGCCCACGGATGCGCCCACCGAGGTCACCGTCGTCGTGAATACCGGCGACGACATGTGGCTCGACGGATTGCGGATCTGCCCCGACCTCGACACTGTGATGTACACACTCGGCGGCGGCATCAACGAGGAGCAGGGCTGGGGGCGTCCCGACGAGACACGGCGCGCGGCGGCCGAGATCTCGGCTTACGGGCGCGGCTGGTCCTGGTTCACCCTCGGCGACCTCGACCTGGCGACCCACATCGTGCGCACCGACCTGTTGCGCACCGGATCGACGCTGAGCGAGGCGACCGCGTTCCTGTGTCGGCGCTGGCAGCCGGCCGCGCGCATCCTGCCGATGAGCGACCAGCCGGTCGAGACGCATGTGCGCCTTGCCGCCGACGTGGACGAACACCGCGCGGGCGACCTGCTGCATTTCGAGGAGTGGTGGGTGCGCTATCGGGCACAGGCCGAGGTGACCGAATTCATTCAGGTTGGGCTCGATCAGGCCGAGGCTGCACCGGGCGTTCTTGAGGCTATTCTCGACGCTGATCTGGTCATTCTGCCGCCGTCGAACCCGGTGGTGTCGGTGGGGACGATCCTCGCCGTTCCCGGCATCGCCGACGCACTGCGCACGACATCGGCCGCGGTCGTTGGCGTCTCGCCGATCGTCGGAGGCAGCGCCGTGCGCGGCATGGCCGATACCTGCCTCAGCGTCATCGGCGTCGAGACCTCGGCCGCCGCCGTCGGGCTGCACTACGGCGCACGCAATGCGGGTGGACTGCTCGACGCCTGGCTGGTCGACGAAACGGATGCCGCAGCCCTGCCCGCGCTGCTGGCCGCCGGTATCCGCTCGGCTGCGGTGCCGCTCTGGATGCGCGACGTTGCCTCGACCGCGGCGATCGCCGCCGCTGTGCTCGCGCTCGGTGCCGGCTCGTAGGCGGCGCGCAGAGTTTCGACATTGGCTCACGGGGTCTCGACGAGCTCGACCAACGGGGCAACCCGACCCCCGACATCCGTTGATCGAGCGTGTCGAGATCACGCGACCACGTCTCGACATTGGCTCACGGGGTCTCGGCGAGCTCGACCAACGGGGCAGCCCGGCGGGTCTCGACGAGCTCGACCAGCGGGGCAGCCCGGCGGGTCTCGACGAGCTCGACCAGCGGGGCAGCCCGCTTCGCTCGCCCTACAGCGTCGGACTGATTACTGTCGTCGCGGCGATCAAGGCACTCGTCGCGCGGCCAACTCCGAGCCGAAGCGCCTCGGCGAGGTTGTCTACCGTGTCGACGTCGCGGCGACAGGTGCAGTCAAGCGGGAGATCGAGCGGAATATGCCCCGCCGCCTCATGTGCGGCGCGCGAGCCGACGCCGAACCGGGGCTCGAACGGCACGCCCGCACGGGCAAGCAGCATCGTCGTTCCGGTGCCCTCCTCGTCGGCGACCATCGACCGGTCGTGGGTGCTGGCCAGTGCCAGCACGGTCTCGAGGTCGGCGACGGTCAGCGCAGGAAGGTCGCCCGTGACCACGGCAACATTGCACCCTGGGTCCGTCGCGCACGTGACCACGACTCCCTGACGGATGGCGGCGTTGAGCGCGTCGAACGCGCCGGGTGTCCCGCTCGCGCCGGGCGTGCAAGCCGCCATATCCGCTTCGCGAGATACCCCAGATCGCCCCATCGATGCCGGCGAAGGGGCATCCTGCGGCAACTCGCGTAACTCGGGCGCTGTCCATATCTCGCGAGATACCCCAGATCGCCCCATCGATGCCGGCGAAGGGGCATCCTGCGGCAACTCGCGTAACTCGGGCAACCCGGGCAACCCGGGCAGCTCGGGCGCGCTGCGGAACTCGCGCACGTCGGGCGCCCCGGGCGCCCGGCGCGGCGGCTCGCGCACGATCTCGGCACCGAGGGCGCGCATCCGCTCGGCGACCTCGTCGTCGGCCGTCACGACGCAGACGCGCGCGACCGACGGCGCCGCCAACAGCGCCGAAACCGTGTCGATCGCGAACGCCTCGGCCAGTCGGATGCGCTCGGGATGCGCGGCCAGGCGACTCTTGGCGGCGGGCGTTCCCTTCACGGGAACCACAGCGACCCAGCTCACGCTTCGACGTCGCTGGCCTCGTTGCGGCCCGCTTCCAAGCCGTCGTCGACGCCCTCGGCATAGCCGGTTTCGTAGCCGGTTTCCTGCCCCGCCGCGTATCCCGCCGCGTATCCTTCGGCGTGGCCCTCGGCATGCGCCTCGGCGCTGCCCAGCCGGAACATGTCCTGCGCGCTCGCCCGCTGCAGACGTCGTGCCCCGCCGACCGTACCTCCGTCGAGCGCCACCGGCACCAATCGCCCGAGCCCGCGCACCACGGCGACCGGGTTGCCGCTCGCTTTGCCCTTGACCAGGTCGGCGGCCCCGGCGATCTCATCGGCGACGGCCGCGACGGTGACGTCGAGGCGGCGACCGGAGGCATCCGTCGTGCCGCGTAAGTCGTCGAGCACCGCAACCCCGGCCGCACCGATCGCGATGTCAGTCTGACCGTCGCGCCAGGGGCGTCCGGCCGTGTCGGTGAGCAGCACCCCGAGCGCTAGGCCCGTGTGGCGGCGCAGTTCGGCGCAGAGGGCGCGGGCGGAGGCATCCGGGTCGATCGGGAGGAGCAGCACGACGCCGTCGGGCGTATTACTCGCGTCAACGCCCGCGGCGGCCATGACGAGGCCTTGCCTATTCTCGACGATGCGCGTCACCCCACCCGGATGCGTACGGCTCGCCACGACACGCACGGTTTCGTCGGTGATCGCCTGTTCCCGGTCGATCGCGGCGACCTGTCGCCCCTCGGCTTTCGACACGATCTTGCTGGTCACCGCTAAAATATCGCCGTCGCACAGCCGGTCACCGGCCGCCGTAGCGATAATCGATGCGAGGTCGTCCCCGGCGGCAATCTCACCAATGCCGCTCAGCACGAAGACGTGCAGTCCATCGGAATTCGTCATGGTCACCTCACCAGTTTCGGAAGTACGTCGCGGCCGAACACGTCGATCCACTCACGTTGATTGCGGCCCACATTGTGCAGATAGATGCGATCGAAGCCCAGGTCGACATAGCGCTGAATCTGCGCGCGATGCACGTCGGGGTCGGCCGAAATCACCATGCGCCCGTCGAAATCTTCGGGCCGCACGAGCTTGGCGATCTGTTCGAATTCAAATGGCGAGCGGATATCGCCCTTCGGGAACCGCATGGCCCCATTCGGCCATTCGCGCAGCGCGTTCGCCATCGCGATCTCATCGGTCTCGGCCCAGCTCAGATGCAACTGCACCACCCGGGGCATCACCGCGGGGTCCTTGCCCACCTCGCGCGCACCCGCCTCGAATTTGCTCAAGAGCAGGGGAATCTTCTCGAGCGGCGCACCGACAGTGATCAGGCCGTCGGCCACACGCCCGGCCCGTTTGGCCGTGACGGGTCCGGCCGTGGCAACGTAAATTTCGGGGGCGACGGGCGGCATCGTCCAGAGCCGTGTCGACTCGAGCGTGAAGTACTGGCCGGAATGTTTCACGTCACGGCCGGCGATCGACGCAGTAAACAGCTTGCTGATGATGTCGATGGCCTCGAACATGCGGTTGATGCGCTCGTGCGGTTCAGGCCAATAGGCCCCGGAGATGTGCTCGTTCAGTGCCTCTCCGGCACCGAGGCCGAGCCAGTGCCGACCCGGATACATCGAGGCGAGCGTGGCTGAGGCCTGCGCGACCATGGCCGGGTGGTATCGAAAGGTGGGTGCCGTCACGCCGGGCCCGAAGTCGCCCGTCGTTCGCTCCGCCAGCGCGCCGAGCACGCTCCAGACGAACGAGGACTGCCCTTGCGCCGGCATCCAGGGCTGAAAGTGGTCTGAGGCCATCACTCCGCTGAATCCGTGCTGCTCGGCATAGGCCGCGTGAGCAACGGCATCCGCCGGAGCAAACTGCTCCAGCATCGCCGCATAACCGATCTGCACTGATGTCATTGACCTATTCTGCCCTCTGCACCCGGCATCCGCTCGACCCGTTGGCGCCGACGCGCACGCCCAGCAAATAGGCTTGATGTCATGCGCATCGCCACCTGGAACGTCAACTCGATTCGTGCCCGCGTCGACCGCACCGTCGACTGGATGGTGCGCGAGGACATCGACGTGCTCGCCATGCAGGAGATCAAGTGCAAGCCGGAGCAGTTCCCCCGGGAGCAGTTCGAAGAGGCCGGCTACGGGCTTGAGATTCACGGCCTCAACCAGTGGAACGGCGTGGCTTTCGCCAGCCGTGTCGAGATGACGGATGTCGTCACCAGCTTCCCCGGCATGCCCGGCTTCTTGAAAGGCCAGGAAGGCCCCGACCAGCCGCAGGAAGCCCGCGCGCTCGGCGTGACGGTGAACGACCTGCGCCTGTGGAGCCTGTACGTGCCGAACGGTCGGGCGCTCGGCGACCCGCACCTGCACTACAAATTGGACTGGCTGGCCGCCCTCGACGCCCACACCCGCGCCGAACTCGCGCGCAATCCGCAGCTCGCGCTCGCCCTGATGGGCGACTTCAACGTCGCACCCACAGACGCCGACATGGGCGACCCGAGCTTCGTGCACGGCACCTCCACGCACATCTCCCCGGAGGAGCGCGCCGCCTTCCACGCCTTCGAGGCGGCCGGGCTGACCGACGTCGTGCGGCCGATCGTGCCTGACGGTTTCACCTTCTGGGACTACAAGGCGCTGCGCTTCCCCCGCAACGAGGGCATGCGAATCGACTTCATCCTCGGCTCACCGGCCTTCGCCGACCTGGTCACGGATGCGTCGATTCACCGTGACGAGCGCAAGGGCGACGCCCCGAGCGATCACGTGCCCGTTGTCGTCGACGTCGAGATCGACGGCGAGGACGACGACCGCCCGATGATCTTCTAGACCTCCACGAACATGGCTGCAGACGATAAGAGCCAGCTAACGAAGGCGAATAACGTCGACATGTTTCTCACCGGTCAGAGCACGGTGACTGACTACTACGCGGTGAAGGAGTAGTCATGGCAAGAACTACGGCACAGCACCGATCGATTCGTGGGGTGGTGCTGGGACTGATTTTCGTTCTGGGAACGACGCTTGCCGGATGCAGTGCCTCCGCGCCCGCCGGGGAGTCCGCCGCCCAGACGACACAACGGATTCTTGCCATCGATGGCGTCAGTGATGCCACAGTTGATGTGCGCAGCTCGCTGTCGGGCTTCACGACCTACCGCACGACATCCGTCACCATCACTCTCGATGACGGCTACACGGTCGGGGATGCCGACGCGGCCCTGGATTGGGCGCTCCGAACCGGCTGGGCGGTGAACGACGAGAGCCCAAACACCTCCGTTCGAGTTGGGTTCTTCACCCCATCGGGAGACGTCGTCGACTGGGATTGGGCGGGGGCCGCCACAGCCCACGGGCTCGTCGATCCTGACCGCCCCCTGTCCCTGGGCGAAACGGGGCAGGTCTCCTTCCCCAGCGCCATGATCGCCTCGCACCTCGGCAAGTGGCCGGGCGAAGTTCCCACGTTGCCGGACGACCTCTTTGTGAAGGACGAGTAACCATGGCATGGCGCGCAGCAACTCCGCGTTTCCGGACGAACTCGGCAAGATCCTCGCATCTCAGCCGTCCGTATTAGCCTGTGGGCATGCCCCACCTCGACGTTCCCGATGCCTCGCTCTACTACGAGACCGACGGCCACATCTCAGCCCCTGCCCTGCTCCTGATCCATGCCGGTGTGGCACACCTGCGCATGTGGGATCCGCTGATCGAGGCCCTGGCGGCCAACCATTTCGTCATCCGCTATGACACCCGCGGTTACGGGCAAACCAGTGCCAGCAATGCCGAGTTCTCGAACCGGGCCGATGCGTTGGCCGTGCTCGACCACCTGGGGGTGGCGCGGGCGACGGTGATCGGATGTTCGCGCGGCGGCTCGATCGCCATTGATATCGCCGTGGAGAACCCCGAGCGCGTGGCCGGACTGGTCACGATCGGATCTGGGCCGAGCGGTTTTCCCGACGTCGCGCTCACCGACGCGGAAGAGACCGGCTTTCGCGAACTGGGCCTGCTCTTCGAGGCCCAAGACTGGCACCGGCTCTGCCGCGCCGAGGTCGAGCTGTGGGACTTCGGGCCGCGTCGCCGACAAGCCGATCTCGACCCGGAATTCGTGCGGCTCGCCTACGAGTTGCACCGAATGAACGCCGCGCACCGGGCCGAACGGCCGGCGCCGACTCCGCTCAAGCCCCCGGCGTACGGTCGGGTCGCCACACTCACTGTGCCGGCGCTGGTCACTGTCGGCGAGTGTGACCTCAGCCCAGCCCTGGCCGAGTACGAGTATCTGGTGACGACGATTCCGGGCGCCGACGGACACGTGTTCCCCCGTACCGCACACCTTCCAAGCGTCGAGAGTCCCGACGAATTTCTGCGCGTACTCATGGGGTGGCTGCTGGAAGCCGATGCCCGTTTGTCGCGGATCGTCTGATGGTCTGGTCGCGTACGGATCGGGGGGCGAGCGAGCCGTCAGGCATCCGCTACGAAGCGACAATCCGGCGGAACGCGGCGACAGCCGTTGTGAAGATGAGCGAATGCAACATTTTGAATGTGCACAGCGGGAAGAGCCGGCAGACCGATGCGGCACGACAGAATTGTTCAAACGGTTGTTAAAGAGGGGCTCTGGCGTGACACACGGCACAAGGACTATTCGGGCTGCGGCGACGACACTGGCGCTGTTCGCTCTCATTGCAGTATCAGTCAGCGGCTGCGCCGCGGCAGGAAAGGACCCCGAAATGGATCATCTGCACGCACTCACCGAGGCTGACGAACTGCTCGTTGCCGCGCAAAACGTGCTCGGCGGCGAGTGGGAAAACGCCGACGGCGGTGCCGACACCTGCGTACTGCCCAGCGGTGAAAGCGGTGTGCAATATGGGCTCACGCGCGGAGGTGGAAACCCGGTCGGCGACGCGCAATCCGTGGCAGCGTCGGTCACCGCAGTCGCCACCCTGTGGACGTCGGCCGGGTTCGAACCCACAGTGATCGAGCTCCCGGCCCTCGACGGCCTGGCCCTGACCGAGGTGCGGTACCCCGAAACCGGCTACGGCGTAGACGGCCTCTACCTGAGCTTTCAAGCCACCACGGCCGGTGCCAGCGTGCAGGCACTCACGCGGTGCGTGCCGGGCGACGCAGCGGAGATCAACCGCGCCTGGCACGAAGCGAACGACCCGGCGATGCCGTAGCAACAATCGTGCTCGAATTTCGAGACACGCGTGAGCCCTGACTGTTGGAGCACTGCCTCTCGCCGGGAGGCAGCGGCCTACAGGCCTTCGGTGATGTTCGAGAAGCCAACGATCAGCATGCATCCCGGTAGCCCGTATAAGAAGAAGCCCACCACATACACACGGATACCGAGCAGAATTGACCGCGCGACCCCTCGCCGATCGCGGACATTGAGTCGGCGGCCTCCCGGCCCGATGATCGGTACTGGTGCGACCCACGTGGCCTCGGGACGCTCGTGCTCGGCCGTGATCCTGTTGAGAGTCCAGGGAATTTCTTGGCCAGGCACGCGTTCGTCGCGGAACCGCCGGGCTTTTGTGACGATGCGCGGAACCACATTCGTCACGAGAGCGTCAAGCGAGCTCCACGTCTCCGATACGGAGAAGTCGGCCGCTCGGGGCGTGAAGAAGACCAGGGTGCTGTCGATGATCTCAACGTTGTAGCTCCCGGCATCATCAATAAGTGCCGCCATCAGGTCGGGAGTGAGCACATACAGTGCGTCTCTGCGGTATTCGGGAGGCGAATACAGCTGGAACGACTTGTCGAAATCTCCCTCCAACGACAACCGCTCGGCCTGCTTGAACTCGACAGGCAATTCCGTGCTGATGCGTCTGTTGGACGTGGCATCCAGGATGAGGTGCGGCAATGGTGCCGGCAACGTGACGGCAACATAATGCCACTTGTTGAAAAGGGTGCCGAACTCGATACCCGGTGCGACGAATCGGGGATATTGGAAGAACGTGCGGGTGCCGGCGGCGGCCATGATCGAGGTGAACGCCACTTTCCGGATGCACCTCGGTTCGAATCCGTTGGCGAGGGCAGTCAGGGTGCTCCGTGAATCATTCAACCTCGTGTGACGTTCCCCTGACCCGACCCATCTGCGCAGCCCACATGCGCCGATGATCCATACCCCGAGGATGGCCAGAGCGAGGAGCTCCCCGGCACCAAACGGAACCGTGCCGAGGCCGTACGGACGGAAGCCAATGGTCACCAGAGTGATGCCGGCATACCAGAGCACCAGACAGTCGTTCACGTTCGCCAGCATCCACCGCTTCCGTGGCACCGGTGTCGAGCGGATGCCGCGACCCAGCGCCGCCATCGCGGCTCTGACCTCGCTCTCGGGAGCCTCCAACCACCTCAGATCCACGATCAGGGATGTCTAGCCGTCGAGGCGCTCGTCGAGCTCGCGGATGACGTCCCAGGCACCTTCTTCGGAATTGCTCAGCACCACCACGTCGAGGCCGGCACCGTAGTAGTGACGCAGGATGCCGCTGGCCCCCGGCGCGACGCCGTCGGCGTAGTAGGAACGCACCGAGCCGTCAATGTCGAGATCGAACTCCAGACCGAAGCCGTACCGGGTGCCGTCGTCCAAGTCCACCTGCGGGGAGAAGAACTCCTCAGTCAGCTCAGCGCTAAGCAGTGCTCCGGCGCGGAGGGCATCCAGAAACTTGATTAGATCGGATGCGGTCGACTGCGCACCCTCGTGTGGTGCGCCGATCGGCAGCGCGCTGTCGGCGTTCGAGATCCACGAGCCGTCGTCCGCCTGGTCCCAACCCTCGGCCAGGCGAGGTGTGGCATCCGCTCGGTCGAAGAAATCCGTGTCGTCAAGGCCGGCGTGCGCAAAAATCTCGTTGTCGATGTAGGCACGGTAGCTCTGCCCGGCCGCGCGTTCGAGGGCGAGGCCGGCCAGGATGTAGCCGGCGTCGGAATAGTTGCTCTCGACACCCGGACCGGCAAGCGGCTCTTTGTGTGCGAAGAGCGGAAGAAAATCTGCGGTCTCTCTCATCGAGGAGAGGGGTGTCTTCGCCCAGAGCTCGGCGTAGCTTTCACCGGCTTCTTCGTCGACGAGGTCGGCAATGCCGCTCGTGTGCGTGAGCAGGTGCAGCAGCGTGACGTCGGTGCCGATGGTCGTTCCGGCCAGGTCGGCGTAGTAGTGGATCGAGGTCTCCAGGTCGAGCTGTTTCGCTTCGATCTGCTGCAGAACGGCGACGCTCGTGAACAGCTTGGTGATCGAGGCGATGTCGAACCGGGTGTCCGGCGTGTTGGGGGCGCCGGTGGTCTGGCTGGCGAGCCCCATCGCAGCTTCGAACACGGTTTCGTCGCCCTTCCTCACGAGCACAACGCCCGAGAAGTCGTTGTCGGCCAGAAACTCGTTCAATCCAGTGATATCCACGCTCCAAGTGTAGGGATTCCCGGCTGCGCGATCGCCCGGCGCCGGGCACGCGGCACACGCATGGGCATGCGCATCGCGCACTAGCATCGGCAGGGTGAGCATTCTGCGCAGCCTCGATGAGATCGTGCGTGTCGTCGCTGCCGCGGCGGATGCCGCTGGTGCGTCTACCGCCGGTGCGAATGCCGCCGGTGCGCACGGTGCCACGGGGGTTCCGCGCATCATCGTCGGGATTGCCGGCTCACCCGGCGCCGGCAAGTCGACGATTGCCGCGAGCCTCGTCACGCGGCTGCAGGCCGCGCCGGCCGCCTGGCTCGGCTCGGCCGGTCGGGTCGGCCCAGCCGACGTGTCCGGACTGCCCGACTCGGCCGTCCGGCAGAGCGTGCTGCTCCCACTGGACGGCTTCCATTTCCCGCAGAGCAGGCTGGTCGAACTCGGCCGACGCGACCGCATGGGCGCACCCGACACCTTCGACGTAGGGGCCTTCGTGGCCGCCCTCACCGCCGTTCGCACCGCGGATGCACCGGTATCGATTCCCGGATTCGATCGCCAGATCGAGCAACCGGTTGCCGACGCGATCACGATCGGACCGGGCCCGCGCATCGTCGTGGTCGAGGGAAACTACCTGCTTCACGCGAGTGGAGGGTGGGAGCACGTGCAGCCACTTCTCGACCTCAGCCTGTTTGTGGACTTGGCTCGGGACATCCGTTGGGAAAGGCTGGTCACGCGGCATGAACAGTTCGGGAAGACTCCCGAGGCCGCGAGAGCCTGGGCGACAGGGCCCGACGAGCGCAATGCCGAGCTGATCGAGGCGTGCGCGGTGCGGGCCGACCATCAGATTCGGCTCGAGGCGGTGTGAGGCATCCGCGACTCGTGCGGGTCGACAGGATCGACCCGTGAATCAGCGACCGGTGAACTTCTCCATTGAGCGGTAGACGCCGAAGACTCCGCCGGCGATCGAGTCCCAGACCGGTAACGGCAGCGTGGCCCGCAGCGCCTTGGCGAGGTTGACGGTCCAAGGCAGCGAGAGCATCGGTTTACCGGCGAGCATGGCCGTCCAGACCCGGTCAACGACGTACTCCGGGGTCATGACCGGCGTGAGCAACGGCCCGCGCGCGCCCGCGAACATCCCGGTCGAAATGTAGCTCGGGGCGACCGTGGTGACCTTCACGTTGCCGTGGTGCTGTTGCACGAGTTCGAGGCGCAGCGAGTCGCTCCAGCCGATCAGGGCGGCCTTCGACGCCGCGTAGACGCTCATGCGCGGGTTCGAAAGTGTGCCGGCGGCCGAGGCGATATTCACGATGCGCGCCGCCCGCGAGGCGTTGTCGATCATGCCGGGTAAGAACTCGCGCGTGATGTACATGGGCGCCAGCGCGTTGATTTGCATGGTCGGCCGGGTATCTTCGCCGTTGTCGTGCTCCCAAAAGAACTTGCCGCGAATGATTCCCGCATTGTTGATCAGGATGTCGGGATTGCCCACTTCGACGCGCACGCGTTGCGCCGTCTGGGCGATCGCGCCGAGATCGGCGATGTCGACGACATAGGGGATGACGCGGGTGCGAGCACCGGCGATGGAGCTGAGTTCGGCAGCTGCCACGGAAACTCCGGCTGAATCACGGTCCCAGAGGATCACGGCGGCAGCGCCCTCGGCAACGGCACGCGCGGCATATAGCCGGCCCATCCCGCTGGCCGCGCCGGTGATGAGCACGCGGGCACCAGCAACGGTTCGAGTCATAGTTCCATCATTGCAAGGTTCGCCGCTCCCGCGTGACCCGAGGCGGTTCTGGCTGCCGCCCGTCGCGCGTCGTGAGCCCGTCGCGCGCTCACTCGTCGCCCGCCTTGTCGCCTCGTCGGCCCCTCGTCAGCCCCTCGTCGGCCCCTCGTCAGCCAGATCTTGCCACGAGAGTGCAGTTGTTGTTGCTTCACGCACCCGGAAGCAACAACAACTGCACTCTCGCGAGAACCCGGAGGGACCCGTCGACAGGAGAACCCGGAGGGGCCGGTCGGCACGCGGGCCCGGAGGGGCCCGGCCGCGACGAGACTGTTACGCCCCGCGTCAGCGGCCCTGCGGCGCGCACGGGCAAGTCGATAACGTCGAGGAAATTCCACCGAGACGAGAGACGGAGTTGAACGATGCCGAGCGTAACCGCAACCCTCCCCCGCGTCGACCAGCGCGCGGAAGTGAGGGCGGATTCTCCTTCCGTTCCTCCCGTCGCACCGCGAGAAAACTCGTCGTTCAGTGTTACTTTCGACGGCATCGGCCGGGTTTTCGGCACCGACGGCGCACGCGGCGCATCCGCTGGCCCACGTGCCGTACTGGGCGATGTGTCGCTCACGGTACCGGCCGGAGAGATTCTCGCGATTCTTGGCACGAGCGGATGCGGAAAGTCGACGCTCCTGCGCATCGCTGGAGGCCTCGACACACCCTCCTCCGGCACTGTCACGATCGACGGAACCTCCGTTCGCGGAATCGACCCGCGCTGCGCCGTGGGTTTTCAGGAGCCACGCCTGCTGCCGTGGCGCACCCTCGCCGCCAACGTGGCCCTCGGACTGCCGCGAGGCACCCCGCGCGCGTCCGGGCGGGCTCACGTCCGTGAACTTCTCGAGCTCGTCGGCTTGACCGCCTTCGCCCAGCACCGCCCGCGGGAAGTCTCCGGCGGCATGGCGCAGCGCGCCTCGCTCGCACGCGCGCTCGCGCGAAACCCCGGCGTGCTGCTCCTCGACGAGCCGTTCGGCGCCCTCGACGCTCTGACCCGCCTCAAGATGCAGGATCTGCTGCTCGACGTTCACCAGGCCGCGCCGACAACGGTGCTACTCGTCACGCACGACGTCGATGAAGCCCTGCAGCTGGCGGACCGCATCATTCTGCTCGGCCGCTCAGACGGTGAGCGCTCCGCCGGCATCCGACACGAGATCGTCGTGCCGGGCGCACGCCCCCGCGACCGCGGTTCGGCCGAACTCGCCGAGCTGCGGGCCGAGCTACTCGCCGGCCTCGGCGTCGACCGGCACCGCGGTGCCGCCTCGAGATTCCCCTGACGCGGGATCCGTTTTTAAGCACCACAGTATCCATCACCCGCCCTAGCCGAGAGAACTCCATGACCACACGACGCGTGACCACCTCTGCCTTGATCGCTGCCGCCGCGGCTGCCAGCCTGCTGCTCAGCGGCTGTGTTGCCGGTGAGAATCAGCCCGCCCAAGCCAAATCGAAGGGCTCCGCGGGTGCCGTCATCCAGGGTGGAACCCTCACCATCGACTTCGCCACCTACAATCCGCTCAGCCTGGTCATCAAGGATCAGGGCTGGCTCGAGGATGCCCTCGCGAGCCAAGATGTGACGGTCAATTGGGTGCAGTCGGCCGGCTCAAACAAGGCCAACGAGGCCCTGCGCGCCGGCGCCATCGACGTGGGCTCGACGGCCGGCTCAGCCGCGCTGCTGGCCCGCTCGAACGGCTCGCCCATCCAGACGATCGACATCTACTCCCAGCCGGAGTGGTCTGCGATCGTGGTTGCCGACGGCTCACCGATCACGTCGGTTGCCGACCTCAAGGGCACGCATGTCGCTGCCACCAAGGGCACCGACCCGTACTTCTTCCTGCTGCAGGCTCTCGAGGCTGAGGGCCTCACGCCTGAGGACATCGTCGTCGAGAATCTGCAGCACGCCGACGGCTGGGCTGCTCTGCAGAGCGGCGCGGTCGACGCCTGGGCCGGGCTCGACCCGATTATGGCCGGCGCCGAGCAGGCCGGTGCCCAGCTCATCTACCGCAACGTCGACTTCAACAGCTACGGCTTCCTGAACGCGACTGAGTCGTTCCTGACCGCGAAGCCGGATGTCGCCCAGACCGTCGTCAACGCCTACGAGCACGCTCGGGTCTGGGCGTTGGCCAACCCGGAGAAGACCGCCCAGATCCTCTCCGATGTCGCGGGACTTGACCTCGCCGTGGCCACCACGGTGATTGCCGAGCGCACGAACCTCGACATTGACAACGTTCCCGGTGACGCGCAGCTGAAGGTACTCACGAAGATCGGCCCGACCTTCGTCGCCACCGGCGACGTACCCAACCAGGGCAAGATCAACGACGCCCTCGCCACCCTGCTGAACCCGACGTTTGCGACGAAGGCCGACGCCTCGGCGATCAAATAGCCTCGCGTCGCGCCGGCATCCCGTTCACAACTCCTGCAATTTCTCAGTGCCGATTTCGGTGCGGCCCGTCTTTCGGCGGATCACGCCACTGGGGCGAAGGAAATGCAGGAGTTGTGGGAGCAGGTCGGGCGCGACCTCTCCTCCCGCAACCCGACACTCGTTGAACAGGACCACAACCGATGATTGACACCGCCACCAGCGGGCCGGGTGGCCCGGCCGCTAGCCACCCGTTCGGCAGAGGCCCGGCTGCCCGGGGCCCGGCCGCCCGGGGCTACGGGCTCGGCTCCTCCGCGCGCTTCGGCGCCCGCCGCTGGGCCGTCGTACTCGGCGGCCTGCTGCTGCCCGCACTGATCTTCGCGGTCTGGCAGATCGGTACCACAACCGGACTCATCAACACATCCCAGCTGCCCTCACCGGTCATGGTGTGGGAGGCGGGCGTCGACCTCTTCGACCGCGGGCTGCTCACCCTCTATGTGGCGATCTCGACGCAACGCGTACTCATCGGGTTTGCCATCGGCGCCAGCCTCGGACTCGTCGTCGGCGCCTTCGTCGGCCTCTCGCGGGCCGCCGACATCCTGCTCGGCCCCACTCTCGGCGCGATCCGAGCCGTGCCCTCGCTGGCCTGGGTGCCCCTGCTGCTGCTCTGGCTCGGAATCCAAGAGGACTCCAAACTCACCCTCATCGCGATCGGCGCGTTCTTTCCCGTCTACACGACGGTCGCGCAGGCGCTCCGCCACGTCGACGCGCAGCTCGTCGAGGCCGGCCGCGCGTTCGGTCTCAGCGGGGTGCAACTCTTCCTCACCGTGCAGCTGCCGGCCGCTGTCCCGACGGTCATCTCGGGGCTACGACTGGCTCTCGCGCAATCGTGGCTGTTCCTCGTTGCCGCCGAACTGCTCGCCGCGTCGATGGGGCTCGGCTTCCTGCTCTCGGAATCGGGCGGGAACGGGCGCATCGACCGCATCCTGTTGGCCATCATTCTGCTTGCCGTGCTCGGCAAGCTGACGGATGCCCTCGTCGGCATCCTCGAGCGCTGGGCGACTCGCCGCTGGGCGTGACGCCCGTCGTCCGCTCACCCGACCCGCTGGGCGTGCTGAGAAGTCCCTACCCTGAGGCGCCGGGACCCTAGGCTGTGTGCATGCGATTCGGACTCTTTGTACCCCAAGGCTGGCGGCACGACCTCGTTGGCATCGATCCGGCCGAGCAATGGGCTGCCATGAGCAGCCTGGCTGCGCATGCGGATGCCGGCGCCTGGGAATCGATCTGGGTCTACGACCACTTCCACACCGTTCCGGTTCCCACCGAAGAAGCGACCCACGAAGCCTGGACCCTCATGGCCGCCTTCGCCGCCACGACAACGCGCGTACGGCTCGGCCAGATGTGCAGCTGCATGAGTTACCGCAATCCGGTCTATCTGGCGAAGGTCGCCGCGACGGCCGACCTCATTTCAGGCGGTCGCATCGAGATGGGCATTGGAGCCGGCTGGTACGAGCACGAGTGGAAGGCCTACGGCTACGGTTTCCCGCGCGTCGGCGAGCGCCTCGCCCGCCTCAACGAGGGCGTGCAGATCATGAAGCAGGCTTGGACGACCGGCAGCGCCACCCTCAACGGTGAGCACTACAAGGTGGATGGCGCCATCGTGCGGCCGCTTCCGCTGCAAGAGGGCGGCATCCCGCTGTGGATCGCGGGCGGGGGAGAGAAGGTCACGCTGCGTATCGCAGCGAAGTACGCGAACTACACGAACTTCGGCGGAACACCCGAGGAGTTCGCCCACAAGAGCGAGCTGCTGCGCGAACACTGTGAGCGCGAGGGCACCAGCTTTGCGGCGATCACCCGGTCGAGCAACTTCAACACCATCGTTGCAGCGACCGAGTCCGAGGTATCCGACCGCATCGATGCGATCGAAGCGCGTGTATCCCCGTATCTCGGAGTCAACGGGGCCGCCGCGTTCGTGGCCGAGTACCGCAGCGGCGATGCTCTCGGCGTGGGCACGCCCGAGCAGGTCGTCGAGCGTTTGACGGCCATGCAGAAGCTCGGCCTGGGCTATGCGATCCACTACTTCCCCGAGGCTGCCTACGACCGCTCGAGCATTGAACTGTTTGAGCGCGAGGTCATGCCGGCACTCGCGTAGGCACGGCACCGGATGCTCGCGGGGCGGCATCCGCAGGCTTCTCACCGAGTTCTCGATGTTGGAGCAGTTTTCAGCGCGATGGTGCAGAGCGTCAGATTTCCGCGTCGAATCCCGAGCCTCAAAGGGAACGATGTCACGTGACGACTACGCAAACGACACCGACCAGCACACCATCGTCGAGGGTCCAGATCTGAGGCGGCTGCGCTACACCACCCTGGGTGACACAATGCCCCGCCTCATCGGACAGATCGATGACGTCTGGGAGGCCGACGATGTCTTCATGCGCATCTTCAGTGCCCACGACGAGCTGGTCACGTTCAGGCGGATCCTTCCCCCCGTGAAATGCCGGCCGGCACGGTACACGCCGCCTGAATCCACACCTGCACGCGCCCGTCGATTCTCGAGCCGGCATCCTTCGAATTCGCCCGCAATCGTAAAACTCGGAGAGTCTCGCCACCTCACCGGTCAGGCCGGTCAGGCCGGTCAGGGGCTGCCCACTACTCGAGCAGCGCTAGGCGGCGTTCGTCGAGCAGCCAGCCGGTTGACGTCGGCACGTGGTCGGGCGCGGTGAACGGCCGCACCGCGCCGAGCGTCACGGCACCCCGAAACGGGAGCGCCACCAGGTCCCCCGCGACCAGATCGGACGGCACGCCGTGCGGGAGCGCCACGTCGCCTGCCGCCCCCTCCATCAGACGTGCCGGCGCGACCCGCGCCGTCGATGCACGCCCGATCAGGCGCGCCTCCGACAGCACGACACCGGCTCCGAGAGTCGCGTCGATGCGGATCCGCAGCGTCCCGTCGGTTGTCCGCTCGACGGACTTCACCCCCACGACGACAGCCGTTGCCCGTTCCGTCGCCGACGGACGCCCCCGCGTTCCCGGAATCACGGCCGCGGCCGTGTGCACGCACGGAGTGCCGCACAGGTCCACAACATGCATCAGCGAGATTCCCGACACCGTGATGTCGGTGGTGCTGGCTCGGGTCAACTCCGGCCACAGATCGAGGTCGATTGGGTCGGGGATGCTGCGCCGCAGCGTCGGAAGAATATGGGTAAGGGTCATCGTGACAACCGTGCGGCCGTGGCGGGGCATCCGTTGGGCCGGTCGCGGGGCCGGTCATTCGGCCGGTCGCTGGGCCGGTCATTCGTGCGGTGACGTTTCGGAGACATACCAAGATTTCTACGCCCTCACCCGAGGCGCCGGACGGATCCTCACGAAACCTGTGCGGATTCCCGGCCAGTCCTGACGTGTTTCCAACGGCCGCCCGGTTTCCCCTCCGCCGTTCGCGAGAGTGCAGTTGTTGGGGTTCTGAGCGCGCTGAAGCAACAACAACTGCACTCTCGCGGGCTGTGTGACGCGAACGCGGCGAACGCGGGCGAACGCGGGCGAACGCGGGCGAACGCGGGCGAGCGCGGGCGAGCGAGCAGGGCGGCCTGCGATACTGGGACGCGTCAGCGGATCGCTCCGCACCACCCTCCGTGCACGAGCCGAGGGCGGTTTTGCCCAGCCGTGTCGTGTCACAGAAACTGGCCGCATGCCCCGCACCTCGCCCCCGGCCGCACGCGTCAGCTGGGTCGAAAACGGTGAAGCGCAGAGCGCGCTCTGGCGTTCCGACGGCGGCTGGCCCGCGCCGACCCGCATTGTGATCGCCGACGACACAACGACGGCCGATGCGGCCTACCGGCACGCGGCATCCGGCACCGCACTGCTCTGGCGCGGCGATTTCAACAACGCCCGCCAGCTGCTGTCGGCGCTCGGCGCCCGCATCGATAAGCGTCAGAAGCCGCGGCACACCGACCTGACCCAGGCATTTCGCACCCACCGCACGGATGCCGCCACCCGCGCCCGCCTCCTCGGCCTGCTTCTCGTGCCGCTTGACGCCGACTTCGCGGTGCCGCTGCGTCGGGCTCCCGATGTGCGCACTGCCTGCGTCGAAGCGTTCGGTGCAGTGCGTGGCGCGGCGGCGGCCGAATCCGCGGTGGACACGGTGGACTCACGGGACACGGTGGACTCGCTGATCTCGCTGCGCGAACTCGTCGGCGTGATCGGCGCGCACGAGTGGCGCGAGCAGGGCGTGCCGGTCCCGGCGCTCGGCGCCCGCATTCACCCGCACTACGGGGTCTTCTCTCCCATCCGCGGCGAATACCTCGACCTCGTCGCCCAGGCTCCATTGCCGGGCGCAGCGACCGACGCCGGCGGCATCGCGTTCGACATCGGCGTCGGAACGGGCGTTCTGTCCGCGATCCTCGCGACCCGCGGCGTCACCCGGGTGCAGGGCACCGACCTCGATGACCGAGCACTGGCCTGCGCCACCGACAACATCACGCGTCTCGGCCTGAGCGATCGCGTGGACATCGTGCGTGCGGATCTGTTTGCCGAGGGCACCGCAGACCTCATCGTCTGCAACCCGCCGTGGATTCCGGCCGAGGCCACCACCTCGACCGACCACGCCGTCTACGATCCCGACAGCCGGATGCTGCGCGGCTTCCTCACCGGGCTGGCCGCTCACCTGAACCCCGGCGGCGAGGGCTGGCTGATCATCTCCGACATCGCCGAGCGGCTCGGCCTGCGCTCCCGCGGCGAACTGCTCGACCTGATCGACGCCGCGGGGCTCATCGTCGTTGCTCGCCTCGACACGCGCCCGACGCATCCGCGGGCCACCGACCGCTCCGACCCGCTCTATGCGGCCCGGGCCGCCGAGGTTACCTCACTCTGGCGGCTCGCCACCGCGTAGAACGCTCACCCACGTCCGTGTGAGGTCGCGCAGATGACCCTTCCCGAGTCCCAGGAAGGGTCATCTGCGCGACCTCACCGTGAATCAACCGCCACATCGTCGATTCCGGCGGCCAACAGGTCGGCCAGGCCGTTCCGGAAGGCGACCTTGCCCCCGTGAGACGGATGCCGCACCTTCACGACCTCCGGATACACCGTGACGACGCTGCGGTAGCCCACGTTGCCGACCGCGACCACTCGGGTGATCGAAAACAGCTCCGCCAATTCTTGCCAGAGCGGTCGACCGACCGCGATCTCGGCACTCGCCGGCAGGCGGTTCGTGAGCGGGTTGCCGGCGCGAAACGGATGCAACGGAAATGCACTCCAGAGCAGCGGAAGAAAGCCCAGCTCGGCGAGCACCTGCCAGAGCACGCTCGCGGTGGGCTCGAGGGCAACCCGCGGAAAGTCGGGCGGTTCGACATACCCTTTGCCCGGCCCGAGCAGCCCGAATGCAGACACCCCGTTCTGCAGCAGCACGCGGTTCGTGAATGGCACCCCGGTGATCCGCATTCCCCGATAACTGGGCGCCTCGCCCACCAGCAGCACCCTCGGTGCGCGGTGGGCCATTTCCAAGAGGTACAGCTCGAGATTGCGCCGCCGCACGGCGTTCTCAGGGCGCGTCTCATCGAACTGATTGACCGCGTTCGCACGCACCGGCACGGCGGCCAGCCGCGCGACGAACGCGGCGATCGCATCCGCTGACCCCAGCGCACGCGGCACAGCGGTCGCAGGTATAGCGGTCGCAGGTACAGAGGTCGCAGGTACAGCGGTCGCAGCTACAGCGGCGCGGTGATCAGCGGCCCCCGTCACCGCGTCCGCGCGCGCAGCAGACCTGTGCACAGCCTCCCCGCGAGCATCTACCCTCAACACACGCCTCCTTCTCTGGTCTCGGATTCGGTCTTTCCGGCGTCCCGCTGGGTGAGTGCCACACGCGGGCGGATGCTCCAGGCACCGAGTCCGGGGAGCACACCGACGCGGCGCTCAGGTTCCAAACAGCCTGCATCAGCGACTGCTGTCACTGAGCGAGCAGCTCGGCAATGACCGTGGCATCGCTGATGTCTGCAGCCTTCGAAGCCGTGATCAACGTGAGGGTGCCGTGCCGGGCCAACTCGCGCAGATGTTCGACGATCGCCGCCCGCTCGGGCTGCCGAAGTTCAGCCCGGTAGCGGCGGCGGAACTCGGCGAACAACTCAGGATCGTGGCCGTACCAGGTGCGCAATTCGCTCGACGGCGCAACCTCTTTGCACCACTCGTCGAAATGCGCCGACTCCTTCTTCACCCCGCGCGGCCACAGGCGGTCTACCAGCACCCTCGTGCCATCGCTCGGCGTCGGCTCGTCATACGCTCGGGCCACCCGCACCGTGAAATGTGGCTCTGTACTCATGGTTCCTCCGCGATCGGTACCCCTCGTGCCATTCTGCTCAGGCCATCGCACCCGGGCAAGCACCGCAGCCCGAACGACAGACAGTACTTGCAGCCCGATCGACCGACCGGGGCCGTCTGCCCGAACCATGGTTTCTCGCCGCGGTGAGTCATTGCGGGAGCCACGTCCGACCCGTTCTGACTGCGCTTCCTCACGCATCCGATACACGGCGCGCAGCTCCGGCGCGAGATGCTCGGTGGCTGAGCTCAGCGCGGTGCGCGGCATCCGCGTTGCATGCTCGTCAAGGAACGCGAGAAGCAACTCGCGGTCGACCCGTTTGCCGACCTCGCGCAGCATCCAGCCCACGGCTTTCTGGATGAGGTCGTGTGGGTCATCACGCAGCAGCGCCGCCAGCTCGAGCGTGGTCGACGCGTCTGCGCGCCTGACGAAACCCTGAGTGCTGATCATGGCGACCCGGCGTTCCCACACGTTGTCGCTGGCGGCCAATTCGAACAATACGTCGCGCGGCCTGTCGAAAAGCCAGCCGCCCAGGATGCCCGGGGCCGAGCTGTCGACAATGTCCCAGTTGTTCACTCGCCCGCGCCGCACCGTTTCCAGGTACCACTCGGCGATCTCGCCGCGCCTCGCCTCGTCGAGGCCGCGCGTCGAACTCGCCGTCGTGAACTGCTCCGTCGCAATGAGCACACCCGTGAGGCGATGCTCGTGCACGCCGCTGTCGAGCAGCAGGTCGAGTTCGCTCTGCGGGAGTGCGGCATGGGCCCGTGCCACACGGCGTTGCTGCGGAACCGTCACGCCCAGGAAGACGTCGCCCTCGCCGTAATCGCCGGGGCCGGTCTTGAAGAACCCCTGGCTCGATCGGGCTCGGGCCGGGTCGGCGAGCACGGCGAGCGCCGCCTGCACGAGTGCTGCGGTCGGCGATTGTGGCCGCACGGCCTCCGGCGTCTGAGCCACTGTGACCATCACGGTTCCTTTTCGAGAGCGGCGCCGCTGTCGCCCGGCGTGCACTGATTCTCGCAGCCCTCGGCGCGGATGCCGACTGTGGCGGCGGAGGGTCTGGCCGCGCAGGGTGCGGCGGCGCAGGGTGCGGCGGTGGGCGCACGGTCTACCGTGCGCGCAGCGGACTAAGGTGCGCGCAGCATGCGGCGGCGCAGGGTCTGGCGGCGCAGGGTGCGGCGGCGCAGGGTCTGGCGGTGGGCGCAGGGTCTGGCGGCGCAGGGTGCGGCGGCGCAGGGTCTTGCGGTGGGCGCACGGTCTACCGTGCGCGCAGCGGACTAAGGTGCGCGCAGCATGCGGCGGCGCAGGGTCTGGCGGCGCAGGGTGCGGCGGCGCAGGGTGCGGCGGCGCAGGGTGCGGCGGCGCAGGGTGCGGCGGCGCAGGGTGCGGCGGCGCAGGGTGCGGCGGCGCAGGGTGCGGCGGCGCAGGGTCTGGCGGTGGGCGCACGGTCTACCGTGCGCGCAGCGGACGAAGGTGCGCGCAGCACCCGAGGGCGCAGGCCCCCACGCCGGGCCCCCCACCAGCGCTAGTGGATGAACGCGAGCAGCCCACCGACCGCGACGAACAACACGCCGAAGACTCGATTCAGCACCCGCTGCCCCCGGGCGTCGCGGGTGAAGCGGTGGAACGAGCGCGCGGTCGCGGCGAAGAAGAACCACATCACGAGAATGTCAATGACGATGACCGTGACGGCCACGATGACATATTGCCCGATCAGCGGCTGATCGAGTCGAATAAACTGAGGCAGGAAAGCCAAAAAGAACACAATCGCCTTGGGGTTCAGCAGATTCACCCACATTCCGCGACGAAACATCGACCACGCTGACTCCGTGCCGAGCGACTCGGCACCCTCGTCGACCTGCGGCTTGCTCATGAACTGCCGGATGCCGAGGTAGACCAGATACGCCGCCCCGGCATACCGGATCACGGTGAACGCGACGGGCGAGCTGGCCACCAGCACACCGACACCGAGCGCGACAATAAGGATGTGGATGATCAGCGCGGCTTGCTGACCCAGGATTCCCCAGATCGAGCGGCGAAAGCCCGAGTTCAGGGCGTTGCTCATGGTGTTGATGGCTCCGGCACCGGGCGTGAAGCTAATCAGCGTGCCCGCGCCCAGCAGGGCCAGCCAGAGTGAGAATTGCACGGAGGCCAGCATACGGGGCGTGTGCGGGGTGAGGCGCGGGCCGGCCGACACAGCCCCGAGGTTCGATCCAGCGCGGAGCCGGCGATCCGACAGAGCGAAACGACGCGAAACCGCCATGGACGCAGCTTTACTGCGCTCGGGCACAAAAAAATGCAGCCATTACGCGGATACGCTGGGAGATGGCGCATACTCGCGCCACACTCGCCGCTGTCGTCGCACGCCTACGTCGCGGCCTATCCACGAGGACGGGAGGTTCCCATGTCGAATTTTGTTGCAGAAACACTGGTCGGTGAGCCCGAGGTTGTCGAGGATGCCCGCGCCCTCTCCCTCGGCGTCGAAACCCACCCCGCCTGGCTGCGCCTCAAGGCCGCCGCCACCGCACTGCAACTCGTGCAGGCGCAGGACGGTTCGATTCCGGATGCCTCCGAGCACGCCGCCGCGACGGCTCACGTCGCCGCTCTCACCAGTGCCATCACCGAGCTTGCCCCGCTGTTCCCGCACGATGCCGGCTACCTGGCCGCTCTCGTGGTCGACTTCGACCGCTGGGCGAGCGGCACGGGTGAAAACGGCAGCTTCGGCGTGCCGGACTTCTTCGACTCGCTGATGGCCTTCCAGCCGCAGCAGCACCGTGCCGACGGCATCCGTCACCTCGTCGTCTTCCCGATGTACACGCAGAACGGCAGCACGAATCGGTTCGTCGAAGCCGTGCTCGTCGAGGTCATCTGGCCGGAATTCATCGCCGAACTCGAAGAGCAATACACGAACGGACTGTTCGTGCCGATTCGTTTTGTTGACTTCACGGCCGGCTACGACACCAACTCGGCCGTGCTGTTCCCTGAAACGGTTGCGATGCGCGAGATTCCCACCTTCACCTGGGGTGCGATTTTTCAGGACCGCGAGGCCGCCCGGTACCGTCGGGTCGTGCGCGCGGCCGCCGAGATCACCCGGTTGGAACTGCCGGAGGACGCCGCGGCCCTGCTCGACGATCAGCGCCTTACCGAGGAAATGTTCGTCATGTGGGACCTCATCCACGACCGCACGCACATGCGCGGCGACCTGCCGTTCGACCCGTTCATGATCAAGCAGCGCATGCCGTTCTTCCTCTATTCACTCGAGGAACTGCGGTGCGACCTGACGGCGTTCCGCGAATCCGTGCAGATTGAGCGCGACGAGAAGGCGAGCCCCGAAGCGCGTAAGCACGCCAAGCTCGTGCAGTACGGCGTGATCTTTGACCGCATTTTCAGGTTCTCGATCACCGGCAGCCGGGTGCGCAACTATGACGGCCTCGGCGGGCAACTGCTGTTCGCCTGGATGCACCAACACCACGTGTTGCACTGGACCGACACCAAGCTCACCTTCGACTGGGATGCCGTTCCGGACGTGGTCGTGGCTCTGGGCGCGAAGATCGACGAGCTGTACTGGCGTTCGATCGACCGCCCCAAGAAGGCGCACTGGCTGGCCGCGTACGAGATGCTCACCGAGACGCTGACGCCGAACCCAGCCTCGGTCTGGGCGCGCGGGCTTCCCGACGACGTGCTTGCCGGGCCCCCCAAGGGCTACACCGACCTGGTGCTGGACGACGAGTTCCCGCTGTCGATGTTCTTCGAAGCCCTCGACAAGAAGATGAAGCCCGTCATCGAGTCGACAATCGGAATCACCGCTCGTGACTGACATTTCCTCCTCCGCTGAGGCCGACCCTGCTGACGTTGGTCGCGCCGTCGCTGGGCACACCGTGCTCATCGCCGGGGCGACCAGCGCGGCTGGCATCGCCGTGGCCTCCGCCTTGACGGCGGCAGGGGCGCATGTCATCGCCGTCGGCTCGAACGCTGCACGCCTCGACGCGCTCACGGCTCAGGTTCCGGATGCCATCACCCGCGTCTGCGATTTGTCCTCTTGGCCCGCCGTCACGGCTCTGGCCGCGTCGTTGCGGGCCGAGACCGGCCACCACGGCACCTCCCGCGACGGCGCCGCACTCGGCTTCGGCCCCATTGACGGCCTCATCCATCTGGTCGGCGGCTGGCGTGGTGGCGGGGGCCTGGCCGGGCAAAGCGATGACGACTGGGATTTTCTGCACCGCAACGTGGTGACGACACTGCGCAACACGACGCGTGCGTTCAACGCCGATCTGCTGGCCTCTCCGGCCGGGCGACTCGCCATCGTCTCGGCGACGGCTGTCGACAAGCCGGCGCCGGGCGGGGCCAACTACGCGTCGGCGAAGGCCGCCGCCGAGACCTGGACCCGCGCCGTTGGCCAGGGCTTCGCGAAGGCCGCCGCGACCGCTGCCACTGACTCGACTGCCCCGCCATCGAGTGCGGCGGCCGTGATCTTCGTGGTGCGCTCGTTGGAGGGGCTCGAAACCGAACTCGCCGAGAACGTCGTGGGTCTGTGGGACGCGGATGCGGCATCCGTGAACAACACTCGGGTGCGCCTCGGCGCGTAGCACGCCCGTCGGAACTGAGCTTTCGGTGAGCTTTCGTCACCCCCATTTCGGGGCGTGCTTCTTCGATCGCGCCGTTCGACCAGTAGGCTCGCCACGGAGCCAACGGGGGACAACTTTCCTACGTTACGACACGTGGTCGCACTGTCGTGTCGATTCTCCGCGCGATCACACTCACACTCTGACGTAAGGAACACAGCACGTGACACAATCCCCTCTCTCCCGTGTGCGCCGAGCGACCGCGCTCGTTCTCGGCCTGGCCCTCGTCGGGGGGATCACCCTCGTGGCCGCCCCCGCACAGGCAATGCCTCTCACTTACACGGTTTCTGGCAACGCCTACCGGACGAGTGGCTACGGTCCCTACGGCATCTCCGTCAGCATCGACGCGACCCACACCGCCACGACGGACGTCAACGGAGAATTCGTCATCGCTGACGTGGCCAACGGCACCTACGACGTCACCTTCTCGGCGACCGACTTTGCTCCCCAGGTGCAGAGCGTCACCGTTCTCGACGCCAACGTGTCGATGGATCCCGTGCAGCTCGTACTCCTGCCGCAACTGGCCGCCGGAACCGTCACCCTGACCGGCACTCCCACCGTTGGCGCGACGCTGACCGCCGTTGCCACCGGCTGGCCTGCGGGCGCGACCCTGCACTACTCCTGGGGAGCGGTGGGCCCTCACGCCCGCCACTCTAATGACCTCGACGTGCCGGATGCCCCCACTCTCCTTGTCACCGACGCCATGATGGGAAAGCGCATCTGGGTTCAGGTCGACGCGAGCCTGGACGGATTCTCGCACTCCACCGGTTACTTCATCACCGCACCGCCCAAGCTGCCCACAGCGGCCCCGATCGACGGGAACGCGGCCGACCTCGCGGAGTTCCTCACCCAGTTCGGAGGCGTCTCGCAGTCGCAGGAATCAACCGGACTGCCGGCCGGCGCGTTGAACCCGTCGAAGAACTACACGGCGAACGTGACACTCGCCGGTGACGACCTCTGGGCCGACGTCTACCTGTACCCGTCGGGCACCATCGTCGGCACCTTCCCCGTCATCAATGGGGTCGTTCAGGTCGAGTTGAGCGCCGAGGTTCTCAGCTCGCTCGGCGCCGGAGTCCACACGCTGGTCGTGACCGGTCAGTTCTTTGATGCGGCGACAAGCGTCGACATCACCATCGCCGCGGTGCTCGCCGAAACCGGCTTCAACGGACTCGTTCCGGCCGGCACAGCAGCGCTCGTGCTGCTGCTCGGTGCCGCCCTGCTGGTGGCGCGTCGCCGCCACAGCACGACGGCGTAAGCACTCCGCAGTCCAGAAGGGGGCGTGGCCGACCGGCCACGCCCCCTTGTGCGTGCGCTCCCCCTCGCGACGGATCCGCGCCGCCGCGACGCCCGCTACCGTGGAAGCATGACCGTCGCCGCCGACCTCGCCGATCCACTCGCCGAAGGCTGGCGCCGGCCCCGGCCCGGCGCATCCGCCTTTCGATCCGACGCCTGGGCCGCATTCGTGCTGGCCGCCGGCACCGCGCTCAGCGTGAGCCTGTCGCGTGGAGCCGGTTTCTACGACGAATCGCCCGTCTGGCTGGTTGCGCTCTGGGTCGCGGGCCTCACCGTTCCGCTGGCCTTTCGACGGCGCTGGCCGGAGGCCGTCGCGGTCATCGTTGCCGTCGTGTTCAGCGTGGGCAGCATGCTGGGCGCCGTCGATCTGTTGTTCTCGAATATCTGCCTCTACCTGGCGATTTACACGATCGGAGCGTGGGGCCGCAATCGCGCCCTCGCCCGCTGGGTGCGCCTCGCTCTCGTCGCCGGAATGTTCGTCTGGCTGTTCTGGGCACTGCTCGTTCAGGCCAATCAGGCCACGACGCTGCCCGAGCTCTCCCGCGACGGCGCCTTCTCGCCGTATGCCGCGTGGGGCCTTTTGCAGGTTCTGATCAACCTTCTCTACTTCGGCGCCGCGTACTATTTCGGCGAGACGGCGTGGCAGGCCGCGCGCCGCTCCGCAGCCCTCGACGCCCGCACGCACGAACTCGGTGCCGAACGCGAGCGGGTCGCGGCGCAGGCCGTCGCCCTCGAACGGGTGCGGATCGCCCGCGAGCTTCACGATGTGGTGGCCCACCACGTCTCGGTCATGGGCGTGCAGGCCGGCGCGGCGCGGCGCATCCTGAACCGTGATTCGATTGCAGCCGAGCACACGCTCGCCCAGATCGAGCAGAGCGCCCGCAGTGCCGTCGAGGAGTTGGGCACCATGCTGGTGGCCTTGCGCTCCGAGGACGCGACCACGGCTGCAACGGGCAGCGCCGACACCACACGCTTTGTGGCCAGTGAGAGCACGAGCACGCGCGGCATCGAACAGCTTGAACAGCTTGCCGATGCCAGCCGCCAAGCCGGTCTGCCCGTGTCAGTGCGTGTCATCGGCTCCGTCCGCCCTGTGCCCGGCACGATCAACCTCAGCGTGTACCGCATCGCCCAGGAGGCTCTCACAAACGCGCGCAAGCACGCCGGGGCCGGGGCCTCGGTCGACCTCCGTCTGCGCTACGAAGCGGATGCCGTCGAGCTCGAGGTCGCCGACGACGGCGTGGGCCCGCGGGCAGGTGCGGGGGCGCACTCGGGGGCGGGAGTCGCATCGGGAACGGCAACGACACCGGGTCATGGTCAGCGCGGCATGCGCGAACGAGTCGCGGCCGTCGGCGGGGAGCTCCAGCTCGGCGCCCGCCCGCGCGGCGGCTACCTTGTGCGGGCGCGCTTCCCGACACCGGCGCTGCCCTCGCCGGACGACTCACCGTTTGACACCTCACCCGACACTTCACCCGAGACCTCCCCTCTGGAGCGTGCATGATCGACCTGCCCATTCGCGTTCTTCTGGTGGACGACCAGGCACTCGTGCGCGCCGGATTCCGCACGATCCTCGAGTCAGAGCCGGGTATCGAGGTCGTCGGTGAGGCCGGCGATGGGCAGGCCGGAATCGATGCGGCCCGCGCCCTCAACCCTGATGTGATCTGCATGGACGTGCAGATGCCCGGCGTCGACGGGCTCACTGCGACTCGGGAGATCGTCGCGGATTCCGGCATCCGTTCGGCGGTACTCGTGCTGACCACGTTCAACCGCGAGGACTATCTCTTCGAGGCGCTGGCGCACGGCGCGAGCGGGTTTCTGTTGAAGAACGCGACTCCCGAGGCCTTGATCGAGGCCGTGCAGGTGCTCGCGCGCGGCGATGCGCTGCTGGCCCCGGATGTGACGCGGCGCGTGATCGAGAAGTTCTCCGGCGTACACGGGGCCGGCCCTCACCCCCCGGCGGCGCCGGCATCGGCAACTGCACCTGCACCTGCACCTGCACCAAACACGGCACCGGTTGAGTCCGTCGCGACGGTCGATTCCGCGCCGGCCGATTCCGCGGCCCAGGCACTTGCCGAACTGACCGACCGCGAGGCCGAAGTGCTCAACCTGCTCGCGCTCGGTCTCGCGAACGCCGAGATCGCCGGCCGCCTCTACCTGGGCGAGGCGACGGTCAAGACTCACGTGTCGAAGGTGCTGCTGAAACTCGGCCTGCGCGATCGCGTGCAGGCCGTCGTCTTCGCCTATGAGCACGGTGTCGTGACTCCGGGGGCCACTGCCTAGATTTCTAGCGATGATCACTCGATGGTCGAATCTCAGGGCGGCCCACGAGGTCTCGACGGGCTCGACCAACGGTGCGTCGATCGAGCCCGGCAACATCAGACGATGGTCGAATCTCAGGGCGGCCCACGTGGTCTGGCTCGACCAACGGTTCGTTGGTCGAGCCTGTCGAGACCCGACGCACGGACTCGACCACGCGACCGACACCGGCGCCCAGGTTGACAGTCGCATCCGCCCACCCTATGTTTAACGACAATCGTTATTATCGATAATCGTTAGGATGCTCATGCGAATCTCCACCCGTACGAACGGCCTGCGCCGGTCCGAGCGCCTGTCGCTCGCCTTTTGCGCTGCCGTCGCGGCGATTTTCGGCGTGCTGGCGTTCATCGGAGCGCTCAGCCAGACGATTGCGGCACTGTTCAACACCGAGATTCAGGCCACACTCAGCACGGTCGCCACGGTTCCGGCGGATGCGGCCAACGGCAGCGCCGCCCTCGTTACGGGCACCTTCGCCACCGCCGACGTCACGTTGACCGGGGTGTCTGTCGCGGCCCGAGTGCTGCTCGGCAGCGGCATCCTGGCCACTGGCCTCATGTACGCCACGCTCGCGGCGGCCGTCGTGTTCCTCTGCGTGAGTCTGTGGCGCGGACGACCGTTCTCGCGCCTGGCGACCTGGCTGCTCGCCACGGCGAGCATCACGCTGCTGGCCGGCGGCGTTCTCGGGCAGGGGCTGAGCGTGGCCGGACAGTTCATGATCGCCAGTGAACTCAACCCCGACCCAATCGGCAGCGTCTTTCCGTTCGCCGGCACGGGCACCTTGTTCCCGCTCGTCGCCGGGATCGGCTTGGGCGTCATCGCCGCGGCCTTCGAATTCGGCCAGCGTCTGCAGCGCGACACCGACGGACTCGTCTAGTGGGCGACGACGGTCCCACCGGCGTGCACTGTCGTCTCGACGAACTGCTCGCCGCGCGATCGATGACGCTCACCGAGCTCGGCGAGCGCGTGGGCATGAGCATCGTGAACCTCTCCATTTTGAAGAACGACCGGGCCCGCGCCATCCGTTTCTCAACGCTCGTCGCGATCTGCGATGTGCTCGAGTGCGAGGTCGGCGAGCTGCTGGTGCGCAGCCCTCCGGAGCGGTGAGGCGACCCGCCCGCCGGCCGTGAACTCGGCACACCGAAATCACGGGCAGAATTGAGGGATGACCACTCCGCTCTCCGGCACCCAGTTCGAGCTCGTTTTCGGCGATTACACCGCCCGCATCGCCAGCGTGGGCGCGACCTTGCGCAGCCTCACGCACCAGGGCCGCGACCTGGTCGTGCCGTTCGACGCCGACGAGGTGCGCCCGGCATTCCGCGGCGCGACGCTCGCCCCCTGGCCGAACCGGGTCGTCGACGGGCGCTACACGGTTGACGGCGTCACCCACCAGCTCAGCCTCAGCGAACCCGAGCGCGGCCACGCCCTGCACGGCCTGGCGAGCTGGCTCGACTTCATCCCCCTCGAAGAGTCGGCCGACAGCGTCACACTCGCCGCGACCATCGAGCCGCAGACCGGCTACCCATTCCGCCTGCAGTTGCGCGTGATCTTCACACTCAGCGCCGAGGGCCTGCGCCAGACCGTGATGGCTCGCAACACAGGCAACGTGCCTGCACCGTATGGTGCCGGCCCGCATCCGTACCTCATCGCCGGCGAGGGCCGCGTCGACGACTGGACGTTGACCCTTCCCGCCGCACAGGTGCTCCTCGTGACCGAGGATCGACTGATTCCGATCAGCCTGACGGATGTCGCCACCGAGGCCGACGGGGCGCTCGACTTTCGCACGCCGCGCGTGATCGGCGAGACGTTCATCGACCACGCGTTCACCGAGCTGACCCGCGACGGGGAGGGCACAGCCGAGGTGCGCCTGACGGCTCCGTCGGGAACCGGCGTCTCGATGAGCTGGAGCACCGGCTGCACATGGGTGCAGGTGCACACGGCCGATCAGCCGACACGCAAGGCCAGCCGTCGCGGCCTGGCCGTCGAACCGATGACCTGCCCGCCCGACGCGTTCAACTCGGGCACCGACCTGATCATGCTGAACCCGGGCCAGCTGGCCTCGGTGGGCTGGAGCATCGCCGCGCTGTAGCATGACCCTACGACGACGTGGGGGCTGCAATGGACGATCAGCACACCGGCCAGAACACCGATCGGGAGACCGACGCGAGCCCCGACGCGAGCCCCGACGCAAGCCCCGACGCAAGCCCCGACGCGAACGCCGCATTCATCGAGACGTTTCGCCGGTTCATGGATGAGCTGATCAACGCCCCTCGGCCGGTTACGGTCATGCGCACCCCGCTGGGCGAGGTCGTTCAGGCCCACCTGGCGGCGGACGTGGCCACCCTGCCGCTCGTCACCGAGGACGTGCCGCCGCACCGCCTCATCGACGCCGATATCGCCCTCGACGAGCTAGCCGCGACATCCGGTTCGGACCTGGACCTCGCCCACCTGATTGGCGTCACCGGCGGCCAGCAGCGTGAAAGCTCCTCGTTTCCGGAGCTGCTCAGCAACCCGTTCTTTCAGTACGCCCCGGGGCCGGTCGACTATGTCACGAGCGCGACCGGGCCCGATTCCGAACGTCGTGTCGTGTCGTTTGGGTTGCGCCTTTTCACCATCGGCGGGCAACCGATCGCCGTGCTGCAGCGCGGCCCGAAGCCCGAGTTCGGCCGCAACACGGCCCGACTCGAGATCCTCGCCACGGATCCCGCTGGCTCGGCGCTCCTCCTCACCGAGTTACGGCGTCTGATGCTTCTGCGCAGCGTTCTGCGCGGGCACGTACTCACCTTCAGCGGCAACGAATACGGCTACGGGGCCGCCGGCGCCGATTTTCTCCCGCGCCCGCAGGTCTCGGCCGCCGACGTGATCCTGGCCCCCGGAACCCTCGACGCCGTGGTGCGACATGTGGTCGGCATCGGCGAACACCGGGACGCCCTGCGCAAAGCCGGCCAGCACCTGAAGCGCGGCGTTCTGCTCTATGGGCCGCCGGGATCGGGCAAAACACTGACCGTTCGGCATCTGCTCAGCGTTACCGCTGGCACAACGGCCGTCGTGCTGACCGGCAACAGCATCCAATTCATCACCCAGGCCGCCGAGCTCGCCCGCGCCATGCAGCCGGCCATCGTGGTGCTCGAAGACGTCGACCTGATCGCCGGAGATCGTGACCTGAGCAGCATGCCGCAACCGCTGCTGTTCGCGATGCTCGACGCGCTCGACGGTCTCGACGGCGATGCGGATGTCGCCTTCGTGCTCACCACGAACCGAGTCGACGTGCTGGAACGCGCGCTGGCCGACCGCCCCGGCCGCGTCGACCTCGCCGTCGAGATTCCCATCCCCGATACG
Organism: Leifsonia psychrotolerans; assembly: GCF_013410665.1. Taxonomy (NCBI): domain Bacteria; kingdom Bacillati; phylum Actinomycetota; class Actinomycetes; order Micrococcales; family Microbacteriaceae; genus Glaciibacter; species Glaciibacter psychrotolerans. The sequence goes on along the minus strand of NZ_JACCFM010000001.1, from coordinate 3,246,876 downwards.
GCGACCCGGGAGCGCCTGTTCGCCCTCTATGCAGCGGGGCTGCCCCTGTCGCCCGCTGCCGTCGCCGTCGCCGCCCGCCAGGCCGAGGGGGTCACCGGTTCCTTCGCCAAGGAGCTCATGCGGCGCACGGTGCTCCTCGGGGCCGAAGCCGGTCGCGAGCCGACGGATGCCGATCTCGCCGAGGCGCTCGGCTCGTTGCTGTCGAGCCGGGAGCATCTCACCCGCCGACTCCTCGGTCATCATCCGGCGCCCGATCCCGCTGACCGGGCCGATCAGTCCGACCCGGATCCGACCGGCCGCCTCGACGGGTAGGCGCTTCGCGCCCACCTACCGCTCGACATGTGCGCCGGTCAGTCAGCGACGACGCAACGGCTCTCCCCCGTCAGAGTGACGATGCCGAAGCTGTAGTCCACGTGCAGAGAGACCGCCGGAGCGCCGGTCGGACCGGCGAGCGCGATGTTGCCGCCCAGGCCGCTGTCGTCCTGGTAGCCCAGGCGCTCCCACGCCGCCACGATGCGCTCGGCCGCGGCCACATTGTTGCCTGTCACCTCACGGTCGTTCTCGTCGGTGCTCATGTCGGTGATGGTTCCGGTCGAAAATGTCGTCGGCGGGATCAGATACGACACTCCCGTCTCGAGACAGGGCACTACCACCAGTGCGGGAACCAGGACTCCGTTCGGTGTGACAGCGGGCGCCTTCCCGGGCGGCAGATCGATCCAGCGCACCATCGGACCCGCGGCCTCGACGGCCAGGTTGACCAGGTCCTGCATCCCGCTGCGCAGCTCGGCTTCGGTCGGGCTGGAGCCGGGCGTCCCCAGGGCCAGCGCCTGGTCCTCGGCCGGTCGGCCGGAATCGATGTTCTGTGATTCGGATGTCAGGGGCGCTTCGTCACGAAGCCCCCCTTCGCCGGAGGAGAACACGACCAGAAACGCCCCCGCTCCCACCGAGGCCAGAAGAAAAATCAGGGCAACCACCACCGCGCCGATGGGAACGTCCATCGTCACGCCCGCCCGATGTCTGAGAACGGAGGCGACGAGGATCAGCACGAGCGCCACGAGCGGGACGAGCCCGGCAAGCACGAGCGGCACCAAGAACAGGTCCCTCACCGCGTCCGACCTGACCGAAATGACCACCAGGATGAGCAGCAGGAACGGCACGATGCTCAGCATCACGAGCACCAGCCCCGCGGTGCGAAGCGCACCTTCCGGCCGCTTCGCCTGACGCTCCACCGACCTCACCGTGCCGGCGTGCTGCACCCCACTCGACTCGACGGGCGGCTCGACGGGCAATTCGACGGGCAATTCGACGGGCAATTCGACGGGCAACTCGAGCGTGTCGCGATGCACAGTCCCGGACGGCCCGTACCCCGGCCGAGGCGACGTCACGCCGGGAGGAACCCCGACCTCCCCCCGGGCGGGCGCAGCGGCGGCTTCCGGCTCCGGCGTCAACTCCGGCGTCCTGATTGGCGTCTTACCTGACTGCTGGTCGACATCCGACTCATCGTTCCCCCTGTGATCGCCTTCCCGCATGCGCTCCAACTTACTGCCCCCTCCTACGCTTGTGCCCGGATTCGGTTAACCGCGCGACACGCCGCGTCTGCGCGACGCGACTCGCGGCATCCGCCGCCGTTTACCGAATCCGGGGACAGGATCGCCCGCCCAGACACGCGCAACTCCCCCACGCGGGTGAGATTGTGGGGCCGCACCGCCTGCATCCACCCCTCCGTTCCCCCACGCGACGGATGCGCTCACAGCAGCCCGTTTTGTAGCCTGGCTAGATCAGGAAGAAGGGGTTCCCATGCTCGAGATCAGAAACGTCAACAAGCACTACGGCAGCCGCCAGGTGCTGCACGACGTGAGCTTCACCGTCGGCGACGGTCGGATGACCGGCTTCGTCGGCGGCAATGGAGCCGGCAAGACCACGACCATGCGCATCATTCTCGGCGTGCTCTCCCCGGATGCCGGCCCCGCGTCGGGCGAGGTTGTGCTCGACGGCGTTCCGCTCACCGCCGGCGACCGCCGCCGGTTCGGCTACATGCCCGAAGAACGCGGCCTCTACCCCAAAATGAAAGTCGCCGAACAGCTGGTCTACCTGGCCCGCCTGCACGGGCTCAGCCCGGCCGATGCCCGCCGCAACACCGCCGATCTGCTCGTGCGGCTCGGCCTCGATGAGCGCGCCGGCGACGCCGTCGAAGCGCTCTCACTCGGCAACCAGCAGCGCGCCCAAATCGCCGCGGCCCTCGTGCACGACCCGGAATTCTTGGTGCTCGACGAGCCGTTCTCCGGCCTCGACCCGATGGCTGTCGACGTTGTGCAGAGCGTGCTCACCGACTACGCCGCCGGCGGCGCGCCCGTGCTCTTTTCGTCGCACCAACTCGACATCGTCGAGCGTCTCTGCGACGACCTCGTCATCATCGCGGCCGGCGAAATCCGCGCCAGCGGCCCCCGCGACGAGTTGCGTGAACGCTTCAGCACCCCCCGGTTCGAGATTCACACCGACGCCGACGCCGGCTGGATCCGCGAGGTTCCCGGCATCAGCGTGATCGAGTTCGACGGCGGTTTCGCCGTCTTCGAGGCCGACACGGATGCCGCCAGCCAACACGTTCTGCACCAGGCCCTCACCCGCGGCGCGGTCCACTCGTTCAGCCCGCAACGCCCGTCGCTCGCCACAATTTTCAAGGAGGTCGTGCGATGAGCATCGACACCGCGTCACAATCCGCGCGTGAGACCGCGCCTCGCACCGGCATCCGGCGCACTCACCCGGCACCCTCGTTCGGCCAGAGCGTCTCACTTGTCGCAGGACGTGAGATTCTCGCCCGAGTGCGCAGCAAGGCGTTCCTGATTTCCACCGGAATCCTGCTGCTGCTCTCGGTCGGTTCGGTCGTGGTCGGCGGCATCGTCGGTGCGAACCCGACGCTGCCCAAGGTTGCCGTGGTCGGCACGGCAGCCGAGGTCGTGGCCGGGTCGCCCACCCTCGAAGCGGTCGCCGTCGACAGTGTCGACGCTGCGAAGAAGCTGGTGCGCGACGGCACGGTCTCGGCGGCAGTCGTTCCGTCGACCGACACCGCGTCGGCCCTCGATGTGTCGGTGATCGCCTTGGACTCCCCTCCTGGCGACGTGCTTCAAGCGCTGAGCGTGACCCCCGAAGTCGAGTTGCTTCAGCCCGCCGACCAGAACGGTTTTCTGGTCTATCTGGTCGCCATCGGATTTGGTCTGATCTTCTTCGTCTCGGCCATGACGTTCGGCTCGATCATCGCGCAGAGCGTTGTTGAAGAGAAGCAGACCCGAGTGGTCGAGATTCTGATGTCGACGATTCCAGTGCGCGCCCTGCTGGCCGGCAAGATCCTCGGCAACAGCATCATGGCGTTCGGGCAGATCGTCGTGATCGGGGTACTCGTCTCGATCGGCATGATCGTCACGGGGCAGCGGGTGCTCCTGGCCGACGTCGGACCCTCCATCGCCTGGTTCGCGGTTTTCTTCGCCTTCGGCTTCGTTCTTCTCGCGGCACTCTACGCGGCGACCGCCTCGCTGGTCTCCCGTCAGGAAGACGTCGGCTCGGTCACCTCCCCGGTGATGATGCTCGTGATGCTGCCCTACATTCTGGTCATCCTGTTCAACGACAACCCCCTGGTGCTTGGCATCATGTCGTACGTGCCGTTCTCGGCTCCGGTCGGCATGCCGCTGCGCCTCTTCACCGGCAGCGCCGAATGGTGGGAGCCGCTGCTCTCGCTCGCCATCCTGATCACGACGACCGCGATCGTGATCGTGATCGGCTCACGCATCTACTCGAACTCGCTGCTGCGCATGGGCGCCCGGGTGAGTCTGCGCGAAGCGCTGCGCGGGTAGTCGCCACGCCCGGCCACGCCCGGCCGGCATCCGCGGCCCGTTCCCTGAAAAACTCCGTGAGGTCGCGCGAACGACCCTTCCCGTGCGTTGGGAAGGGTCATTTGCGCGACCTCACCGAAACGGATGCCGGATGCCGGATGCCGCATGCCGCATGCCGCACCGACACCGACACCGACACCGACACCGACACCGACACCGACACACAGCATCCGCCCACGGTGGGAGGATAGAAGGGTGACCCAACTCCACGACCTTTCCTCCCGCGGTTTCGCCTCTGACAACTACTCGGGCATCCATCCCGAGATTCTCGACGCGATTGTGGCCGCCAATGGCGCCCACCAGATCGCCTATGGCGAAGATGCCTACACGGCCCGCCTGCAGGAGGTTTTCGCCCACCACTTCGGCGAGGGCGTCGAAGCGTTCCCGGTCTTCAACGGCACCGGCGCGAACGTGCTGGGCCTGCAGTCGATGCTGCCCCGCTGGGGCGCAGTGATCTGCTCGGCCACCGCACACATCAACACCGATGAGGGCGGCGCCCCCGAACGCGTCGGCGGCCTCAAACTGCTGCCGATCGAGACGCCCGACGGCAAGCTCACGCCCGAACTGATCGACCAGGAAGCCTGGGGCTGGGGCGATGAGCACCGCGCCCAGCCGCTCGTCGTGTCGATCACGCAGACCACCGAGCTCGGCACCGCGTACACGCCGGACGAGGTGCGCGCCATCGCCGACCACGCTCATGCGCGCGGCATGACCCTGCACATGGACGGCGCCCGTATCTCGAACGCGGCGGCCTCCCTCGGCGTACCGCTGCGCGCCTTCACGCGCGACGCCGGCGTCGACGTGTTGAGCTTCGGCGGCACGAAGAACGGGCTCATGCTCGGCGAGTGCATCGTGGTGCTGAACCCCGCGGCATCCACCGGCCTGAAATACCTGCGCAAGCTCAACATGCAACTCTCGTCGAAGATGCGCTTCGTCTCGGCCCAGTTCATCGCCCTGCTGGACGGCGACCTCTGGCTGCGCAACGCCTCACACGCCAACGCCATGGCCCACCGCCTGCGCGGCGCCCTCGAGACCGGCATTGCCGAGGGTGCGATCGAGGGAGTGTCGTTCACGCAGGCCACCGAGTCCAACGCGATCTTCGCCATTCTGCCCGCCGGTGTTGCCGATCGCTTACGCGAGTCGTTCCGCTTCTACGACTGGAACCCGGCCACGGGCGAGGTGCGCTGGATGTGCGGCTTCGACACCACGGAAGCCGACATCGACGCGTTCATCGTCGCACTCACCCGGGAACTTGCCCACCACTGAGAGTGACACCAGCACCGCCCCAGCACCGCACCTGATTGAGGAGGATCGTTGATGAGCGTCTTCGACACCAAACCGTGGCTGAGCGCCTACGCACCCGGCGTTCCGCAGTCGGTCCAGCTCCCCACCGACTCGTTGGTCGACATGATGGATGCCGCCGTCACGAGATACCGGTCGGCGATCGCCCTCGACTTCTTCGGCGCCACCACGAGCTACAGCCGCCTGGGCGACGAGATCTCGCGCGTCGCATCCGGTCTGCGCAAGCTCGGTGTCACAGCCGGCGATCGGGTCGCACTGGTGCTGCCGAACTGCCCGCAGCATATCGTGGCGTTCTACGCCGTGCTGCGGCTCGGCGCCATCGTCGTCGAACACAACCCGCTCTACACGCCGCGCGAACTGCGGCACCAGTTCGAGGATCACGGCGCCCGGGTCGCCATCGTCTGGGACAAACTTGTCGACACGGTTGTGGCGTTCCCGAAAGACATCGCGGTACGCACCGTCGTCTCGGTCGACCTCACCCGCGCGATGCCGGCGAGCAAACGCTTCGCCCTGCGCCTGCCGATTCGCAAGGCCCGGGACGCCCGCGCCGCGCTCACCAGTGCACGGCTCAGCACGGGAGCCACCAGCTGGCAGTCGCTGCTGGGTGCCCGTCCGCTGCGCCGCTCGTTCCCCCGCCCGGCCCCCGGCGACACCGCTGTGCTGCAGTACACGAGTGGCACAACCGGGTCACCCAAGGGCGCCATCCTCACCCATTTCAACCTGCGGGTGAATGCCCTGCAGGGCGCCGCCTGGGTGCCCGGCCTGAAACCCGGCGTCGAGGTCGTCTACGCCGTTCTGCCCATGTTCCACGCCTACGGACTCACCCTCTGTCTCACCTTCGCCATGAGCATGGGCGCCCGGCTGGTGCTGTTCCCCAAGTTCGACCCCGACTTGGTTCTGGATGCCGCGCGCACCAGCCCGCCCACCTTCCTGCCCGCGGTGCCGCCGATCTACGACCGACTGGTGCGCGCGGCAGAGAGCCGCAGGGTGAGCCTGTCGAGCATCCGTTTTGCAATTTCGGGCGCGATGAATCTGCCCGTGGCGACGGTTGAGCGCTGGGAGGAGGCCACGGGCGGGCTTCTCGTCGAGGGCTATGGCATGACCGAAACCTCCCCCGTGGCCGCCGGCAACCCGATCGGACCGTCCCGACGACCCGGCACCGTCGGCGTGCCGTTTCCGAACACCGAGATTCGGGTGGTCGACCCCGAGGATTCTACGGTTGACCGCGGCTTCGATGAGGAGGGCGAGTTGCTCATTCGCGGGCCTCAGGTGTTCTCGGGCTATTGGAATCGGCCCGACGAAAGCGCGGCCGTGCTGCTGGCCGATGGCTGGTTGCGCACTGGTGACATCGTGACGGTCTCCGCGGACGGCTTCATAACCATCGTCGACCGCATCAAGGAACTCATCATCACGGGCGGGTTCAATGTGGCGCCCTCCGAGGTTGAGGAGACCCTGATGTCGCATCCGGATGTTGCAGATGTGGCCGTTGTCGGCCTTCCGCGCGCGAGCGGCGGAGAGGATGTCACGGCCGCCGTCGTGCTCGTGCCCGGCGCTGAGCTCAACGTGGAAGCCCTCCGCGCTTACTCCCGCCATCGATTGTCGGCGTACAAGGTGCCGCGTCGCATCGTGCAGGTCGACGAGTTGCCGCATTCGCTCATCGGCAAGGTGCTGCGCCGCCAGGTGCGTGCGCAGCTTCTCACAAATCCATAGCTCCAATATGTATCTTCGGGAATAGGCCGCCTCCCTAGCGTGTTGGCCCACGTGGGTCAGAGTCGCCCCGCCACATTATTCGCGCGAGGAAAGTTCTGCACTCATGACACTGATCACCGACACCGTCAACCGATCCGCCGACACCGAAGCTCCCCTGCTCGTCACCCTGGCCGAGCGCTGGAGCCCCCGGGGCTATGACGCCAACGCCGTCATCGACGACAGCACCCTCACCACCGTGCTCGAGGCCGCCCGCTGGGCACCGTCGGCGGCAAATATGCAGCCGGCCCGCTTCATCGTCACCCGCCGCGGCTCGGCGGGCTTTACCACCATCCACGACAGCCTGACCGGATTCAACAAGGCCTGGGCCGATTCGGCCAGCGTGCTGATCGCCAACGTCGCAGACGCCACGATGAAGCCCGACCAGGACAACCCCTGGGCCAGCTACGACTTGGGTCAGGCCGTCGCGCACCTCAGCATCCAGGCCCAGCACGAGGGCATCCACACCCACCAGATGGGTGGATTCGACGCCGCCGCTCTCGCCACGGCCTTCGGCCTCGGCGGGAAGCAGGTCGTCGTCTCGGTCATCGCTCTCGGCATGCTGGCGGATGTCGCCACCCTGAGCCCCGAGGTTCTTGAGCGCGAGTCCACGCCGCGCACCCGCAAGCCGCTGGGCGAGCTGCTCCTCGCGAACGACTAACCAGGCGCAGTGCCGGCTCGCTGGTCGGGCCCGGCACACCGTCGGTCGAGCGGTACACCGTTGATCGAGCCGCACACCGCTGATCGAGCCGAACACCGTTGATCGAGCCGAACACCGCTGATCGAGCCTGTCGAGATCCCGCAAGCCAAACCCGAAACCGCACACCAGGGTCTCGACAAGCTCGACCAACGGAAGCACGACGGGTCGAGCTCCACACCGCTGATCGAGCCGAACACCGTTGATCGAGCCTGTCGAGATCCCGCAAGCCGACCTCGAAACCGCGCACCAGGGTCTCGACAAGCTCGACCAACGGAAGCACGACGATCGCGCGGCGCACCAGGGTCTCGACACGCTCGACCAACGGAAACTCGACGCTCGCGCTCCACACCGCTGATCGAGCCGAACACCGCTGATCGAGCCTGTCGAGATCCCGCAAGCCAAACCCGAAACCGCACACCAGGGTCTCGACACACTCGACCAACGGAAGCACGACGGTCGCGTTGCCGCGAACCAGGGTCTCGACACGCTCGACCAACGGAAACTCGACGATCGAGTTCCACACCGCTGATCGAGCCTGTCGAGATCCCGCAAGCCAAACCCGAAACCGCGAACCAGGGTCTCGACACGCTCGACCAACGGAAGCTCGTCGAGATCGGGGCAGCCCGCCGCAGTGGTCAACCCGCGTCGCTGAGACGGCTTCCTGCGCCGACACGCACGACCATCTTGCCGATGTTGCCGCCGCGCATCAGGTCGAAGAAGGCGTCGACACTGTGCTCGATGCCATCGACGACCGTCTCATCGAAGACGATGTCACCGTTCTGGAACCACTCGGTCATCTCGCGCATGAACTCGGGGAAGTGGTGCATATAGTGGCCCACGGTGAACCCCTTCAGCGTGAGTCCACGCGTGACGAGGTTGCCCATATTGTTCGGACCGGGGGTGGGCTCGGTGCTGTTGTAGGACCCGATCGCGCCGCACATCGCCGCGCGTCCACCGTCATTGAACGAGGCGAGGGCGGCTTCGAGGTGGTCGCCTCCGACGTTGTCGAAGTACACGTCGATGCCGTCGGGAGCTGCCGCGGCAAGCTGCGCCCGAACGGGCCCCTCCCGGTAGTTGAACGCGGCGTCATAGCCGTACTTTTCGGTCAGGAGTGCGATCTTCTCGGCGGTTCCGGCCGAACCGATCACCCGGCCCGCGCCCTTGAGCCGGGCGATCTGGCCGGCGGCAGTGCCCACGGCTCCGGCTGCTCCCGAGATGAAGACAGTGTCGCCTTCTTTCAGCGCGGCGATGTCGAGCAGTCCGATGTATGCCGTGAGGCCGGTCAGACCTAAAATTCCGAGGTAGGCCGAAAGCGGCACGCCGGGTAGTTCGGGCACCACACGAAAACCGGCGGTGGCATCCTCCTGCACGATGTCGCGCCAGCCGAAGTTGTGCAGCACCACATCGCCGACGGCGAGCGTGTCGCTGGCCGATGCGACCACTCGGCCGACCGCGCCGCCGGTCATGGTCGCGTCAAGCGCGTAGGGCGGGGTGTAGCTCTTGACGTCGTTCATGCGGCCGCGCATGTACGGATCGACCGAGACGAACTCGTTGACGACGCGCACCTGGCCGTCGGAAAGTGGCGGCAGCTCGACGGTCACGGTGCGGAAATTGTCGTGGGTCGGCCAGCCGACCGGCCTCGCCGCGAGCTGAATCTGGGTGCTGAGGGCGGTGTCGGCTGGGGCATTGGGCGCAGCGGCGGCTGGCGTTGAGTTCATGAATGGGGTCACTTTCTTGTTTGTGTACCAATCAATCTAGTTTATACTGGATCGAGTAGTACACAACCTGAGAGAAACATCATCATGGGACGAACCCAAACTTTTGACAGCACCCAGGTGGTTCGCGCTGCCCGCGATGTGTTCTGGGACAAAGGCTTCGATGCCGCCTCCCTGCCCGATCTCGAAGCGGCAACCGGCCTGGGCCGCTCCAGCCTTTACCACGCCTTTGGCAGCAAGCGCGGCCTGTTCGACGCTGCGGTGCAGGACTACCTCGACACCATCATCCGTCCTCGGCTCGCGGTTCTCACCGAAGCCCCCCTGTCAACGGATGCCGTCGGTGAGTATTTCGGCGGACTGATTCAGGCCATCGAGACGCTGCACGAGGATTCGCCCCAACGCGGCTGCCTCCTGGTGAACAGCGCGATCTTCGCCTCGCACGACGAGGCCCTGCGCGGCGTGATCGAGAACTACCGCGCCGAACTGCATGATGCGATCGGGCAGGCGCTGCGCAGTCGATTCACGGATGCCTCGTCCGAGACGATCGTCCAGCGCACGCGGCTTCTCACGTCGCTGACGGTCAGCGCACTACTCATCGCCCGAATCAACCGGGCGGAAGCAGTGGCGGTGCTGCACAGCGCCCTGGACCTGCTGGCCGACTGGGAGTAGTCGAACCCGCCCGCTCAGCCCCGTCGGATGCGGAAACGCCCCGTGGGCGACGCCTCTACGGGCGCAGCAGCACCTTGATCGCCCGGCGTTCATCCATCGCGGCGTAGGCCTCGGCGACATCCGTCAGCGGAAGCTCCAGGTCGAATACCCGCCCGGGCTCGATCGCACCCGAGAGCACGTCGGGCAGCAACTCTTCGATGTAACCGCGCACGGATGCCACCCCGCCGTTCACGCCGACGTTGCGGTTGAACAGCGAGCGAACCGGCAACTCTGGCCCGCCGTTCGGGGCGCCGACATAGCCGACCATTCCGCCGGGACGCGCCCCGCGGATCGCCTGATCCATCGACTCCTTGGTGCCGACACATTCGAGCACACAGTCGGCACCGATGCCGTCCAACAGCTCACGGATGCGCTCCACGCCGTCATCCCCGCGCTGCTCGATGATGTCGGTCGCTCCGAACTCTCGGGCGAGCGCCTGGCGTTCTGGATTGCGGCTCATCATGACGATGCGGCTGGCCCCGAGGCGCTTGCTCGCGATCACGGCGCAGAGGCCGACGGCGCCATCGCCGACAACGACGACGCTGCTGCCCGTCGTCACGCCGGCCGAGACCGCGGCGTGATGCCCGGTGCCCATCACGTCGGCGAGGGTCAGTAGGCCGGGAATCTGCTCGGCCGTTGGCATCTGTTCGGTGGCCACGAGGGTGCCGTCGGCGTGCGGAACCCGCACGAGTTCGCCTTGCGCACCATCGGCGAATCCACCGATTTTGTCGTGTGAGCCCCACCAACCGCCGGCGAGACACGAGGTGCTCACGCCGTTGCGGCAGTTGATGCACGTGTTGTCGCAGTCGTAGAACGGGGCAATCACGAAGTCCCCCACCGCGATGCGGGCGACATCCGGGCCGATCTCCTGCACGATGCCAACGAATTCATGACCGATACGATGCGGTTCGTTCGTGGGTGTCACGCCACGGTAGGGCCAGAGGTCTGAACCGCAGACGCAGGCGGCGACCACCTTCACGATCGCGTCGCCGCCGGTGGAGAGCACCGGGTCGGCCACGTCTTCGAGCCGGATGTCTCGTTCACCGTGAATCACTGTTGCGCGCATGTTCCGAGCCTAGACCCGCTCCGGCGCTCATGCACGGGATGCGACCGGTCGAGCCCGTCGAGTTCCGGTCACCGAATCTCGACGCGCTCGACCACAGTCGGCAGGCTCCTAGAGATGTGCTCGGCGACGCCGCACGGCGATCAGGAGTCCGCCGGCGAGCATCAGCAGTGCCAGGCCGGCCAGCAGCGTCACGTCACCCGCGACTCCCGTGCTGGCGATCACGCCGGAGCCGCTGCCGGCCCCGTTCCCACTGCCGGTCCCGCTGCCATTGCCATCCGTATCCGGCGGATTCACCGGCGGCACGGACGCCTTTTCGAGCGTCACCGCATGGGTCACGAAGCGCTCTGCGCCCTGCTGGGTGAGCCCTGAAGCCGCCAGCGTGTGCAGGCCGAGCAGATCGCTCGGGAGCGTGAGCTGCGTCGTGGCCGAGCCCGACGCATCCGCCGTAGCCTGCGCCAGCTGGCGCGGGGTCGAGTAGATCCCGAACGTGATCGGCGCCCCCGCCGCAAAACCGGTCGCCGTCACGGTGATCGTCTGGCCGGGGCGGGCCGTGTCAGGCACTCCCTCGAGCACGCCGGTGCTCGGTGGCAGCACGATCGGCAGCGGCACCACGGCCGCGGCGACGACCGACAGGGTCAGGGTCCGGGTGGCATCCGTTCCCACGCCGTTCGTTGCGCTCAGCAGCAGATCGACGGATGTTCCCACCGGGTCGGTCGCAACGCCGGCGAGAGTTGCGGTTCCGTCGCCGTTGTCGGTGAACGTCAGCCCACCCGGCAGCGGCGAGGCCGTCGTGATCGCCACGGTGTCGGGGAAGCCGAATTCAGTTGCGATCGTGACCGCAGCAACGATGCCATGCGTGACGTGAGCCGATGCGTCACCGGCGAAGTGCGGCGCTTCAGCGACGACCACCGTGAGCGCCTGCGTAACGGACGCACCCGACGCATTCCGTGCGGTCACGGTCACGGCGTAGCTGCCTCCCGTTTTCGCAGCGGCCGTTCCGGCGAGAGTCGCCGTTCCGTCACCGTTGTCGACGAACGTCACGCCAGTCGGCAGTGCTCCGGCGAGGGTGAGAGTCGGGTTGGCCGGGAACCCCGCGCCTGTTGTGACCGTGAAATCTCCCGGAACGCCGGCCTCGAATGCGGCCTGCGCCGCGCTCGTCACAACCGGAGCCTCGTTGACGGTGAGGGTGAACGTCTGCACCGCGTCGGCACCAAAGCCGTTGGATGCGGTGAGCGTGAGGTCGTACACCCCGCCACTGCCGACGGGCGGAGTGCCCCCCAGCGTGCCGGTGCCATCGCCGGCATCGGCCAGGCTCAGCCAGGCCGGAACCGGGCTGGTCACGCCACCGATGAGGCCATCCGTCAGCGCGAGCGTCGCACGGGGCGTTCCCGACGTCGTGATCGCAGCGCGTTGTGCGCCGCTGTCGACCGTGAACGTCGCGGTGGCGCCGCTGGTGATCTGTGGCGGTGTGCCAACAGTGAGAAGCGCCGCATCCGTTGTCGTCGAGCCGATCGAGTTCGTGTAGACGGCCCGGTAGAGCCAGCCGTTCTGACTCTGCGCCGAAGCGACCTCGAGTGTCTCGGCGGTCGCAGTCAGCCCGGTGACGTTCGTGAACGCGGTGCCACCGTCAGTCGAGACCTGCCAGCGCACGGTGGGCTGCGGATAACCCGATGCCCCGGCAGAGAATGTCGCGACCTCGCCCGCAATCACGCTCTGCGGCAGCGGATTCAACGTGATTGAGGGCGCCTGCACAACCCTGATTGTGATGTTCTGCACGGCGGAACGCCCAAAACTATTCGACGCTTGAACCTGAACCGTGTATTCGGTGCCCGGGCTTCCCGGCGGGGTGCCGTAGAGCCGTGGAGGGCCGTTGAGCCCACTTTCCGATCTCAGCCACGACCAAACGGCTTCCGTGGCGGCGACGGTGAACAGCGCCGCCGGGGATCCGTCGGCGGTCAGGGCGAACGATTGTTCGCCACCGCCGGCCAGGAAATTCACCGTGTCGGAACTCGTGATGACCGGAGCGCGGCCCACCACGAGGGTGGCCTCGGCCGTGGTCGCGGTGCTTCCGTTGCTGAAGACAGCCCGATACCGGTTGCCGTTCTGCGACTGCGCCGCCGCGAACGTCACCGTGGGCTGGGTCTCTCCGGCGAGATCCGTGAACGGCCCGCTCGCGGTCGTGGCCACCTGCCACTGAACGGTCGGAATCGGGAATCCTCGTGCCGCAGCCGTGAACGTGACCTCGGCACCGACAAGGCTCAGAGAATTGGCCGGATCGGTCGTGACGACGGGCGATTCGTTGACGGTCAGAGTGAACGTCTGCACCGGGTTCGGCGCAATTCCGTTGCTCGCGGTGAGGGTGAGTTCATACACCCCACCGGATGCCGCGGCCGGCGTTCCCGCCAACGTCGCCGTGCCGTCACCATTGTCGGTGAAGCTCACGCCGGTCGGCAGCGCCCCCATCAGGGTGATGGTGGTCGCGTTGGGTTCGCCGGCCGTCGTGGTCACGGCGAAGGAGCCGACTGATCCGACGCGGAAGGTTGAGCGGTTCGGACTCGTGAGCACGGGGGCGGCGGTCACCGTCAGAGCGAATGTCTGCACGTCTCCGGTGCCGAAACCATTCGCCGCAACGATCGGGAAGGTCCACACTCGTGCACTTCCCGCGGGCGGCGTTCCGGTTACCGTTGCGGTTCCGGGGCCGCTGGCCGTCAGGGTCAGCCAGCCCGGTGCTCCCGCGCCGAGACTGAGCGTGGCGGCCGGCGACCCGGTGCTGACCACGGTGAATGATTGCCCGGCCACGCCCTGGGAAAACACGGCGGAGGGTGCGCTCGTGAGGGTCGGGGCAGTGCCGACAGTCAGCGTGGCGGCCATCGTCGTGGCAACCGTGCCGTTGCTGAACACCACACGATAGCGGTTGCCGTTCTGTGCTTGAGTCGCGCTGAAACGATACGTCGTCGAGGTGGCACCGGGCACGTTGGTGAAGGACGCGCCGGCATCCGTCGACACCTGCCACTGCACCGTGGGAACGGGGAACCCGGAGGCCCCGGCCGCGAATTCCACATCGGTTCCTGCGATGGCCGTCGTCGACTCCGGCTGCGTTGTGATCGCAGCCGGCTGCACCACAGTCAACGTAAAGCCCTGCGCTGCCGCCGGGTTGATGCCGTTCGTCGCCGTGAACGTGAGCGGGAACGTGCCGCTCACCGTCGGCGTGCCCGAAAGCGTGGCGGTTCCGTCCGCCTTCGCCGTGAAGCTGATCCCGTCGGGCAGCGTGCCCGAGAGAGCAATTGTCGAGTTGGGGAATCCGCCGGCTCGAACGGTGAACGTCTGCTCGGTGCCTCGTGCGAACTGAGCCGCCGTGGCGCTCGAGAATCCAGGCGCCTCCCGAACCTGCACGGTGAGGGTCTTGCCGGCGGCCGAGCCTGCGCTGTTCGACGCCCTGATCGCAAGCGCATAGTCCCCACCTGAACCGGCCACCGGCGTACCGGCAATAGTGGCCGTGCCGTCTCCCGAGTCGACGAACGTGAGCCCCTCCGGCAGCGCATCACTCGTCGCGATGGAGGGCGCCGGGAAGCCCGTCGTCGTGATCGTTGTCGCCGCCGCCGCCCCAACAAGGAAGACCGCCGAGGCGCCGCTGGTGATCGCGGGCTTCGTGTGCACTTCGAGCACGGCGATCGCCGGTGAGCCGTCGAGTGCGGCCCGAGCGCCTCCGACGCCTTCGGTCGCGCGTGCGTCATAGTTCGCGGTGGCGACACCGGCGTTCAGCACGGTCGTGGCGGGCACGAGGGTTGCCCCGCTGGGCAGCGGAGTCGACCACGCGATCGGCAGCCCGGCGAAGGCTGTGAGCTTCGACGCACCAATCGCGGTCCCGGCCGAGTTCTTCAGCAGGGATGCAGTGATCACCGCGGACCGATCGGCTGCGATGATCGGGGTCGGATTCGCCGTGGCCGTCAGCGTGAGAAACGGGGTGACGGTCGGCTTGGTCGAGGTGGCCACCGCGACCGCGTCGCATCCGCTCGCACCGGGTCCGCCGACACACCCCCACCAGTTGTTGGTGGCGGTGATCGGCACAGCCGGATTGGCGGTGCTGCCGAGGCCGATTCGGCTGGCCCCACTCACGTTGCCGCGAATACGGTTGTATTCACCGGCGAACGTGCCGTTGTTGATCTGGATCGCCCCACCGATCGCACTCGAGGTGCCATCCATGATGTTGTCGGTCACGGTCGACGCGGTCAGCGAGAGCGCACCGCCGTCTTGAAGAATTGCCGCACCGGAGGTCGCGTGCGTGCTCGCCCCTGAGCCGGTGGTGACGATGTTGCCGGTGAACGTGCTGTCGGTGATGGTCATTGCGGCGGGGCCGGCCACGTAAAGCGCGCCACCGCCGTTCGCTAGGGACACGACGCTGGTCGCGGTATTTCCGGTGAATGTCGAACCCGTGATCGTGAGGGTTTCGGCGGCCGAGGCAGCCCCCATTGCTTGATAAGCCACGGCCCCGCCCGCGCTGTCCCCCGAGGAGTTGTTGGAGAAAACCGAGTCGATGATGCTGAGCGATCCGCCGAGGAACTGAACCGCGCCACCTGGATTCGGGGGCACACTGACGGGGTTCGGAGCCAGAACGGTATTGGCCTTGTTGGCGGTAAGGGCTGTTTTTTTCAGCGACAGGGTGTCAGCCACGCTGGCATTGCCCGACCCGCCGATGAGGGCGCCGCCGCCGAAAACGTTGTCGACGCCGTTGCTGATCGTGAGTTCCGAGAGGCTGACCGCGACGCCGCCGACCATCTCGGGGTCGAGAGTCATGATCTGGTGAGTGCCCGCGCCGGTGATGACGGTCGACGCTGTCGAGTTGCCCGAGATCGAGAGGGTGCTGCCGGTTTTCGTTCCGACGATGAGCGGGCCGAGCGCGGCATTAAGGCTGTACGTGCCGGCAGCCAGCGTGATGTCGACCGTGCCGCCCGCGTTGCTCGCCACACAGAGCGCGGTGCGCAGCGTGACCGGCGAGTCGAGCACCTCGGTCGGCGAACAGACCCACCCGGCGGCCCGGTCGGCCGTCGACGTCACACTGATCGGGGGCAGTGCGGCGTGTGCCGAGGAGACGGGGCCGACGTTGCCGGCAACGACCAAGGCGAGCGTCAGCGCGGCAGCAACGAGCGGGGTTTGAAGGCGCGTACGCGCGAAGTGTGCAGACATCGATTGCAAGAGTGTCAGAACGCAGGCGTTTCGTCCCTCCCCAAAGTGGGGGTGGTTCCTCCGCTTCACAGTAGATAACATTGCCGACGTTCTATTCATACGTCGTGGATTTTTACCGGGAGTTGCTGTTGCCGCACATTTCACGTCGCACGGCAGTCACCTTCGGGCTCGGAACCCTCGGTCTCACGGCGCTGAGCTTGGCTGCGAACCCGGCTACGGTCGGCGCGACGCTGTCGGCTCTGGCCGACGCACTCAACCCGCCCGCCATTCCGGCCCGATCCATCTTTCTCGGCTCCGTCGGCAAGATTTTCACCGCTGCGTCAGAGGCGGACAGCTTTCCTGTCACGCTGGCAGCCATCGAGGATCTCGCCCCCCTCGTGACCCCCGACGACGAGGACCGCTTCAACTTGCTGTTCGCCTCGACCGATGCTCGATTCCAGCCCGGCATCTACCGCATCAGCCGCGCGGGTGTGCCCACGACCGAGCTGTTCGTCTCTCCTGTCGGCGTCGAATCGAAGACGCGCACCCTGCAGGCGCTCGTCAATCGGCAGGCGTGATGCGCCACGCTCCCAGCAGCGTCGTGTCATATCGCCCTGCCGGACCGGCCGATGAACCCTTCCTGCGTGGCCTCTTCGCCGATTCTAGGGCTTCGGACTTCGCGCACGTGCCGGGCACGGATGCCGCAGTGCAGCAGATCGTGTCGCTTCAGTTCGACGCCCAGGCTGCCATGCTCACCGCCCACCACCCGCGTGCAGTGCATGAGATCATCCTCATCGAAGGCCGCGCTCGAGGCCGGGTCATCACCGACACGACTGCCGAGCGCATCCACCTGGTCGATATTGCGGTTGTGGCCGATCACCAGGGTCAGGGCATCGGCAGCCAGGTCGTGTCCGAGATCTGTCAGCGCGCGGCCTCGTCGGGGCGCACCGTGGAGCTTTCGGTCTGGGGCCAAAACGATCGGGCCATCCGTCTCTATGTCCGACTGGGCTTCGAGCCGGGCGAGACGACCGGCCACTATCTGTCGATGCGCTGGGTCGCCGGCATCGACACGGAGGCTTTCGCATGACTGACACCCCCGCCCTCGGCCACGAGGACTTCGCCTCACGGGTGGGTGACACGTTCACCGTCGCGGGTGATTCGGGAGGCGCCGAGCCTGACACCAGCGTTGAACTCGTGCTCGTCGGATGCAGCCCGCTGGTCGCATCCGGCGGCTGGCTGTCGTTCTCGCTCACCTTCCGCGGCAGCGCGGCCACCCCTCTGGGGCAAGGCACGTTCACATTCACGGCAGCCGGGTTCGACCCGGCCGCTCTCTTCGTCGTACCGATCAGCTCGACACCGGCCGGTATCGACTACGACGCTCACTTCACCCTGATGGAAGGCTGAACCCATGGCGACCCCGTACGTTGGCGAGATTCGTATCTTCGCAGGCAACTTCGCTCCGGTCGGGTGGATGTCCTGCGAGGGGCAACTGCTGTCGATCGCAGAGTACGACACGTTGTTCAACCTGATCGGGCCCACGTATGGCGGCGACGGGCAGTCGACTTTCGCCCTTCCCGACCTGCGGGGCCGCATCCCGATGCACCAGGGAGCGGGTTCCGCACTGGGGCAAACCGGCGGGGTTGAGCAAGTCATCCTGAACCAGAATCAAATTCCGGCGCACACCCACCCGGTCATGACCGCTGCCGTTGCCACAACCGCGCAGGCCAGTGGTTCTCTGCCCGCCGCCTGGCCCGACACCCCGTATTCCACGACGACCGACCCGGCCGCATTGGTCGCGCTCGGAGCGCACACCATCGGTGCGGCGGGCGGTAACCAGCCGCATCCGAATATGCCGCCCTATCTGGCGGTGCAGTTCATTATTTCGCTCTTCGGCATTTACCCGTCGCAGTCATGATCGCCGTGCTCTCACTTCTTCTGAAAGGCAACACCCATGTCTGAGCAATTTTTGGGCGAGATTCGCATGATGTCCTTCACGTTCGCGCCGAAGAATTGGGCGCTCTGCAACGGACAGCTGCTGCCGATCTCCCAAAATCAGGCGCTTTTCTCTCTGCTGGGAACCACCTACGGTGGAAACGGTCAGACAACCTTTGCCCTACCCAATCTTCAGGAACGGTTGCCGATGCATTTCGACGGCGGCCATCCGATAGGACAGAACGGCGGAGAAGCCGCGCACATCCTCACGCCGGCCGAGCTTCCGAAGCACTCGCACACCCTCACCGCTGCGGCGAATGCCGATAGCGTCGATCCCACAAACGGCTCTCTCGCGTCGCCCGGCAAGCCCGCGTTCGCGCAGAATATGAGTCCGAACGCGGCCATGGCCAGCACGGCCGTGGGACTCACGGGCGCCAACCAAGCACACGAAAATCGCCCGCCCTATTTGACCCTGACATTTGCCATCGCCATCGTGGGCATCTTCCCCAGCCGAAATTGATCCGGCTTTCGTTCCAACGGTTGAAAGTGAACAATCATGACTGATCCCTTCGTCGCTGAGATCCGCTTGGTCGGGTTCAACTTTGCCCCTCAGGGATGGGCATTCTGCAATGGCCAGATTCTCCCGATTGCACAGAACACGGCGCTGTTCTCCCTGATCGGCACGTTCTATGGCGGCAATGGAACGTCGAACTTCGCCCTGCCCAACCTGCAGGGCTCGATGCCGCTCGGCCAGGGTCAGGGTCGGGGATTGTCGCAATACTATCTGGGTGAGTCGGGGGGATCAGCAGCAGTCACACTTATCACCGGCGAGATGCCCAATCACAACCACAGCGCCCACGCCGTGAAGGCGCTCGGAAACTCCACGTCGCCGGCCGGCGCGGTGTGGGCCCAGCCCCGCGTCGGCCGGGCGGCATCGAAGACGTATGCCCAGAGCCCAGCTGCCGGAACGCTGGTCCCGCTTGCGGGCGAAGCCCTCGGCGCATTCGGCGGCGACCAGCCGCACAACAACCTTCCGCCTTATCTGACGATGAACTACATCATCGCCCTGCAGGGCATCTTCCCAGCGCGCTGGTAGCTCCGCCCGGGCGGCAGCTCGCTGGTCGAGCTTCCGCTGGTCGAGTTTCCGCTGGTCGAGTTTCCGCTGGTCGAGTTTCCGCTGGTCGAGCCTGTCGAGACCCCGCCAGTCCCGCCGATCAAAGCCCCGCTGGTCGAGCTTGTCGAGACCCCGCCAATTCCGCCGATCAAAGCCCCGCTGGTCGAGCGTGTCGAGACCCCGTGAGCAGATCTCGACACGCTCGATCAACGGGATTGGCCCGCCACCAGATCTCGACACGCTCGATCAACGGGATGGACCCGCCAACTCCGCCGATCAAAGCCCCGCTGGTCGAGCCTGTCGAGACCCCGTGAGCAGATCTCGACAAGCTCGATCAACGGGATTGGCCCGCCACCAGATCTCGACACGCTCGATCAACAGGATGGACCCGCCAATTCTGCCGATCAAAGCCCCGCTGGTCGAGCTTGTCGAGACCCCGTGAGCAGATCTCGACACGCTCGATCAACGGGATTGGCCCGCCAATTCTGCCGATCAAAGCCCCGCTGGTCGAGCTTGTCGAGACCCCGCCAGCCGCACCCGGGACTCCGCCACCAGATCTCGACACGCTCGATCAACGGCGGCCTAGAGAGTGTCGGGAACTGCCTCGGTAACGTCGGGGCGGGCCGCGGATGCCACGGTGAGTGACTCACCGTCGCTCGCCAGATCGACGCGCACCAGGTCTCCGTCTCGCACCCGCCCGCCGAGCAGCGCCTTGGCCAGGTTGTCGTCGATCTGCTGCTGCATCAGGCGGCGCAAGGGACGCGCACCATACAGGGGGTCGTAGCCGCGCTCGGCCAGCCAGGCTCGGGCATCCGGAGTGACGGCCAGTTCGAGCCGACGGTCGCCGAGGCGCCGCTGCAGTCGGTCGATGTAGAGCTCGACGATCTGACCGAGGTCGTCGACCGAGAGCGCCGAGAACACGACAATGTCGTCGAGCCGGTTCACGAACTCGGGCTTGAACGCCTGGCGCACCATCTGCATCACGGCCTCCTCCTTCTCAGTAGGAGACAGTGCCGGATCGATGAGGAACTGGGAACCCAGGTTTGAGGTGAGCACCAAGATCGTGTTGCGGAAGTCAACGGTGCGGCCCTGCCCGTCAGTGAGACGGCCGTCGTCGAGCACCTGCAGCAGCACATCGAAGATCTCGGGGTGTGCCTTCTCAACCTCATCAAAGAGAATCACCGAGTACGGGCGACGCCGCACGGCTTCGGTGAGCTGCCCGCCCTGCTCGTAACCGACATAGCCGGGAGGGGCGCCGACCAGGCGCGAGACCGAGAACTTCTCGCCATACTCACTCATGTCGATGCGCACCATGGCTTTTTCATCGTCGAAGAGGAACTCGGCGAGTGCTTTCGCCAGCTCGGTCTTGCCCACGCCGGTCGGACCGAGGAATAGGAACGAACCCGTCGGCCGGTCGGGGTCCGAGATGCCGGCACGGCTGCGGCGCACGGCATCGGCGACCGCGGTGACGGCCTTCTTCTGGCCGATCAGGCGATGCCCCAGCTCGCCCTCAAGGTGCAACAGCTTCTCGGTTTCACCCTGCATCAGGCGGCCCACCGGGATGCCGGTCCACATCGCGACCACGGCGGCGATGTCCTCACTGGTGACCTGGTCGTTGACCATGCGCGGCCCGGTCGAATCGGCCTTCTCTGCTTCGGCTAGCTCGCGTTCAATCACCGGAATCTCTCCGTAGAGCAGCTTCGACGCTTTCTCGAGGTTGCCCTCGCGCTGCGCGCGATCTGCGGCGCCGCGGGCAGCGTCGAGCTTTCCCTTCAAATCGCCGACCCGGTTGAGTGAGGCGCGCTCCAGGTCCCACCGGGCCTGCAACTCGCCCAGCTTGGCTTGCCGCTCGGCCAAGTCTTCGCGCAACTTGCCGAGGCGCTCTTTCGAGGCGTCGTCCTTCTCTTTCTTTAGCGCGAGCTCTTCAAGCTTCAGCCTGTCGACGCCACGGCGCAGCTCGTCGATCTCGACCGGGGCCGAGTCGATCTCCATGCGCAGCCGGCTCGCCGCCTCGTCGATCAGGTCGATGGCTTTGTCGGGCAGCTGGCGAGCGGTGATGTATCGATTCGACAGGGATGCGGCGGCCACGAGCGCCGCGTCGGCGATCGCAACCTTGTGGTGTGCCTCGTAGCGCTCTTTGAGTCCACGCAAAATGGCCACGGTGTCTTCGACCGTGGGCTCCCCGACGAATACGGGCTGGAAGCGGCGCTCAAGCGCAGCATCCTTCTCGATGAACTCGCGGTACTCATTGAGGGTTGTGGCACCGATCAGGCGCAGTTCACCACGCGCGAGCATGGGCTTGAGCATGTTGGCCGCGGCCACCGACCCTTCGCCGCCACCGGCGCCCATCAGGGTGTGCAGCTCGTCGACGAAGGTGATGATCTCGCCGTCGGCGTCGTCGATCTCTTTGAGCACAGCCTTGAGGCGTTCCTCGAACTCGCCGCGGTACTTGGCCCCGGCGACGAGGGCGGCCAGGTCGAGCGAGACGAGCTGCTTGTCTTTGAGGGATTCGGCCACGTCGCCGGCGACGATGCGCTGGGCCAGCCCTTCGACGACGGCTGTCTTGCCGACGCCGGGTTCGCCGATCAGTACCGGATTGTTTTTGGTGCGGCGGGTGAGCACCTGACTGACCCGGCGAATCTCGGCATCACGCCCGATCACGGGGTCGAGCTTGCCACTGCGAGCGATGTCGGTGAGATTCACGCCGTACAGTTCGAGGGCGGTCTTAGCATCTTCTTGTGGTGGTTGCTGTCCGGCCTGCATCACGATCTCCTCCGAAGTTGAGTCAAGGTGGCTCAAGTCTAACGAAACCTGCGGTCGCGCGCCAGCCGCCGGCGCATCGAACTAGGCTTTCCACAACGACACGTGATCACAGTGAGCGGGTGAGCCGAACGTGACGAGGTCTGGAGCGATCGACGCGGTGCGCGTGCTCGGTGTTGCGGCCGTCGTCGCGGGACACAGCCTGGCCCTCCCTCTCATTCGCCCGCTCGTTTACAGCTGGCATGTGCCGTTGTTCTTCTTTTTGGCGGGCTACTTCTGGTCGACCCAGAGACCGCTCGGTGTCGAGCTGCGAGCCAGAACGCGAACCCTCGCGCGGCCGTACGTGTCGTGGTGGCTCCTCATCGCCGTCGTGTTCGTCCCGCTGGATGCGACGCGTGAGACGACCACGTTCGCCCGGCTGCTCGGCCCCCTTTTCAACGGCGAGAACTCGGCGATGCCGTACACGACGTTCTGGTTCGTTTCTGCGCTATTCTCCGCGGTGCTGCTGCTTCGCATCATCTGGGGTCTACCCCGAGTGCTCGTCTGGACCATCGCGATCGGGGGCTCCCTCTGCGGATATCTCGTGGGGGGCACCCTCGCCCAAACCCCCCTCGCAATCGGCACGGCGCTCCCCTGCCTCATCTTCATGATGCTCGGCACCGTCGCCCATGCTCTCCGCCCGCGCATCCTCAAGCCCGGTCTCACCGGGTTCGTGCTCCTTCTGGCCTGCACGGCACTCGTGGCGACCGGGATTTCGGCGCCTCTGGATCTCAAGCAAGGAAACTACGGCACTCCGGGCGTGAGCGTGCTGACCGCCTCTGCCATCTCTTTCGGGTTGGTCCTGGTGGCCGAGAGCCTCTTCGCGCGTCTCGCGGCCTCGCACTGCTCCTCGCTGCACGTGCGGCTCAGCGCCGGCGCAACCCGGCTGGCCTACGCCGGGTTCGCCGTTGTGCTTCTGCACCCGCTCGTGCTCTGGCTCCTCCTGCGGTTCGCCCCGCCGCTGCCGAACTGGTTCGTGTTCGTCGTGACCCTCACCATTCCCTGGTTGATCGGCGCGGCCGCGTTGCTCACCCCCGCATCTCCCTGGCTGACCGGGGTGTCCCGCATCACTCGTTCCTCCGACGAGGTCTGAGACTCGAAGGCCACCAACGCACCCCGGATGCCTCGCTCGGGCACGGAACCCTGACCGGCGGCCTGGTCGCGGCGTCGACGTCACTTCCGGTGCCACTGCTCATCAATGCAAAATTTCCGCAGCGAGCCGCGACCATAACTCCTGCTCCCTGCCGCCGAGGTTGCCCGTAATCCCCTGAAACAAGCCCCACTCCCGCCCCTACGTGTCGAATCTGCAGGAGTTATGGCAATCTGGGCCACCCAACCCCGGAGCAGACCCCGCCCGCTGCCAGCACACCCGCGTTCGCCGCGTGTGAGAATGGAAGGTCACCACCTGAGCCAGATTGGACTCCCGCCGCTTTATGCATCCTCGCCTCGGCACTCATGAGATCGCCCGCCTCGTCGGAAGCCAAGCGTTCTCCCGCGGTGAGCGCTACGCCCGCAACGGCAACGTTCTCGAAACCACATGGTTTGGCGACGGCACCCAGCTCTTCGCGACGGTTGCCGGCAGTGGCACCACGCCGTACTCGGTGACCGTCACGTTCTCGATGACGGCCTCAGGGGCCGTGGCACGCGCATCCGGTGTATGCACCTGCCCGATGAAGGGCAACTGCAAGCACGTCGCGGCCGTCTTGGTCGCCAGCTTGAGCCTGCCCGAAACGGATGCCGACGGCGCGACCACCACCTCGAGCGGCACCACGGCAGCACCCGTGGCCGGCCGAGTCGGCGGCGCGGCAGGCGCATCAGTAGCCGCAACGCCGACGCTGCCGTCCGCCCGCCCGAAGACGGCGACCTCGCGTGCGGCGAAAGCCGGGGCGGAACCCATTCCAGCCTGGCAGCGCCAGCTCGCCCCACTCGCCCAGCCCGCCCTCGTAGAACACAGCACCGGCAGCCCGCTCGCACTGCAATTCGAGGTGCTCGAGCCCTCGCGTTCCACCCGGTTCCTGCCGGGCCGGCCGGCCCACCATCTGGGCGTGCGGCCGATGGTCATGGGCAAGCAGGGAAAGTGGATTCGCGGAAACCTCAACTGGACCAATCTCGCCTACGCTCGCGGCTCATTCAACCCGATACATCAGAAAATTCTCGGCTCGCTCTACGCCTTGTTCTCGGCCGGGCAGAGTTACTACGTGCACATCGAGCAGTGGATGCACCTCGACGATTTCGGCAATCGTGCCCTCTGGGATCTGCTCGCCGAGGCCCGCGCCGCCGGACTGCCCTTCATCACGACGGCCCGCGACCAGAGTGAGGTCGTGCTCTCGACACAGCCGGCCACCGTCGCCATGGACATCTCCCGCACCGACACCGGCCTGTGCATCGCGCCCGCGCTCGACCTGCCCGACCACGCGCTCCTGGACGCCCCCTTCGGCTTCATCGGCCAACCCGCGCACGGTGTTTTCTCGTGGCGGCACGCCGACGCCCGGCTCGGCTCCCAGGCCGGCACCCAGCTCACCCTCGCACCGCTCGCCCAGAAGGTCGATACACCGCTGCGCCGGCTGCTCTCCGCCCCCGACCCCATCCTGGTTCCGACGTCCGACGAGAGTGACTTTCTCGCGGGCTATTACCCGTTTTTGCGCCGGCAGGTCGCGCTCACCTGCCGCGACGGCTCCTTCCAGCTGCCGGCCACCGCGCAGCCACAGCTTGTGCTCGACATTCGTCACCGCACGGATGCTGCCATCACCCTGCGCTGGAACTGGCACTACATCGCACCCCCCGCCGTCGTCGACGGTGCCACTGACGTCACGGCAGGCACCGACCTTGCCACCGGCACCGACGTCAAGGCGGGCACCGACCTTACGGCAGACACCGACGTCACGGCGGACGCCCACGACGCCCGCCGCGCCCCGGCCACCCCGGCGTCGGTCGGCCCCCGGCTGCCACTGCGCGAGGCATCTGCCGGCACCGACTACCGCGACGTCACCCGCGAGACCGAGATTCTGCGCGAGCTCGCCCCTCTGCTTGCACCGTTTGACACCCTGCACGAGCAGCACGCGGGGCGCACCCGCCTGGCCGAGCATTCCTCTCTCACGGGCGCCCGCATGATCGAGTTCCTCGACGCGACGGTGAGCGAGCTGACGGCATCCGGCAACGTTGTGGTGCAGCTTCCCGACGACGGCCCCCACTACCGCGAAGCCGATGAGGCCCCGGTGATCAGCCTGGCCACGAGCGAGCGCGCCGACGATCGCGACTGGTTCGATCTGGCCGTCACGGTGTCAATCGAGGGCGAAGAGATTCCGTTCGATGACCTGTTCCGGGCCCTCGCCACCGAGCAAGAACTGCTCATTCTCGGCAGCGGCACCTGGTTCAGCCTGGACCGCCCCGAGCTGGTGCAGCTGCGCCACCTCATCGAAGAGGCCCGCGGTCTGCAAGATTCGCACGCCGATTCGCTCGGCATCAGCCGCTTCCAGACCGATCTCTGGGCGGAACTGCAAGAGCTCGGTCTCGTCGCCGCGCAGGCAGCCGCCTGGCGTCACGCCGTCGAAGGCCTGACGGATGCCACACAGGTCGCTTCCCAGAAACTTCCCGACTCGGTGCACGCGACACTGCGCACGTATCAGCAGAGCGGATTCGACTGGCTCAGCTACCTTTACGACAACCAGCTCGGCGGCATCCTGGCCGATGACATGGGCTTGGGTAAAACCCTGCAAACCATTGCGTTGGTCGCCTATGCGCGCGACAAGCAGCGCGCGACCCAGCTCGAAACCGGGGCGGAGTGCGCGCCGTTTCTCGTGGTGGCTCCCACCAGCGTTGTGCCCAACTGGGCGGCCGAGTGCCGCAAGTTTGCGCCGGATCTGACCGTCGTCACCATCACCGAGACCACGGCCAAGAGCCGCGTCGCCCTGGCCGAGGCCATCGCCGAGGCCGACATCGTCATCAGCTCGTACACCCTGTTCCGTCTCGATTTCGAAGAGTACAACGCCGAAACCTGGGCCGGGCTCCTGCTCGATGAGGCCCAGTTCGTGAAGAACCATCAGTCCCGTGCGCACCTTTGCGCGAGACGCTTGAGAACTCCGTTCAAGCTGGCGATCACAGGCACGCCGCTTGAGAACAACCTGATGGAGTTCTGGTCGCTCACCTCGATCACCGCCCCGGGACTGTTCCCAAGCCCGTCCCGGTTTGCCGACTATTACCAAAAACCGATCGAGAAGGATGCCGACGCCGAGCGCCTCGGCCAGCTGCGCCGGCGCATCCGCCCATTCATGCTGCGTCGCACCAAAGACCAGGTGGCCACCGATCTGCCGGCGAAGCAGGAGCAGGTGCTCGAACTGGAGCTGCACCCGAAGCACCGCAAGGTCTATCAGATGCACCTGCAGCGCGAGCGGCAGAAGGTGCTGGGCCTGATCGATGACATGAACCAGAACCGGTTCGAGATTTTTCGCTCGCTCACCATGCTGCGCCAGCTCAGCCTCGACGCGAGTCTGTACGACGAAAAATATGCCGACATCCCGTCGACCAAACTTGATGCGTTGCTCGAACTGCTTGAGGATGTCGTGGCCGAGGGGCACCGCACCCTCATCTTCAGCCAGTTCACCCAGTACCTCGGTAAGGCGCGCGAACGTCTCGACGCGGCCGGCATCACGTATTCCTACCTCGACGGCAAGACCCGGAACCGGGCCAAGGCGATCGCTGACTTCAAGGACGGCACCGCCTCGGTGTTCCTGATCAGCCTCAAGGCGGGTGGCTTCGGCCTGAACCTGACCGAGGCCGACTACTGCATTCTGCTCGACCCGTGGTGGAACCCGGCGACCGAGGCGCAGGCCGTCGACCGCGCTCACCGCATCGGCCAAACCAAGAACGTGATGGTCTACCGGCTGGTCTCGAAGGACACCATCGAAGAGAAGGTGATGGCGCTGAAGGCAACGAAGGCGCGCTTGTTCGAGAGCGTGATGACGGATGGCGCGGTGCAGGCCACGGGACTGACGGCGTCAGACATCCGGGAGCTGCTGGCGTAGGCATCCGCTGAACGTCGACCCACGCGGTCTCGACTGACTCGACCAACGGGAATCCGCTGATCGAGCTCGTCGAGATCCCGCGACCGACTCTCGCGGTCGACACATGCGGCCACCACACGCGGTCTCGACTGGCTCGACCAATGGTTGGGGAGCAGCGAGCCTCTCCCTCCACTGAGAGCACTCACAGAGTGCGCCCTCGATTCACCAGCTTCTGCGAACCCCGCGTTCACCTCACGTTCTTAGACTTCACGGGAATCCTTGTGATTCACAACAGTGCGGATGCTCGTCGTGTGTGAAATCGGGTGACATGTCTTCTCTTCTCGACCAGATCGACAGCCAGGTCTCCCAGCTGCTCACCCGGCGCCGGCGCCGCTGGCTCTCACAACCGCGCACCCTCTGCGGCGGGTTTCTCACGTTGTACGCGATCTTCTTCGTGGCGCTTCTGCCCACCATCATTCGCGGGGAGGTGCTCGGCGACCTGCCGCTGTATCGAATCTGGGCCGAAAACGGGTTGCAGGGCGGAGTCTGGCCGGGCATCTCGATGCCGTGGGTGTACCCGATCGGCGCCCTCGTACCCATCACGCTGGCTGGCCTGGCCGGGCCCGCTTTCTACCAACTGCTCTGGTTTCTGCTGACCATGGTGCTGAACGCGGGCGCCCTGGCCGTGCTGACCGATTTTGGCCGCAATCGCCGTGCCTACTCCGCCGCCTGGTGGTGGCTGCTGATCAGCCTCGTGCTCAGCCCCGTCGCCCTGCTGCGCCTCGAAGGGCTGACCGCGCCACTGGTGATCGCCGGCCTGGTTCTGCTCGCCCGCCGCCCGGTCGTCGCGAGCGCGCTGCTCACTGTGGCCACCTGGATCAAGGTCTGGCCCGTCGCCGTTCTGCTGGCCATCATCGCAGCAGGCCGCCACCGGATGCGCGTGATCGTCACGGCGAGCGTTGTCACGGCGGCCGTCGCCACCACGGTGTGGGCGCTGGGAGGCCTCGCCACGCTCACCAGTTTCGTGACCATGCAGTCCGACCGGGCGCTCCAGCTCGAAGCGCCGATCTCGACCCCCTGGGTCTGGTTGGCCGCGGTCGGCCATCCGGGAAGCTTCATCTACGAAAACGTCACCCTGGCCACCCGCGAGGTCGCCGGGCCGGGTGCCACAGCCGCGGCCGCCGCGATGACCCCACTCATGCTGCTCGCCGTGGTCGGAATCTTCACTCTGATTCTGCGGGCCAAGCGGCGCAGCCGCGACGTGACACAGCTGATGCTGGTGGGCGCCCTGGCGCTCAGCACCGCGCTCGTCGTCTTCAACAAGGTCGGGTCGCCCCAGTACATGCTCTGGATCGCGCCCATCGTGGCCGTGGGTATCGCCAACGACGGGCAGCGTTGGCGTGTTCCGGCCTACCTCATGCTCGGCATCGGCCTGCTGACCACTCTGGTCTTCCCGGTGTCGTACCAGCCGCTGATCGCGGGCGACCCCGCAGCCGTGCTGCTGCTCACTCTGCGCAACGCCCTGGTCGTGCTGATGCTGCTCTGGTCATCGCGCAGCCTCTGGCTGCTGGAGAATGTCTCCGTGCCCGCCCCTCACACGCGCGAAATCGGAGTTGTGGCGGTTCTCGACACGTGAGAACGACCACAACTCCGATTTCGCGAACGGCTAGACCAGCGGGTGGGAAAAGTCCGGCATTTGCTTGGCGGGAGCCTGGAGTGAGGCTTCGTGGCTGGCCGGAGACACGCGGTGCGAGACCGCATGCTGCGACTCAGCGCCGGTCCAGTGCGCGCCCCGCGGCTCGCCGTGGGGAATCTCGTGGTGATCGACATCACGGGAGATCTTGTCGATCCAGGCCAGGGCGAGAGCCGAGAAGATGAAGACCATGTGGATGATGACCTGCCACAGCACGCCATCCCAGGTGTAGCGCTCACCCGTGAGAGTCTCGCCGGTATCGACCTGCCCACGGGGAGGCATGTTGCCAACCTCGATGAAGGTCTTGAGCAGATGAATCGATGAGATGCCGATGATGGCCATGGCCAGCTTGACCTTGAGCACGTTGGCGTTGACGTGCGAGAGCCACTCGGGCTGGTCCGGGTGGCCGTCGATCTTGATCTTCGAGACAAACGTCTCGTAGCCGCCGATGATCACCATGATCAGCAGGTTCGCGATCATCACGACGTCGATCAGGCCGAGCACCGAGAGCATGATCACTGACTCATTGACGTGGCTCAGGTCACTGAAGACCTCCTGCGCCAGGTGCACGAGTTCGGTGATGAAGACAACAACGTAGACGAGCTGGGCCACGATCAGGCCGAGGTAGAGCGGGGCCTGCAGCCATCGGCTGAAGAAGATCAGAAAGCCGACGCTTTGCAGCCAGCGGCTCTGGGGCGGGAAGTGACGGGTGGTCGGCGGGTTCGTCGGCGCGGTCATCCGTTAATTTTATTTGGCCGGAGGTATTCCTCCGGACCATTCATGCTTCTGAACAACCGTGAATCTGCCCCACATCCGCCCGTGCCAACGACGCAGCGCCTCCCCTGAATCAGGGAAGGCGCTGCGTCGTTCGCTCGACCCGCGAGCGGGAGCGGGGAAGTTGCCCGGTGAGTCGAAGCCGGTTAGCCCATGCCCTCGAGCTGGTCGGTTTCGGTGTTTCCGATGTTCATGATGACCTCGGGGCGCTTCTTCGCCAGGTAGACGTACCAGCCGATTGCCGCGAGCATCACGACAAGGAAGATGTACGGGATGACGTTCAGCGGGTAGGCCGGCATCGGATAGACGTTGGCGATGAACACGTAGATCATGCTGAGCACGGCGATGGTGGCGGCGATCCAGACGAGCACATTCGGCATCTTCTCGCGGCGCGTGTAGATCACGCAGGCGATGGCGACGAGCGAGTAGGCGACCATGTAGCCGTAGGTGCCGAAGGTGTCGACCCAGACGGTGATGTCCATGGCGTGCGTGCCGAAGCTCAGCAGGATGATGTCGAGCACGATCGCGGCGGGGCCGGCGACGAGCAGCACGCGGTGCGGCGTGAGGTGGCTCTCGTGGGTGCGGCCGAAGCGCTCGGGTACAACGCCTTCCTTGCCCATCACGTAGATGATGCGGCCGACAACGTTCAACGGCGCGACGACGACGGCGAAGAATGAGGCGCCGACACCGAACGTGATCAGCAGCGGGAACCAGCTCGGCATGCCGATCTGCGTGGAGATATCTTCGAGCGGGTTGGCGCTGCCGGCCAGTCCCTCACCGAGCACGACGACCTGCGTGTAGGCGGCGAAGACGTAGAGGATGCCGACGGTCACGGCGCTCCACATGATGGCGCGGGGAATTGCGGTGTAGGGGTTCTTGGCTTCGCGACCCAGGGCATCCGCCGAGGAGAAGCCGACGAAGCCGAGGATGCCGAGCACCATCCCCGTGGCGACGCCCGAGAGCGGCACACCGGTCAGGTCGAACTGCGACGGGTCCCAGGCGGCGGGGCCGGCCCAGACCAGCGCCATGACAAGCAGCACCATCACGATGGTCACCGAGACCAGCTCGAGCACGAGCGAGATGCGGGCCGAGACCCGGATGCCGCGAATCGTGAACAGCGTGGCAAGCCCACCGAGCAGAATGGCGAGCCCGATCTGAGCGCCCACGCCGCCGGCGGGAATGCCGAGCAGAATGAGGAACTGGCTCATGTACGAGATCGAACCGCCCAGCGAACCGGCGGCGATGCCCCAGCAGCCGATGATCAGGGCCACACCGGCCAGGTAGGCGCCGAACGGGCCGAGGCCCTTCGAGACGTAGGTGTAGAGCGAGCCGGCCGAAGCGTGACGCTTGGCGAATGTGGCGACGCAGTAGCCGACGCAGAGAATGACGATCGTCGCGAGGATGAACGAATACAGCGTGCCGTTGCCGGCGCCGATGTAGATTGCTGCGGCGGTGAACGCGATCACCGCGGTCGGGGCGATGTTGGCGATGGCCTGAGCGGCAAGCTCAGGCCCGGTCATGACGCCGCGGCGCAGACCGGAGTCGGTGGGTGCCGACTCGGACTTTCTCGAAGTGCGAGTGGTTGTAGACATGTGACGAACTCTCCAATGAGTAGGAAGGGATGCGGGCGGGCACGACGATGAGCGCCGCGCGGCACGGGTTACGGGATGAGCAGGGTGCGCAGTGCGCCGCCGAACTCGAGGTCTTCGAACGCTTCAGCCGCCTCGGACAGCGGGCGACGTCCCGACACGAGCGGATCGAGCTTCAACTGGCCGTCCATGTAACGGTCGACGAGTGCGGGGATGTCGATCGACGGACGCACACTGCCATAGTTGGAACCGAGGATGCGCTGGTCGGCTTCGGCGAGCACCAGCGGCTCGAATGACGCCTTGGCTCCGGTCGGCGGCAGGCCGACGATGACGGCCGCCCCGCCGAGGCCGAGCATCTGAATGGCCTGCTCGGTGGTGGACGTGCGGCCGATCGCGTCGAACGCGTAGTCGACGCCGTCGGGGATCAGCTCGAAGAGTGCGGCAACGGCATCAACCTGCGAGGCGTCGATGCTGTCGGTAGCGCCGAACTGGGCGGCGAGCGTTGTCTTGTCGGCGTTCACGTCGATGGCGATGATGCGCTCGGCACCGGCCAGGCGGGCGCCCTGCACGACGTTGAGGCCCACGCCGCCGCAGCCGATCACGACGACGGTCGAACCGGGTTCGACGGCGGCGGTGTTGAGCACGGCACCGACGCCCGTTGCCACGGCGCAGCCGACGAGGGCCACAACGTCGAGCGGCGCGTCATCGCGCACCTTGACGGCGCCGGATGCCGGAACGACGACCTCTTCGGCAAACGACGAGACGCCGAGGTAGTGCTGCACCGTCTCGCCGTTTTGCGACAGGCGGGAGGTGCCGTCGAAGAGCACGCCGTGCGGCGCGACAACGGTCGCGACCTTCTGGCAGCGGGCTTCATGGCCGGAGCGGCAGTAGCGGCACTCGCCGCACGGCGGCACCCAGGAGAGCACGACGTGGTCGCCGACCGCGAGCGAGGTGACGCCGTCGCCGAGTTCGACGACGACGCCGGACCCTTCGTGGCCCATCACCATGGGCGCCGGGGCGTCCCATTCGCCGCGCTTGACGTGCAGGTCGGAGTGGCAGACGCCGGCTGCGGCGATCTTGACGCGCACTTCGCCGGCTTTCGGGGCGGCGAGTTCAACATCGGTGTACTCGAGCGGCTGGCCTGGCGCACGGAAGACAACGGCCTTCATGGAATCCTCCTGGGATCGAAAATCGGGATACGCCGATGGTAAGTGCCCACCGCGCGGCATTCACTGAGAAAAAGTGTGGGTGCGCCCGCGTTCTTCAACATTTCGTACACTAGGGGGATGGCTCGCGATGTTCTGTCCGTTGCCCGGGTGCTCGCCGGCACACTCGTCGGCGACTCGGTCAGCCCTGCAACGCCCGTCGATTCCGTGGTCTCGGCCCAGAACTTCATGGTGATCGCCCACCCGAACTTCGCCAGTCTCGTGGTGGCCACGCCCACCGAACTGCAGGCGCTGCTGCACCCCGCACACCCGCGGGCCGAGATTGTGCGGCGGGCCGTGATCGTGACCGAGGCGCACTCGCCCGAGACCAGCGCGCTCGTGCGCGGTGCCGGAGCGACGGCCATCCTGTGTGCCGGCACGACGGCATCCGCACTGCTGCCCCGCCTTGAGGCTCTGCTGGCCAACGACCAGGCCGCCGAAGACCGGCTGGTCACGAGCGGCACGAAGGTGCTCACCCAAGTCGCCCGTCGAGGCGGCGTGAAGGCCGTGATCGCCGAGCTCGCGCATCGCATCGATGGCTGGGCGGTGTTGCTCGACAGTCAGGGGCAGGCCATCACGACTGCCGGCGCCGGCGCCTTGCACGTGCAGGATGCGACGGCCGTGGCCTTTCGACGGCCGGTGCGGGTGCGGCATCCCGGCTTGCAGGTGCACCCCGTCGGCTCGAACGAAGACCTCACTGCGTATCTCGTGGTGGCATCACATGAGGGGTCGATGAGTCGCAGTCGCGACTTGGCGTCGCAGGCGGCCGCGCTGCTCGACCTCATTCTGCGCACGCACGACCACACCACCACCGAGCGGTTGGGCCGCGAAGTGATGATCACGAGCCTGCTCACCGGCTCACCGGGCGAGGCCGAAGCACTGCTGCGCCGGTGGGGCGTGCACGAGAGCTCGCTCACCGCGTTCATACTCAGCGCACGCACGAAGTCGGTCGATCTGGAACGTCTCGTGGCCCGCTGGCTTGACGAGTTGGGCTGCATGCACGTGATGACAGGGGTGAACGGCGGCGTACTCGGCTTCATCCGTGACGATCGAGTGGACGAGATCGCGGCCCGCGTCGAGAGTTATGCGAGCGATGTGCAGGTGTCTCTACGCTGCGGAATCGGCTCCAGCACCAGCCTTGACGCGCTGGCGCGCAGCGCGTCGGAGGCCCGCCAGGCCCACCAGGTTGCGGTGACTGATGCCCGCTCGATTGCCCGCTACCGCGCCTTGCCGACCGTGCGTTATGTGCTCGACCGGCTCGATCAGGATTCCACCGCGCAGATCGCCGATGTGCTCGACGGATTGCGCGATTCCGCGGGCGAGCACGGCGAGCTCACCCGGACATTGCACACCTACCTCGCCGAGCACGGCTCGTGGGGCGTGACCGCAACCCAGCTTGGCGTGCACCGCCAGACGCTGAACAGTCGCATCCAGCGCATCGAGGCGCTCACGGGCCTGTCGATGTCGGACCCCGACGACCGCACGGCCGCCTGGTTGGCGCTGCGGGCGCTGGAGCGCTGACCGCAGGCCCGCCGGCTCCTCACTCCCGGCTCCCCTCCCCTCCTTCTTTCTCTTCCTCTTCCGCTTCCTCCGCAACAACCGATCGTTGGCCTCAACAGGATGCCTCGAAATGGATCAGCATTGCGTCACGCGCGCATCGCATAACTCCTGCAATTTCGACCGAAAGCCACTCAGAGGGACCGATTTCGACCCGAATATAAGAAATTGCAGGAGTTAGCGACGCGTCGAGACAGTCACGGTGAATTTGGTGTTGCGACCGACCTGGTGGGTGGGGCCGACGAGGCGGTTCAGCGCGGGGCGGTACCCGAGGTGGGTGTTCCAGACGGTCCACAGTTCGCCACCGGGTTTCAGCACGCGCGCCGCATCCTCGAACAGTTTCAGGGCGATTCCGGCGTGCACCGACGAGCCGATGTGAAACGGCGGATTGAGTACGATCAGCTCGGCCGAGGCATCCGGCTGGCGTGCCAACGCGTCGTCGCGCACGACGGTGACGCGCCCTGCCACGCCGTTGGCCACGGCGGTGGCCCGGGCGGATGCGATGGCTGCGGCCGACTGGTCGCTGGCGGTCACGTGCAGGGCCGGGCGGGCACGCGCGAGCGCACTGGCCAGCACACCGGTGCCGCAGCCGAGATCGATGGCCGTCTGCACCTCCGGCTTCATCCGATCGATGAACTCGAGCAGGTAGCGGGTGCCGATGTCGATGGTGGTACCGGCGAATGCAGCGCCGTGCGCGCAGACGGTCAGGCCCAGGTCGGCGTGCACCGCGCGGTGCGGCCATTCTGAGGCGACGGCGTTCCCGCCCACCTGGTCCGCTGTCAGAGGCGTCGACGCGGTCAGTACCCGCGACTTCTGCGCGGCCAGCGACGCCGTGACGTCACCGAAGTGGCGGCGCAGCACCTCGTTCATTGCCGGGGTCATGTGCTTGATGCGCCCGCCCGCAAACACCGTGACGTCGGCGGCCGCGAAGCGGGCGATGGCGGCGGCGATCTCGTCAAGAGCCGACAGGCTGCGCGGCAGCTGCAGCAGCACGACGCGGGCGCTCGTGAGCAACTCCTCGCCCAGATCGAGTGAACGATACCCGCCGGCGAGGCCGACCTCCGCGGCATTCGCGGCAAGCGCGAGTTCGCCAGAGAGGGCATCTTGATGCACTCGGATGCCGCGCGCCCCGGCCAGAGCGGCAGCACCGAGCGTCAAGGCACCGTAATGGTCTTCAATCACCACGACCTCAGCGGGCCCGGCCGCGGCGAGCGCAGTGGCCGCCTCGGCGAGAATCAGCCGGTCGCTCGCGTCGACGGCGAACAGATTCGCGGCCTCGACGTCGGGCCGGCGGCGCAGGCGGTCAAACGAGAATTCTGAAGTCACCCGCTCAACGCTACCGCGCCCAGAGGTCAGATATCCTGGCCGTCTCCCCACATCTGTCGTGGCGGACCATCAGCTTCAGAGGAGCCACGCATGAGCACCACATTGATCGCCACATTCCAGGCCAAGCCCGGCCACCGCGACGAGGTCCGTGCGCTTATCGACGCCTTCGCCGAGGTCGTGCGCGAGGAACCCGGAAACGTGCTGTTCGAGCCGAGCACCCGCGTCGACGACGACCACTCGTTCGTCGTGTACGAGCAGTACCTCGATCAGGCCGCATTCGACGCGCACGTGGCGTCGCCCGCCGGCGGACCGTTCAACGAGGCATTGCTGCCGCACATCGAGGGCGACGGCTCGGTACTCGAGTTTCTGACCCTCACCTCGGCGCCCCTGCACGAAGGCGAGTAGCGCCGGACGCTGCTCACATCGCCACGTCTCCGACGACGTGCACTGCGATGCCCATGCCCGCAAACATCGCGGCCTTCGCGACGAGTGCTTTGTCGGCAATCTCGGTGGTGGGAGCGTAAACGAGTTGAACGTGGTTCGCCTTGTGGCGAGCCATGAATTGGTCACGCGAGATGCCATGCAACACGACGTGCGCGATCGGCCACTCCGGGTTCGTGGCCTCCTTGCGGCGCTTCGTCTCCTCTGCGGGGAGTTCGACGACGGATGCCCGAAAAATGTCAGCCTGCAGGATCCCGTCGGCGATGAAGACGCGCGACAACACGACCTCCCCCGGCTTGGAGACCCCGTTGATTGTCGCGCCGCCGGCCGGGAAGAAGACGTGCCCCTGCCGCCATCCCTCGGCCTTGTCCCATCCGCCAAGGTGCGATCCGGGAACGGAGCCAGAGATCTCGTAGGCCCAGACGAACTGGCCGTTGTAATCCTCACCCCAGCGCACGTCATGCAGAGTGTTGTCGGGGATGAGGCCCATCGCGGTCCACACCCGGTCGGTGACGAGAGCGTCGACAGCGACCCCCTCGTCGGCCTCGTTGAAGTGCGGGAAGGCGCGCCCCTCGTGCAGCACGCGCGCGCCGTTGCGCGAGGTCACCGGCGGGCGTTCGGTCGAGTTCAGCAGTCCTTCGGCGAGATCGGAGGCCGGAACGAGGTCTTTCAAGCCCTGCTGGTACTGGATGCCAGCCGCGTCAAGCCCGAAATCATCGGCGATGCGGAGTGCGGCGATGTACATCTTCAGCTGCCACTGCACCTGATCGCGGGTGAGCTCGGTGGCCGCATCCTCGCCGTAGTTGAAGACCATCCCGCGGTCGGTGAGCCACATGTACGCATCGTCAGCTTCGGCATCCGTCACGGTGAGCATTTCGGCGTAGAGCGCCGACTGCGACAGCCGCTCCTTGTAAATGCCGGTCTTGTTCAGTAATTCGTCGTCGAAGATCGCGTTGTACATTCCCATGCAGCCCTCATCGAACACGCCAATGATGGCCTTGTCAGCGAGCAACTCGGCGGCGAGCGCCTCACCCAGCTCGCGCTCGGGGCTTGCCGGTAGTTCCGGCAATGCGCGCACGTGCGAGTCATCGTGGGTGATCGCACCGGTCTCGGTCCACTCTTTAATGCCCGCTTTGAACCAGTCGTCGCTGAAGTCGACGGACCAGATTGACGCATACGGCTTGTCCATCTTCGTCAGGCCCGCATTGAGCCCGAGCAGGCCGACGAGCCCGGGCCAGTCACCGGCAAAGTTCGCGACCGTGAGGATCGGGCCCTGGTGGGTGCGAAGGCCCGCGAGCACGTGATGCGAGTACTGCCACACGGCCTCGGCCACGATGAGGGGCGCATCAACGGGGATGTTCTTGAACACCTCAAGCCCCATTCGCTGGCTGGAAATGAAGCCGTGGCCCGTGGCCGGATCGACACCATTGGCGCGGATGACCGTCCAACCAAAGCCGTTCAGCACGCCCGTGACACCCGCCTCGAGTTCGACCTGTGTCGGCCAGCCCGCCGTGTTCGCCGACTCTCGCAGGTCGCCGGAGGCGATCAGGTAGGCGGTCTGGGGTGCCTTCGTCGGCCGTACGGCCGCGGTGGGCAGGGTGTACGTGGTCATGGTGTCTCCTGAGTTGGGGTCTGAGCGTGCCGGAACGTGCGAGATTCCCCGGCGAGAATGCGGATGTCGCGGGCGAGGCTCGCCCCGCACAGCTGGAGTTCGTCGATGTCAATCGATCCTCCATCGAGGTGGAGAGTGAGGTCGCCCGCGTCAATCTCGACGCGGCCCCAGCCGGAGCCCGTGGTAAACAAGCTACGAAACGGGCCGCTCACCGCGGGAGCAAACGAGAGCGCCCGAGTTGGCGCATCCCACTGCACGCCAGTCACGCCGAGAAGCAACCCCCACGATGCAAGCGAGCGAGCATAGTGATTTCCACACTCGATCTCATTCCATGGGCTGCGGTGCTCGCCGTCGTATCGCGAGCGCAACGCTCGCTCGATAGTCAGCGCATCATCGACGCGACCGGCAAAGAGAAGGGATGCGGCAAGCTGATGCTCAACGCCGGTCCAGACCTCGTCCGAGTAGACAAACGGGATCGCTGGCCGGCCGCCGGTCGGCCACGAGGCCAGCAGCAGTCCACCCTCATCATTCAGAGCATAGACACGCTGGGTGCTTTCCTGCCGGGACAGGTCAGCGCGGTGGTTGTGCGTGACGATCGAGGCGAGCGCCGAGTCGACGTTGTTCTTCGGGAGCAGGTAGCCGAGGCCGCCGACGAAGGCGTGGAACTGACCGAGGAGCTGGTCGGAGAGCACGCCGTCACCGTACTGGTACCGGTGCTCGTCGGGGTCGTCGATAACCTGTCGGTAATATTCTCCGTTCCAGAGGATCTCGTCCATACCCGCGGCGACGCGATCCGCTCGCCCATTCCAGTCCGCCGCGCGCTCCGTCTCGCCGACATGCGTGGCCATCCGTGCACCCGCTCGAAGTGCGGCAAGGAAGAGGCCGTTCGCGAGCGGCTCAGTGCCATGAAATTCGATGTCGTAGGTATTGTGAAGTTCGCCGTCGAGCAGCCCGTCACCGTCGCGGTCCCACTCGCGGATCGCATAGTCGAGTGAGGCGGATGCCGCGGGCCAGAGTTCCGCGAGGAATCCCTCGTCACCCGAGAAGCGCCATTCACGGTGCAGACGCAGCAGCGTGCCCAGCTGACCATCGACGGCAGGCCCCATGAACCAGCTCGGGCCGCCGAATACTCGGTTGCCACGGAACTTCTGAGCGCCGGTCTCATCGGTCTCCAACAGGAACTCCGCACGTCGGGCACTTCGCTCCAGGCTCGGGAACAGCCACGCCAGCGTCTGAGCGTATGACCAGACATGCGTGCAGGTGCCCTCGCAGGATCCACCGTGGTCGAACGAGCCTTCCCAGGCCGCGAAAACGGGGCCAGCGCCCAGTTCCGGTGTGGGCGACTCGACAACGAATCCCGTCGTCGAACGCACCGCGGCAACGTTCGCGCCGATCGCCTCGGACAACACCGGGTCGATGCTACCTCCGTACAGCGCTTCGACGAATGCGTCCGTGTCTTTCTCGAGCGCCGGAAGGTGCGTGTGCAGGTGCGTCGCAGCTGCCCAGGCATCCGGCCAGAGAGTGGCGTAGTGGTTCTGCACGACGTCGTCGGCGTTCGGGTCGGCCAAGACGATATGACCCTTCCACCCTCGGCGTCGATTGGGAAAGCTCCAGGCGAGGACGAACTCAAAGTCCTGACTTTCCCCGGGTGCCACGGTGTGCACGATACCCAGGGAGCCGGTACGGATCCGCGGCAGCTTCGCCATCATCTCTGCCTCACTCAGCGGCGCGGCGTCAGGATCAGCATCGAGCTCAGCAAAGAGTCCGCGGGGTCGGTCCTCCAAAGTCAACCGTGGCTCCGGGTCGAGCAGTCCGTCGGCGGCAAGATCGTTCCAGAACAGGCGCGCGCCGTCCGGCCAGTAGCTGGTCACCCACTGCGGTTTGGCCGTAGTGGCGGTATCGGTCGTCGTCAGGCTGAGCGTCCCATAGCCGTGATCGTCTGGGGGGAGGTCGATGCCGAAGTCGAGGCCGCGCACAGCTCCCTCCTCCCGCCAGCCCACGGTCTGCATCGCGCGCATTCCCCACGGCCCCTCGCCCCGCCCGGCGGTGTGGGTCACGCTGCCCGCGATCGTGACGACGACCGGAACCACACCGGGGTTAGTGACCCGATACCGCAACACTGCCGCCGGAATGCCCGACGCATCCGGGTCAAGCGGTACGAACGGAGTGAAGCCATGAAGCGTGACTTCGACCGGCAAAGCAGCATCGGCGAAATCAATGTCGACGACCGGGTACTCGCCGTGAAGCATCGCTGAGTCCAGCCGCGGGAGTCCAGCTAACTGGTCAAAGGCGTAGCCGGCATCGGCATCGTGCCGCCCGGTGAGCCTCGCTTCCAGCACGCGCGTCACCGCTGTCCCTCCAGCGGGAGCCGCGTGGATGGCGAAAAAAGAGTAGGGGTTTCGGCGACCCTTGTCAGGCAGGTTCTCGAATTCCCAATCGCGGAGCTCCCCTCGTGCGCCAAGCGACACATTTCCGGTGCCGATCCCGCCCAGCGGGAAGGCCGCTGCGTGGGAAGTGTGGGGGATGCCGCGGGCGCGGCGCTGCTCGCTCATGCGTCGCCCCGGCGTTGGCTCGCGGCTCGCTCGTGGACGCCCACTTTCGACCCAGTCTGGTGCCACGCGTGGCGATCCATATGCGAATCGTCGGCTTCTTGAAGAGCGGCGGGGTTCGGCGCGACGGTCTGGCTCACTGGATTCCAATCGGTTATGACGGGTGCGAGAACTGTGGCAGCGGCGGCGGCGAAGAACCCGACGTCGAAACTCGCCCCGATCATTACGTGGATCCCGCGACCGTTCCGCTCACTGTACGCGAAATCGATTTCATATGGCAAGTAATGAAACCCACGTGCGCGCGTATTCGACGGGAGGCGCTTAGGAGCGAATGGCGGAGGCCGGCTGGATCTCGTTGCGCAGCACCACCGTGCGTGCTGGCTGCGTGTCGCCGCCGATGCGCTCGAGCAGCATCCGTGCCGCCGTGACACCCATGTGCCGCGCCGGCAGGCGCACCACGGTGACTGCGGTGGGCGACAGCGTGGTGAAAGGAAGGGAACCAATGACCGCCACTCCGAACCGTGGGGGCGTCAACCCCTTCTCGGTCAGTACCTGGATCGCGCCGACCCCGATGAGGTTGTTGCCGGCTACGACGGCATCCGGCGGCTCGGGAAGCGCCAACAGCTCTTCCATCGCCTCGCGTCCCCCCTCGACGCGGAAGGTGGCGAAACGGGCCAACTCGGCGGCGTTGAGCGCGGGAAAAACTGCGGCCAGGGCGGAGCGCCACCCAGCCGCGCGCTCGGCTGCGGTATCAATTGATTCGGGTCCCCCGATGTAAGCGATGCGCTTATACCCAGCCCGGATCAGGTCTTTCGTTGCCGACGTTCCGGCGGAGCGGTTCTCCATGACCACACCATCGATGTCGTATGAAACGCCTCGGTCGACGGCAACTACCGGGCGCCCCGTGGACAGAATGCTATCCAGGCTGGTCTGATCGGATGCCGGCGCGATGATCACCCCGGACATGTTCTCAGCGATCGCAATCTGCAGATAGGTCGACTCCTTGTCGACCTGCGAGTCGGAGTTGCACAGCACCACCGAGTATCCGGCTTCGGATGCGACGTCCTCTACCCCGCGTGCCATCTCCGTGAAGTATGGGTTCTCAATGTCCGGGATCACGAGGGCGATAACCTCGGAGCTCTGCCGCCGCAATGACCGCGCCGTACGGTTCGGGGTGAACTTCAGCTGCTTCGCTGCGTCGCGAACAGCCACCACCTTTGCCGCGGAGACGCTCGCGCCGTTGAACACACGCGAGACAGTCGCGGGAGACACTCCGGCGAGCTCTGCGACGTCATAAATCGTGGCCATGTCCACCTTTACTACCTGGTCCGGCCAAGCCGAACGTGAACAACAGTAGCGTGCGCAGAGCAATCTGTGGCGATCAGGACTGAAATCGATTACATTGATCAGACTGTCTCCGCGCGGTGGAATCGCCGCCGGCTGCGCTTACACAAGGATGTGAACAGGAAAATGACTCCCCCACCCTCTGACCTGGCATCGATCTCCGCACTGCGGACCGTGCAAACACGATCGATCTCTCCGGAGAATTTTGATGGCTCCGCGGGAGGTGGCGGCCGAGCAACCGAAGGCACGGGCGCCTCCTGTGCACGCGACCTTGGCCCCGGCTGGAAAATTTCTCCAAGCATGGATATCAAAGCCGGGGAGACCCTCGATCTTGCCTCCATCTCCGGTGCAGGCAAGATCACTCACATTTGGATCACTACCCACACTGACAACTGGCGCACCCTCCTGCTGAGAGCTTATTGGGATGGCGCCACAGAGCCAGCAGTCGAGGTGCCCTACGGGGACTTCTTCTGCAACGGCTGGGGCGTTTTCGCACAGGTCAACTCTCAAGCGATCGCCGCAAACCCGCTGGGTGGCTTTAACTCATATTGGCCGATGCCGTTTCGAGACGGAGCCCGTCTGACGATCGAGAACACCTCTGTCGTAGATGTCCGCGTGTACTACCAAATCACGTACGAAATCGGCGGAGACTACTCCAACGAGGCCTATTTCCATGCCCAATGGCGCCGATCGAACCCGCTCGAAGACCTCGTCCCACACACGATCTTGGAGGGGATCGAGGGGCACGGGCAGTATGTCGGCACCTACATCGCGTGGGGCGTGAACTCGAACGGTTGGTGGGGCGAAGGCGAGATTAAGTTCTACCTCGACGACGACACCGACTTCCCGACGATCTGCGGCACCGGAACCGAGGACTACTTCGGGGGAGCCTGGAACTTCGATATTCCCGGCCAGGGCTACACGGAGTTCTCAACACCCTATCTGGGTATGCCCCAGGTGATCCGCCCCGATGGGCTGTACGACTCACAGCAGCGTTTCGGAATGTATCGCTGGCATTTGCTCGACCCAATCCACTTCACTACTGGCATCCCCAAGGTTGACATCCAGGCGCTCGGCTGGCGCAGCGGGTGGCGATACCTGCCATTGCGCGACGACATCGCCTCGACCGCAATGTTCTATCTCGACCGGCCGACCGCGCGGCGCCCTCAGTCACCGTCGGCCGACGACATGGAGGTACACCTAGGAACCGCCCCGGTGCCCGACATCGGATCCACTCCGCCGCGGGCTCCGCGGGACTGAGAATGTGATGCACGACGACAGCGCCGCGGGGCATGCCTCCGCGGCGCTGTCGCTGTTCCTGTCCCGCCACAGCGGAAGGCTACTTAAGCCCCGCCATCTTGATGTTGCCGATGATCTGACGCTGAAAGATCAAGAAGATAATCACGACGGGCGCCGCTGCCAACACGGATCCGGCCATTAGGAGGCCGAGCTCTGTGCTGCGCTCGGAGCGGAAGGTCGCCAGGTACTGCTGGAGAACAAACCGCTCGGGGCTGGTGATTGTCAGGATGGGCCAGACGTACGAGTTCCAATAGGCCAAAAATGCCGTGATTCCCATCACGATGAACGGCGGTTTGGACAGGGGGACGAACAGCCGCCAGAAGATCGTGAAGCGGTTGCAGCCATCGAGCATCGCCGCCTCCTCCAGAGATAGCGGGATATTCAGGTAGAACTGCCGGATGAAGAAAACCATGCCGGCGCTGGCTGCCCCGGGGATCACCAGGACCGCAAGAGTGTCAAGCATCTGAAGTCTCGTGACGACGATGAAGCTGGTCAACAAGATCGTCATGCCCGGAATGAAGAGCGTCGTGATGACGATCACCCAGAGCGCACCTTTGAACCGGAATTCCAACCGCGCAAAAGCGTAAGCCGCGAGCGAGTTGATCGCGAGGGCGAGCAGGGTGAACAGAATCGCCCCGAGCAGTGTCCACACGAAGGTGCGAACGAAGGCCGGGTCCGCGAGGATCTGCGCGTAGTTCTGCCACAGCCAGACCTCAGGGAAGAACTGAAACGGTGTCGAGATAACTTCGGTCTTCGACTTGAACCCGGCGATGATCATCCAGGCGAGCGGGAACAGGGCCGCGAGCACGAAGACGACACCGACGATCAGCTTGCCCGCGGCATACAGCCACCACGCCGTGTCGTGCTTGGAGTGCTGCGCGGTCGGAAGAGCCTGTGTAGTGGCCATCAGTCGACCAGCCTTTCGGAGTTCACGAATTTGAAGATGGCGGCCGATACCGTGCCCAGCACGACGAAGAGCAGCAGCGCCGCTGCGATCGAATACCCGACATTCATGTCGTTGCGGAAGTGATTGAAGATGAACAGGTTCGGCAGTGTCGTGGAATCCAGCGGGCCACCGCCTGTCATGACCAGCGGCAGCTCGAACTGCTGGATGGCGGCAACGAACCCGGTGATCATCAGGTAGAGCAAGATGTTCTTCATCTGGGGCAACGTGATGTAGAACGTCTTCTGCCACCAGTTGGCTCCCTCCATGGAAGCAGCCTCGTAGAACTCAGTGGGAATGTCGACCATTGCCGCCACCATGATGAGCGATGTGAGTCCCATCCCGAGCCAGATTGCCGGGACCGCGATTGCAATCAGCGACCACGCCGGTTCACCGAGCCAGGCGATCGGCTCGGTCCCGAAGACGCCGAGTGCCGCGTTGAGCAGGCCTCCGGAATAGTCGTAGATCAGCACAAAGATGATCGAGGTGATAACGGCAGAGATGATGGTCGGAATATAGATGCTGACCTTCAAAACGCTTGCAAATCGAC
The DNA here is from genome assembly GCF_013410665.1 of Leifsonia psychrotolerans. NCBI lineage: Bacteria > Bacillati > Actinomycetota > Actinomycetes > Micrococcales > Microbacteriaceae > Glaciibacter > Glaciibacter psychrotolerans. Next base: position 3,202,865 of record NZ_JACCFM010000001.1, on the reverse strand, counting down.
GTGCGACGCTGACCACGAGGCTGGCGAAGAAGAAGGCCAGAAGCAGCATCGGAGGCACCGTCAGAAGGACGAATTGGAAGCCACGCCCGAGTGCCCGCCAAAACAGGCGGTCGCTCAGCACATCGGAGAAGTTTTTCCAGCCGACGAACACCGGTTCTTTGTAAAAACTCCAGTCTTGGAAGGACAGGAAGATTGCGTAGATCGCGGGCCAAATGACGAAGGTGCCGAGCAGGATCAATACGGGCAACAAGAACCAGTACGCAACACTGTTATCGCGGAATCGATGGCGATCGCGACGCTGACGCTGCTCTTTTTTGGTCGCGCTTTCACGCAGGGCCTTCGGTTCACTCACTACGTCGATGGTCAACAATGTGTCCCGTTCCTTTCCGGTCTGAACCGAAGGTTCGGGGGCTGGGTGACCAGCCCCCGAACGGTGCGAGTGTTGCTAGTTCTTCGGTGCCTTGGCAGGAAGACCATCGCGATCAATGACAGTCTGGATTGCCTGGTCCGCGGTGCTTATCGCATCGTCGACGGATGATGCGCCCTTCATCACGGATTCCATCGCCGTACCGACCGCGAGCGAGACATCCCACGGGAAGGTGGGCTCAGGAATGGCCGTGGGTGCGATGTCATTGGTGATGACTGACGACCAGGGTGCGTCGGCTGCCGCCTGGTCACCCGCAACTGCATCCTGTACCGACATGCGCACGGGCACCTTGGTGAACTGCGTGTTCACGAAGAATGGCACCAGGTTCGCAGGGTCACCCGCGATGGCCCAGGCGAGGAACTCGCCTGCGGCTTGAGCATTTTTGGACTTCGCGTCGACGACCCACTTGAAGTTGCCCAGCGTGGTGGCGCCGCGACCAGAAGAGTCCGCCGCATTCGGGAACGCGCCGATGCCGGTCTTGGGCAGCAACTCCTTGAAGTCAGACCCGATCTCAGACATCATCCAAGAACCAGAGACCTTGAACGCAACCTTCTCCTGGCCGAAGTCAGTGCCTTCAACGTAGGCGCCCAACGCCTGCTTGGCCATATATCCCTCATCCCACAGCTTCTTATACGAAAGCATGAGGTTCTTGTAGCCGTCATTATTAATGTCCGGTTTGGTCCAAGCGCCGTTGAGGGCCGTGTGGCCGGAGAAGTTGTACTGCTGCCCGTGGGTCGACCATGCGAAAGTGACTGCATCAGAGGCCGGCGAGATGCAGTACTGGCCATCGGCCAATGTGGGCTTGATCTTTGCGCACGCAGCGAGCAACTCGTCCCACGTCTGCGGGCCATTCGTGGAGTCAACACCCGCGCCATCCAGCAGGTCCTTGTTCCAGAACAGCACGGTCTGAGGCTCAAGCAGAAGTGGATAGGCGTAGAACTTGTCTCCGATAGCCGAGACCGCACGCGCGGAATCGATGATCTCGCCCAGTGCGTCGTCGGGGACGATTCCGTTGAGCTCATGGAGTTGGCCAGCGTTGACCGCATCCTGGATCGGACCCGAGTGCGTGTAGACATCAGGGGCCTTTCCGGCGGCCTGCGCGGACTTCATCTTCTGGTCCCAGGCATCCGCAGGAACCTCAGTGCCGACCACTTTGATCTTGTCCTGTGATGCGTTGAACTTCTTGACGATGTCCGCGTACCACTCGTTCTCGGTCGGTGTGAAAGTGCGGTGCCAGAACTGAACTGTGGAGGCACCGCCAGCGGCACCATCACCACCCGCGGATTCTCCGGGCGTGCCGGACCCGCAGGCCGCAAGCATCGTGCCGACGGTCAGTGCGCTCAGAGCGGCGATGACTGTACGACGAATACGTGTCGTGCTCTTTCTCATGGGTTCCTCCTCAGGAACGCGACTCGTCGTCGAGTCGCTGCTGTGTACCCGGCTGATGCCGGAGGACACCGGTCGTGCCTGTGGATCCTCGGTGACCGGGTAAGCGCCAGGTTATGCGAAATCGATTTCATGCGCAAGCATTTCAGCGGACTTCAGGATGCGACACGCTCAAGGTCGGCCGAGAACCAGAACACGTTGTAGGGCCCCCAGAGCGACAACGTGAAGAAGATGGTGCGCCCATCGTCGGAGACGTAACGGGGATTCAGGTAGGGCGAGTACAGCCCTGGGTAGTCATCCCCAGAGACCAACTCGATCGGCTCACCCCACGGCCCCCAGGGCGTGACACCCTCTCGAACATAGGCGCTGCCGGCATCCGAATAGCTCATGATCCAGCGGTCCAAGTAGGTCGACCAGATCACCGAAAGTTCGCCGATCGTGCCTTCGACGACAGCCTCGGCATCGGCGATATTGGTGCTCCACTTCGGGGTCTCACCATCAGTCCCTGCGAAGTAGGAGTAAGACACCTGACGCTCCACGGCCTTTTCAGTGGCAGGCACGCGCATGAGCTGCACACCGCCAAACCGGCCAGACGGGATCGACCAGAAGTAGATGTAGTCGGTGCCGCCCTCGGTGACAGGCAGCGTCGCGACTTGAACGAAATTCGAGTCACCCGGCCACTCCACACCCTCAACCGGCGTCCACGTCTGACCGTCGTCGCGCGACACAATCAACGCAGAACGATTCGCATCCCAGGCACCAGGTTCCCCCCAAAACCGCACCGACATGTACGAGACGTAGAGTGTGTCACCAATCGCAAATCCATAGCTGGGGATCTTCGTGACTTCACCGCCGGCCCCGTTAGCGTCGTGATCGCCTTCGCTGAGCGCAGCGGCAAGCCCGACCTCATCTTCCACCCAGCCGTCAAAGATAATGCCGTCGCTCGGGTCATCGTCTGTCGTCCATGCGGCGACATTCGAGCGCCAGAAACCACCCTGCCCTCCAATGGAGTCGGGGTCTCGCTCGCCGAAGGTATCGCCGAACAGAAAGTAGGTTCGGTCGCCGACGTTGATCATCGAACCCAGATCGGTCCCTGCGACCGCAACGGACGCGGTGTCATTGATCGCGCCCGGGCCTGTTAGCTGTGCGATTTCGGTCAGATTCGACACCCGGTCAAGCACGAACGGCTTATCCGGATTCGAGTCCACGTTCACACTCGACACTCCCGAACAGGCCGAGAGCGCGAGAGCCAAAAGCGCGGATATTCCGACGGAGACACGACGTGCGCGTTGGGAATGTTCATCGGGCATGATCCTCCTTGATCCATGCCCACCTTAGCGAAATCGATTTCAAAATCTAGAGTGAATGCTCTCGGTCTCAGCCAGGTGCCGCTGCCCTCCCCCTGACGAGTGCAGTGACAGATTTCTCCGGCTTCGCTTACTCGTCGCCGTGGTCGAGCGGCCGCCAGATAACCATCTGAGTCGAGCGGCGCATCCGTGTGCCCGCCTTCATCGAGATAACGTCACCGGCCGAGCCCGCCGCGAACACGCGGCGGCCCGGTCGGCTCAGCATTTCGTCGGCCAGCGCAGACTCGAGCTCGCGCAAACGAGACTCGAGCCCGCGCACCCGATCTTCCAACGCCAATATGCGACGGATGCCTTCCAGGCTCACGCCCTCGGCACCGAGTTCCGCGATCTCCCGGAGCTTGGCCACGTCCCGCATCGAATAACGACGCGACTTGCCGGGCGTGCGGCCCGGACTGACCAAGCCCATGCGGTCGTACTGGCGCAGTGTCTGCGGGTGCATGCCCGCAAGTTCTGCGGCGGTTGAGATCACGAAGACCCGGCTGTTCTCGTCCATTGTTATCCGCGCGCCTTCACCAGAAGCTCGTCGCGCGGGTTCTCGTCGGGCAGAGCAGCCTTGAGTGCCTCGAGGGCCGCCTCGGCCTCTTTCGACAGGTGTGACGGCACAGCAACCTGCACCTCGGCGAGCAAGTCACCGGTGCCCTTGGCCGTTTCGACACCACGACCTTTGACCCGCAGGATGCGCCCACTCGGCGTTCCGGGAGCCACCCGCAGCTTCACCGGCGAGCCGCCCAACGTGGGCACCTCGATCGTCGCCCCGAGGGCGGCTTCGACAAACGTGATCGGAACCGTCACCCGCAGGTTGAGTCCGTCGCGCTCAAAAACCGGGTGCTTCCGCACCGAGACGGTGAGCACGATGTCACCGGGCTCACCCCCATCCGGGCTCGGCTGACCCTTGCCGCGCAGCTTGATCTTCTGGCCGTCAGACACGCCGGCCGGGATCTTCACCTTGATCGAGCGGCCGTCCTGCGTTTGCAGGGTGATCTGGTCGCCGTGCACCGCGGTGACGAAGTCGAGGGTCGTCGATGCCGTGACATCGCGGCCACGGGACGGCCCGCCGGCTCCCCGATATCCGCCGGTTGACTGACCGAACCGGCCGCCCGCACCACCCGCACCTCGGCCGAACAGCCCGCCGAGAATGTCGTCGTACCCGCCCTGCTGGAACTGGTAGTTCTGCTGGCCGCCACCGCCGCCGAACATGCCGCCGAAGACATCGTCAAATCCGCCCTGCTGGCCCCCCGTGCCCGGGGCGGTGAAGCGAGCTCCACCGCCCATGGCACGGACTGCGTCATATTCCTTGCGCTGCTCGGGGTCAGAGAGTACCGAGTGGGCCTCGCTGATCTCCTTGAACTTCGCTTCGGATGCCGCATCGCCCTGATTGGAATCGGGATGATGCTGACGCGCCAGCTTGCGATAGGCCTTCTTCAGCTCGGCCGGCGTGACATCTTTCGAGACACCGAGAACCTTGTAGAAGTCCTTGTCGAACCAGTCCTGGCTAGCCATCGCTCGGTACCTGAACCACGACCTTCGCCGCACGCAGCAGTGTCGAACCCAGGTTGTAGCCGGTCTCGACGACGTCAGCGATGGTTTCGCTCTCGACCTCGGCCGTCGGAATCTGGAAGACCGCCTCGTGCATGCTCGGGTCGAACGGCTCACCGACCGCACCGAATGGAACCAGGCCGATGCGCTCGACGGTTGACCGCAGTTTGGCTGCGATCGTCGCGAACGGCGAGTCGGCAACCAGGTCGCCGTGCTTCTCGGCCCGGTCGAGGTCGTCGAGCACCGGCAGCAGTGACACGGCGACCGCGCCGGTGACGCGCTCGCGCTCCACCTCACGGTTCGCCTCGGTGCGCTTGCGATAGTTGGCGTACTCGGCTGTGACGCGCTTGAGGTCGGCGAGGTGCTCATCCGACGGGTCGGATGCCTCAAGGTCAGCCGCATCCAGGATGTCCTGAACGGTCAACTCGTCCTCTTCGATACCCTCGGCGTCAGCGTCGGCCGCGGCTGAGGCGGCGCCGGCAAGCGCCTCCTCAGCTGCGGTGGACGACTCATCGGCCGGATTGGCGCCCGAGTTCTTGTCCTTGGCCATTACTTCTTCTCGTCTTCGTCTTCAACAACCTCGGCGTCAACCACGTCCTCGTCACTCGACGCGTCAGCCGGCTGCTCGCCCTCAGGTGCCGTCGCGGCCTCGGCCTGGCTGGCTGCGTAGATTGCTTCGCCGAGCTTGCCCTGGCTCTCGTTGAGCTTGTCGAATGCGGTCTTCACCGCGTCGTCGTCGTCGCCGACCAGAGCCGACTTGAGAGCGTCGACGTCAGCCTGAACCTCGCTCTTGACCTCGGCGGGCAGCTTGTCGTCGTTTTCCTTGATGAGCTTGTCGATCGAGTAGGCGAGCTGCTCGGCGCTGTTACGAACCTCGGCGGCCTCACGGCGCTTCTTGTCTTCAGCAGCGTGCTCTTCACCCTCACGCACCATGCGCTCGATGTCTTCCTTGCCCAGCGACGAGCCGCCGGTGATCGTCATCGACTGCTCCTTGCCGGTGCCCTTGTCCTTGGCGGACACGTGCACGATGCCGTTGGCATCGATGTCGAAGGTGACCTCGACCTGCGGGATGCCACGCGGAGCCGGCGCGATGCCGGTCAGCTCGAACGTGCCCAGGTTCTTGTTGTCGCGGGTGAACTCGCGCTCGCCCTGGAAGACCTGGATTGCAACGGACGGCTGGTTGTCGTCGGCCGTGGTGAAGGTCTCACTGCGCTTGGTCGGAATGGCCGTGTTGCGCTCGATCAGCTTGGTCATGATGCCGCCCTTGGTCTCGATACCGAGGCTCAGGGGGGTGACGTCGATGAGCAGAACGTCCTTGCGCTCACCCTTCAGCACGCCGGCCTGCAGTGCGGCACCGACGGCGACGACCTCGTCCGGGTTGACGCCCTTGTTGGGCTCCTGGCCGCCGGTCTCCTGCTTCACGAGCTCAGAGACGGCCGGCATCCGGGTGGAACCACCGACGAGCACGACGTGAGCGATGTCGCCCACCTTGACGCCGGCCTCACGGATAACGTCCTGGAACGGCTTCTTCGTGCGGTCGAGCAGGTCGCTGGTCATCTGCTCGAACTGGGCGCGGGTCAGCGTCTCGTCGAGGTTGGCCGGGCCGTTCTCGGTCAGCGAGAGGTAGGGCAGCTGGATGCTCGTCGACATGCTGCTCGAGAGCTCTTTCTTGGCCTGCTCGGCGGCTTCCTTGAGGCGCTGCTTGGCGATCTTGTCCTTCGAGACGTCGACGCCGGTGGTTTCCTTGAACTTCTTGATCAGGTGATCCACGATGCGCTGGTCCCAGTCGTCTCCACCGAGGCGGTTGTCGCCCGAGGTGGCGCGCACCTGGATGGTCGAGAAGTCGTCATCCTTACCCACTTCGAGCAGCGAGACGTCGAAGGTTCCGCCACCGAGGTCGAAGACCAGGATGAGCTCGTCTTCCTTGCCCTTGTCGAGGCCGTAGGCGAGAGCCGCAGCGGTGGGCTCGTTGATGATGCGCAGCACGTTGAGGCCCGCGATCTCACCGGCTTCCTTGGTGGCCTGACGCTCGGCGTCGTTGAAGTAGGCGGGAACCGTGACGACGGCATCCGTCACCGTGTCGCCGAGGTACTGCTCGGCGTCGCGCTTGAGCTTGGCCAGGATGCGCGCCGAGATCTCCTGCGGGGTGTACTTCTTGTCGTCGATGGCGATGTTCCAGTCGGTGCCCATGTGGCGCTTGACGCTGGAAATGGTGCGGTCGACGTTCGTGACGTTCTGGCGCTTGGCGGTTTCACCAACGAGAACTTCGCCGTCTTTGGTGAAGGCGACGACCGACGGGGTCGTGCGCAGGCCTTCTGCGTTTGCGATGACGGTGGGCTCGCCACCTTCGAGGACTGCGACGACCGAGTTCGTGGTTCCGAGGTCAATTCCAACTGCACGTGCCATAAGCGTGGCGCTCCTTTTGTATTTCGGGTGAATCAAATCTGTGGGTTCGCGAGACTTGAGCCTCGATGACTCAAGTGTGACAGGAGCGTGTAAATGATGTCAAGCTGCGAACCTCAAAGTTGAGTGTGAATGGCTCAACTTTGCGCAAGACACCCGCCGGATGCATGCAGAAGCGCCGTCAGCGGCATCCGTTGCGCCTCGGCCAGCACCCCGTTCGGCCCGGCGAAATCGCGTGAGGTCTCGCAGATGACCCTTCCGCAGCCCGCGGAACGGTCACCTGTGCGACCTCACGAACCTGCGGCAGGCACAGAGCCGGCCGATCCGCCGAGAGTCGCCGAGAGTCGCCGTGGGCCCGAACATCGCTCTGGCCTCGATCCACCGGTCGAGTTGAGCGGTGAAAGCCGGGCTCAGCGACCTCACCGACGCGTGGCTAACTGCCGGGGCACTTCGGTGAAACACCTCCGCAGCCAGACGGCCACCGGCAGCATGCCATCATCGAGCAGATGAACGCAGACCTGAAGCACAGCGCGCTAGCTCACCTGCCGTCAGGGGTGTTCATGGCCATCGCGGCCTGGCTCGTGCTGACCACGATCGCGTTCAACCTTTCGCGCGAGTCTCAGCGACCGATCCGGATCAGCAGCATGTAAATTCTGCTTCGACGGATCCCATTACGTTATGCACATTCGATGAATGGAATTGAGGTGCGCTCAGGAAGATGGTGTGAGCAGGCCGCGTGGCGCTGCCGGTGACTTACCCGGCCATGAACCGAAATGTTCAGCAGCTTCCGTATGCCCCGTGAAATAACCGTTCTCGTGCGCGAAAACGCCCCAAAGCTCACCGACGTACTTGCCACGAGTGGTTTCCCAACCGTTCGCTTGCAGTGCCGCAACCGGATCAAACTTCGTGCCCTGCGGGAGGTTCAATGTAACGGTGAGCTTGGGCGGTTCGTTGCGAGTTTCCAACGCCCAAATGACGCGCAAAAAGAACTCCGCCAACTCTGCGGCACCCTTCACTTCATAACCATCCTCAACGGTGACCTCGAGTTGGCAGAAGGCGGTTCCTCCAAGATCAAGGAATCGCGGCGCTGTTTCAGCGCATATGACCTCCGCATTGGAGAGACCATCAATCTCGTTGACCATCGACGCCGCTTCGCTCGGGCTCAGGCCGCTACGCCCACCAGTTCCGCATCCGGTAAGAAAAAGCACTGCAGCAAGCCCACACACCACCCGCCTCATCGCTCAATCACCATACCGAGCTCTCGGGACATGCGCCCACCCTACCAAGAAGCACTGTCGGGCCCACCTCTGTGCAAGCCCTACCCGTCGTGCGAGCCTCAGCCGCCGATCCGGTCTCACGGCGGCTCCCAGTACAGGCGCCTCGCTGATGAGAGTGGTGAGCGACCTCGTCACCGCTGCGGCCCCGCTGCCCCCGATTGCTGACCACCGCGCACTACCCTGAACCCATGACCGACAACTCGAAGCCCGCGAGTGATGGCTCCCCGCGCAATTTCCCGCCGACCCACCTGACTCAGACGGATGGCGCGGCCGCCACGATCGGCGTCGACACCGCGCAGGTCGAGGCCGTTTCGGCGCAGCGCGGCCGCAAGGGTCGCATCCTCGCGTGGAGCATGTGGGATTGGGGCGGAGCCGCCTTCAACGCGGTCGTCACCACTTTCGTCTTCACGGTCTATCTCACGGGAAAATCCTTCGGCGGGGAGGCATTCGTGTCGGCCCAGCTCGGCTGGACTCTGGCGGTCGCCGGCATCGTCGTCGCCCTACTCGCGCCGATCACTGGGCAGCGTTCGGATGTCTCAGGACACCGCAAACTCTGGCTGGCCATCAATACCTACGTCGTCGTCGCGGTCACCGCCTTGATGTTCTTCGTCACCCCCGAACCCGGCTCCCTCTGGCTCGGCCTGCTTCTGCTGGCCGTCGGCACCGTGTTCTTCGAGTTCGCCTCGGTCAACTACAACGCCATGCTTGTCAGCGTCTCGACACCCCGCTCGATCGGAAAGGTGAGCGGTTTCGGCTGGTCAATGGGCTACTTCGGCGGCATCGTGCTGTTGCTCATCGTGTATTTCGGCTTCATTCACCCCGAGGTCGGCTTGTTCGGTGTGACGGATGCCAATGGCCTGTCCGTGCGCGTCGCCATGCTGATCTCGGCGGCCTGGTTCGGGTTGTTCGCGCTGCCGGTTCTGCTGGCGGTCCCGGAATACCACGCACCCGCCAGCGCCAAGCGTGCGAAGGTCAGCTTCGTCGCCTCGTATGCCCGCCTCGGTCGCGACATCGCCGCACTCTGGAAGACAAGCCGGCAGACGGTCTTCTTCCTGATCTCCAGCGCGGTGTTCCGTGACGGTCTCGTCGGTGTCTTCGCGTTCGGCGGCATCCTGGCGGCCGGCACGTTCGGCTTCTCGGCCGGCGAGGTGATCATCTTCGCCATCGTCGCCAACATCGTCGCCGGCGTCGCCACCGTCTCGATCGGCCTGCTCGACGACAAGATCGGCCCCAAGCCGGTGATCGTCGCCTCACTCGTCGGCTTGATCATCTGCGGCACGGCCGTGTTCGTGCTGCACGACGGCGGCCAGATTGTGTTCTGGACCTTTGGCCTGGCCCTCTGCCTTTTTGTGGGTCCGGCCCAGTCGGCCAGCCGCTCATTCCTGGCCCGGGTGATCCCGGCGGGGCGCGAAGGCGAGGTGTTCGGCCTCTACGCGACGACGGGCAAGGCCGCCACGTTCCTGGCGCCCACCGCATTCGCGCTGTTCGTCACGCTCGGCGGCGCGCAATACTGGGGCATCCTGGGCATCGTGCTGATCATCACGATCGGGTTGGGCCTGCTCCTGCCGGTGAAGGCGAAGCAGCAGCCGATCAGCTAGCCGCGCCCGCACGTGGAATCCGCGGGCAGGCACCGGCGCATCCGTCACGCATCAGAAGCGGATGCCGACAAAGGTAGGATCTTTGCATGGCCGTGACCGACGAAGCAATCCTCAAGATCAAAGAGATGATTACGTCGGGAGAACTCGGCCCCGGTGACCGCCTTCCCCCCGAGAAGGAACTCAGCGAACGCCTGGGGCTCTCCCGCAGTTCACTGCGCGAAGCCGTCAAGGCACTCGAGGTCATTCGCGTGCTCGACGTGCGCCGCGGCGACGGCACCTACGTGACGAGTCTTGAGCCCCGACTGCTGCTTGAGGCGATGTCGTTCGTGCTCGACATGCACGACGACGACTCGATTCTGGAGCTCTTCGCCGTGCGCCGCATACTCGAACCGGCCGCCGTCGCCCTCGCCTGCCCGCAGATGGATGCCCCGACAATCGACGACCTGCGCGGCCAGATCCAGTCGGTCAATGGCACGACCAGTGTCGAGGGCCTGGTCACCCACGACCTCGCCTTTCATGGTGCGATCGTGGCCGCGGCGGGGAACGCCTACCTGGCCGGCCTGATCGAATCGCTCTCGAGCGGCACCGTGCGCGCGCGCATTTGGCGCGGCCTCACCCAGGAGCACTCGGTGGAGCGCACCCTGTCTGAACACACCTCCATCGTCGATGCGCTCGAACGCGGCGACGCCGAACTCGCTCAGGCACTCACGCTCGTGCACATCTCGGGCGTCGAGCAGTGGCTGCGGGACGCGGCCTCGGCCTCCTAAGAGCGGATGGCCCGGCGGCGAGTGAGCAGCGAAACCGTTGAAGAGCGCGGCCCCGTCTCACTTCGGCACCGCGAGGGGGAACAGCTATTCCTGCCTGTCCGACAGGCCCCGCTGCACCGCCGCGTCGAACTCGGCCGCCGAGGCGTCGCTCACATCGGTCTGTAGCGCGGCGAGGATCACCGACGGTGCCGCCGTGAAGAACGGCACACCGTTCGCGGCGAGCTCGACGATGTCGTGCGGCGTGCGCAGGCTCGCCGCCAACACGTCGGTGCCGGTGCCGGCAACAAGTGCCTGCATCGCAGTGATCTCGGCTATGCCGTCCCGCCCGGCATCCTTCAGCCTGCCCAGATACGGTGCGATGTAGCGCACACCCAGAGTTGCTGCGGCGAGCGCCTGCCCCTGCGAATAGACCGCGGTCACCAGTACGCGCGTTCCCGCCGCGACGAGCGTCGACGCCGCCGCGAACCCCGCACGCGTGGCCGGAACCTTCACCACGGCGCGCTCACCGAGCGCACGGATGCCCTCTGCGTTCTGCAGCATCTCGTCGGTCGTGCTGCCCCAGGTCTGGAAAAAGATCTCCTCGGCACCCTCCGATTCCCACCGCGCGTAGAGTGCAGGAATGTCGTGAACCGTGCGGTTCGAGCGCTCGAGAATGGTCGGATTGGTGGTGACCCCGTGCACCAGGTGATCCGTCAAAAGTGTGCTGACGTCGTCAACGTTGGCACTGTCGACGTAAAAACGAAGCTCGCGCTGCATGGTGATGGTCTCCTTCGGAAATATGATGGTGCAGCGCCGCGTCGAAGCGAGGCCGAGCCCGAACCCTCGGCCCCGAAAAAAGGCGCCTGTACGGTAATGTACTTAAGGGTAGTGGGGATGTCGACACCGGCATCTCGTGAATAGGCGTGGAACGCCTCGAAAGGTACGAAATGAGCCAGACACAGTCGTCGGCCCCGACAGGCGGCGTCCTGATCGTTGGCAGCATCACCGCCGATCTCACCACATTCTCCACACGTCTTCCCGCGCGCGGTGAGACCATCCTGGGCGAGGACTTCACACTTGTGCTCGGCGGCAAGGGCGCGAACCAGGCCGTCGCGGCCGGTCTCGCGGGCGGCGAGGCCCACATGGTCGCCTGCGTCGGAACCGATCTGTTCTCGAACCTCGTCACCGACGGCTTGCGCAGCGCGGGAGTGAACATTGAGCACGTGCGCTCGGTTCCCGGCCCCACCGGAATCGCGCACATCCGCGTCGATGCGTCCGGTGAGAACGACATCGTGATGGTGCCACTGGCCAACGCCGCACTGAGCGAAGAGCAGATCGACACCGCGTTCGCGGATCGCGCCGCCACCTCACGCGTGCTTCTCACTCAACTCGAAATCCCGTGGGCGCTCACCCAGTACGCCATCCGCAAGGGTCACGAGGCCGGCCTCACCGTCATACTCGACCCGGCCCCCGCCGCCGTTCTCGACGACGCGATCTGGCCCCTGGTCGACATCGTCACCCCCAATGAGACCGAAGCGCGCATTCTCACCGGCGTGCCCGTGACCGACACCGATTCCGCGATCGAAGCCGGCCGCTGGTTCACCGACCGCGGTGCGCGCTATGCGCTCATCACCATGGCAGCAGCCGGCGCGGTGCTGGTCTCGGCCGAGACGACGCTGCACTTCGACTCGTTCGAGGTGGATGCCGTCGACACGACCGCCGCAGGCGATGCCTTCGCCGGGTATCTGGGCTCCTCCATCGCACTCGGCTACGAGCTTCCCGCCGCAATTTCGCGTGCGATCGGCGCGGGCGCCCTCGCCGTGACGAAGCGCGGCGCCTCGCCGAGCCTCCCCCACCGCGACGAGGTTGACGCTTTTCTCGCCGAGCGAAGCGTGAACGCCTGACGCTCCCCGTCATCCATTCACGCTCCCTGCAACTCCAGATTCGCTAGGAAGCTGACACCATGAATGCTCCTCTTCTCGCTGATGAACGCACCACGCTCGGAGCCGTCGACGACATTGACCGTCATTCCCCGCAGCCGATGTACCACCAGCTCAAGCAGCACATCATCGAGCACATCGCCACGCTGGGCCTGAAGCCCGGCGACGTTCTTCCCGGCGAACACCGTCTCTGCGCGCAGTTCGGTGTCTCCCGCACCGTCGTGCGCCAGGCGCTGCTTCAGCTTGAGCATCAGGGCATCATCGACCGGGTCAAGGGCAAGGGAACGTTCGTGGCCCACCCCAAGACCCCCGAGAGCCTGGTGCACACGCTGACCGGTCTCTATGAAGAGGTCACGGCACGCGGCGGACGGGTGCGCAGCGAGGTGCGCACGCAGGCCTTCGTGCCGGCAGATGACGACATCGCCACCGCCCTGCAGCTGCTTCCCGGCGATCCCGTGCTGATGATCGAGCGACTGCGTTTCGTCGATGGAGAGCCGTGGTCCTGGACGACGACCTATCTGCCTGAGCGGGTCGGCGTGCTGGTCGAACACGCCGATCTGCGCGACCAGTCGCTGTACGCACTGCTGGCCACCTACGATGTGCGCGCCGTGCGGGGCGTGCGCTCGGCCGAGGCCTCCTCCGCCGATGCCGAGCAAGGCGCACTCCTGCGCGTTGGAGAAGGAAAGGCCCTGCTCGTTCTGCGCAGCGTCGGGTTCGATGTCGACGACCATCCGATGGAGTACTTCATCGCCTATCACCGCGGCGATCGCAGCCGCTTCGAGTTTCAGCTCACGGCCACACCCAGCGATCTCAGCACCGCGTCGCTGCGCCACACGGGCCTCGACTAGGGCTGAACTCGGCCGAAGCGCAGGCGCAGCGCAGGCGCAGCGCGGTCGAAACTGTACCTGGTCGACAAATTTCACTCCCTCGCACCTGTAATTACATGTAACCTGTAATTACAGGTAGTCTGAATTCGCAGCACCGCAGCCGCAGAACCGTTCGAGGAGACCGTCGTGTCCGAATACTCCGCCCTTCCCGTTCCGCCCATGAGCATCCGCTTCGATCAGGGCGCCGGAACTCTCTCTCCCGAGGGACCGACCCTGACCCGACGCATGTCGGACCTTGAGGGATTGTTCCGCGATTCGGAGGCCTGGGCTGCGGCCGTCGCCGACGGCGACCCGATCGTCTACTCGGTCGTGTCCTCGCCCGTTCCCGAGATTGACCGCGAGTTGCCCCAGTCGATCACCACGATCCAGCCCGGCACCACCGCCGGGGAGCTGTGGATGACCAAGGGCCACCAGCACCCCAACCACCAGGGCGAGATCTACCTCTGCATCTCCGGTCACGGCGGACTCCTGATGTTCGACGGCACCGAGACCCGCTGGGTCGACATGACCCCCGGCACCATCGGCTACATGCCGCCCGGCTGGGCTCACCGCAGCATCAATGTCGGCGACGAGCCCTACTCGTTCCTCGCGGTCTACCCCGGCGGAGCCGGACACGACTACGGGTGGGTGCTCGAGCACGGCATGGGCCAGCGGGTGCTGGCCGGCGCCGACGGGCTCGACTTCGTGAACTACGTCGAGGGCTGATCACTCATGATCATCGCGCACGACCTCGGGACGACGGGCAACAAGGCCTCGCTGCATGAGGATGACGGCCGCCTGGTCACCGCGGTGACCGTCAACTACGGCGCTCACTTCGCCGAGGGCGGCCTCGCCGAGCAGAACCCCGAGGACTGGTGGGATGCCGTCGTCCAGGCGACGAGAACACTCATCGCCCGCTCCGGCGTCACCCCCGTCCAGGTCACGGGGCTGTCCGTGAGCGGCCAGATGATGGGCGCCGTTCTGCTCGACGCGAGCTACAACCCCGTGCGTGCCGCGATGATCTGGGCCGACACCAGAAGCACCGCCCAAACCGCGCAGCTTGAAGCCGTGATCGGTCAGGAGCGCGCCTACGCCCTGACCGGTCATCGCATCAACCCCACCTACTCGCTCGAGAAGATCATGTGGGTGCGTGACAACGAGCCTGACGTGTTCGACCGCGTGCGGCACTTTTGCATCGCCAAGGATTTCGTCCTGCAGCGTCTCACCGGCCGCTTGGCGACCGACCGCTCCGACGCCTCGGCGACCAACGCCTATGACCAGACGAATGGCGTCTGGTCGGCCGAGATGCTGGCCGCTGCCGGCCTCGATGTCGCACTGTTCCCCGAAATCCTCGATGCGACGAGCATCGTGGGCCCCCTCACGGATGCCGCGGCGAGCACGCTCGGCCTGGCCCGCGGAACCCGCGTGGTGATGGGCGGCGGCGACGGCCCGATCGCCGCGGTCGGCGCCGGAATCGTTGCCCCCACCGACGGCGCCTACGTCTGCCTGGGCACCTCCGCCTGGATCTCGTTTGTGAGCGACACGCCGGTGCTCGACCCGCTCATGCGCACCATGACCTTCGACAACGTGGTGCCCGGCAGCTATGTACCGACGGCCACCATGCAGGCCGGCGGCGCTGCCCTGCAGTGGGTGACCGAGCTGCTCAGCCCCGACGCGGCATCCGCAAATCTGCCCCAGCTGGTCGCCGACGCCAACACCGCCCAGGGCTCGGCCAGCGGACTCTACTTTCTGCCCTATCTGCTGGGCGAACGCTCGCCGCATTGGAACCCGGATGCCGCCGGCGCATTCGTCGGCATCGGCCGACACCACGGGCGTGCCGAGATGACGCGTGCGGTGCTCGAGGGCGTCGCGTTCAACCTGCGCACCTGCATCGAGGCGTTCCGTGAGGCCGGCGCCACGATTGACAGCATCGACGCGATCGGCGGCGGCGCGGCCAGCGACACCTGGCTGCAGATCATGGCCGACATCTGGGGCGTTAGTGTGCGTCGGCGCACCATCGTCGAAGAGGCGAACAGCCTCGGGGCCGCGGTCACCGCCGCGGTGGGCCTCGGCCTCGTCGACGGCTTCGACGCGGCCCGCGGGCTGTCCGAGGTGACCGCCGAGTTCACTCCGGATGCCGCCGCGCACGCCGGGTACACCGCTCGGCATGAGCTTTTTCTCGACGCCTACACCAGCCTGGCGCCGTGGTACTCGAAGAGGGCAGGTCACTGATGTCTCAGATTCTCGCAACGAGTCGGTCGTTCGGATCGGGATCGGTCGACCTCGTCGCCCGCCTGGCCGAGAACGGTCACAGCGTCAGCATGGGCCCGTCCGACCACGACCTTGACACGCTGCGTCCGCTTCTCGCCGACGCCGTCGCCTGGGTGGCCGGCACCGGCCCCGTCACCGCCGCGCACCTCGACGCCGCGCCGAACCTGCGCGTCGTGGCTCGCTACGGTGTGGGCTTCGAAGCCGTCGACCTGGCCGCCGCCGAAGCGCGCGGCATCATCGTCACGAACACCCCCGGTGCGAACAGCAGCGCGGTGGCCGACCATGCCGTCGGACTGATGCTCGCGGCACTGCGCGGCATTCCCGAGGGCGACCGCCGCGTGCGTGCCGGCGACTGGTCGGTGCTGCGCGGCCGCGAGCTCGGCTCGCTCACCGTGGGCATCGTCGGTTTCGGCCGCATCGGACAGGGCGTCGCTGCGCGGCTGACCGGCTTCGGCTCCCGTGTCGTCGCCCACGACCCCTGGATGACGACCGAGCAGATCGTGGCCGGCGGCGCCGAGCCCCTGAATTTCACGCAGATGGCCGCCGAGTGCGACATCGTCACCCTGCATGCCCCGGGCGGAACCACACTGGTCACCCCCGACTGGCTCGCCTCCGCCACCCCCAGCCTGGTCATCATCAACACCGCCCGCCCCGACCTGGTCGACGAACAGGCCCTCGCCGCCGCGCTGCGCCAGGGTGCGATCGCCGGATTCGCCGCCGACACCCTCGCCGGCGACACCCGCGGTGACGCCTCGCCGCTCTTGGCCGAGGACCTCGCCGCCCGTGTGATCGTCACGCCGCATTTCGGCGCGCAGACCGTCGAAGCCGTCGACAACATGGGCTCGATCGCGGTCACCAACCTGCTCGCCGTGCTGAACGGCGACACCCCTCCCCATCCCGTCCGAACGAAAGCCTGATCGATGACCGACCTCACCACTCTTTCGAACACCCGTGTGCTCGCCGTCGTGCGCGCCCCGTCGGCCGACAGCGCCATTCTCGCGGCCGGCGCCCTCATCGCCGGCGGCGTGACCGGCCTCGAGATCACCTATTCCACGCCTGACGCGCCCGCCGTCATCCGGGAGCTTGCCGCTCGCTACGGCGAGAGCATTTACCTCG
The DNA here is from genome assembly GCF_013410665.1 of Leifsonia psychrotolerans. Lineage (NCBI taxonomy): Bacteria > Bacillati > Actinomycetota > Actinomycetes > Micrococcales > Microbacteriaceae > Glaciibacter > Glaciibacter psychrotolerans. The sequence continues at coordinate 3,185,932 of NZ_JACCFM010000001.1, read as the reverse complement.
GCGCCGGCACCGTCACCACGGCCGAGCAGGCCGAGCAGGCCCACGCGGCCGGCGCGACGTTCCTGGTGAGCCCGGGCACGCGACCCGACCTGACCCGCGCCATGAAGGCGACCGGCCTGACCGTGATGACCGGTGCGCTCACTCCGAGCGAGGTCATGGCGGCGCTCGACTACGGCACGGATGTCGTCAAGATCTTCCCCGCCTCCCTTGGCGGCCCGGCCTTCCTGAAGGCGCTGCGCGGCCCGTTCCCCGAGCTGGCTCTGATGCCGACCGGCGGAGTCACCCCCGAGAACATCGACGAGTGGTTCGCCGCCGGAGCGATCGCGGTCGGTGCGGGCGGAGACCTCGTCTCGGGCGCCGACCTCGCGGCCGGCCGGTACGACGAGGTGGAGCGCAAGGCGCGCCTGTTCTCGGGTCTGGCGGTCGCAGCATGAGCGGGCACATGGGCTTTGTCGGCGTGAGCACGGCGCAGTCCTCGATCATGGCGATCTTCCCGGTCTGGGCCGAGATCCTCGACCTGCCCACCCGCACTCTGCGCGGCCACGACCTGCCGCTCGACGCGACACCCGAGCAGTATCGGGCGCTGGTCGAGGCCATCCGTGACGATCCCGAGCACCGCGGCGCCCTTGTCACCACACACAAGATGGGTCTCTACGAAGCCAGCCACGACCTGTTCGGCGAGCTCGACCGCTTCAGCACGCTCTGCGGCGAGGTGTCGAGCATCTCGAAGCGCGACGGCGCCCTGCACGGCCACGCCAAGGATCCGCTCACCGTCGGCCTGGCCGCTGAAGAGTTTCTGCCCGCCGACCACTTCGCGACCACCGGCGCCCACGCCGTGTGCCTGGGCGCGGGCGGCGCCGGCACCGCGCTCACCTGGTACCTGGCCGAGCGAGCGGATGCCCCCTCCCGCATCATCGTGACCGACACCAGCCAGGCGCGCCTCGACCACCTACGCGCGGTGCACGACCGCCGCGGCACCCCGGCCGGCCTGATCGACTACGTGCTCGCGTCCTCCCCCGACGTGACCCGCGACATCCTGGCCGCCGCACCCGCCGGCAGTTTCGTGGTCAACGCGAGCGGGCTCGGCAAGGACCGCCCCGGTTCACCCGTGCCCGACGGCGCCCGATTTCCGCGCGAGGCAATTGTCTGGGAGTTCAATTACCGCGGCTCGCTTGAGTTCTTGGCCCAGGCGAGCGAGCAGGCCGAGGCATCCGCTCTCACCGTCGTCGACGGCTGGCGCTACTTCATTCACGGCTGGAGCCAGGTGATCGCCGAGGTCTTCGACCTCACGCTCGACGACGCCACGGTGACACGCCTGGCCGATGCGGCGTTGGCTGCGCGATGACCTTCGTGCGCACGGTGTCGGGCGATCTGGCGCCCGCCGAGCTCGGCCGCGTCAACTATCACGAGCACCTCTTTCAGGTGAGCCCGCTGCTGGTCGGCGACGAACTGAACGACGAGGCCGCCTCGGGCGTGGAAGCCGCCCTGCTGTGCGGCAGCGGCTTCGACGCCATGATCGACGCGACCCCGATCGGTGTGGGCCGCGACCCCGAGAGTCTGGCGCGCATCAGCCGCGCGACGGGCCTTCGCATCGTCGCGACCACCGGAGCGCATCGCGAGGCGCACTATGGGCCAGACCACTGGCTGCGGCAGACGACGGTCGATGAGCGCGCCGCACTGTTCACCGACGACCTGCTGCTCGGTATGCCGCAGCGTGACGATGGTGCCCGACGGTCCGTCGCCCGTGCCGGCGCGGCACCCGCCGGATCGACGGATGCCAACACGGCATCCGCTTCGAGCGACATTCGTACCGCGCTCGCACGAGCTGTGGACGGGCGGGCGACGGACGCCGCGGGCCACCCCGTGCGGGCCGGCCTGCTGAAGGCGGGCATTGGCTACTGGTCGATCACGCCGTTCGAGCGCGTGACGCTCGAGGCCGTCGCGCAGGCGCACGTCGCGACGGGCGCCCCGGTCATGGTGCACCTGGAGTTCTGCACGGCCGCCCACGAACTGCTCGACCTGCTCGGATCGCTCGGCGTTCCCGCCGATCGCATCGTGCTCGCGCACGCCGACCGCGACCCGAACCCCGCCCTGCACCTCGAGCTCGCCGCTCGCGGCGCCTGGCTCGGCTACGACGGCATGGCCCGGCCGCGCACCCGCAGCGATGCCGAGCTGCTCACGCTCACCGAAGCCGTCATTGTCGGTGGCTCGGCCGACAGGATTCTGCTCGGCGGCGACGTCGCGCGGGCATCCCGCTACATCGGTTATGGCGGCATGCCGGGCCTCGCCTACCTGGGCGAGCGCTACCTGCCGCAGCTGAGAGCCCGCATCGGCGCGGATGTCGTCGATGCGTTGGTCACGCAGAACCCGCAGCGCTTCCTCACCTGGGCGCCCGCCTAACCCACGTACGCCGAGTTCGCAGCACCCGTCGCACCCGTCGCGCCCACCCAAACCAACTCCGTTGGTTGAGGTGCGAAGCGAGCCCTGCGAGCGCAGCCTCGAAACCCCGCGAGCCAACCTCAAGCCCCGCGCCCCCGCCCACGCGCCCGTGGCCGGCCGACGCGGCTCACGCCCCGTATCCGCCGACTTTCCGCCTTGCGGTCGAGTTCACCCCGCGCACCACGGAAACTCGACCGAAAGTCGCGAACTCGGCGAGCGGGCATCCGCCGACGCATCCGACGCATCCGACGCAGACGGCAACGGAGACTGCAACGCAGAAGGCAACGGAGACTGCAACGCAGAAGGGCCGCCCGCGCAGATGCGCGGACGGCCCTTCGTCACACGTGCACGCTACTTGTAGAGAACCTGGGCAATCTTCGGGTCGTCCATGTTGGTCTTGTCGTACCAGAAGAAGCCAGTGTCGGTCGTCTTCTCCAGCGTCTTGCCGTTGATGGCGTCGACTGCGGCCTGAACAAGCGCCTCGCCGATGCCGATCGGGTTCTGCGTGATCGCGCCGGCCATCAGGTCGTTGCTGATCGCATCGATCTGCGCCTGGCCGGAGTCAAAGCCCACCGCGGTGATCTGGCCGGGCTTCAAGCCCAGCTCGGACAGCGCATTGACCATGCCAACGGCCGAACCCTCGTTGGTTCCGTAAAGTCCCACGAGGTTCGGGTGTGCCGCGATCATGGCCTTGGTGATATCGGCCGACTTGAGGTGGTCGCCATCGCCGTACTGGATGTCGACGATCGTGATGCCGGGGTACTCGGCCTTCATCTGGTTCACGAAACCGTCGCGACGCTCAATGCCGGTCGAGTTGATCTGGGTGTGGCCGACGATGCCGACCTCCCCCTTCTTGCCGATGAGCTCGGCCATGTTGTCGGCGGCGAGTGCGCCGGCGGCGAGGCTGTCGGTCTTGGCCGTGTTCAGTGCGTAGTCGCTGTCGCAGCCCGCGTCGAACTGCACGATCGGAATACCGGCGGCCTTCGCGGCGTCATAGAGCGGAACACACGCCTTGGGGTCGAGCGGCGCGAAACCGATCGCGGCAGGCTTCTTGTCGATCGCGGCCTGCAGCATCTGCAGCTGCGTGTCGATCTCAGTCTCGGATGCCGGACCCTCGAACGTGATGTCCACGTTGAGTTCCTTGGCTTTGCTCTCGGCGCCCTGCTTGACGGCCTGCCAGAACTCGTGCTGGAAGCCCTTGGAGATCAAGGCGATGTACGGCCGGTCTGAAGTGCCGGCGGCCGGAGCGTCTGATGCCTCGCTTGCACAGCCGGTGAAGACCAGCGCGGCTGCTACAGCCCCCGCCGCGATGATGGCCCGTTTGGAAAACCCCATGTCACACTCCAATGTGTAGTAACGGCAACTGTGCCGTTGTCACACGCTACCGGGCGCTCGACGCGATAGGCCATGTAGTAACAGGTTTGTGACCATAATGCGCAAACGAGCGGATTTGCCCCCGTCCCAGCAAGAACTGCGCAGCCGCCTACAGATCGCCCCACAGCGCCTCAGGAATCGGCGCATCCATCCAGGCGCGGTTCTGGCGCAACTGCTCGGCGCGCCCCGCACCCACCGCGACGGTAAGCACCGACGGGTCGCGCAGACTGAACTGCAGGGCAGCAGCGGGCAACTCCACGCCATGCGAGCGACACACGTCGGCCAACCGGCGTGCGTGAGCGAGCACCGACGGCGTCACCGCACCATATTCATAGTGTGCGTCGTCGCGGGGTGTCGGCGACGCCAGAATCCCCGAGTTGAACACGCCAACGTTGACCACGCCGACGCCGCGCTCTCGGCACTCCGGAAGCAACTCATCGGCGGCCTCCCGGTTCAGCAGCGTGTAGCGGTTCGACAGCATGATGAGGTCGATATCGGCCGTTCGCACAATGCTGCGCAGAATGTCAACGTCACTCGTGCCCACACCCACGCGGCCGACGAGCCCCTCCTCACGCAGATCGATGAGCGCCTGCACCGCTCCGGGAATCTCGGCATGAACCCCGAACTGCTCCGGATCGTGCAGGTAGAGAATATCGACGGAGTCGAGGCCGAGACGGTCGAGAGAGTCCTCGAGAGAGCGACGGATCCCCTCCGCTGAGTAATCCCATCGCCGCCGGGTCGCGGCCGGCACGTCGAACCAGGTGTCGTCCTTCAGGTGGGCGCGCTCGGGCGTGGGCTCGAGCAGGCGCCCCACTTTGGTGCTGATCTGAAACTCGTCGCGCGGCTTCCCCCGCAGAAACTCGCCGACGCGGCGCTCGGACAGTCCCAGCCCGTAGTGCGGGGCCGTGTCGAAATAACGGATGCCGAGCTCCCACGCGGTCGCCAGCGTCTCGGCGGCCGTCTCGTCGTCGACGGCCTGAAAGAGATTCCCCAGCGCAGCAGCACCGTAGGAGAGTCGACCGAACGGGTCGGTGTCGTGCGCATTGGAGAAGCTCACGTCTGCGCGTGCCATCGATGGTTCCTTTCGCCGAGATGGGAGAAGCCCCTCCCCCAGTATCTGGGAGAGGGGCTTCAGTCATGCATTACTTACTTGTAGAGAACCGCCGCAATCTTGGCGTCTTCCATGTTGGTCTTGTCGTACCAGTAGTAACCGGTGTCGATGACCTTCTCCGGGGTCTTGCCGTTGATGGCGTCGAATGCAGCCTGAACGGTTGCCTCGCCGATGCCGATCGGGTTCTGCGTGATCGCGCCGGCCATGGTGCCGTTGTTGATCGCGTCGATCTGTGCCTGGCCCGAGTCGAAGCCGACGATGGTGACAGCGCCAGCCTTCAGGCCCAGCTCGCCGACAGCGTTGACGACGCCGATGGCGGAGCCTTCGTTGGTGCCGTAGATGCCCTTGAGGTTCGGGTGTGCAGCGAGCATTGCCTTGGCAATGTCAGCCGACTTGAGGTGGTCGCCATCGCCGTACTGGATGTCGACGATCTTGATGTCGGGGTATGACGCCTTCATCTGGTCGACGAAGCCGTCGCGACGTTCAACACCGGTGGAGTTGATCTGGCTGTGACCGACGATTGCGACCTCACCCTTGCCACCGATGAGCTCAGCCATCTTGTCGGCAGCGAGTGCGCCGGCGCCCAGGCTGTCGGTCTTTGCGATGCTCAGCGGGTAGTCGCTGTTGCACCCGGCGTCGAACTGAACGACCGGGATGCTGGCTGCCTTGGCGGCATCCATCAGCGGAATGCAGGCCTCGGGGTCGAGGGCTGCGTAGCCGATGGCGTCGGGCTTCTTGTCGATCGCGGCCTGCAGCATCTGCAGCTGGCTGTCGATCTCAGTCTCGGAGGCGGGGCCTTCGAACGTGACCTTGACGCCGAGCTCCTTGGCCTTGTTCTCGGCGCCCGTCTTCACGGCCTGCCAGAACTGGTGCTGGAATCCCTTCGAGACGAGTGCGATGTACACCTCGTCGCTACCTCCGTCGCCGCCTGCGTCGGTGCTGGCGTTGGCCGAGCAGCCCGCGAGAGCGAGTGCCACCGCAGCTGCAGCGGCGAGGAACGTGACCTTCTTGCTAGTTTTCATCGAATAACTCCGTTGTTTGGTCGGTGGCCAGCCCCATGGCTGACTCGGTGCTGCTATTGATCTCAAGAGGCGACGATGGCCACGAGGTACGGGTAGACACAGGATCGTTGTCTGGGCTGTACCTCTGCGGCGATAACCGATTGGTGCATCGGTTCAGCACGGACGGTCCTGCCTCTTACGAGACCGCCCCTGCCGGGTTCATGGGATGGGCTAGGTTGCCGAGCGCCCCTGGCGCAGCGAGTCAGTGAAGACCGCGACGAGGATGACGGCGCCGACGACGACGTTTTGCCATTCGGTCTGGATCGACATGATGCGCAGGCCGTTGATCAGCACGCTCATGATCAGGGCACCAATGACGGTTCCCATGATCGAGCCGCGTCCACCGAGCAGCGACGTGCCACCGATGATGACGGCGGCGATCGCCTGCAGCTCGTACCCGACACCCAGCTGCGGCTGAGCCGAGTCGAGGCGCGCGGCGATGACGACACCGGCGACACCGGTGAAGAGACCGGCGACCGTGTAGATGATGATCTTCCACTTGCGGGTGTCAACACCCGACAGGCGCGTGGCCTCTTCGTTGCTGCCAATGGCGAAGGTGTAGCGACCCAGGATCGTCTTGCTCAGCAGCAGGTAGGCGACGATGGCGAGCAGGAAGAGAATCAGAACGGCGTTCGGCAGGCCCGGAATCAGCGTTCCGAGTGCGATCTGCTTGAATCCCTCGACGCCGCTGAAGTAGATCGGGCGCACGCCGGAGATCACCAGGGCGAGGCCTTGGGCGATCATCATCATGGCCAGCGTCGCAATGAACGGCGGCAGTTTCAGCACGGCGATGTTGAAGCCGTTGATGAAGCCCATCAGGGCTCCCGTCGCGATTCCACCGATCACGCCGACGATCAACGGCAGCTGCAGGTTCACGAGGAAGATGCCGGTCATCACGGCGGCCAGCGTCATACCGGTACCGATCGACAGGTCAATGCCGCCGGTGATGATGACGAACGTCGTTCCGAGCGCCAGAATGCCGATCACGGCCGTCGAGAGCAGGATGCCGGAGATGTTGCTCCAGGTGAAGAAGTTGTTGCTGGCGAACGAGAAGAAGACAAGCAGCACGACGAGCGTGCCAAAGGCCAACGACTGCTGCAGCTGTGCGCGCAGAAAGCTCTGGGCGCCCAACTTCTGATTGGAGCTGTTCTCCGCCTGGGGCGTCTTCTCAATAACAGGGGTTGCATTCATGCTGTCGTTACTCTTTCTCGTCGCCCATGCGGGTTGCAAAGTCCATGATCTTCGCCTGCGTCGCGTCTACGTTGTCGAGAACGCCGGTGATCCGACCGCTTGCCATGACGACAATGCGGTGGGACAGCCGCAGAACCTCAGGCAGCTCGGAGGAGATCATGATGATCGACTTCCCCTCGGCCACGAGCTCGTTCAACAGCTGGTAGATCTCTTCCTTGGCTCCCACATCGATGCCGCGGGTCGGCTCGTCAAAAATGAGGATGTCGCAGTCGCGTGCCAGCCACTTGGCAATCACAACTTTCTGCTGGTTTCCACCAGACAGGTTCTTCGTCGTCTGCGTGATCGACGGAGTCTTGATGCGCAGCGAACTGACGTAGTCGCGCGAAATCTGCTTGCCCTTGCCCGTGTGAACGAAGCCGAGGGCATCCGTGTAATCACGCAGTGAGGCCAACAGAATGTTGGTGTTGACGTCTTGCTCGAGCAAGAGGCCGTAGGCCTTGCGGTCTTCCGAGAGGTAGCCGATGCCGTTCTTCACTGCGTCGGAGGGCTGCTTGATCGAGACGGCTGTGCCGTTGATCTCCATCGTGCCGATCTCGGACGGGTCTGCGCCGATGATGGCGCGGGCGACCTCGGTGCGGCCGGCACCCATCAGCCCGGCGAAGCCGAGGATCTCGCCCCGACGCAGCTCGAAGCCCACGTCTTTCAGCAGGTGACGGGTGTTCAGGCCGGCGACCTTCAGCACGACGGGCTCGTTCGAGTGGTCGCGGGGGGCCGGGCGGGCGCCCTCTTCGATGTGGCGGCCGACCATCATCTCGATGATCGTCGGGATGTCGATTTGGCTGGTCTCGAGCGAACCGATGTACTGCCCATCGCGCAGCACCGTGACCCGGTCGGTGATCCGACGCAGCTCGTCCATGCGGTGCGAGATGTAAATGATGCCGGTGCCGTTTTTCTTGAGCCCCTCGATGAGGGTGAACAGGGTTTCGGTTTCGGATTCGGTCAGAGCCGAGGTCGGCTCGTCCATGATGAGCACCTTGGCGTCGAATGAGAGCGCCTTGGCGATTTCGACCATCTGCTGTTTCGCGACGGTGAGGGTTTCAACGAGATCGCGCGGGTTCAGCGCGATGCCGAGGCGGCCGAGCAGCTCGTCGGCCTTGCGGTTGAGCGCACGCTCACGCAGGAAGATTCCGCCGCGGGGTTCACGGCCGATGTAGATGTTCTGCGCGATCGTGAGGTGCGGCATCAGGTGCATCTCCTGGTGGATGATGCTGATGCCGAGCGCCTGCGCGGTCTTCGGGCTGTCGATGTCGACTTCCTGGCCCTCGAAGACGATGGTGCCCGAATCCTTGGTGTAGATACCGGAAAGGATTTTCATGAGGCTGGACTTGCCGGCGCCGTTTTCACCGACGAGTGCGAGGACCTCTCCCCGGTTCAGTTCGAACTCGACATCCTTCAGCGCTTGCACGCCGGGGAAGCTCTTACTAATACCACTGACCTTGAGCAGTTGGGTATTCACACTTTCACCTACTTCGACGGAGGAAACGTACATCCAATTCCTGTCTGACGATCATGCCACAGGAACGGCTAAAGATCCGACCAATGCGAGTAACGAATCGGCCTCTCTCTAAGTTGTATCCTAATGTATCTAATTCTGGTGAATCCACCTAGTGTTGATTTGTCCCACCCCGCGTGGCGAGCAGTCACAGACGATGACAAGGAATGAGGCCCCCGTGCAGATTGGCGCACACGCCCTGGTTTTTACAGGGACTTTCGATGAAAAAGGCCTGACCCTGGCCATCGAAAAGACGAAGCAGGCCGGCTTCGATCTGATCGAGATTCCGCTGATGGATCCGACCAATTTCGACCGGAACCTTGCCGCGCGGCTCGTGAAAGAGAATGACCTCGCGGTGTCGGCCTCGCTCGGTTTGAGCGATTCAACCGACCTCACGAGCCCAGACCCGGCCATTGTCGCCGCTGGCGAGGCCCTGCTGAACGAGTGTCTCGACATCGTCAGCACGATGGGCGGCCGGAATCTGTGCGGGGTGTTGTACAGCGCGATGAAGAAGTACATGCAGCCGCAGACGGCCAGTGGACGCGCCTCGAGCGCCGCGGCCCTGGGCCGGCTCGCTTCCCGCGCAGACGGCCTCGGCATCCACCTTTCGCTCGAAGTCGTCAACCGCTATGAGACGAACCTGATGAACACGGGCCGCGCTGCCCTGGAGTTTTTGGGCGAGGTCGACCATGCCAACGTCTCGGTGCACCTCGACACGTACCACATGAATATCGAGGAGTCGGATCTCTTCACCCCCGTGCTGGACGTGAACGACCGCCTGGGCTATGTACACATCGGCGAGAGCCACCGCGGCTACCTCGGCAGCGGAACCGTCGACTTCGACGGGTTCTTTCGCGGCCTGGCTCGGATCAACTATGACGGCCCCGTCGTGTTCGAGTCGTTCTCGTCGTCGGTCGTCAGCGCCGAGCTGAGCAACACGCTCGGCATCTGGCGCAACCTCTGGCAGGACTCGGACGACCTGGCCGCACATGCCAACCGCTTCATTCGCGACCAGCTGCATGCGGTGGAAACGATCTCCCTGCACTAGCGGGTCGGGTCGCTGTTGGTTGAGCGGCGCCCGTCGGTCGAGCGACACCCGCCGGTCGAGCACCAACCGTCGGTCGAGTAAAAATCCGCCGGTCGAGTAAAAACCGCCGGTCGAGTAAAAACCGTTCATCGAGCAAAAACCGTTGATCGAGCCCGTCGAGATCCCCCAACCCCGACCCGAAACCGGCACGCGAGGGTCTCGACACGCTCGACCAACGGGGTCGAGCAAAAACCGTTGATCGAGCCCGTCGAGATCCCCCAACCACGACCCGAAACCAGCGCACGAGGGTCTCGACACGCTCGACCAACGGGGGAACGAGGGTCTCGACACGCTCGACCAACGGGGGAACGAGGGTCTCGACACGCTCGACCAACGGGGTCGAGCAAAAACCGTTGATCGAGCCCGTCGAGATCCCCCAACCACGACCCGAAACCAGCGCACGAGGGTCTCGACACGCTCGACCAACGGGGGAACGAGGGTCTCGACACGCTCGACCAACGGGGGAACGAGGGTCTCGACACGCTCGACCAACGGGGTCGAGCAAAAACCGTTGATCGAGCCCGTCGAGATCCCCCAACCACGACCCGAAACCGGCGCACGAGGGTCTCGACACGCTCGACCAACGGGGGAACGAGGGTCTCGACAAGCTCGACCAACGGGGGAACGAGGGTCTCGACACGCTCGACCAACGGGGGATGCACGAGGGTCTCGACACGCTCGACCAACGGGGGATGCACGAGGGTCCCGACAGGGCCGGCCAGCGGGGGGATGCACGAGGGTCCCGACAGGGCCGGCCAACCGGGTGCTCCCCGGGGGCGCCTAGCCGAGCGTGAGCGCGTAGGTGCGAGCCGCCGTGTCGTGCGTGATCGCGCGCCGTTCGGCATCCGTCAGCCCGGCCAGGCCGTCGAGCTGCGCCGCCCAGACCTGCTGATAGTCGCCCCCCAGCAGCGAAACCGGCCAGTCGCTGCCCATCATGATGCGGTCGGCACCGAAGGCGGCCAGCACGTGGTCGAGGTAACGCTGCCAGGAGGCCGCCGTCCAGACGCGCCCCGCCAACGACGTCGTGACGCCCGAATACTTCACGATGACATTCGGATGCGCCGCCACGGCCGCCATCTGGTCGGCCCACGGCTCCCATGCCTCATCGGCAATGCCCGGGTTGGCCAGGTGGTCGAGCACGATCGTGAGCTGCGGATGCCGCATGGCGAGCGCCGCAACGTTGTCAAGATGCTGGGGCGTGGTGCACACCACGTCGAGGGTGAGCCTGTGGCGCACGAGCAGCTCGAGCGTCTCGGTGACCGCCGGCTGCATGATCCACAGCTCGTCGGCGTAGTCGTGGGTGAGGTTGCGCACGCCCGCGAACACCGGGGAGTGCCGAAACAGTTCAAGCGCCGCCTCGGCCTCGGCCGGGCGGTCGAGCGGAACCCAGCCGACGACCCCGGCGATCTCGGGGTGCTTCGCCGCGACGCTCAGCATGTAGAAGGTGTCTTCATAGCTGTCGGCGGCCTGCACCAACACGGCCCCGTCGACTCCGGCCGCCTGCAACTCGGGCCGAGCCCGCTCCGGACCGAACTCGTCGTCCAGCACAGTGCCAGCGGGAATCCAGCTATAGGCACGCTCCGCTGGTTTCCAGAGGTGCAGGTGGGAATCGATCATGCCGGAATCAGTCCCTTCTCGGTGAGGCGGTCCCAGAGCTCCTCGGGAATCGTCGTCGCCATCCGTTCAACATTCTGCTCGATCTGCGCCGGCCGATTCGCCCCGACGATCACGGTGCTCACGCTGTCTTCGCGCAGCGTGTACTGCAGCGCCGCCTCGGGCAACGTCACCCCGAACTCACGGCACACGGCAGCGATCGCCTGAACTTTCGCGAGCACCGCGGCGGGAACCGCGCCGTACTCGTACCGGGCATTCGCGCCCGGATTCTCGGTGGCGAGCAGGCCCGAGTTGAAGATCGACGCGTTGACGATGCCGACGCCGTTCGTGCGGCAGGCCGGGATCACGTCGAGAAGGGCCGGCTGTTCGGCCAGCGTGAAGCGACCCGCCACCATGAGCAGGTCGATCGCGCCGCTGTTGGCCGCGGCCAGGAGCCCGTCGGTGCTCATCGAACCCACGCCGATGGCCGAGACAAGGCCTTGTTCGCGCAGATCGACCATCGCGGGCAGCCCTGTCGCGAGACCGCCGGCCAGGTCGTACCGCTCGGGATCGTGCAAGAACACGATGTCCACCCGGTCGAGTCCCAGGCGTTCGAGCGATTCGTCCAGGCTGGCCCGGATGCCGTCAGCCGACGCGTCCCACACCCGCTTCTGGTCCGCGGGCACGACGAAGCTGTTCTCGTCGTCGAGCGTGCCGACGCCGGCCGGGTTCGGCCGCAACAGGCGGCCGACCTTGGTTGAGACCAGGAACTCATCGCGCGGTTTGGTCGCCAGGAACGCGCCCAGCCGTCGCTCGGAGAGCCCGAGGCCATAGTGCGGAGCGGTGTCGAAATAGCGCACGCCGGCGTCCCACGCGGCCTGCAGCAGGTCGTGCGCCGCCGCATCCGTCATTGCAGTGTAGAGATTTCCGACGTTGGCGGCGCCCAGGCCGATGCGCCCGAATGCCAGATCAGGCATCGACGGTGCGGGCCTGTGCTTGGTAGGCAAACTCTGCGCGACTCGCGGCGTACATTTCTGTGCCGGCGCCGGGTGCCGTGGGTGCCTGGTAGGCACCGTTACGCATGACGACCGGGGTGACGAAGTGCTCGTGCAGGTGGTCGACAAACTCGATGACGCGGCCCTCGGTCGTGCCGGAGATCGCCACGAAGTCGAACATTGAAAGGTGCTGCACGGCCTCGCAGAGCCCCACACCGCCGGCGTGCGGGCAGACCGGCACCCCGAACTTGGCGGCCATCAGCATGATGGCGATGTTCTCATTGACGCCGCCCACGCGGGTTGCGTCGATCTGCAGCACCTGCAGCGCGTCGGCCTGCAGGAACTGCTTGAACATGATGCGGTTGGCCATGTGCTCGCCGGTCGCCACCGGAATCGGGTGCACGCCGCGGGCGATCGCCGCGTGGGCCAGAATGTCGTCGGGGCTCGTGGGCTCTTCGATCCAGGCCACATCAAACTCGGCCAGGTGGCTCATCCACTCGATCGCCTCTGCGACGCCCCAGCGCTGGTTGGCGTCGGTGCCGATGCGAATGTCAGGTCCGACCGCCTCACGGGCCAAACGCATGCGACGGATGTCGTCCTCGAGGTTGCCGCCCACCTTGAGCTTGATCATGTCGAAGCCGTCGGCCACGGCTTCCTTGGCCAGGCGCACGAGCTTCTCGTCGCTGTAGCCGAGCCAGCCGGGCGTGGTGGTGTAGGCCGGGTAGCCGGAGGCGAGCAGTTCGGCCTCACGCTCGGCCTTGCCGGGCGCGGCCTGACGCAGGATGTCGAGGGCGTCTTCGGGGGTCATCGCGTCGGTGAGATAGCGGAAGTCGACGAGTTCGACGATCTGCTCCGGCGTCATCCTGCCGAGCAGCTGCCAGAGTGGCAGGCTGGCACGCTTGGCCTTCAAGTCCCAGAGCGCGTTGACGACGGCACCGATGGCCATGTGCATGACGCCCTTTTCCGGGCCGAGCCAGCGCAGCTGAGAATCCCAGACGAACTCACGCCAGGTGGCGCCCATGTTTTCGAGCAGGTCTTCGACGTTGCGGCCGACGACGTGTGCGGCAAGGGCCTCAATCCCCGCGACCTGCACGTCGTTGCCACGCCCAATCGTGAAGACGAACCCGTGACCCTCGTGGCCGTCGGCATCGTCGGTGACGACACGCACGTAGGCGACCGAATAGTCGGGGTCGAGGTTCATGGCATCCGAGCCGTCAAGCGACGTGGATGTGGGAAAACGAACGTCGCTGGTTTCCAGCGCAATGACAGTACTCACAGAAATCTCCTTGGTTGGGCACCCCGAGCCTAAACATCCGATGTATAGAATGTCAATTGTGACGGCTCGGCCTCTTCCTTCGGATTCGGGGGTCGAACCCGCCACGATTGTTCAGATGTTCCGCCTTTTCGCTTGCGCGAATTGACGAAGAATCCCTCAGAAGAGAGTTGACGCATGAAGTTCGCCCGCCTCGGAGCCATTGGCCAGGAGACCCCCACGGTTCTGGTTGACGACACGCACTACGACGTTTCGTCGATCACCGCCGACATCGACGGCCGCTTTCTCTCTTCGAATGGCCCCGCCGCCGTCGCGGCCGCCCTCGAAGCCGGTTCGCTGCCGGTACTCGAGAACGCGGATGCCCTGCGCATCGGCGCCCCGATCGCCCGCCCGAGTGCCGTGATCTGCATCGGCATGAATTACGCGGCACACGCCGCCGAGTCGGGATCGCTGCCGCCCGAGATCCCGATCATCTTCTTGAAGACCCCGAACACCGTGGTCGGCCCGAACGACACCGTCGAGATTCCCCGGGGCAGCGAGAAGACCGACTGGGAGGTCGAGCTCGGAATCGTGATCGGAAAGCGGGCCTCGTACCTGGACTCGCCGGACGAGAGCATGGACCACATCGCCGGCTTCGTCACCGCAAACGACATCTCGGAGCGCGACTTCCAGATGGCCGTCTCGGGCGGCCAGTGGTCGAAGGGCAAGTGCGCCCCCGGTTTCAACCCGACCGGCCCGTGGCTCGTCACGCCCGATGAGGTCGACCACCAGAACCTGCAGTTGAAGAGTTGGGTCAACGGCGAGATCCGTCAGGATTCAAACACCGCAGACCAGATTTTCAACGTTAAGCACGTCATCTGGCACCTCAGCCATTACCTCGCGCTTGAGCCCGGCGACCTCGTGCTCACCGGAACCCCCGAGGGCGTCGCGCTGTCGGGTCGCTTCCCGTACCTCGCAGCCGGCGACGTCTGCGAAATCGAGATCGAGGGCCTCGGTCGACAGCGCCAGAACTTCATCGCACACGAGAAGAGCAGCAAATGAGCCAGGAATTCGACAACCTCGTCGCCGTCGTCACCGGTGGAGCCTCTGGAATCGGCGCGGCCATCGCCGCCCGGCTGCATGAGGGCGGCGCGACAGTAGCCGTTCTCGATCTGCGGCCCGAGGGCGCGGATGCCGCACACTTCGCCGTGCAGGCCAACGTGGCGGACACCGCGTCGGTCGAGGCGGCTATTGCCGCCGTGGTCGAGAAGTTCGGTCGCATCGACATCGTGATCAACAACGCCGGTATCGGTGCCATCGGGTCGATTGCCGACAACGACGACGACGAGTGGGCGCGCGTGTTCAACATCAACGTCACCGGCATCGCCCGCGTGACCCGCGCCGCGCTGCCCTACCTGCGCGAATCCCCGTCGGCTGCCGTGGTGAACACGTCGTCCATCGCCGCGACCGCCGGCCTGCCCCAGCGTGCGCTGTACACCGCGTCGAAGGGCGCCGTCTTGTCGCTCACCCGCGCGATGGCCGCCGATCACCTGCGCGAGGGCATCCGGGTGAATTGCGTGAACCCGGGCACCGCCGACACCCCGTGGGTGACCGGGCTGCTCGCCAAGGCCGACGACCCCATCGCCGAGCGTGCCGCGCTGAACGCGCGTCAGCCGCACGGCCGCCTGGTTGCCGCCAGCGAGGTCGCGGATGCCGTGGCCTACCTCGCCAGCCCCCGCTCGGGCTCGACCACGGGCGCGTCGATCGCGGTCGACGGCGGCATGCAGAACCTGCGTCTGCGCCCGGAGTAGCGGTCTCCGCCGGTCGAGCGCGTCGAGACCCCGCGAGACGGTCCACTTCCGCTGGTCGAGCGTGTCGAGACCCCGCGAGACGACCCGCTTCCGCCGGTCGAGCGTGTCGAGACCCCGCGAGACGACCCACTTCCGCCGGTCGAGCGTGTCGAGACCCCGCGAGACGGCCCCGAGACATGGTCACGAGATCTCGACAGGCTCGATCAACGGAGGGCGCTCGATCAACGGTGGGCTGACAACCCCGCCGTTCGAGCGTGTCGAGACCCCGCGAGACGGTCCACTTCCGCTGGTCGAGCTTGTCGAGACCCCGCGAGACGACCCGCTTCCGCCGGTCGAGCTTGTCGAGACCCCGCGAGACGGCCCACTTCCGCCGGTCGAGCGTGTCGAGACCCCGCGAGACGACCCACTTCCGCCGGTCGAGCGTGTCGAGACCCCGCGAGACGGCCCCGAGACATGGTCACGAGATCTCGACAGGCTCGATCAACGGAGGGCGCTCGATCAACGGTGGGCTGACAACCCCGCCGTTCGAGCGTGTCGAGACCCCGCGAGACGGCCCACTTCCGCCGGTCGAGCGCGTCGAGACCCCGCGAGACGACCCACTTCCGCCGGTCGAGCTTGTCGAGACCCCGCGAGACGACCCACTTCCGCCGGTCGAGCGCGTCGAGACCCCGCGAGACGACCCACTTCCGCCGGTCGAGCGCGTCGAGACCCCGCGAGACGACCCACTTCCGCCGGTCGAGCGTGTCGAGACCCCGCGAGACGGTCCACTTCCGCCGGTCGAGCTTGTCCAGACCCCGCGAGACGACCCCGAGACATGGTCACGAGATCTCGACAGGCTCGATCAACGGAGGGTGCTCGATCAACGGAGGGCGCCCGACCAACGGTGGGCGCCCGACCAACGGAGGGCGCCCGACCAACGGAGGGCGCCCGACCAACGAAGGCCCGCCTACGGGGTCAGGCGCACCGTTGTTGCGTCGGCGGTGTCGCGCGGGGAACCCGCGTTGACCGTCATCACCCGGGCCGCCGGGTCGAGCGTAACCGTTGCGAGAGTCGCCCAGCGGTCGCCGAGCACGGCACCGGCTTCGGGCACACAGCAGAGTTGGGCAAGATCGCCCGGCGCCGATAGAAGGTACGGCACGATCTGCGCGGCCACACTCGGCAGCGGCTCCCGCGCGACCCGCTCGACGAGTACGCCGTGGCGCAGCTGCGAGTCGGGGTCATAGAGTCCGGGCTTCTCCCCCTGGCCGAGCCCCGCGTCGAGGAAGTGGTTGGTGTGCAGAAGCACTCCGTCGACCGGCTCCAGCACGACGGCCCCGCGCGGGCTGAGTTCAACGATGACCGCTGCGGTCGGGCTGAGCACGGTGATCGCACTGGATGTGCTCACCGGCGCGCTGGTCAAAATCTCCACGGCCTCCTCAATCGTGCCGGCCTCCGCCAAAACGCGCGCGCTCACCAGGTGCACGGGCACCCCGCCGACCCGGTCGTCCTGGTGACCGAGAATGTTGAGCATGATGCCGATGCCGGCGTCATTCATGCCGATCTTGCTCAGGATGCCGTGCTCGGTGAGCCCCACGAATGCGTGTGCATTTCCCGCGACCTGCTGCAGATGCCAGTGCCCGGAGAGCTCCTCGTGCCAGTCCCAGGTCTGGGCGCCGACCGGTGCGGCGGTCGCATTGACGATCGTCGAGCACTCACCGGGCTTGGCCCCCGATCCCTGCGAGAGGATCTCGGTGCGCGCGTTCAGCGCGGCGATGAGCCAGACTTCCTGCTCGGCTCCGTCTGCGGTGCCGCGAATCTCCGCCACCAGCTCGGGGCTCCACGCCTCGGCCGCGTCGATCGACAGTTCGGCCCACTCCCGCACCTGGGCCCGGGTGATACCGGCGGTAGCGAAGAGGGTGAGGTAGATCTCGATACCCGCGGCGAGGGATTCGCGAAGCGCCGCGCCGCGCTGGCGGCCGCGTTCATAGGGGTCGACGGCGTTGACGTCGACAATCCGGGGTGCAGACGGGGTCATGAAACGATCTCCTCTCGCAGCGCGCGAATCACGCCGCGTTGTGGCTTCCAGCCGGGACGCGGTGCGCATTCCAGCAGCAGCCGGGTATACGGATGCTGCGGATTGCCCAGAACCTGCTCCACCGGCCCCCGCTCGACAATGGCCCCGCGCCGCATCACCACCACCTGATCGGCGACCATCTGCACAACCGACAGGTCGTGTGTGATGAAGAGGTAGGTGAGCCCCTTCGTCTCACGGAGGTCGTCGAGCAAACGCAGAATCTGCGCCTGAACGGTGACGTCGAGGGCTGCGACCGATTCGTCAAGAACGATCACTGCCGGGTCGGCGGCGAGCGCCCGCGCGATGGCCACACGCTGCCGTTGCCCGCCGGACAGCTCGCTTGGAAGTGCCGAACGGTGCTGGGGAAGAAGTCCGACAGTCTCGAATAGCTCGGCACACCGGGCATCCCGCTCACGTCGGCCAAGGCGGGTGTGGGCCTGCAACACCTCGTCAATCGCGGTGCGCACCGGAAGCCGGCGGTTCAGCGAACTCTGCGGGTCTTGGAACACCATCTGGATGCTGCGCGCCCGCCGCTTCAACTCGGCCCGATTCGCGCGTGGGGCGACAACGCGCCCGCCCACCGTGACGACACCGGCATCCGCCGTCTCCAACCCGACGATGATGCGCGCCAGCGTTGTCTTGCCCGAGCCGGACTCGCCGACGACGGCCAGGCACGAGCCCGGCGCGACGGTGAGCGAGACGGCATCGAGGGCGGTCACGGTTTGCTTGGGCCGCCCGGCGTGGAAGGTCTTCGAGAGGTTGTCGACGACAATCATGGGCTCTGTCATGCTCGTTCTCCTCCGCCGGCCGGCCAGCTCAGCCCCGCCGGGCGTGAGTCCATCAACAATTTCGTGTACGGATGCTGCGGATCATCCCGCAGCTGCGCCGGCACCCCGGTCTCCACGATGACGCCGTCCTTCATCACGTTGATCCGATCGCAGACCGCGGCAGCCAGGTCGAGGTCGTGGGTGACGAAAAGCATCGTCATTCCCAGGTCGCGCCGACAGTCGTCGAGGATCGCCATCACCTCGGCCTGCGTGGTCACGTCAAGCGCGGTGGTCGGCTCATCGGCGAGCATGAGCTTGGGCTTTCCCGCAATCGCACCGGCGATGACGACGCGCTGAAGCATGCCGCCGGAGAGCTGGTGTGGGTAGGAGCGGAGCACCCGGTCGACGGCGTCGATCCCGACCTGTTCCAGCAACTCGCCGGCCCGCCGACGTGCGTCGCGCACGGGAAGGCCCTGCGCGTCATGCATTCCCTCGATCAGGTACCGTTCGATCGGCAGCACCGGGTTCAGCACGGCGTGCGGGTTCTGAGCGATCATCGAGACGTCGTTGGCTCGCATCCGACGCAGGGGTTCGGCGCGCAGCGCATGCACATCGATTCCGTCCAGCAAGATCTGGCCGGTTGTGCGGGAGTTCGACGGCTCGGTGCGCAGAATCGAACGCAGCGTCATTGACTTTCCACTGCCGGATTCGCCGACGAGGCCGACCGCTTCGCCCTTCTCGACGTCGAACGAGACGCCGTGCAAGATCTCGACTGCGGTCCGTCGTCCGGTGATGGAAACCGTCAGGTCACGAATCGTCAGCATCAGGCTTTCCTTCCTGCCGCGGCGCGCCCACCCAGGCGTTCACCGATGTACCCCAGAGATGCCACGGTGAGCACGATGCACAGACCCGACAGCATGCTCTCGGCCGGGTAGCCCTGCAGCAGCGACTGTTGTCCGCTCGACACCATCAGACCCCAATCGGCGGCCGGAGGCTGCACGCCGAGGCCGAGGAAGGAGAGGGCCGCCAGTTCGATCATCGCGAAGCCGAAGTTGATCGTGGCACCGGTCACGACCAGGGGGGCGACGTTGGGCAGAAGATGCCGGGCCGTGATCGTGACGCCGGAGATTCCTTGGAGCTGGGGCGAACGAATGTAGGGAAGATTGCGTTCGCGCATGGCCGTGCTGCGGATGACCCGTGCCGTGTATGGAATGTACGCAACGGCGAGGGCGAGGGCGGCGGTCGTCAGGCTCGGACCGAACACCGCGATCGCCAGCATGGCCAGCAGCAGGTTGGGGAAGGCGAACAGCAGATCCAGCACGCGGCTGATGAAGGAATCGACGTATCCGCCCCACCACACGCTGAGCAGGGCCAGCGTCGTGCCGAACACCGCAGTGATGACGACGACGATCAACGGACCGATCAGACTCGATCGGGCCCCCCAGAGCAGCCGCGAGAAGATGTCCCGGCCGGCCTGATCGGTGCCGAACAGGTGTGTGGTGCTGAACCCTTGATAACGCTGGGTGACCGATCCGATGGTCGGGTCGTACGGAGCGATCACGGGCGCGAAGACGGCCCCCAGGACCACAATCGCAACGATCACGACGGCGATGGTGCCGATGGGCCCCATCCGTTCATAGAACTTGTTCATTACTCTCGCCCTGCTCTCACGCGCGGGTCGATGGATGCGTACAGCAGATCCACCAGAAGATTGATGATTCCGAATGCGGCCACCAGGATGATGGCGACGGCTTGCACAACGGCGAAGTCCTTCTTCTGCACCGCGCCGACCAGGAGGGTGCCGATGCCGTCCAGGGTGAAGGCGTATTCGACGACGAAGGAGCCGGCGATCAAACCGGCGATGTGCACGCCGACGATGGTGCTCACCGGAAGCATTGAATTGCGGATGATGTGGCGCCGCAGCACGAGCGACCGAGGCACACCCCGAGCGATCGCCATGATCGAATGCTCCGAGTCGCTTTCCTCACGAATCGCGGTGCGCGTGATGCGGGCCACGACCGCAGCCGACGGCAGGGCCAAAGCCAGGGCCGGCAGCGTGAGGTGCCACATCCGATCGAAGAATCCTGTGCCCGATCCGAAGACGGGAAACCAGCCGAGCCCCACGCTGAAGACGCTCATCAGGATGAGCGCGGCGAAGAAGGTCGGAATGGCGAAGCCGAGGTTCGAGGCGAGCAACACCACTTTGTCGACGACTCCGTCGCGGGTGCCGGCGAGGATTCCGAGGCCGATCCCCAGCACGACGATGATGATCGCTGCCATCGCAACCAGGGCCAGCGTGGTCGGAAGCCGGTTGGCGAGCAGGTCGCCCACGTCTTGACGGTTCGCCAGCGATTGGCCGAAGTCACCCTGCAGAACGTTGGTGAGCCAATTCCAGTAGCGCACGAGGAACGGGTCGTCCAGCGAGTACTGCTTGCGAATGGCGGCCAGCACCTCGGGGCTCACGGTGCGCCCCTGCACCAAGAACTTCTCGGGACTACCGGGGGCGGCATACATGGCGGCGAAGACCAGAAAGCTCGAAACGACGAGCACACCGATCAACGCAAGTAGTCTGCGCACGACGAACATTACGGGGATCACAACTCCTCTGCGGGGTGGAACGGGAACGGATCGCCGACGACGAGGTCGACGATCCGTTCGAGGGTGTCTTCGCTACTTGCCGGAGGCTCCGAGGTCGGCCGCCCACGGGTAGTAGAGGTAGACGAAGGATGCCGGTACACCGGTCACACGGTTGCCGAGGAACAGGCGCACCGACGGGTCGACGATCGGAATCCACGGGAGGTCGGCCATGGCCTTGTCCTGAATCTCGTTCACGAGCGCGGCACGATCGTTCTCATCGCTGGCCGCTGCTGCCTTGTCGAGCAGCGCATCGATGTCGGGCTGGCTGAACTCGTTGTAGTTCTGCGATCCGCCCGTTCCGACGATGGTGCGCAGGAAGGCCAGCGGGTCCGGAACATCCATGTAGTTATTGGTCACGAAGGCATCGTGACCGGCGCGTGCCTCGGCATCCGAGAAGAATGCCCCGAACTGTGCGCTCGGGATTCCCTCGGGTTCGACGGTCAGGCCGATGGCCTTCGCGCCGTTGGAGATCTCGGAAATGATGTCGGCGTAGTAGGTGCGCTCCGACGGGTAGACGATCTTGATCGTCTGGCTGATGTCGACCTTCGCCTTCTTCAGCTCGGCCTTGGCCCCTTCGATGTCGAGCGTGGTCGGGGCGAGCTTCTCGCGGCCCTTTTCGAACACGCTGTTGCCGTAGGCCCAACCCTCGTTCGGGATCAGCGATCGGGAGGCCTGTGCGGTTCCCTCGAAGACCGTGGCCGCGATGGCTTCCCGGTCGGTGGCCATCATGAGGGCGTTGCGCACGGCCGGGTCGGCGAAAGCGCCCTGTCCGGTGCCGATGATGGCAACGAGCTGCAGGGAACGGCCCAGGTAGAGCGAACCCTGGGTGGAGTCCTGCAGGCTGCTCAGCGCGCCGAGCGGAACGTCATACGATCCGTCGATCGCGCCGGTGGTCAATGCACTCGCGATGGCCGCAGAGTCCACGATGAAGTTGATGTCGACCTGCGCGGTCTTCGCCTTCTTCTCGGCGTTCCAGTAGTTGTCGTTGCGCATGAGCGAGATCGACTGCCCCTGGTTCCACGCCCCAACTGAGTAGGGCCCGGTGCACATGACCTGGCCGGTGGGGTTGCCATAGTCGGCCCCGGTCGCCTCGCGGTGCGCCTTCTCAACGATGGTTCCGATCGGGGTGACCATGTAGGAGTTGAAGGTGGAGTCGGGCTGCTTGAGCTTGACGGTGACTTCCCAGTCACCGGTCTTTTCGATCGACGCGATGTTGTCAACCACGCCACCGGCCCAGTAGCTGCCCTCATTGGCATCCAGCTGGCGGCCGAGGCTGTACGCCACGTCGTCGGCGGTCATCGGCTGACCATCCCAGAACTTCACGCCCTCGCGCACGGTGTAGACGTAGGTCGATGCATCCGGGCTCTCGACGCTCTCGGCCAGGTTCGGCTTGATGCTGTAGTCGGGTTGGAGCTGCATCAATCCTTCGCACAGGTTGGCGACGACGGTGTTCTCCGGGTAGTTGAACGCCTTGATCGGGTCGAGCGACGCCGGCTCACCGAACGGAAGGTTCCAGGTGGCACGGTCAAGCTCACCCGTTGCGGCGGGGGTGGTGACGAGCAGGTCGTCGGTGCTGAGGGTCGGCGCGGTGGTGGCGTTTCCGCCTGCGGCACAACCGGTAAGTGCCAGGGCCAGAGCCCCGGTCACTGCTACTAACTTCTTCTTCATTGAATTGCCCCTCACGATCTTGTTGAACTCGGACACGTTCGAGCGTGGTAGCGACGATAGCCGACCAAAACGTTTTGGGAGAGTTTTTAGCAAAACGATTTGTTAAACGTTATCTCAGCGATAGTGTGCTCAGATGAGCACAGCGAGCGGACGGCGCAAAGTAACGATCCACGACGTCGCGCGTCAGGCCGGTGTGTCCATCACCACCGTGTCCCACTCGCTGAACGGCAAGGGTGTCGTTGCCGAAGAGACCCGTGCCCGTGTTCATGAGGTGGCCACCAAGCTCGGCTACAGCGCGGATGCCATCGCGCGCGGGCTCCGCAGCAGCCGACTCGGGGTGCTCGGCCTGGTCATCCGCCCGCTCGACTCACTGGATTCGTATCAGCCGATCGGCGTCGACTACTTCATGCGCTTTGCGGGGGCGGCGGCCGTCGAAGCTCTCGACCGGGGCTTCGGCCTCATGCTGGTGCGTGATCCGACGACCCACAGTGTGCCGGCCATCGCCCTGGCCGTGGACGGCTTCATCATCTCGGATCCCATTGCCAACGACCCGGTCATCGATCTTCTCAACCGACACGGCATTCCCCTGGTGGCCGTCGGGCGCGACATCGATCGGCCGGAATTCACCGACTGGCTCGGCGAGGACACATCGCAGGACACCCGCACGGTGATCGAGCATCTCAGCGCGCACGGGGCGCGAAGCATCGCCCTCGTGCGCGGCACCGACGCCAACTCCTGGAACGCCGACAGCGAATCCGCCTACCGGCACTGGGCCGCGGAGTGCGGTCAACCCGCAGCGGTGTACCTCGAAGACGAACGCTCCGGGGAGGACGGTGGCCGGGCCGTGGCCGAGCTGATGCTCGCCTCCCCGACCGGGGTTCCCGACGCCATCTACTGTCTGACGGGCCGCCACGCGGCCGGGTTGCAGAAACGCCTGGTTGAGCAGGGGCACCGGGTTCCAATTGACGTGATGATCGTGGCGGGCGCAGATTCGGAGCAGACCCGGAATGCCACGCCGCCCATCACCTCCATCGACCTGACGCCGGAATCCACGGCCAAGGCGGCCGTCACCCAACTGCTCCAGCTGCTCAGCGACACCCCCACAGCCGAGCACGTGCGACCGTCGATCACGAACATCCTGCGGATCAGGGAGTCGACCGCGCGCGTGTGAGACAGTCGGCCCCGTGACGTCGCACGAATGACCCTTCCGCAGTGCCGGGAAGGGTCATCTGCGCGACGTCACCGCCAGAACTACGAGATGCGCACACCCTCGTTGCGCTCGCACAGCAGCCAGGTCGAACCGTCGTCGCTCGAGACCCAGCCCTCCCAGGCGTATCGCTCGGCGCTGATCTCGGTGAAGTTCCAGCGGATGGCCTTGCCATCGGTGCGGGTGCCGTCCTGGCGCATGCCGCGACGGTACGGGGTGGCGACCAGGTGGCAGTACTCGCCGGTCGTCGGGGCGAAGAAGCTCACGCGCCAGGCGCCGGCGAGTTGGTCGTAGACGCGGAGCGCGGTGGCGACCGTCTCGAACCCCGACGGATGCGTGTCGCTGGCGACCACCTCGACGTCTTGCACGGCGCGCCCGTCGAGAACGAACGCGACGATCCAGGTGAAGTGTCGCTCCGACCATACGCCGCTTTCTTCGTCGAGAATCGTGCCGGTCACATCCCAGCTGCCGACGAACTGACCGAATCTCGCCATGCGCCCCGGATACTCGCTGGTCGGGCCCGCAGCGATCAGCGCTTCGGCAAAAGGGGACTCCGCAGCTGTAGTCATGGCCCGATTTTACCGCGGGCCCGTTACGGGCGCATGTCGAGCGTGCTTCGCCCCGGAAACATCGATTTGCGGCCCTTCACGAGGGGCCCCCCGCGTCGTAGGCTGACGCCATGAGTTTCCCCACCGTCGACGGCTTTCGAACCATGGAACTCGGCACGCCAGGCGCGCTGCGCGCCCAACTCAACGAGTTCGTGCTGCACGGCAGCAAGCGCGCGACGGCGGGCCTGCTCGCCGAATACGTTGAGGAATCCGAACCGTGGGAAACGATCGGCGAACGTCTCGCGCTTGTCGATGATGATCTCAATCGGCTCGGACTCATCGAGATCACTCGCGTCGAACCGACGACGTTCGGTGCGGTCACCTGGGAGTTCGCGCAGGCAGAGGGCGAGGGTGTGACCGACCTCGCTGACTGGCGCGAGCAGCACCGTGCTCATTGGCGAAACGCAGACGGCCGGGCGATCACCGACGATACCGGCGTGCTCTGCCTCTATTTCGTGCTGCTGCCGGATTCCGGGCACTAGGCCCGAGCTCGACCCGACCTCAGCCACGCTGCCGCGGCAGGCGTCGACAGGGTTTCGACGACCTACTCGCCGGACTCCTCGGCCGTGCGGGCGGCATCCGACACGTCGGTGCGGTGAAAGTTCAGGTGCGAGCGCGAGGCCGTCGGGCCGCGCTGGCCCTGGTAGCGGGAGCTGTATTCCTGCGACCCGTAGGGCTTCTCGGCTGGCGACGACAGACGGAAGAAGCACATCTGGCCGATCTTCATGCCGGGCCACAGCTTGATCGGCAGAGTGGCGACGTTGCTCAGCTCGAGCGTGACGTGACCAGAGAAGCCGGGGTCGATGAACCCGGCGGTCGAGTGGGTTAGCAGGCCGAGGCGGCCGAGTGAGCTCTTGCCTTCGAGGCGGGCCGCGATGTCGTCGGGCAGGGTGACCTGCTCGTAGGTGGAGCCGAGCACGAACTCGCCGGGGTGCAGAATGAACGGCTCGTCGGGCTCGGCCTCGATCAGGCGGGTCAGCTCGGGCTGGTCCGCGGACGGATCAATGAAGGGGTACTTGTGGTTGTCGAACAGCCGAAAGAAACGGTCGAGGCGCACGTCGATGCTCGACGGCTGGATCATTTCTGATTGATACGGCTCCAGGCCGATTCGATTCGCCTGGAGTTCTGCCTTGATGTCACGGTCCGAGAGAAGCACGGTGCCAGCTTATCGGCGCGGACTTGATATGCTGGCACGGTTCCGGATGCCGCCATCGTGGCCCGGTCGCGCGGATGTAGTTCAATGGTAGAACTTCAGCTTCCCAAGCTGATAGCGCGGGTTCGATTCCCGTCATCCGCTCCACTGTCAGTTCTCAAGCTACTTGAGACTCCTCTCACGAACTTGAGACCAGTTAGGGGCGAAAGTGAACACCATCGCCTCAGAGCTCACAGGAACGGCCTCCTAGCTTGGCCCGCTCCGTACGCGCCAAGCCGCGTGAACTCTCCGAGCACTGGCCCGATTCGGTGTCGTCCAGCGCGGCCGGAGAGGTCGCCCGCCAGTTTGCGCTCAACCTTCGGTCGGCGATGAATGGGCGGAGTCTGCGAGCCGTAGCAAAAGACTGCGAACTAGCCCACGTGACCATTGCGCACGTCCTCGATGGCAACGCCTGGCCCGACCTCGAGACAATTGCGAAGCTTGAAGGCGGTCTTCGAACTCGACTTTGGCCGGTCGACTAACGCCAATTGAGAATGATAGACCGCAGGCCTCTCAACGAGCTCCTACTCGACTGCAGGACCCCTCCGAGGTGGGCACCGGCCTCATCAGCGACCGTTGCGGAGGGAGCTCCGCAGTTCGATACGCCGTAATCCGTCTCCCGCGGCACGGAGCATCAGTCAAAACGAAAGCCGAAAAGTCCGCCATCTTCGTAGGTGTCGGTCAGCCTAGGCTGAATTACGTACTCGTCGAATGGCGTTCCAACGCCTTCCACTTTTGCGAGTTCATCGGAGTTCATCGTAATGATGTACTGCATCTCCTCCTCGCTGCAGACCGCTGTCGCGAGTACAAGTGCGCGCGAGATTTGACGTTCGTCGACGCCATCAAATAGGTGGCTGTCATGAACCAGGAAGTCAGGGCCACGGCCATTCCGGTGCGCAATTACGGCGAGCGTTAAGTCAAAGCAGAAAATGACCATCTGGCCAATCCCCTTGCTTCTCTCTCCGCCGATATGAGGAACGATTTGAAGGCTCGTGTCCAATGCAGTGAACTCGATGTAGGCGTCCCTGTCCGGGCTATACAACGCTGCAGCGAACCGCTGGAAAAGCCGGTTGACTTCCTCGATGACAGCCTCTCGTTCGGCAAGGTCGCGATTCAGGGATTGACGCAGCTTGACTCGGTCGACCTTGATATCTGCTTCCGACTCTTCAAGCTTCTTCGCCATTTCAAATCGATTTTGTAGCGCCGCCAAATTGGCCCGCGCAACCGACAGTTGCTCCTGCATGGTCCCAAGCGCGGCTAGTGCGCCTCCCTCGCTCAAAGCGTGGAGAAGCTTTGCCTGGCCCTCGCCCAACTTGATTCGTTCTTCCTGGCGCAGCTCAAGCCTTGCCTTCGTCGAAGCAAGCTCCTCCTCAAGATACGAGCGGCGATTGGTGAGCACGCTTTCATGAAACCGACGGACCTCTTCATAGCTGCGCAGAACACGCTCTGGCAGGCTTAGACCGAGTTCTGCGTATGCTCGCTCTAGATATCGAGTATCCGGCTCACTCTCACTGTGAAATGCGGCCTCGAGGTCCTGAATGTTCGCTCTATCCGCCGCGTCCCCCGCGCGAAGCCCCCGAATCTTTCCATCCAGCTCGTCGGCATTTGCCTGCAGCAGCTCGTACTCCGGTACGACTCGAAACGTCTCAACTTGAGATTGAAGCTCGTGCACCCGCCGTTTTGCTGATGCAATTTGCCCGCGAAGCTCCGAAACAGACCCCACCAACAAATGAAACGAGGGGTCTTTGGCTGCCGCTTTTAGCTTTTTTAGCGTCCCATCACGAGCTGCCAACGCCGCGTAACTTCCAGCGAGGCGCCAGTTCAGACCAAGGAGATAGGCGACTTGAGCTGAGGCCACGGACACTGACTGGCTTGGATGAGTCTTTACTGGCTCGTTAAATCCGTGCTGACTCACCCGACGGATATATAGGCCAATCAACATTCGGGCGCTGACAGGGGCGTGCTCCTCCGGAAGACCAAATAGGTCGCGTCCAATCGCGCTCACCCAGGCGGGTATCGATTCGGAGCCGGCCAATTCGACGAGGGTTTTCAGCTCAACAACATTGGGTTCAAGCCTCACCTTTGATTTCTTCGCAAGCGACCGTGAAACAGTTAAGTCCCGACTCACGGAAGGCCAATTTAGCCGAAGGGTGAACTCATGATTCTTCAATTCGGGTGCCAAAAGGACTGAGTCGGTCAGCCGAGTCATACCGAGCTGGAAATGGAGAATCTCCACGACCGAAGATTTTCCGGAGCCGTTTCTTGAGTCGGTCGCGCTAGATGCTTTAGTCTTCTCTGCAACCAAGATGTTCAGCCCTGGCTGAAACTTGACTCGTTTGAAGCCCGGGTCAGTCGAGTAGAGCTCTACCAGCATCTAAATCCTCACAGTCTTGTACAACAGCCCAT
Organism: Leifsonia psychrotolerans; assembly: GCF_013410665.1. Classification (NCBI taxonomy): domain Bacteria; kingdom Bacillati; phylum Actinomycetota; class Actinomycetes; order Micrococcales; family Microbacteriaceae; genus Glaciibacter; species Glaciibacter psychrotolerans. The sequence continues at coordinate 3,157,928 of NZ_JACCFM010000001.1, read as the reverse complement.
TCTCAAGGCGAACAACGTCGAGCATGTTGAGCACATCCAGTGCCAACACAAACCAGCCGAATGTAATTTGGCGATGATTGCCGTTTTGCAGACGCCAGCGCTTTAACTCGGTCCACACCTGACTTACCGTCATCGGCTCAGTGAGCACTATTGACACTTGAGCGCCGATGCTAAGCAACGCGCGCTGAGGCGCAATCCCCTTTGTAGGTGTTATCAACTGGCCGCGCTCATCTCAGGAACACGCCAATTTGGCGGTGGATTCTCAAAAATGTCACAAGTCTGAAAAAAGTACGCAAGGACGGCTGTCTGGGCACGATACGAAGCCCTCCCATCAGGGGCCCCTTCTCCCGCTAGAAAAATTTGCAATCGCTGCAAGACCACTTCTGGGTCGTCACTCGCCACTCTGACTTCTGCGTATTCATTTCGAAATCTTGCCGCGACCTCATCACGCTCCATGACATCGATGCGTTCGTTGTAGTAGCCCTCAATCGACGGGCTGTACTTCATAGCATCTCGAAGCTCAGCCTGGGTATCTGCGGTGAGCTCGCTATATAGCAGTTTTTTGGATGAAACCGACTCAACATGTGGCAGATCGGCTGCTTCCAGCCGACTTTCTCTTAGCTGCCCAAGCAGTTCCTCAAGTTCCACCAAGCCCACGCGAGACTCATGCGCAAGTGGCAAAGGCGTCCCGAGCAGGGACTCCGCCGTTGGACGGTCCAGCCGTCCAACCATGTCACGAATTCGAGGCTGCCCCATGACCTCAAACTTCAGGCTTTGGTAATCCGTCCGCGCCTCGGCGAGGGCCGTAGCGAGCTCTGGATGCACGCCCCGAACATCGTTGTGGACGAATACGAAAGTATGGAATTGGCGGGCGCGCTGCACGAGGGCACTAGCCAAGTCCGACTTGAACTTTTTCACCGTAGACGCCGCGTTTGGCACTTCAGGTGCGTAGCAGGCGTAAAGCTTCCCGCCGCTGAGGCTCAGGCCGTCGCTTCCTTGGTCACCGATATTTCCATGCGTGCGCACCGGAACAAAACTTGGGTCAACGAGTCCGAGCAGGTCTTGGAAGAAGCTTTCAAAGGCCGTTCCCGTTAGACCGAGCAAATGGGCCCAAAGCACTGGTCGCAGACCGATGCGCTCATGAAATTCCATACTCCCCCGCCCCAGGTCACTAACTATCGTGAGTCTATGGCCTATCTCATGCACATCTGAGCATGCGCTAATGCAATGCCGAAAGCACAGCAGGCAGTCATCCGCTCCCCACCCTGATTGCTCTCCCGGCCGGTAACTATTAGAAGGTCGACATTCGATGAGCGAACCGCGGGTTCGGGTCCTCTACCTCGGGCAATTCCAAGGAGTACCGGTCTGGGTTCCACCAGACAATCGGTAGTGTCGGGTCACCCTCCAGGTTAGACAAGTAGATGGTGTCCTCGGGATGGCCCACTCGAACATTCAGGCCGAGCGCACGGGCGATTTCACTAATTCTCTCGTTTGCCTTCGCTGCGCTCCCGAAGTATCCGATTGTTGCTCGCAGGTACGGAGCGGTCACGATTGCTGCTGTCGTGCCGCTCTCGCTCTTCCGGAAATGCCTTGCGTGGTCAAACAACGCGCTCTCAAGTTCATAGTCAGATTCCAAGCCATCGAGCAACTCGTTGTGTGCGCCTTTCCTCACCAAGCCTCGTATGGAGTAGATACCGCTTGTACCGGCTCGCTTCCTCAATGAATGCCTGGCGCCCCATTCTTCATCAAGTTCACCGTTGAGCCGAGCAACCATTTCAACCATTTCGTCCACCCGTCTTGTTGCAATGTCGTTTTCAGGCGAGGCTACCGGTCGACGCCGACATCGCAGGAATGGTTGACGATGAACTTTGCACCGACCACAGGAGGCAGCCACCGCGAACGCGTTAACACGACGATGTCTGAGAGCTCCCTGAACCGGTGACGCTCGCGGCCGCCTCCATCCGGCACTTAATCATCCCAGCGGCCGCAGTGGCAACCTGCCGCGCCTTCGGGGGGACCGCCCCGCACCCCTTGAAGCAGAACCAAGTGTTCATTAGTATGTACAACGGAAGGCGGTATCGCAGCCCCGCTAGAGCCTGGGTCGCAACACCCGTCGCACTAAGGAGTCTTCAATGGAAGACATACGTGAAGTCAATGCGCTCACCGGCACCGAAGGCGGCATTTGGCGAATCGTTACCCAAGGCAGCACTCACGTCATGGACTTGGACAGCGGGACCGTGACCAGACATCCGGGCCCGGGCCGGCCATCAACAGTCAATGACCGGCCACGACCGCTGCGCACAATCGACGCCTGCCGAGTAGGCGCTCGCGGGCATTGGACGATGTTGTCGGACGACATGCTCATTGACTACTACTGGCAGGATACGAGCGTCATCAGGCGCATCGAGCTACTGACCGGAGTTGCTCTCGCAAAGGCCTACACTGCGGCGTCGTTTCAGACGATGAAAGCTACGTACGGGCTCTTTACGGAGGCTGAGGTCACGGAAATCCTTGGACTCAAACAGGCGGGCCCTGACGAAATTCAGGAGCTGCTCGTATCGCGAAAGCTGCTTGGTTTCGCGCGGGATGGAGCGCTACAGTTCCCGGGTTTCCAGTTTGACCTCGACCTGGGCACTACCAAACAGGTGATTCCGGACCTTGTCACGCTTGCCTTGGAGCTCAAATGGCGCCTCGATGAGCTTGCTCTATGGCTCTGCGCGCCATCCACATACTTCAAAGACGACGCTTGCCCAGTCGCGTTCATCGACCAGCCAGACGAACTCCTTAAGAAGTTCCACGCCCAAGCAACTGTCGAATGGTGACGCTTTAGTCGCAGACAGTTGAGCTAAGCCGACAGTTCCGGGTTTTACAAGCGCTGTGAATTCGATGCTCAGGCCCAGCCTGGCAGTCAACCATCACCGCTTCGCGCGATTCTGCCTGGCTTCCTTCTCTCGTTGCTCTTCAAGCGCCTTTGCATGATTTCGCATCGCCCTATGCGACCATTCGCTAACTCCTTTGAGGAGCTCGTCAGCCAGGGCGATGTCTTCTAACCGCATCACCACCTCACCGCGCAGCATTCTGACTAGACGGTCATATTCAATCTGGGCCTCCGACGCGTATCGCTTGAATGTCCAATCTTCGACCTTCAGTCGCTCGCGAATTCGACATGCGTAGTTGTGCTGAAGCATTGCCGCTCGATGATGCCGTTCCGTCGGACCAGCGAGCATCGGATGCCATCGCATTTTGACTGCTTTGCCAAATGCCTCCGGCTCGGCAGAGAACGATTTCGGTTTATATCGCGGGTCACTCATTTGCTAAATGGTATCCGAATCGCGCTGGCAGATTGGAGCTTCGCGCTCTTTTGTGGAGCTAAAAGACCGACGAGCCTGCCCATACGGGCGATTCCTTCCGGCCACCGTTAATAGAGAGGTTCATGAGGCAAGAAATGAAACTTCCAAACAACGCCGAGCGCGTACTGGCGCTCCCCGCAACCATCCGATGGATTGAACCAGCGGACACCAAACGATTCGAGCCGGTGGGTCCGACCCTGCTCGATGAGGAGCTTTACCTAGCGAGCGAATTCCGTCGAGGAAATCGCTACAAGCACATGACCAACTTCCACGGGCTCTACTACTTTTCGCAAACCGGCCGCCATGTCTGGCACGAGTCACTTCTGGAAGCGAACACGCTCCGCTGGCTTGATATGCATGCCGATGTGACGGCAATCGCTGCACAGCCATTTGAACTCTCGTTTGGCGACGGAACCAAGCACACGCCCGACTACATCGCGTTACATGCCGACCATCAACAAGTTGTGTACGACACGAAGCCGACGAAATACATCCAGAGCGAGAAGTTCCAGTTGCAGGCCGCCAAGACTCGAGCGGTCTGCGACCTAGTGGGTTGGCGATACGAGGTCTACGGCAGCCTCGATACCCAGCTGGAGCAGAATCTTGCCTGGGTTTCGGCTTTCAAACATCCCGGCTACTTCCCCGGTAACGACGCCGCAAGTAGCGTCGTCGCCGCGCTGGCCACTCCCCTGCCTCTCATCGAAGCAGCACGCGCGAGCGGCCTTCCCACCCTGGCTGAGTGCCGTTCGGCGCTTTACAACCTCATCTGGGTCGGCCTCGTATCCGTTGACCTCACCGAACCGCTCAGCGATTCGAGCATCGTTGAAAGGGGGCGCCATGCCCACGCTTGACACCAACGCACCCATTCTTCTCGACGACGGTGAACACGTCGTGGTCCAATGCCAAAATCCATTTGTTCGGCTCCGTCGCACCGCAGATGGCGAAATGTTTGACTTGAACTTCACCGAACTGGCACGTCGTCAAGTCGGTATCCCCGCGACTATCCCCATTCAAGCTCGCGCGCTCGACGCACTCTCGCCCGCAGCCGCCGGCAGCGTTAATGAATGGCTCCGAAACGTCGTCGAAGTCCTAACAGGGTGCACGTTCGATGGCACGCCCCTCGCCGGATACGACCCGTCGACAATTTCTCAGAATCAGCGGGTTGAAATGAGGATTTCTGAACTCGTTGCCGCCGGGAAGTCGGTATCGAGGGCAACATTCATGCGCAAAATTAAGGCATACCGCGAACACGGCGCTGCTGCACTCATCGATGGCCGCAGTATTCGACAAGGCGGCCCTTTCGACATGCTCAACACAGATGTGTTTGACGCGTTGTGTACGGTCATCGCGAATCAGACGTCTCGCTCAACGGGCACCAAATCGCGCCTCATTATTGAGACGCGCGCTTTACTCATCAAGCAGTTCGGCTCGAACGCGCCAGTGGTGCCTCCGCCGGCCTCGATGTATCGCTATATCGACACGCTCACCAAGGGGAAGCACACTACGGGCAGCGCATCGACAAGGCGCTCACTGGCTGACCGTCCTCAGCGACAGTTCGGTTTCAACTTCCAGGCACTGGCTGGCGCGGAGGTCCAGGTCGACTCAACACCGATGGACATTCTGGTGAAGTCTCCATCCGGCGAGATAGTTCGCCCCGTGCTGACCATCATGTTGGACGTAGCTACACGGAGCATCCTCGCCTCAAGCCTTCGCATGGAGGCGACCAAAGGTACCGACCACGTCACTTTGCTCGCTGAAGCACTCGTGCCGCCAGCCAACCGACCCGACCTCACTCTGTTTCGCCGAATGCTGCAGGACCGCACTCCTGGCCACCGCTTCTTGGATGCAGACGAACGACGCGCATTGGAGTCAAAGCGCCCATACATTTACCCACGCCGAATCATGATGGACAACGGCAAGGATTACATCAGCTCCACCTTCCTTGCTGCGGCGGCCCAGTTCGGCATCGACATCACGACGTCGGCACCGCGTACCCCGGTTCACAAAGCCATGGTGGAGCGGATGTTCGGCAGCATCAACAGCCTCTTCACCCAGCACCTACCAGGCTACGTCGGGCGCTCCCCGGAATTCCGTGGCAACAAAGTCGAAGAGGAACCGCTGCTTCACATTTTCGCTTTACGCGAGCTCTTCGACGATTGGGTACTGAAGAACTGGCAGAACCGCCCCCATTCCAGCCTGCGCGACCCGCTTTCGCCCACGGTCCTACTTACCCCCAACCAGATGTGCGCCCAGGCCTCCGAGTTGACCTCCACCCTGCACCTTCCACTGACCGAAGACGACTTCATCACCCTTCTCCCGACCTCGTTTCGCACAATCCGCAGCACCGGCATCGAGTTCAACAGCCGTGTCTACGACTCACGGAAGCTAGACGATTACCGCGGCAAAAAATCCAACGACCGCGCGCACAAGGGATTCTGGGAGGTCAAGTCTGACCCATATCGACCCCTGCAACTTTGGGTGCGCTCTCCGGAGCACAAATGGATTGCCTGCCGCGCCCGAGATGAGGAAGTCCTTCTCGCACCGCACACAGCGGGTGCCTTCATCGGACGGCGGAACACCGACCGTGAAGACGTTGCCATCATGGACTCCCTTCGCGTGGGAGTTCCGATGCACGGCTCATTTGAGGACGACGCACCGACTGAAGAAACCATCGATACCCCGAGCACGCCGTCATCGACAGCGAGCTTTGACACATTCAACCCCGACGAGGACTAACCATGCTTCTTTTCCACAACACCGACCGGCCCGCAGAACTTCACACCCGCGAAGGCCTCACCGAGTACTTGAGCACTGCACCGCCTGTGCCTGAGGTACTCACTGAGCGCGACTACCGCAGTCTCTCCGATTCAGCGCGTTCCGAATACGACCGCACTCGCATCCTTTATCTGTCTGGCAGCATCCTTCTGAATACCGCTCAGCTGCAGCAGGCGAAGGTGCTTCTCCAGAAGAGTTTTGCGGCGAACATTGGCCGCAACTCTGGTCATGCCGGTCTAATGATTTCCGGCGATTCCACCGTAGGGAAGACCACCACGGCGAAAGCACTCATGCGTTATGTGTTCAGCCAGTACGCCCGGCAAATTCCGGAATATCAGTCTCTCGGACATATCCCGGTTGTGTATGTCGAGGTTCCCGCAGGTTCGACAGGGAAACTCCTCATGAAGACCTTTGCCCGGTTCCTGGGTCTGCCGGTGCGAAGCACAGAGACAATGCTCGACATCCGCGAGCGCGTAGTCTGCGCCCTCAATGCCGCCCACACCCAGCTCATCGTCGTTGACGAGCTCCAGAACCTCGCCAGCCGGAACGTTGGCAACGGTGAATCCGTCGACATTCTCAAGAACATGCACAACGACTTGGCGGCGACCTTCGTCTACGCGGGAATCGACCTGACCAGCGGCGAACTTTTCAACGGAAATCGTGGCCGTCAAATCAGCGGGCGGTTCAACCTTGTCAAGATGGAACGGCTGAAGCGAACCAACCCCGACGGCAGAGCTGCATGGAAACAGCTCATCACGGGATTTGAGAAGAACCTCCCTCTGCGCGACCACAAGCTTGGCACTCTCCCCGCGATGCACGAGTATCTTTTCGACCGCACCAATGGCTCTATTGGTAGCCTCGGGCGACTTCTGACCGGTGCGGCAATCGACATCATCACCGACGGCGGAGGTAGGCCCGAACTCATCACTCGGGAGATGCTCGAAGAGCAGGTGTTGGACATTGCAGCCGAGGATTTTTATGCCACCACCAAGAAGACCGTTGGTCGCCGCACTCTAGAATCTGTCTTGGCCGAAAGCTTGGCGTCATGAACGGGCAGATGCGCTTGTTTCCCTTCGACGTGCGCCCTCTTCATCGCGAAAGCGTTGACAGTTACACTCGCCGCCTCCTCGCCGCAAACTTCTCGAGTGAGACCCACAAGAATCAGCTCATCAGCAGCATCACCGCTTCCAGCAAGACTGCCGACCGCGCCGCGACATGGCTGGAAGTGCTTGTTGCGAAGACGAAGCGAGCAGAACTACACCTTGGGGCCGATTCCAGCTCTTGGCTCCGCCACGTCGACGGTGGGTCCTGCGCGTTCTGCAACGAGTTGCTCCCAGCCTCCCGTCATATGTGTGCTCACTGTGCGGCAGGGGCAGATGTCGAGCAGAACTCTCACTTCGATGATTTGGTTTGCGTCCGCCATGCGAGATGGGTCGGTCTGCACAGCACGCGAGAGGACCAGAGCCACGTCGGCGTCGAACATGTCCGCGCCGAGCTCATCTTCCGCAAACTCCGCAGCCAACACCGCATCGACGTTCGTCTCTATGTGCTTCTCCGCGACGTGCTTATGGCATCGGCAACTGCAACCGACAAGCCATCCGCCGAGTCCGACGTGTTCCCAGCTGTGATTGCAGTGGCAGCAGTAGCAACCGCGCCCGACCTCGCGCGCGCAATCTTCAATCCCCGCTCGACCTTCCTGAATTCATTTCAGAAGCTGTCGTCCGCGCTCGCTGCGGCACTAGACAACGCGCCCCCCGAACTCGCACGGGCGTTGTGGCTTTACTTGCGTCCGACCGCCTTTGCCGTTCGTCACTCAATCCTCACTGGGGCGACTTTTGAACCCGCGTGGCCCCACGACTTTCCCCTGAGCGCGCACGTGGCCGGCGCACTTAAAGCAACACGGGACGAGCTTGAACCGTTCGAGAATTACCTCGCTGTCACTGGCGACGACCCGGTCACCGCCGCACAATTTGGACTCGCGTTCACCAATGAGCGACGCCTCGCGGCACCGACAGCCATCGGCGACGTCCGTCAGGTTCTGGCTATCTGCGCATCCGGTCACCAGTTCGAGACCGACCGTGAACGACCCTTCGCTGCACGCCCAACCAGCGCACCGAAATGCCCTGTCTGTCACGGCCACCTCATCGTCGCCGGATACAACTCACTCGCCGCCGTGCGGCCCGACATCGGTTCCGAATTCGACCTCGCTCGAAACGGCGGCTTGACTGCTGAGCAGATTTCTCCCGGCTCAAAGGAACGATACTTCTGGCTCTGCCCTGACAAGGGCCACAGCTACGAAGCAACCGTCTCAAACCGCACGTCAGCGAACTCAAGGTGCCCCGTCTGCCTCAACCGACTCATCATCGCAGGGGTTAATGACCTGGCGACCACACACCCTTTGCTCGTCAACGAGTTTCACCCCAGCTGGCTGGGACAAGTCTCGCCGACCGCGCACGGAGCTGGAAGCTGCCTCATAGTGCGTTGGGTCTGCCCAAACGGCCACGAATACTCGATGTCAATCGTTGACAGGGTCAATAGCAAAGGCTGCCACGAATGCGTGACCGGACAGCGCCACCCTTCAAACGAGAGCCTGGCCTTGACTCACCCGCTCATTGCCGCCGAGTGGCATCCCACCCTCAATAAGGGGCTAACTCCGGATGACTTCACTCACGGTTCTGACTACACGGCGTATTGGCTCTGTCCTCACGGTCACCGCTACCGACAGCGAATCGAACGACGCACCGCCGGCTACAAGTGCAGTGTCTGCTCAAGGCGCACTCTCGTTCCGAACGTGAACGATTTGAAGACAACGCAGCCCGTCTTGGTCAGAGAGTTTCATCCCTATCTCAACGGGCCAACCGACCCAAGTCGAATCTTCGCGGGAACCAAACTGTATTGGTGGAAGTGCCTCGCCCACGGACACGTCCACAACCAGAGCGTTCTCCATCGCATCGCTTCAAACGGATGCCCCGACTGCCCTCCATCCGAACGGATACTCGCCGAGTAGTCCGGAATCTTGAACGGCCGTGAAACCTATTGACTAGGTTTCACGGCCGTTTTTGTTTGCCCTCGGGGTAGTCTCATGTTTGGTGAGAATTTGGCCGCCATCACCGCAACGACAACTCCAGCAGGCGCCTGGTCTCACGGTGATTGAAAAGTCTCAACTAGCTTGAGAACTGACATCCACGTATCACTCCCCACACAACGTGTCAGTGCACACCCTCTATCGCGGTCACCGACCGTGCGCCTTCACCCTGAGAGGGTGAAGGCCGTGGTGCCCTCAGACCTTATGGTGAGGCCATGGTCACCTCGACGAACATCCCGTCCGGTTACAACACTCCGATCCCGAGCACGATCTTGACGCCTGATCGAGTCGAGACCCGCATCGGCAGGCTGGAGTTCTCCGACGGATTCCCCAGCGGCGAGACCGCCCGAAAGGTCTTCGACCACCTCGACTTTTTGCGGGCCGTGGAGGTGTTCCTGCAGTGTGTTCCCGCGGCCTCGATGGAAGGCCTGCGAACGGGCTTCGCCAGCGTTGGCTGCGACTCCGCGCAGACGATGGTGATCGCTGACCGCCTTCTGGATTCCAACCCGCTCTTTCTGACCGGCAACACCGACACCGTCTACGCGATCGCGATGCTTGACCTTGGCCGTGACGGCCCGACGGTCGTCCAGATCCCACCGGGGTGCGGTCCGGGCACCGTCAACGACGCCTGGTTCCGTTTCGTGACCGACATGGGCGCTCCGGGACCCGACCGTGGTGCCGGCGGCGACTACCTGCTGGTTCCGCCCGGCTACAAGGGCGAGATCCCGGACGGCTACCACGTAGCCCACTCGACCAGCTACACCAACCTGCTGGCCTTGCGCGGCTTCCTCGTCGACGGCAAGACCGACGCGGCAACCCAAATGTTCGAGACGGGTGTCAAGATCTACCCGCTGTCCGCTGCGGACGAGCGCCCAGAAATGACGTTCATCTCCATCTCCGGCGCAGCAGTCAATACCATCCACGCCAACGATCAGACGTTCTACGCAGAGGTCGCGGATGTGATCAGACGTGAACCGATTGAGATGATCGATCCCGAGACCCGCGGTCTGCTGGCCTCGATCGGCATTCACAAGGACCACCCATTCAACCCAGACGAGAGGATGCTCGCCACCCTCACCGACGCCGCCGCGGTCGGCAACGCCACCGCCCGGGCGATCTGCTTTCAGACCAGGGATCCGCGCGCCTACTACTACCCAGATCGCAGTTGGAAGACGGGCTTCGTCGGCGGCGACTACCGCTGGCTCGACGGCGACGGCCGCAGTGGCCGCAACATGGACGCCAGGACGTTGTTCTTCTACCAAGCGACGTTGAACACTCCGGCGATGGCGCTTGAGATGGTGGGTGTCGGCTCTCAGTACGCCATCTCCGAGCGGGACGCCACCGGCGCCTTCCTGCAGGGCGGCAGCAGCTACCAACTCACCCTTCCGCCGGGCATTCCCGCCAAGGACTTCTGGTCGCTCATCGCCTACGACCCGCAGACCCGCTCGGAGCTGCAGACCGGCCAGCCACTGCCCAGCCGGAGCAGTGTGAACAACCGAAATGAGCTCACCTACAACGATGACGGCTCGATCGATCTTCTCTTCGGGCCCGAACCGCCCAGTGAGCACCGGGGCAACTGGATCCAGACGGTCGCGGGCAAGAGCTGGTATGCGATTCTGCGACTGTATGGGCCGCTCAAGCCGTGGTTCGACAAAACCTGGATCCCCAACGACATCGAGCGACGCTGAACGGCACGCAATCGCTGATCGACCCCGAACTGCGTGTGTCGCGGGGAATCATCGCCTGATGCGTGCTCAGCGATCACGCGTCCCGGCACCGATCACAGCACTTCAGCACCGATTCCGGCGAGACGGCCCCGGGCCGCGCGGGCACCGGCCCGGGCCACCAGCCAGTCGAACAGCGCACGCTGGCGCGCATCCGTCGCCGCAGCGTCCTCGGGATGCCACTGGATCGCGATCAGCTCATGGCCTGCGAGTTCGAGCCCCTCGACGATGCCATCCGGGGCGACAGCAGAGATCGTGAGGCCTTCGCCGACCCGGTCGACAGCCTGGTGATGATACGAAGACACGTCGAGCGCACTGTCCCCGATCACCGTGGCGAGGCACGACCCGGCGGTCAGCGCCATCCCATGCACACTGCCGCGATGCGCAGCGGTCTTGTCGCCGAGGTGCTGCACGAGTGTGCCGCCGTGCATCACGTTCAGAAGCTGAAAGCCCCGGCAGATCGCCAGCACCGGCACCCCGGCGGCGAGCGCCGCCGAGATGAGCCCCGCCTCGAACGCATCTTGCCCGGCGTAGTCGGCGACCATCGTCTCCGGCTCAGCAACCTGGCCGTAACTCGCCGGATCAAGATCGGCGCCGCCGGGAATGAGCAGGCCGTCAAGCCCGCGCATCCGCTCGGTGGGGCGGAGCGCGCTCTCGGCAAAGAGGGTGAGCGGCTCGCCCCCCGACCGCACCACAGCGCTGAGCACCTGCGTGGCCACCGCGTTGCCGTCATAGCGCAGGCCGTGCACCCGATTGGACCACATTCCCGTCACGCCGATACGCGGAACCGTCATCGGACTTCCGCGACCTCGCCCAGGGGGAAGGGGAGCAACGGCATCCACTTCGCCCAGATCGTTTCGAGGCTGCCGTCGGCGATCGAGTCGGCCAAGGCCCCATTGATCGCCTCGCGGAGCTCATCGTTGCCCGGCGCGACACCAATCCCCCAGCGATTGCCGGTCTGGATCGTGAATGCCTCAACGAACGCGGGGTCGGCTGTCAGCGGCAGCATCACCACGTCGTCGTCGACGAATCCGTCCACGTCACCATTTCTGGTGGCCTCGATCATGTCGCCGAACACGTCGTCGCTCGCTCCGAAAGCGACGAGTTCGACTCCGGGGAACGTCTCGGCGAGTGCCATGTTTGTGGAATTCGAGATGGCGGCGATCCGGTATCCGGCCAGATCGTCCGGCGTGCGCGCCGGGTCGCCGGCCCGCACGATGAGCGTCTCGTTGAAGATCGCGTACGGAGCGGTGAAGTCGACCTGCGCCGCCCGCGCCTCGGTCATGCCCTGTCCGCACCAGACGGCATCCGCGTCGCCTCGGCGAACCGCCGGGATCATGTCCTCCCAGGGAAGCATGACCCATTCGTGCGCGTAGCCGAGTCGGCTGAAGACGAGCGCCGCGGCATCCGGCTCATAGCCGACACGGGTAACACCGTCCATGCTGGCATTGAACAGCGGCGGGGCCTCGGAGTCGATACAGGCGAGACGGATGACGCGGCTCACGGGATCGCCTCCCAATACTGATCGAACTCCCACTGCGAGATGGTTCCGCAGTAGCGCGCCCACTCGTCCTCCTTGAGTTCGAGGTAGATCTTGGTGAGCCCGGCCGGCATCGCGTTCATCAGGTATTCGTCGGCACGGAATGCGTCGATGGCCTCACCGAGAGTTCTCGGCAGCTGGGTGTCCATCAGCTCAGCGGAGGGGCTCTCGGGCGACCCCGGGTCCAGCCGGCGGTCGAGGCCGTCTTCGATCGAGGCGAGGAGGTACAGGTGTGAGAGGTAGGGGTTCACGCTCGCGTCGGGCAGACGGTATTCCATCCGCCCGTTCGACGAGATGCGGATGGCGACCCCTCGAGTGTCGAGCCCCCAGTCGGCACCGGACGGCGCGAACTGTCCGATGTCCCAGAAACGCTTATAGGAGTTCACCGTCGACCCCATGATGAGCATCGAGCCCGGCGAGTGCACCAGCATGCCGGCAATGGCGTGCTTCGCGGTCTCGGTCACGTGCAATTGCACACTGCCATCCTCGATGACGTTCTCGTCTCCGCGCCACAGACTGAGGTTGTGGTGGCATCCGTTTCCCATCTTGCCGTTGTACGGCTTGGGCATGAAGCTGGCTTCCAAGCCGAGCTCGCGGGCGACCTGCTTGCAGATCTGGCGGTACACCGTGAGGCGCTCGGTCGAGCGGTCGGCGTTGTCGTAGTTCCAGTTCAGCTCGAGCTGGCCGTTGTCCTCGTAGTCGCCTTCGATCATGTCGAAGCCGAGCTTCTGGGCGTAGTCAATGACCTTCTTATAGACGGGGCGCATCCGCTCGAGGTTTTCGACCTGGTAGGCGGGGCTCTGGCCATCCTTGGTTTTGACCTCCATGCCGGGTCCAGCCCAGGTCATTTCAGGCTCGAGGCCGCTCCGCAGCTCGAGGCCGGTGCGCTCGGTGAATGCGGCGTGTGCACGTTGGAAGAGAGCACGCACGTCGTACTCCATGAGCCGGCCGCCGACGCCCTCGAGGTGAGGGGGCTCGTAGGCGGTGCAGAACATTCGGGCCACATCGGTGTCCCACGGCAGCACGTTGAAGGTGTCCGGCTCGGGAAGCGCCCAGAATTCCTGAGCGGCGACGCCGCCGCCGATCAGCTGCCCGCCTCGGTTGGTCTGAAGATCGGTGAGTGCAGTGCGGTGAAACGCGATGCCTTTACGCAGGTTGCGGGCCACGTGCTCGGCCGGAACGACCTTGGCGATGGTACGGCCGCCCAACGTTGGAATCATGTAGTAAATGAACTTCACGCCGGCATCGGAGATCTTGCTCTCGAGAGCCTCGATGACCTCTGGCCGGAGGTTGGCCTCCTGGTGCCGATCGAAGGCACCGTCATCATTCAGAATTTCACGAAGGGCGTCGCCGAAACGGCTTCCGACCGCAGGGAGCGAGGGCGCGGCGTCAAGCCGATCCTCGAGGTCGAGCAGCGCGGGGGTGGTGTTCATGGTGGGTCCTCTCAACGTTGAGCCAGGTACGTGATGCGTAGTGAAAAATGGGGGGGGATGAATTAGCCGCGGCGCGTGAACGTGAGCGGGTACACGATCGGCCCGGTGTTTCCGGAATCGGGCAACCAGGTATCGCCGCCGGGGCAGGCGAGGTTGGTCAGGTGCTTCGCGAGAATCGGCAGGGCGACACTCATATCGGCGCGTGCAATGTAGTGGCCAAGGCAGTGGTGCATTCCGCCGCCGAAGGTGTGGTGCGGAAGCCGATCCTCGGCCGCGATGTCAATCTCGTCGGCCGGGTACGCGCGCGGGTCGGTGCCGCTCGTCTGAGTAAAGAGGTGCACCGTGGTCCCCTTCGCGATGTCGAGGCCCCGGTAGGTGAAGTCCTCATTGGCCTCCCGCGTCACCCAGGTGGTCGTCGGGTTGACCCGCAGTCCCTCGTCGAGCGCCTGACGTGCGAGTTCCGGGCGCGCTGCGAGCAACTCCCACTGGTCGGGGTGGCGCAGAAAAGTCTGGATCAGCAGCCCGAGCTGGTTGCGGGTGGTGTCCATTCCGCCGAACAGCATGAGCACGAGGGCATTGCGCAGTTCTTCGTCTGAAAGTTTGTCGCCGGCTTCAGAAAATTGCACCAGACGCGAGACGACGTCCTGTCCGGGGGTTCCCTTCCGTTGCTGAATCAGAGTCTCGACGTAGCGGTAGAGCTCCGTTACAGCGTCGTCGATCCGGTCAATATCGTCCTTGATACTCACCGACAGGGCAAAGCCGATGGTGTTGGCGTGCTCGGCGATGAAGCGCCAGTCGTCGTGCGGAATATCGAGCATGATGCACAGGGCCCGGGTCGCAAACGGCTCGGCGAAGTCGCGCACGAACTCGATCTCGGTGCGGTCGCCGAAATCGGCGATCAGTTCTTCGGCCAGGGCCGCGAACTGCGGCTCGAGGCGGCGGGCTGCCGTCGGCGAGAATGCCGGATTGAGCAGACGACGGATGCGGTGATGCTCGTCGCCCTCCAGCACGAGGAGGTTCTTCACCCACCAGTCGTAGAAGATGCCGCCATGTACACCGTGGTGGTCGGGCCACTTCGCACTGCCCTGATTGAGGTGCGGGCTCTTCAGCAGTTCGGAGACTTCCTCGTAGCGGAGCACGCTGATGCCGTAGCTGGAGCGCGCATACCAGCTGCGCTCCCGGGCGTCACGAACAGCCTCGGATTGCATCGAAAATGTGGGATCGGAGATCTCGAAGTACGGAATGTCGACGCTCGCCGTGCTGGTAGTCACTTGTGCTCCTTTGTAAAAGTGAGTGGCGCATCCGACTCCGGTGGGAACCCGGCTTCATCGCCTTTCCGCTGAACTTGTGAATAAGCTACATGTGAATGATTAAAACCGCAATGAGATTCGGTAAACAGCACGAAGCCCTTGATTTCACTGCAAAATAAAACATTCACAACCTGAAAGTTTTGTGGCTACAATAGCTGCACTGATACCGACTTAGCCGCCAGGTGCCGCCGGAATCCGAACTAGGGAGTTCTCTCATGACGTCACCGTCGACGCCCCGCATCGCCATTGTTGGCAGCGGCCCCAGCGGCTGCTATCTGGCGCAGTCCCTCCGTCGTCACTGGCCGGATGCGGAGATCGTCATTCTCGATCGCCTTGCGTCGCCGTTCGGGCTGATCCGCTACGGGGTTGCCGCCGACCATCAGAGCACGAAGGCCATCACACGCCAGTTCGAGCGCTTGTTCGAGCGCGACGGGGTGCGATTCGCCGGCAATGTGGAGCTCGGCTCCGATGTAACCCTCACCGACCTGCGCGCCTGCTTCGACCTCGTGGCGCTGGCTACCGGCCTCGCCGAGGACCGCGCGTTGGACATTCCGGGCGAGCATCTGCCCGGCGTCACCTCCGCGGGTCCCTTCACCCGCACCCTCAACGCGCATCCGTTCGCCCCGGTCGAACTGCCGGATCTGGGCGAGAGAGCCGTCATCATCGGGGGCGGAAACGTGGCGGTCGACGTGCTGCGTTTTCTCGCGAAGCGGCCCGAGGACTTCGTCGGCAGCGACATCGCAGACGAGCCGCTCGCCGCCTATGCCGCACACCCCAACTCCCGCATCACCGTGCTGAGCCGCTCCGGGATCGCCGCGGCGAAGAGCGATGCTCTGATGCTGCGCGAACTCGGAAAGTTGGCGCACGTGCGCTTCTCCTGCCCCGATCCTCTCGACGTGCCCGCGGATGCCGACCGGTCGGCTCACGCCCGCTCCGCAGCGGTGCGCGAACTCATCGACCCGACCAGACCCACCTCCGCAGAGCTGGAGGTCGAGTTCAGATTCGGCTGGGTGCCCGAGCGCATCGAGGGAACCGACCACGTCTCAGCCGTTGCCCTGCGGGCCGCCGACGGTCGCACCGAACTGATCGACGCGGATGCCGTCATTCGCGCCGCCGGTTTTCAGCTCGGATCCGGCCTCGCCGGGGTGCTCGGCGACGGTGCCGGCAGCGCCGACAGCATCGGCGACGCTGACATCGGCGACGCTGACATCGGCATCGACCTCACCCACCGCACCGACCTCGGCTTCCTCGCCGCCGGGCTGTACCGCACCGGCTGGGTCAAGCGCGGGCCGGTCGGGACGATCCCAGAAAACCGCACAGATGCGAAGGCCGTCGCTGATGAGATCGCAACGGATGCCGCAGCCGGCATGCTGGTGATCGATCCCGCGCGACTCGGCTTCGAGGGACTCCCCCTGTCCTGCCGGAACGCGTCGATCTCATACAGCCACTGGACAGAACTCAACCGCGCCGAGTGCGCGGCTGCCGGCGCGGACCGTGTTCGCCGCAAGACCCCCAACCACGATGCCATGCTCCGCCTCGCGCGGACCGGCGCACCCACCCCCGCGTAGCCGGCGTCGGCTTCGCGCAGACCACTCGCCACGAAAGGCAACCCATGCAGATCACCGTTCTCTACGGCACCGAATCGGGCAACTCTGAGCTGATCGCCGATGACCTCGGCACTTCGCTTCGCGCGGAGCACGATGTCGAGGTCTCTGACCTTCAGGACTACGACCCCGCGCGGCTACACCCTGACACCCTCATCCTTCTCGTCTGCTCGACGCACGGCGAGGGTGAATTGCCGAACACCGCAGTGCCGTTCTATGAAGCCATCAATGCTCTCCAGCCCGACCTCACCGGGCTGCGCTATGCCGTGTTCGGCCTCGGTGACACCTTCTATGAGGAGACCTATAGCCAGGGCAGCGAGGTGCTCGACCGTCGCCTCACCGAACTCGGCGCGGTACGCATCGGCGAGTACGGTCGGCACGATGCGTCGTCCTGGGATCTCGGCAGCGATCTCGCGCTCGAATGGGTCCCCGGCATCATCGAAGCCTTCGAGGCCGTGGCACAGCCCATCCACTAGTCTGGGGACGCCTCGACCATGGAAGGATCAGGTGTGAACAAGTCGACGACATTCCCCCAGGTGTTCAGTGACAATCCTGCGCCCCTGGCGAACGGCCGCACAATCGCTGAGAAGATTGCCTCGTCCATCTCACTCGGAATGCTCTCCGTCGGCGAGCGCCTGCCTCCGGAACCTGAGCTCGCACATCAGTTCGGGGTCGCCACGGCCACCCTCCGCAAGGCACTCGCCGCCCTCCGGGAAGAGGGAATCGTCAAGACCCGCCGCGGCAGGTCGGGTGGAACATTCGTCGTGCGCGCCCCGTTCCCGAGCAGCAGGGCGATCCGCGAGTATTTGGCAGCCACCAGCATCGTCGAGCTTCGCGACCTCGGCGACGAGCACGTCGCCGTCGCCCAAATGACCGCTGAGCTCGCCTCCACCCGCTCGTATGCCGGCTCGACAACCCGCCTCGTCGACCTTGCCTACCGCGTTTTTGACGCCAGCTCGCCGGTCGAACGGGCGACCGCCGACAGTCGCTTCCACATCGAGATCGCCGTGCTCGCCCAGTCGTCGCGTCTGCTTCGTGCCGAACTCCGGCTGCAGAACGAGGTCAGCCCGGTGCTCTGGTCCGACGTGACGGCCGAGGTCGATGCCCAGGCGGCGTTGGAACAGCACCTTGAGCTGGTGACGGCGATCGAGAACGACAGGGTGGAGCAGGCGCAGCGCATCATCGCACAGCACATCCGGGGCAACGTCACCCACCTGATTGATTCAAAGCTTGCCCTTGGCCTGATCGGCCCGACCGGAAAGGATCCCCTCCGATGACCCCGACGGTCACCCCCCAGGAGATTTCCGCAGTGCTGTCTACCTGGTTCCACAACCAGTTCGATCAACTCGAATCCCTCGCGCAGACTCTCAGCGCAGAACTCGACCTTGACGACGCGAAAAGGTTGCGGGTCGCGGATGCCGCGCGCAAGCGGATGCGCCAGCACTCGGCAGAATTCCTCCGTGCGAATCCCGTTGCAGACGGCTGCGGTCTCATCTTTTCTCGTGCCGCACTCGGTTCATCCAATGGTCAGCTCGAATGGTGGGTGCGAGAAGAAGATGCCCGCTTCGCCCGCTACTCCTTCGGCGTGAACCCCAACGGCGACCGGTACTACGACTATGAGCAGCTGGAGTGGTTCACGAAGGCCTACGAAACAGGCACCCAGGCCATGGCCGGCCCCTACATCGATTATCTCGGTGTCGAGGACTACATCGTGACCCTCACCACACCGATCACGGTGCAGGGCATTCGTGCCGGTGTCGCCGGCTGTGACATTCAGATGACCGAGCTTGAAGCGAACCTCGTTCCCGTGCTCCGCCGCCTCGAGGCCGACAGCGCGATCCTCAACTCTCACGGCAGCGTCGTACTCGGCAGCTCCGGCCGCTTTCTGTCTGGCGATCGGATGACACCGCCACCGAGTGGGTACACCACGATTCCGCTCGAGCCGGCGAGCGCAGGGCTCTCGCTACTCTTTCACGGCTCAGCCTCGTAGTTCGGCGGGCCGCCCCACGGCGCCCGCCGAACCAACTCGCTCACGTGCGACGGACCGTCTCATCCGGCACTGCTCGACGAACGCCCCGAAGAGTGCCACGCGGTCCGCGGCACTCCCGTGGTCGTCCTCGGGGTGCCACTGCACGCCGACGATCCAGCTGCGATCCACGACCTCCGTGGCTTCGACAATTCCGTCGTGCGCCGTCGCGGTGACCCGAAGCCGGTCTCCGACACGATCCACCGCCTGGTGATGCCCGGATCGGACCGTCAGCAGGTCGGAGCCTGTGAAGATGTCGGAGAGGTGGGATCCGGCGTGCAGCACGACTTCCTCATTCACGAACATCGGTTGCCCCGGGCCACCACGGTGCAGATCGGAGGGCTGCAGATCCGGCACGAGTGTTCCACCGAGGGCAACGTTCAGCAGCTGCGATCCGCGGCAAATCGCGAAGACCGTGCGATCGGCCTCAATAGCAGCCGTGAGCATGGCCAGGCAGAAGTCGTCGGCCCGACGATCCACCCCGAAGGTATTCGTCGCGAGGCTCGGCTGTCCATACAGCGCTCCGTCGACGTCCCCGCCCCCGAGGAACACCAGCCCGTCCGGCGCGAGTGCGGCCTCGACCGGATCGGGCTTCTGCGCGGCAGCTGAGTCAATCAGGATGGGGTGAGCGCCCGCCGCCCGGAGCTCTGCGAATGCCGTGCGGGTGAAGCGGGTCATCAACTCATGCGCCTCCTCGCCCATCTGCGGAAACGTGAGTGAGACGACCACCCCGATCGTCGGCGCATCAGTGGCGGGCTCGTAGCCCTCCTCCGGAGCGAGATCGCGCGGGTCGACAGCGAGCGTGGTCATAGCGTGGTTCTCCTTGCGTAGCAACGGCGGGGCACGTGTCGGTGCCCCGCCGTCTCAGTCAGGCGTGAATAGTGAAAGTGGCCGCCCGAATGCCTGCTCACTTCATTGGCGGCCGAGTGTTCTACTTCTGGGTTCCGGCACCGACGAGATCGGAGGTGCGGATCGGTCCAGTGGCATCGCCCGAGGGAGCGTCACCAACGAGGTAGGGCTTCTTCACCCACATGTACAGACCGCCAAAGCCCAGCACACCGACGGCGCTGAGCGCCACGATGAAGTTCACGTACCAGGGCGACTCGGGAGAGCGCGGCCACGCGAGCGCCAGAATTCCGAGGACACCCCAGGCGAGTGCGAGCACGTTGACGAGGTAGGCCCACGAACCGAGGCGGAACGACCCGGCTGGCTTCCACCCGAGCAGCCGTGCCCGCAATGCCGCGAGCACCACCATCTGGAAGGCGATGTAGATGCCCACCGAGCTGAACGAAATGATCGTGGCCAGCGCATCCGGAAGCAGAATCGAGATCACGACGATCGCCCCGGGGATGACAGCAGCGAGGATCAGGGCGTTGGACGGCACCCCGGTGCGGGCATTCACCTTCACCAGCTGGCGGCTGAACGGCAGGATTCCGTCGCGCGACATCGAGTAGGTGAGGCGGCTCACAGCAGCCTGCAAGCTGATCAGGCAGGAGAGGAACGAGACCAACACGACGGCGATGACGAACTTGTAGCCGACCGGCCCGAACGCGGAGGAGAGCACTGCAGTGAGCGGGTCGTTCGTGGAGCCCGCGTTGAAGTCCTCGATGACCGCGACGTAATCGGGCACGGCCAGGATGAGCGCGAACGCCACGAACATTGCCGCGAAACCGCCGATGTAGATCGTCCAGCGCATCGCCTTCGGAATTTGCAGGCCGGGGTTCTTGATCTCTTCGGCGACGTCACCGCAGGCCTCGAAGCCGTAGTACTGGAAGATTCCGATGAGTGCAGCAGCGGAGAACGCCACGAAGTAGTGCTGTCCGCTGCCGGCGCCGAAGGTGTCGAAGAGCACCGTCCAGTCGTGCTCGCGAGCGGTCAGCAGAAGCCAGGCACCCACGACGAGCGCGCCGGCCAGTTCGCAGACCAGACCGATCTTGGCCGCGCTGTTCAGAATGCCGGTGCCCGAAAGGTTCAGCACGGTGGCGATGAACATCATCACGAGCGCGCAGACGACGGTTGTCGTGATGCCGGCTTCAGCGTCGAAGAGCGAGCCGAGGAACGGGCCGGCGCCATACGAGACGGATGCGATCGTGGCAAACATGGCCACGATGTACACCCAGCCGTTCATCCAGGCCCATTTGCGCCCCCAGAGCCTGCGGGCCCAGGGGTAGACGCCGCCGGCGACCGGGTAGTTGGAGACCACTTCACCGAAGATCAGCGAGACGAAGAACTGTCCGACTCCGGCGATGAGCAGCGCCCAGTACATGGGCGGTCCGCCCTGTCCCAGTGCGATCGCGAACATCGAGTAGACGGCGACGACCGGCGAGAGGTAGGTGAAGCCGAGAGAGACGTTGCCCCAGAAGGTCATCTCCCGTTTGAACGTTGTGTCGTAGTCATAGCCGAGGGCGGCCAGCTGGGCGGCGTCCTCGTCGTGGTCGTGGGCTGGTACAGCTGGTTCGCGTGCGGATTCCATGGGCTATGTGCACTCCTTTGTACTCTTCACTCGATCATCGTCGACCGGGGGACGCCCAAGAACCACGGGCATAAAAATACAAGCTATATGTGAATGTTTTATTTCGCAACCCTTTTTTTGCAGGGGCAAAAACATTGATTTTGTGCGAAATATCTACACTTCTCGACTAATCTCAGGATTTAGTAATTCATTCGCTGCTGCATGAAAAACGAGGATCCCATGGCTTACCAGACCCTGAACCCCACTACTGGCGAGGTTCTTGCGACGTTCCAACCCGCCACGGATGCCGAGGCGCACGCAGCCCTCAACGAGGCCGCCGACTGTGCACGTTCATGGAAGAACACACCTCTTCACCAACGCACCGAGCTCATCCGCCGAGTCGCAGATCTCATCGACGAGCGTCGGGACGAACTCGCCGATCTCATCGCCCTCGAGATGGGCAAGCCGGTGCGCCAAGCGTCGGGCGAACTCGGTCTCTCTGCCGACATCTACCGCTATTACGCCGACAATGGCGAGCGGTTCACCGCCGACGAGGCCCTCGACGTCGCGAGTGGCGGAAGCGCCGTCATTCGCACCGAGCCGATCGGGGTTCTACTCGGCATCATGCCCTGGAACTACCCGCACTATCAGGTGGCCCGCTTCGCCGGCCCCAACCTCGTACTGGGCAACACTGTCGTCATCAAGCATGCAGCCAACTGCCCCCAATCGGCGCTTGCCATTGAGGCACTGTTCCGTGATGCGGGGCTTCCCCCCGGGGCCTACACGAACCTCTTCGCCACCCACGCGCAGGTCGCCACTCTGATCGCAGACCCCCGCGTGCGCGGCATCTCACTCACCGGCAGCGAGGCAGCCGGTGCGATCGTCGCCGAGCAGGCTGGCCGGCACCTCAAGAAGGTCGTGCTCGAGCTTGGCGGAAGCGACCCGTTCATCGTCTTGGACGACGCGAGGCTCGAGCGCACCATCGACCAGGCCGTCGGCGGACGATTCTCCAACGCTGGCCAGGCGTGCACCTCCCCCAAGCGCTTTATCGTCGTCGACGAGGTGTACGACCGCTTCGTCGCGGGCTTCAGCGAGCGGGTCGGCACGATCCAGCCCGGTGATCCCCGGCAGGCTCACACCCGATTCGGCCCGATGTCGAGCGCTGCGGCACGCGACGAGGTTCTGGAGCAGGTTCAGGATGCCGTCAGCCGGGGTGCAACACTGCACCACGGCGGCGTCGCCGGAGAGGGGGCCGTGCTCGCGCCAACGCTGCTGACCGATCTCACCCCTGACATGCGGGCGTATTCGGAAGAACTTTTCGGACCCGTCGCCATGATCCACCGCGTTGCGGATGCCGACGCGGCAGTCGCATTCGCCAACGACTCCCCCTATGGGCTCGGCGCGGCAGTGTTCTGTGCGGATCCCGTGCTTGCGCAGTCGGTCGCGGAGCGCCTGGAGGTGGGAATGGTCACGATCGGCGGCAATTCAGACAGCGAGCCGGATCTGCCATTCGGCGGGGTGAAGCGCAGCGGCTTCGGCCGGGAGCTCGGCCCGCACGGCATGAGTGAGTTCGCGAATAAGAAGCTGATCCGAGTAGCGGTCGGCGCCTAATCCGCGGCGCCCTTCCGCTGATCGAGCGCACCCCGCCCACTTCCGCTGATCGAGCCTGTCGAGATCCCGTAAGCCAACCTCAGGACGCGGTTCGGTACCCAGGGTCTCGACACGCTCGACCAACGGTGCGGAGAACGAGCGCGCCCCGATCCGCTGATCGAGCCCACTTCCGCTGATCGAGCCTGTCGAGATCCCGTAAGCCAACCTCAGGACGCGGGCCGGGAACCAGGGTCTCGACACGCTCGACCAACGGGGCGGAGAACGAGCGCGCCCCAATCCGCTGAGCGAGCCCACTTCCGCTGATCGAGCGTGTCGAGATCCCGCGAGCCACCCTCGAGACTGGGGAGCGAAGTCTCGACCGGCTACTAGTTCTCGATCCCTCCACAGAAACAGGTACGAGAACTTGTGCACAGTTACTGAGAAAAGCTCGTAATCATGTTCGTTCTTTGGGAGAATAGAGCTATGTCAATCACCTCCCCACCCCCAGTCTCCGCCCCGGAGCCGACACCCGCCTCGGGTGCGTCGGCACCGACCGCGGCCATGGTGCTGGCGGTTCTCGAACAGACGCAGGCCCTGTGGGCCGGGCTCGGCACCGTCAGCCCCGAGGCGTTCACCGACGACGACCTACTCGGCGTGCTCGGTGCGTTCGAAGGTGTCGGCCGGCTGGTTGATGCCGGCCGGGTGGCTGTGGCGGCGACGGTCGAGGAACGCTCCGGCCGGTGGCTGGGCCGGGACTCCCTCGCCGCGAAACGGGGCTGCACCAGTGGCATCGACCTGATCACCCGGGTCACCCGCATTTCCGGCCGTGAAGCGAAACGCCGCAGCGCCCTCGGTTTGCGGATGCAGGACACCCAGCACGTCGGAACGATCATCCCCGCACTGTTCCCCACCGTGGGTGCCGCGGTCGCTGCGGGCTTGCTGGGGGTGGATGCGGCGGAGGTGATCATGTCCGGTCTGGCCGAGATTTCCCCGCGCGTTGCCCCCGATGATCTTGCGGCTGCGGAACGCGCTTTGGTGTCTGCGGCGACGGGCACGATTACGGCCGAGAATGAGGGTGAGCCGGGCGCCGGCTTTGCGTTCTCGGCGGACTCGATGCGGGTGCAGATGTTGCAGTGGCAGGCGGCGCTGGACCCCGACGGGGTGGCACCGAACGAGGTCGAGGGTGAGGCGACGAGCACGATCAGTTTCGGCCGCTTCAAAGACGGCGTCTACCCGGTGCGGGGCGGGGTGACTCCTGATCTGTACGGAATCATGAACCTCACCTTCGACGCGTTCATCGCCGCCCGCAAAACCCCCGCGTTCCCCACCGCCGCCGAGCAAGCCCGCGATGAGGCACGCGACCAGGCACGCGACGACCAAGCCGAGCACGATTCTCACGACGGTCACGACGGTCACGACGGTCCCGACGGACACGACGTATACGACGAGCACCTCCATGACCACGACCACGACGACCACGGTCAGGGTCCAGCCTCAGCCGAGGTGCCTCTTCCCGGGTCGGCCGGGCACGAGTTCGATGACGGCGACACCCGCACGGCCGGTGAGAAGCGGGCCGATATTCTGCGCGGCATGTTCACCCAGCTGGCCCAGGCCGACAGCACCCCCAGCATTGGTGGTGCACCGCCGACGGTGGTGGTGCATGTGAACGTGAACGATATTGAAGCCGGTCGCGGTGTCGGCTGGATCGACGGCGTCGACGCCCCCATCTCACTTCGCACGGTCGATCAGATGATGTGTGCCGGAGGCACCCAAACGGTTCTCTTTGGCCAGAACGGTGAGGTTCTGACGCTGACCGATCCGCAACGACTGTTCAACCGTGCCCAACGCCGGGCGATCCTCGCCCGCGACGGCGGCTGCGGCGTTCCCGGCTGCGATGCCCCCACACAGTGGCTCGAGTTTCATCACGTGATCCCCTGGAGCAAAGGCGGCGTCACTGAAGTCGACAATGGTGTGGCGTTGTGTTGGCGACATCATCACACCATCGAAACCTCCGGATGGGAGATCCTCATGGTCAACGGCCGACCCCAAGTGAAAGCCCCGGCCTGGATCGACCCGAGCCGCACCTGGCGCGACGCCAACCGCCACCGCACCGACACCCACCGCCGCAACTGAACCGCCGCGACTGAGTCCCCCATGGCTGGGTCGCCACGGCTGAGTCGCTATCCCGCACATCCGCCGCACATCCGCCGCACATCCTGCGCGCCCGCCGTACCTCGCCGCACATCGCAGCCATCGCCGCAGATCCCATCCCAGCCATCCCAGCCATCGTGCTTTCGTGAGATGAGAACGACGGAGCATTTCTCATTGACCAATTGCTCCTGGCCCCCGGCGATGAGTGAGCCAGCGCGGTGTGCGGCGCGCTCTCGGCAGAAGCGTACTGCCCCAGAAGTGCCGGAATTCCGGACACGGCACTTCTGGGGCCACTCGTATTCTCGGGACTTATCCGAGCACCTCGAATTCCTTACTGTTGGCCCAATGACCGTGATCTATTGCGGTGACGGTCAGTTTCACGTATCGGTAGCTTCCGCTCACGCTGGCGGTCACCGCTGAGTTGGTGAGAACTCCCGCTGCTGTCATATCGACCAGCGTGGTCCACGTGCTGTTATCAGTGGAACCCTCCACTCGGTATTTATAGGTAGAGCTGTCTGTCTCCGCGAAACGTTGCTTCACCGTCGCTAACGCCCGCACACCACCCAGGTCAACTGTGAGCGACTGCGGAAATGTACCCGTGCCCGCGGTCCACTGAGTGGCGATGTTCCCATCGACCGCATTGGATGCCGCCTGACCCGAGTACGACGATGTGGCACTCGCCGGGTGGTTCAATGCCAGGTTTGTGCCGCTGGGAGCGCTTACCTTGATCAATTCGCCGGGATTGATTTGGATGTTTCCAGTGCTCGCGACAGAACGGGACCCCTGAGAGACCCAGGTTCCAGCTGCGTCAAACGAACCCATCGAAGCTGTCGCGGTCGATGAGCCGAGGTTATATGTGGCTGAGGTCCGGGTATCAGAAACCAGGTAGTGACTGTTGCTGACGGCATCGTAGAGAGCAAGCCCAATCGAACCGTCGGGCGTGCTGAAGGTCACCGTCGTGTTATTCAAGGTCGCCGAGCCGTTGTAGCTCGTGCTGGGGACGTTCGTGCCAATGTTGAACCCCCTCATGTCGGCTGGCAGAGCCTGAGCCACGAGCTGGGTCATTTTGTTGACGCCCGTATTGAAGCTGTTCATACGACTGACGCCCTCGGGCAGGGTGGGCATCGTGCCCAGCGTCCAGGTGGTGTAGCTCGGATACCCTTCGGACGGATGGCCGAAGAAGGAGTAGTTTCGGCCGGCCCAACCGTTATTGAGCTGCCAGAAGTCGACGAAACCACCGTTCACCAGTGCAGTGGCAGCAATCGAGGTGAGATAGGAGTTGTTGCTGAACGTCTCGGGAATGTAGGCGATATCCGATTTGGTTGCTGTGTCAACGACGGCCTTTGCGATGTCGGTGACATTCCACGAGTAGTAGTCCGGACCAGCGAAATCAATGTTCGCAAGCGCGCCGATGGATCCATTCGGCAACCGTGATCCCGCGAAATTCACCCGCGTTGCCACGATGTAGTTCGAGTTCTTGACGGCAGCGCCCAACTGATCGATCAAACTGAGCCAGAGCGCAGTCTGACTGCCCCAGGTGTTTGTCAGGTTGGGTTCGTTGTAGACCTGGAACAGGATCGTCTGGTGGGTGGTGTCGTAGTCGGCTAGATGATTGAACATGGCCGTGACCGCAGTGCGCTCACTGGCGAAGAGATAGTTTGCGTCCGCGTAGTGCGCATTTCCTACGATGGGGAGATAGGGGAAAACCTCTTCACCGTTGCCCCCATTCCCCCAGTACTTCGACTGGTTTTGCAGGTACACCGGGATCGAGGTCATGAACCCGTGCGCACTGTTCGGCAGAACTCCGCCACCGCACCCGTTGGCGCCCCACCAGACGAAGTCCATCTTGAGGTTGTACTTCTTGGCCCACGCGACGTACTTGTCGATCAACGTCCAGTCGTATACGCCCGGCGTTGTCGGCTCGATCTGATTCCACGCCAACTCGATCTGGATTGTGCTGAATCCCGCCGCAGCGGTTTTCTCGAAGGTGTTCTCCAGCCAGTCTTGCGACAGGATGCGGGTGTTTTGGTTGGTCGGTATGGGACTCATGGAGTCGTTGCCGAAGGTTTGCCATTCGCCGAACGACTGAACTCCACTCATCGTGAATGGTTTGCCGTCCACGAGCAGGTAGCCTTTCGTGCCGTTCTTTGCGACTTGTGACACGACGACCGGCGCCGCTGATGCGGGCGCAACAACCGCGGGCGAGATGATGATGCTTGCGCTGATCAGTGCGACCACCAGCGGTGATCTAGACAGTAATTTGGTTCGCATGAGAGACCCCTTCGTCTTTCGTCGTCCGACTGCTGCACATCCGCTCGTGTACCTCACTGCAATTATGCAACGTGACGTGAAAACGTTATAACAGATGGCGGGATAATGTAAGAGCGAAGTCCTGGCCGACCACTATTTGACGAGCATCGACTCCAGATCGTCTCGGGTGTTTTCGACGTAGTCAGTAAAATCGACGACTCGCTCGTCAAGCTGGAAGCGATAGCGGCCCAGTTGACGCACCATAGGCGCGTCAGCAAGGAATGCGCGAAGCCGACCTTGTTCGGCCTCGTCCAGCCAGGAGACGGGGTCGGACGTCGATTTGAACCCCGCAATCTGGGCCAGGTCGACGAGAAGGCCTCGGCCACGCTCATCGAGCAGGCTGCGGCGAGCTCGGAAGAAGACGACGTCGGGGTCGACGTCGTACCAGCGCTTCATCCATACACGTGACACCGAGTTGGCGAGGCTGTTGTAGGCCCCAGGACCGCTTCGGTCTCTCTTGCGTTCGGTGTTGTCCCAGTATGGTGCGACATCCGGGCCCACTCGCGCGCCATCAAAAACTCCGACAGAAGCCAGCATGGGCACGCCGCTGCCGAGGAGGTACGTGTCGGGCCCGACGGCCCGTCTGATCAGCTCGATGGCCTCGCGATAGACCGTATCGCGGTGTGCGTTCGTCGAACGTCGCCCTTCCAACGCCCCGGCGTACATGAAGTCAAGCTTGAAGTAGGTGAATCCCTTCTCGACCAAGCCCTCGAAAAGCTCGGTGAGGTACTGCTGCACGTCGGCACGCGTGGTGTCGAGGGCGTAGTAGTGAGAACCCCAGTTGTAGCCGGCGACCATCGCCTCACCTGCGGCATCCGTCACAAGCCAGTCCGGATGCGTGCGTGCAATCTCCGATTGGGGCAGGCAGATCATCGGCGCCACCCACAGTGCGGCGCGGAATCCGGCTCTCGTGATTCGTGACGCGAGAGCCGTGAGGCCGCTCGGGAACCCGTTGCCGACAACCCAGTCGCCGACGATGCGCTCCCACCCGTCGTCAATCTGTACGACATCGAACGGATAGCCCTCGAGATCCTCGATGGCCGTGCCGATCTTCGCCTCGTCGATGTCCTCGAAGTAGGAGTACCACGACGACCACACGGTGCCGGCCGTTCCGCTCGCTCGACCAAATCGCTCGGCCACAAGCTCGGCATACCGAGCGAAGACCTGCTGCTCGGTTCCCACGGCAACGAACCACTGCACCCCCGGGTCATCGGCCTCGCCGACAAGCGCGTCTTTCTCAGCAGCGACTCGCGGAGCCCCCAGGCTCAACGCACCGAGCAGGAGCACCCGACCCTCCCCCACGTCGAGCGCACCGACCGTGCTTCCCATATGTCGGGACGGGTCGTCGGTCGCCGCGTCGTCGGCGGTCAGCAACCTCTCCGGGTTGTCGTAGATGCGCAGCGGTTCGGCACTCAGCGAATGCCAGCCGGTGGGAGACCACGAGTTCCACCCGTTGCGATAGAACAGTGTCGCCTCGATCGAATGGTCAATGCGAATGGCGTCACCCGTGACGATGTATCCACCGTCGATCTGCCCGATGGTGACGTCGGAGTGGATGACCACGGACAGTCCGTCGAGGGTGAGTGAAGTGGTCTGAGTCATGTGAGCTCTCGTGGTACGTGTCGACCGCAGCGCCATGCGGCGCTGCGGTCGACAATTGGATGTGTATTACTTGAACAGGGCGTTGACGCGATCGTTCAGCGCACTGAGGGCGTCTTTCGGAACGGCCTTCTGCTGCTGGATCTCGTCGATGACAGCCTGGGCATCGGAGTTGATCGCGTTGGCGTGCAGGGTGATCGGGTAGTACGCGATACCGGCGGGGTCCAAAGCCTCCTCGAGGAACGGAGTGACGTCGATGCCCTGCGCGGTGCGCACGGCGGCCGAGGCCTGCGCAGCAGCCGGAATGGCGGGGAAGACGACACCGGTCTTTGCCACGATGTTCTGGCAGTCCGCCGAGCCGATGAACTTGACGAGTTCCCACGCCTGATCAGGGTGCTTGGTGCCCGCGGTGATGGATGGTGCGAGACCGTTGATGATGGTCTTGCGCCCCTCGGGGCCGACCGGCAGCTTCGCGAATGCGAGGTCCTGCTCAGTGGCATTGGCCCACGTGTTGATGCGCCATGAACCATCAGAGATCATCGCTGCCTTGTTCTGGAGCAGCTGCGGCTCGAGGCCAAGCTGTCCGGCCTGTTCGAGAGGAACGACGAAGCCGGCCTTGATCTGGTTCTGCCACCAGCCCAATGTCTCAGCCAGGCGCGGGTCAGCGAGTTGAAACTCCGTGCCGAACGGGTTCTCGTTCAGGTACTCGAAGCCTGTCGAGAGTGCGGACCACGACCACTGGGTCTGCCCGACCACACCGCCGCCAGCCTCGAGACCCCAGCCGTAGGTGGCAACGTTGTCCTTGTCGAATCCTGGTTCGTCACCGCGCACGCCGGCCTTATCGATCGTCAGGTGAGCGATTGCCTTGCCGAAGCTGCCGCCATCGGTCGGATTCCAGGTGAGGTCGTTCAGCGACGCTGCATCGATGCCCGCGTCTTTCACATCTGCCGTGTTGTAGACCAGAGCGATGGTGTCCCAGTCCTGCGGCAGGCCGTAGCGCTTGCCATCCTTCACCCACAGGCTGGCGAGGTCGCCGGTGTACTGGGTGAGGTCGACTTTGTCCTTGTCCACGTAGGGCTGGAGGTCAAGCAACTGGTTGTTGTCGGCCAATTCGGGGTAGTAAGCCACGTGATCCGTGATCACGTCGGGGGCAGTGCCCGACACGATTCCGGTCGTGATGGTCTTCCAGTAGTCGTCCCAGCCCTGCTGGGTGATCTCCACCTTGATGCCGGTTTTAGCGGTGAAGTCGGTTGCACACTCCTGGTAGGCGGGCAACTGATTCGGGTCCCACAGCGAGTAGGTGAGGGTGACATCATCGGATGCTGCTTCCGATCCGACGGCGGAGCAACCCGTGAGGGCCACTGCGCTACACGCGAGGAGCGCAACGGCAATGGTGCGCGTGTGTTTGCTGTTCATTCGATTCCCTTTCCAGAGGGGTAGGGGCGGACGTGCCCAGGGTGGTGAGAGGGGGAGGTTATTTGACGCCAGTAAAACCAATCGAGTTGATGATCTTGCGGCCAAAGATGAGCAGCAGCACGACCATGGGAATCACTTGAAGCGAGGCTGCGGCCATGAGGCCGGCCCAGTCCGGTGAGGTCGACGGGGAAGATTGCGCGAACGCGGCGACAGCCACATTGAGGAGGCGCACATCCGGGGAGCGACCGATCAACTGAGGCCACATGTACTCGTTCCACGCTGTGACCGCGGTGATAATGGCCAGCGTTGCGATGGGCGCCGCCGCCATGGGCGCGATCACGCGACTGAAGATGCGGAATCGACCGGCACCGTCCAGCAGTGCAGCTTCTTCGATTTCACGCGGAATCGCCAGAAAGAACTGGCGCAGAAAGAAGATAGCGAACGGCGTCATCAGGAGGTACGGAGCGACGAGACCGGCAAAGGTGTCGATCCAGCCGAGATTGCGCATCAGCACAAAGTTCGGCAGCACCGTGAAGATCGGCGGAACCATGAGCGCACTGAGGAAAATGGCGAAGAGCACGTCCCGTCCCTTGAACCGCAGCCGGGCGAAGGCGTAGGCGGCAAGGGCGCTAAACCCAACCTGGCCAATCACCAGCGCACCGGTGAACAGGATCGAGTTGCGCAAGTAGAGGAAGAAATCAACACCAGCCCCCGTTCCCCCGGCGGCGAGATCTTCCTCGACCGTGGCAAGGCCGAGAACACGCGTGAAGTTGATGGCCGTCGGATTCTCGGGGATGACCGACATGCTGCCGGAGAAGATATCGGCGTTTGACGTGAAAGCCGTTCGCAGCATCCAGATGAATGGGAACAGCGTGACGAGCAAGAGAAGCGTGAGCGCAACCCACGAGAACACGGTTCCTGCGTGTGGCCGTGGGCGGCGGCTCGTGAGTGTCGACGTGGCGTGAGTCATCAGCTGAGGTCCGAATCCGAGGCGCGAAGAACGCGGAGTTGAATGAGACTGACGACGAAAATGATCGCGAAGAGCGCGACACCCATGGTGGCGGCGTACCCCATATCAAACTGCTCGAACGCTTTCTGGTAGATGTAGTAATAGATCACCCGGGTTGCGTTGCCCGGACCTCCACTCGTGGCGACGGCGACGGTGTCAAAGATCTGGAACGAGCCGATGAGCGAGACGACAAGTACCATCGCCGTGATCGGCCGCAGCAACGGCAACGTGATCGATCTGAATGTGCGAAAGCCCGTCGAGCCGTCAAGCGACGCCGCCTCGTAGAGGCTGGGCGAGATCGTCTGCATGCCCGCATAGAACAGGAGTGCGGTGTACCCCATGTTCCGCCAGGTGTTCACGAGTGCGATCGTGAAGATCGCCAGGTCCGAGTTGCCATAGAAGCTCTGCGTTTTGCCGCCGATGAGCTCGATCATGTCGTTGACGAAGCCCACGTTGGGATCGAGCATGAAGAGGGTGATAATCGCGACGGTCACGTTTGGCACAAGCCAGGGCACCAGGATGGCGCTGCGGCTGACGACGCGAAGTCGCAGTCGCTGCATGAGGCCGGCTATCGCGAGCGCAAAGATAATCTGGGTGCTGATATTCACGGTCACGTAGATGAGCGTGACCCGGAGGGAGTTCCAGAACAGCGGATCGGACAGCATCCGCCGGTAGTTGTCGAAGCCAATGAACTTCGGGTCGGAGAGGAGGTTCCAGTCGGTAAAGCTGAGGCCGATGCCTTGAATCAGGGGCCACGCGTAGAAGACGAGGAATCCGATGACTGCGGGCAAGAGGTAGAGCGCCGCTGTGGGCCCATCCGAATTGCGGAGCAGCCGTTTGACGGGGCTGCGCGGTGCACCAGCAGAGCCGTGTGACGCATCCCCGTTCGGACGCGGCGGATTCACACGAGTGCTGCGCGGAGCTGCGGTGGTAGTCGCCATTGAACCGATTATCCAAATCTGTTAATATTAATGCAACTTGCAAATGTAAAGTATCGGGAGCCAGATTCTATGTCAAGTCCACTGGAAAGTACAACCTCTCCGCGCACGGGCGACCGCTCTTATCTGCGACGCCGAAACTCACTGGCGGTGCTCGAGACCCTCTGGAGCGGAGCGGCGACGATCGCCGAAATCGCGCGCAGCACGAGCCTCTCGAGGACGGCGGCCGAGTCAGTACTTGCAGACTTGATGACACGCGGCTGGGCGGTGGACGGCGGACCACCGGCGCAGCGATCGCTCGCCCCTGGGCGCCCGGCCAGCGTGTTCCACTTCTCTCCTGAGGCCGGTCACATCGCGGGAATCGATATCGGCGCCCACCATGTCTCCGCGTGCGTTGCGGGCCTCACGGGCGAGAAGATCAGCACCGTTCGAGTGATCGCCGACGAAAGTATGCCGGCCGCGCAGCGACTTGCGCTCGCGAGTCGCGCCCTCGAACAGGCGCTCACGGAAAGCGGACGTTCGACGGATGATCTGTGGGCGGTTACCGTCGGTTCGCCGGGTGTGATTGATAAGGGAAAGGTCATCCACTTCGGTGGGGCGGGCATGCCCGGTTGGATCGGTCTTGATATCGCCGAGCACTTCGCCGACGCGACAGCCGGCATCGTTCTCGTCGAAGGAGACTCCGCCCTGGGTGCCCTGGCGGAATCCGCCTACGGCGCCGGCCGCGGGGTCCCTGACCTCGTCTACATTCTGAGCGGTATCCGCACGGGTGCCGCAGTTATCGTCAACGGCCAGACACTGCGCGGTCATCGAGGCGCTGCGGGCCTGGTGGGCGAGCTGCCTGAACTGCGCTGGCGCGACATCGAACACCAGATCTATGCCCGGTCCCGCTCCGCCGATGAGGCGGCAACCCGAGGGGAGATCTTCGACCGTGCGCGCACCGGCGATGCCGGAGCGCGTGCAATCGTGCAGGACTTTGCTGACGCCTTGGCCGTGGGTGCCTCAGCAATGGTGCTCGCCCTCGACCCAGAAGTGCTCGTGATCGGCGGACCGAACACCGAGAACGCCGATTTGTTCCTGGAGCGGTTCACGGCTGAAATTGCGAAGCGGTGCCCGATCTTGCCTGATGTGCGGATTTCTACGCTCGGCCCGGACGCGGTCCTGACCGGCAGCGTTCGTTTGGGCATCGAGGCCATCAGCAGAGCCTTGCATGAAGCGGTCGAGACGCAGCCGGCCTTTCCTGCGCCGAGCAACAGGATCGCTGCGGGCTCGCGCGCCACGTAAAGTCGCCCCTGGGCCGGCGAGAGTGGGCAGACGCAGCGATTCTCGGCGAATCGTCGATCGCGCGAGCGCATGCGGCATGCGCATTTGGGGGTGTCGACACATGTCCGCCGCCTACGTACGGTCGACCGCCGCCAGGATGAGCGCCCCCAGCTCGGCCACATACGGGTGCCAGTCGGCGATCATCTCGCGCACCATCGTCGACGTAAACTCGCAGGCGATCACGGTGACAGACACGGCATCGCGCTGCACGTATCCGCCTGATGCGCACCCCCCTTCTACTCCTCAATCCTGCAAATACACCTCTAGTTGGCGAAAAATTCGGTGTGAACCCCGTACTCTCCTGTTTATGTCTACGAACGGTCGCACGGCACCCGGCGTCATCGGGGGAATTCTTGGTTTCGTCGGAATGAGCGCCGTCGCGGGCGTGCTGGCCACCGTCATCGTGGTTCCCGGAATCGCACTCTCCAGCATGGCTGCCACCAGCGTCATCACCGTTTTTGAGAACTTGCCCGACTACTTGGCCATCGACCAGCTCTCGCAGAAGAGCAACATTTATGCCACACAAAACGACGGCACGCCCATTCTGATGGCCTCGTTCTACGACCAGAACCGCGTCGAGGTCTCGACCGCTGAGATCAGTCAGTTTGTGAAGGATGCCGCTGTCGCAGGCGAGGATCCGCGCTTCTACGAGCACGGCGGAATCGACCTCGAAGGAACCGTCAAGGGTGCCGTGCAAACCCTCGCCACCGGCGACACCCGTGGAGGGTCGTCGATCACGCAACAGTACGTGAAGAACGTGCTTGTGCAGAAGTGCGAAACCAAATCGGTCACTGACGAGGAGATCCAAGCCTGCTACCTCGAAGCGACCGAGACCACCGCCGACCGCAAGGTCAAAGAGATGCGGCTCGCCATTGGCCTCGAGAAGAAGTTCCCGAAAAATGATATTTTGCGCCAATACCTGAACATCGCGGGATTCGGCGGAACCGTTTACGGCGTCGAAGCCGCGGCGAGCTACTACTTCAACACCACCGCGGCCGCGGTCACCCTGCCCCAGGCGGCCAGCCTGGTCGCAATTGTGAACAACCCGTCGAAGTTTCAGCTTGACTATCCGAACAGCGAAAGCAACGGCGCCGAGAACGGTTACGCCGCGAATAAGGATCGTCGGGACTACATCCTGGGCGAAATGCTGAAATACAAGAAGATCACTCCGGCCGAGTTCGACGCCGCGATCGCGACTCCGATCGAGCCGATCATCACCGAACCGAGCACGGGCTGCCAAACGGCGGGCGTCAACGCGTTCTTCTGCGACTACGTTACCCATATTTTGAAGAACGACCCCGCGTTCGGCCCCGACGAAGACAGCCGTGTGCTCAACTTCAAGCGCGGCGGCTACAACGTCTACAGTTCGCTCGACCTCGATCTGCAGAACGCCGCCGTCTCAGCGTTGGACTCAAACGTTCCGAAAACCTTTGACGGCTGGGATGTCGGTGGGGTGATTGTCAGCGTTCAGGTCGGCAGCGGCCGCGTGCTCGCAATGACCCAGAACAAGGATTACAGCCAAGACCCCGAAGTGCAGGCGACCGGCGCGAACTACACCGGCATCAACTACAACACCGATTACGGCTACGGCGGCTCGAGTGGTTTCCAGCCCGGCTCCACCTACAAGGTTTTCACCCTGGCCGAATGGTTGAAGGAAGGTCATTCGCTCAACGAACGCGTGGACTCCCGCCGCAAGAGCGATTGGGGAACATTCCAGGACAGCTGCGACGGCCCGCAAAGCTACGGCAGCAATTTCGCTCCGAAGAACGACTCCGGTGAGTCCGGCACCAACTACAGCGCCCTCGAATCGACTCAGCAATCCATCAACACCGGCTTTGTCGGCATGGCCAAA
Organism: Leifsonia psychrotolerans; assembly: GCF_013410665.1. Lineage (NCBI taxonomy): Bacteria > Bacillati > Actinomycetota > Actinomycetes > Micrococcales > Microbacteriaceae > Glaciibacter > Glaciibacter psychrotolerans. Next base: position 3,122,441 of record NZ_JACCFM010000001.1, on the reverse strand, counting down.
AAGCTCGACCTCTGCGGCATCGGCAAAACGGCCCAGTCATTCGGCGTGCACCGCGCGAACGGAGACCCGTTGAAGCACAGCGCAGCGACGGTGCTCGGCACCGAAGAGATCGCACCGCTGACCATGGCGATCGCATTTGCCGGAATCGCAAACAAGGGTGTCACCTGTAGCCCGATCGCCATCGACCGCATCGTCGGCCCCGACGGTGCCGAGCTGCCGATTCCAGCGTCCACCTGCACTCAGTCTGTCGAACCGCCCGTTGCCGCCGGGATGACCTACGCAATGCAGCGTGCGCTGTCCGGTGGAACGGGCCGAGAATCGTACCGAGCGACATCCCCCACCGTGCCCATGATCGGCAAGACCGGGACCACAGACGGCAATAAGGACACCTGGATGAGCGGCGCCAGCACCCAGGTCGCCACCGTCGCCGGCGTGATCAGCCTCACCGGCGACATCAATCAGCGCGGCACCTACTTCGACAGCGGACAGGCCGCCACGGCCCGCCACCGCATGTGGCCCATCGTGATGAGCGCTGCCAACGCCAAGTACGGCGGGGAAGCGTTCCCCGAGGCGTCGTCGAGCGTGCTCAATGCGGTGCAGATTCCGGTGCCCGACCTGCGTGGCACGTCAAAATCCGAGGCCAAGTCACTTCTCGAGGCGGCAGGGTTCTACTACGCCGACGGTGGCGTCGTCGACTCCGAGATGCCCGCCGGCACCGTCGCCAGCACCGACCCCGCCGGGGGGACGAACGCCGGCCGAGGTTCTTCGATCACGGTCTATGAGAGCAACGGCTCGCTCGTAGCGCTTCCGGATGTTGTCGGTGCCGACACCAATACCGCCCTCGGTCAACTGAGCAGTTTCGCCGTAGACAAAAAGAACAAGAAGGTCTCGAAAGCCGAACAGAACGGCAAGGTCATCTCAATGTCACCGGCTGCCGGAACGCCGGTGAAACCCGGCAGCACGGTCACGCTGATCATCGGCAAGTTTGACGACTGAGTGGTCGTAACCCCGCGTCCGCGCGTCGGATCGCGGGGTCTCGACAAGCTCGACCAACGGGCCGGGCTCGACCAACGGGCCGGGCTCGACCAACGGAGCGCGCTCATCCAACGGAGCGGGCTCGACCAACGGAGCGCGCTCATCCAACGGGGCGAGCTCGACCAACGGAATCCGCCGATCGAGCTCGTCGAGATCACGGGGTCTCGACAAGCTCGACCAACGGAGCGGGCTCGACCAACGGAGCGGGCTCGACCAACGGGAGCGCACCGACGTGAGCGCACCGACGTGAGCCCACTCGGTAGAGTCAAAGGGTGATCGACCAGACTCCCGCCACCCCCATACCCACCCGCCGCGCGACACAGCAGCGCCGACTCGGGGCCGGCATTATCGTCGTCGGCGTGCTGCTGGGCGCCTGGATCACCTTCGGTCGTTTTCTCTTCGGCGTGGGCGGCAGCCTCACCGCTGTCTACGCGCTCATCGGCCTCACGGTCGTTGTGCTGTACCTGTTCATCGGCTTGGCACTGAGGCGCACCGCGCGCAACGACCACCCCACCCGGCCGACGGTGTTCGGCACGCTGGGGGCATCCGTGGGCTGCGGCATTCTGCTGGGCCTCATGATTCCGGATGCGACGCCGGACGGGCTGCAGACCATCCTGACCGGCGGCGAAGAGCCCGGGCTCGGCATCGTGGTCGGTGTCGCGAACCCGCTCGGCATCATCCTGATCGCCCTGGCGATTGTCTCGCTCTGGATCGCGAACCTCGACGCGCGTGGCGTACGGGCGAATCCCGAAGACTTCGACTGAGCGCATTCGCGCACCGATTGGCTCCGCGTCAGCGGGCAGACCGCCACATGGTCGTGACCGGGGCCTCGTTCAGCACGGCGCTGAACTCGCCGATCCGGGCAAAACCGGCACGCTCATAGCGGTGATTGTTCGCTGGATTCGTCGACTCCAGATACGAGTGGATTCCCGCTGAATCGAAGTGGGCAAGGTTCTCGGCCAGGAGCTGCTGGCCAATCCCCCGGCCACGATGCGTCGGATGCGTGGCGAGCAGACTGAGATACGCGTGCGGCTCGTCGTGGGGATGGTGTGCCTCGAATCGCTCCCACAGCAAAAACAATGCCCGTGCCGCATCGGGTTCCAGATACTCCCGCACGATCCGTTCGATCTCGGCCTCGTGCTCATCCGACAATTCGTCGCCACCCGGCGGCAGCCACACCGCCACCGCAGCGGCCTCGTCCCCGCCGCCGACCTCGGTGCCCTCGACCAGGAACACGGTCGAGTAGCGCTGCGCACCGCGCACATACTGCCGCCAAAAGTCCCTGGCATGCTCGGTCGAGCCGTCGGGGCGCGCCAGCGCGACACTCCAGACGGGATCGTCGAGGAAGGCCAGGTGCACGGTTTCGGTCACCCGGTCAAGATCGTTCTCGGTTGCGATGCGTCTCTGCATACCCAGACCCTACGCGAGCGCTACGCACATTCGCCGACATCCGTGAAACTGACCGGTCCGGGGAAGGCTCCGATCGAGCGCGCCGCAGAGGCGCGTCGGACGGATCCACCGCGATTAGCTCACCGTGTACTGCTGCACGAAGGCGAGGGCCTCGTCGGCGACCTCTCGCCAGCCGTGGTCGATGGTGAGCGAGTGCCCACGGCCCCGAATCGTCACCTCCTCGGTCACCCCGGGGTTCTTTGCCTGAATCTTGTACATCGCATTCGTGATCGCCGGCGGGACAGTGTGGTCATGCTCACCACTGATGATCAGCAACGGCCCGCGCTCGGGATTCTTCGAGTCCACCTTCGTTTCCCCACCGAACGGGTTGAAGTTCGCCGTGGCCGCTTGAAACAGCGGAGCTCCGGCAGCGGGCACGTGATAGCTGTCGAACAGCTCCCGCGCCTCCGCCTCCTCGAGGTTGTTCGCCCAGCCGTAGGTGAACTGCTCGAACGTGAGCGCCACGCCCTTGCCCGCATTCGTCGGATGCTCCAGCACCGGCGATGCCGACTTCAAGGCCGACAGCGGCAGCGGCAGCACCCCCTTGAATGGCGCGCTGTCGATCGCCACGGTGACGGCCGCCACCCCCTCACCGGCGATCTTCTGCGCAATCAGCCCGCCGAAGGAATGGCCGATCACGGCGGGTTGCCGGGTCAGTTCGGCGATGGCCGCCAGGTAGTGATCGGTCACTTGCTGCACCATCTTGTGCGCGAAGACCTCGGGGTGTTCCCGCGCCTCGGCGACCGTGGTCGGGTCATCCGGCCAGCCGGGCGCGAGGGTGGCGTATCCGTTCGCCTCGAACAGCTCCCGCCACTTCTGCCAGCTGCTGGAGAGAAGCCAGAGCCCATGCACGAACACGACCGGCACCAAGCCAGATGCATTCGCCTTCTCAATTTCGGCACGCTCCCAGTCGGCGAGCGCTGGGGCGGTTTCGGGTTCGGTGGGGCTCATCGGATTCTCGACTCTCTGGATTCTCTGGACTTTCTGGACTGCATGGACGGCCTGGACGGCCTGGCCTCGCGCGGCAGGCACGATGCTGGGCACACTACGCCGCACACCTGCCGCACGATAGGTGGCCCAACTGTCCCCGGATTCGGTCGTCGAGGGGATGCGCGGTCATCCCTTCGGACGAAATCGACGCGCATCCGTCACCCGCGTGTGCACCGCGCTCTATCGTGGGGCCATGCCTCCCGTACTCACCGCCTTGCGCCACTGGCTCGAACCCGCCGTCGGTGCCCTCTTTTTTGCATTCTGGGTGTCAGCCGAAATCGGGCGTCACCATGTGGGCGGGGAGCTCGCAGTCCTACTCGCTCTCTCGACGGCGCTGGCTCTCAGCCGGGTGCGCCCGCGCTCGGCTCTGCTCATCGTCGCCGGCGTGCTGCTCCTGCAGCTGCTCGGATTGCTGCCGCCGCCCGAGTCGACCACGTGGCCTGTCTATTGCGGAGTCCTCGGTGTTGTCTTCGTCGCCACCCAGAACGTGAAGTCCCCGGTGCAGTGGTACGCCCTCGCCCTCGGCATTCCGGTGGCCGGTGCCGTGGCGCTCCTGATGGTGCTCCATGGCTGGACCTCGTGGATCGGTGACACCCAGCCCCTGCGGTACGCGCTTCTGCTCATCGGCGCCGTGGCCCTCGGCCTCTACGCCGGCGCCTGGGCCGCGGGCATCGCGGTGCGACTCAACGTCACACAGCTGCGGGGCAGCGCGCTGCTGCGCAAAACCGCGACCGAGCTGGGTATGGCCGAGGTCGAACTACTGATCGGCCGCGAGCGCGACCGCATCGCCCGCGAGGTTCACGACGTACTCGCCCACTCGCTCGCGGTGGTGCTCGCCCAGGCCGACGGCGCCCGCTTCATCGCCGAGTCGCGGCCCGAGGCCACGCGTGAAGCGTTGCATGCGATTTCGGATGCCGCCCGATCGGCCCTGGTCGACGTGCGCACGTTCATCGAGGGCCTGCGTGAGGAGCCTGGCGACGAACCCCAGCCCAGCCTGGCCGATCTCGACCCGCTCATCGCCCGCCTGGCCGGCGCAGGAATGCAGGTCGGCGTGACACACTTCGGGCCTGCCAAACCACTCACCCCGGCGCAGGAGCTGGCCGTGTTTCGGATCGTGCAGGAGTGCTTGACCAACGCGCTGCGGCACGCCGGGGACCAGGCCACAACCCAGATCTCGTTCGATTGGCGCGGGCCGGGGCTTGCCTTCACGGTCACGTCCACGGGTACGGCGTCCGCCCCGACACCACCCCCGCCCACCCGGGTGGGGCACGGCATCCGGGGCATGAAGGATCGCGCACGACTGGCCGGCGGCTGGCTGACCGCGGGGCAGGCGGAGGGGCCCGACGACGACTTCTTGGTGACCGTGTTCATTCCGGCCGGGGCCGACCTTCAGCCGGAGGTCGACTCGGAGTGGGTGTCTGAGCTGCGCGCCGAGGCCGGTGCCACAGCCGGTGCACTCAACCCAGCAGATGACCGACTGAGCGTGACCGCATGAGCGCACCCGCGCCCGCGACCGCGCCCATCCGCGTTGTCGTCGTCGACGACCAGGCCCTCTTCGTCTCCGGCATGCAGATGCTGATCGAGTCGCAAGCCGACCTGGCATGCGTCGGCACGGCCCCCGACGGCCGGATGGCTGTGGAGGTGGTCGGCCGCGAGCGACCGGATGTCGTGCTCATGGACATCCGCATGCCCGTGCTCGACGGAATCGAGGCGACAGCCCGCATCCTGCAGCAGGCCACGGCACAAGTGGCTGCGGGTGAGACCGTGCCGCGCATCATCATGCTGACCACATTTCAGCGCGACGAGGCCGTGTTCCGGGCGATCCGCACGGGCGCGAGCGGGTTCATCACGAAGGATGCGACGCCCGAGTTCATTCTGGCGGCCATCCGCACGGTGCATGCCGGCCAGGCCGTGCTCGCGCCGCAGGCCACATTCGACCTGGTGCGGCAGTTCGCGACCGAGGCTTCGGATGCCGGCCGCCCTCTCGAACTCGCCATTGACGTGCTCAGCCCCCGCGAGCGTGAGATCTTCCTGCTCACCGCGCGCGGGCTGAGCAACGCCGAGATCGCGACCGCCGCGTTCGTGAGCGAGGCGACGGTGAAGACGCATGTGCGCAGCATTCTGGCCAAACTGCACCTGCAAAGCCGAGTGCAGGTGGTGATTTTCGCCTACGAGAACGGGTTGCTGCGGTACTGAGGCGCGCGTCAGCGCTGCTCGGGCCGGTGCTCCGCGAAGTACTCGGAGAACGTCGTGTGACCATAACGCGGGCCCGGCACGAGCGCTTTGCCCGTCGCGTAGCCCGCGAACGTCGTGCCCGGCAGGCGCACCGACACGATGCGGCGCTTCATCCCCGCAGCTTTCACCCACTGGGCACCGAAATGCGTCACGAAGTTCTGTTCGGGCCCGCCAATGTCGGGCACACGACCGCAGGGCGCTCCCGCCGCGAGTTCGACGAGACGCGCGGCGACCTCGCGCGGGTCGATCGGTTGCACCGGCATCCGTGGTGAGAAGAGAACGGGAAGCCGACGCTGTGCGGCGAAGATCCCCGCGACGAGCGTGTGAAACTGCGTCGCACGCAGAATCGTGTACTTCAGGCCGCTCTTCACCAGATCGGCTTCGATGGTGACCTTGTCGGTGTAATACGGCAGCGGAATCTGCTCAATCCCCACGATAGAGATCAGCACGAGGTGGGTCACCCCGGCCCGGCGTGCCGCCGGAAACAGGTTGTGGGCGGCTGCGATATCGGAGCCATTACCGGCCGTGGCCAGGTGAATCACCGTGTTGACACCAGCCAGGGCGTCACGCAACCCGTTGTTCGTGACGAGGTCACCGGTGACGAGTCCGGCACCGCTGCGCCGGCTGAATACGCGCACCTCGTGCCCGGCTTCGCGCAGCTGCGCGACCGTGGGCCTGCCCAGGGTGCCGGTTCCGCCGGTGACAAGAATTGTGGCCATCGGATGTCCCTCCTCGCGCAACGCGAACTCACCCCAGTCGCATCCTACGCGCGCCCAGAACCGCAGCAATTCCTTGTCCCCGGATTCGGATAATCAGCCGACACGCCGTGCCTCGCCGCGACGACACGCGGGGAATGGCCCGGTTATCCGAATCCGGGGACAGGAGTTTGGGGTGAACCAGCGACTGCTGCGTGCCAGAGCTCGGTGTCAGGCCGCGGCCACCGCCGGCACCAGGTGCCGCACCGCGACCGTGCGCTTGCGCGCCACCGCCAGCGTCGTCACGGCGAGGGCACCCACGGTCCACACCAGCAGCGCGACCACCGCGCCGCCGGCCCCGGCTCCCCCGTCGGCGATGATTGCCCGCAGCGCATCCTGTGCGGGCTGCACGGGCAAGAAGCTCATCACATCATCGAGCGCGGCCGGGGCCGTCGCAATGATGCTCGTGCCGATCAAGACCAGCGCCACGATCATCGAGATGAAGCGCCCCGCCCCGCCGAGCAGTGCATTCAATGCCTGGTTCGTCGCCGCAAAACCGACTCCGATCAGGGCCGCAACTCCCGCGAACGCCAACCAGCCAGCGAGAGAGAGGTCGACCAAGGTACTGAGAATGCCCGTGACGAACAGACTCTGCACCACGCCGACGAGGGCGGCCGGCAGCCACGCCCGCACGGCGAGCGACAGCGATGACTTCGTCGAACCGAGCACCTGCGCCGGAACCGCACGCAGCACAATCAGACTGGCCAGCGCACCGAGCCAGAGCGCCAACACCGCGTAGAACGGCACCCCGGTTGTGCCAAAGCTCAGCCCCGTCGCGTTGTCGGTGACGACCGGCTGCGCCACCACATCGGCCAGGTGCGTCTGCTCGCTCTCCGAATAACGCGGCAGCTGTTCGGCCGCGGTGCCGAGCCCTGCCGCCAACGACGCAACGCCGCTGCTCACGCCCGACGCGCCATCCGCAATGCCCTGCGCGCCCGTCGCGAGCGTGCCAACGCCGGTGGCCAGATCGGCCGTTCCGCCGCTCACCGCGCTGCCCGCCTCCGCAAGCGCTCCCGCACCGGATGCCGACTGGCCAATTCCCGCGGTCAACGCGGGCATGCCGTCGGCGAGCTGGTTCGCCCCGCCGGCGAGCTGGTTCGCGCCCGCCGGAAGCTGCGGGGATGCCGCCACTGCCGACAGCGTGCCTGCTGCGGTGCCGACTGCTGTCGCCACCTCGCCGACCTTCTGCTGCACCGTGGTGCAGACATCCGGGTCGGCGACCGGCGGCGTGCACACCGCGGTGGCGATATCGGTCAGAGTCGCCAATTGCTTCTGCAGTTCGACCGCCTGGCTCGACATGACGCCATTCACCTGCTGGATGCCCGCCGCGACACCGTCCGCGCCCTGGGCGAGCAGGCTCGTCTGAGCCGGCAGATCAGCGGTCTGCTGCTGCAACTGGGTCAACCCGCCCGAGAGCGCGCTGATGCCGTCTGAGAGTTGCGACACCCCGGACGACAGGCTGGAGGCCCCGGCCGATAGCTGCGCGGTTCCCGATGCGAGGTCCGCCGCGCCCCCCGCGAGCGTGCTCGTTCCGTTCGCCAGCGACGTCGCCCCACTCGCCGCCTCACCCAGCTTGTCGCCGAGTGTGTTAAACCCCACGTAGATGTTCTTCAGGTAGCTCGTCGTGATCTGGTTGCCCACGAGCCCCGCGGCCGTCGTCGTGATCACCTGGCTGATCGCATCATCGACGAGGCGGCTCTTATCGCTCGTGGCAACCTCGATCGTGGCTTTCTTCGCATCGGCCGCGTTCCCCGAGAACGAGGTCGCGGCCGCCGAGAAGTTCTTCGGAATTGTCACCACGGCCGTGAATCGGCCACTCGCCAGGCCTGCCGCCGCGTCGCCCGCATCGGTGAGCACCCAGTTGTAGTTGAACGAGCTGTCGGTGCTCGATGGGCCAGCGGATGCCGCAGCATCCGTGGCCGTACCGCTCGCGCCGCCGCCGACGAGACCGGCGGAGAGCTGGCGACCCAACGGCACGAGCTGGCCGTCGATCGTCACCGGCACATCGCTGTTCACGATCGCCGCGTTCACCTGGTGCAGACGGTCGGCGGGGTTCCAGAGCGACCAGATCAGAATTCCGGCAACGACGAGGGGCACCAAAATGATGCCGACGATCGACAGCCAGGTCACTCTGCTGTTCGTGCGGGACAGTCCGAGTCGGGCGAGCGGAGTGCTCATGCGGTTACCTCGAGTTCAGGAAGGAGCAGTGAAAGGGTGAGATCGACGATGTCAGCGGTATCGGCGCTTGGAATCGCGTCGCAGAGGGCGTCGGCCGGTGACGGCGCCAGGGTGCCGACGATGATTGACAGTCCGCGATCGGCCCGGCTGGCGGCAACCCCCGCCGCCACGAGACTGTCGCGAATGCCCGCCCGCTTCACCGCGTCGACGACCTGGTCGATGCCGTCGATCGCAATGATGCGCGGCTTCTCGCGCAGCGCCCGCTGCACGGCCAGCACCGGGTCGGCCGCCTCACCGAGCGAGACGAACGCCACCCGGGAGCGCACGGAGGCTGCCCGCACCGGCAACACGAAACCGGCGACCTTCAGGCGCCCGGCATCCGCCGTCATGCGCCCCGCAATGGTGAGCAACAGCGCGGTCACGGCCGATTCGCGGTCGCCACGCACGACGAGCGTGCCGTTCTCGCGCAACCCGAACGAGACGTCGTTGAATAGCACGTCGTCGGCGGAGGCCACACTGAGGCCCTCGGCGCTGGCCACGTCGCGGGATCCGGCCACGGGCCAGTCGCGCAGGGCAATCTCCTGATGCAGACCCTCCCCCTCCACGTCGAATGACGGCAGGATGCGGTTGAGCCACTTCGGCATATACCAGGCCTTGTCACCGAGCAGCGCGAGCACGGCCGGTACGAGTGTCATCCGCACGATGAACGCATCGACGAAGACGCCGACGGCCAGGCCGAGCGCGATGGGTTTCAGGTTCACGTCGCCCTCGGGCACGAAGGCGGCGAACACGGCGAACATGATGATGGCGGCGGCCGTGACGACCTTGGCCGAGCCGACGAATCCGGTTTCGATTGACTGACGCGCGCGGCCCGAATGCACGTAGTCCTCCCGCATGCGGGCCACCAGGAACACCTCGTAGTCCATCGCCAGGCCGAAGAGCACACCCATCAGGATGATCGGCATGAAGCTGATCACCGGGCCTTCTTTCGACACGTTTAGCGCGTCGGCGAACCACCCGTGCTCGAAGACGAGCGCGACGATGCCGAAGGATGCCGTGACGCTGAGCAGGTAACCGAGCGTCGCCTTGATGGGCACCGCGATTGAGCGGAACACCATGGTCAGCAGAACGAGCGAGAGACCCACGACGATCAGGCCGAAGGGCAGCAGGGCTCCCCCGAGCTTGTCTGAGACATCGATTCCGACGGCCGTGAAGCCCGTGACCGAGATGTCGATGCCGTATTTCTCGAGAAAGTGCGGGCGCAGATCGCGCAGTTCGGTGACGAGCGCCTTGGTTTCTTCCGATTCGGGGCTTCCGGTCGGAATGACCTGCACGATTCCGGTGTCGGCCGTGGCATTCGGCGTCGACAAGGGAACGGCGGCCACCCCGGGGAGCCCGGCGATCTCGTCGCCCAGCTTCGTCATCAGCCCGAGCGGGTCGGTGCTCGTGACGATGCTGCCGGTGACGATCAGCGGGCCATTGAAGCCGGGGCCGAAATGTTCAGAAACCAGGTCGTACGTCACTCGGGCGCTGTTGCCTTCCGGCAGCCCACCCGCATCGGGTAGGGCCAGACGCAGGCCGAGCGCGGGCACCGAGATGATGCCGAGAACGGCCACGACGGCCACGATCGTGACGATCGGGAACCGTGTCACCGCCCGCACCCAGCCGCGGAAGAAGCGGCCGGCCCGGGTCAGAGGTGCTGCCACGGGTACGGTGGGCGCAGTGCCGGTGGGCGCAGTGCCGGATGCAGCGGTGCCGGATGAATCGGCGGCATCCGTCGCCCGCTTCGCACCCTTCGCACCCCGTGCACCCTGTGCTGCCTTCGCACCCCGTGCTGCCTTCAGCTTCGGCCGCAACCGCTCGCCGGCAAAGCCGAGCATGGCGGGGATGAGGGTGATCGAGATGAGCACCGCAATCAGCACGCCGATTGCGGCGGCGACACCCATGGTGGTGAGGAAGGGGATGCCGGCGACGCCCAGTCCGACGAGCGCGATCATCACGGTCAGGCCGGCAAAGATCACGGCCGAACCGGCGGTCGCCACGGCCCGTGCCGCGGATTCCTCGGGGTCGAGTCCGTCACGCAATTGTTCCTGATGCCGCGAAATGATGAAGAGCGCGTAGTCGATACCCACGGCGAGCCCGAGCATCAGCACGAGCATGGGCGTGGTCGAGGTGATCGGGCTAAAAGCGGTGGCCAAGAAGATGAGCGCGATCGAGATGCCGACGCCGAGAAATGCGGTCGCCAGCGGCATACCGGCGGCCAGGAATGAGCCGAAGGTGAGAATGAGCACGAGCAGGGCGACGCCCACGCCGATGAGCTCGATCAGACTGAGCGACGGCATGTTCTGGCTGAACAGCTGGCCGCCGAGCGACGCGGTTGATCCGGCCGGCAGCGCCTTTTCGAGGGCCGCCGTGGCTTCATGCAAGTGGTCTATGGTGGCCGGCGTGATGTCCGAGGCCGCGCCGTCGAGCTGAATGCTGATCAGTGCGGCGGAGGCGTCACTGCTCACGGCGCCGCTGAGGTTTTTGTCGAACGGCGAGACGGCCTGGGCGACCTGAGACATGTCATCGAGTGACGTCACGCCATGTTCGATGGCGTCTGTGACGCCGGCATCGGTTACGCTGCCGCCCGGAGGGGCGACGACGATAATCTGCGCCGAGGCCCCGCTCACCTGCGGGAAGGTCGTGGCCAGCGAGTCGAGTGCCGTCTGCGACTCCGTGCCGGGAATCGAGATCGAGTTGTCGAGCCCCTTGCTGAAGAGCAGGGCACCGCCGCCGACGAGCACCAGGATCGCGATCCACGCGCCCAGAACTTTCCAGCGAGCCGTGAACGCCCAACGGCCGAGCGAATACAGCAGTGACGACACGCGGTCTCCTAATGATCGTGTGGGGAGGACGCGAGCGCAGACACGGACGCACGCGAGCAAATACAGCGACGTATCCGATACACAAATGTATCGAATACACTGGTGTATCGCAATCTACTCTCAGTAAGGTGTCAGGATGCACGACGAATCCGGCCCAGCCACCCCGCACGGCGAGAGTTCGAGGCGCCGAAAGACGCGTGAGCGCCTGCTCGAGGCGGCCTACAAGGTCTTCGCTGAATCCGGCGTGCAGGCCGCCAGCGTTGAGATGATCGCCGAGCGGGCTGGCTTCACGCGCGGCGCGTTCTACTCGAACTTCGATACGAAGGAAGAACTCTTCTTCGTGCTCGGTGAGCGCGAAATGCAGGCCAGGTTCGAGAAGCTGCAGCAGGGAATCGACGAGATCCTCCCCCGCATTTCACCGGCCGAGGCACTCGCCAGCTCGACGTTCGAGAACGTCGTCACCGAATTTCTCAACCTGCAGATGGATGATCGCCGCTGGGCCCTCATGCAGTCAGAATTTCGACTACACGCCATGCGCGACACCGCACAAGCCGCCCACTTTCTCGCCTTCGAGAACGATTTTCGGATGCGCCTGGCCGAACGCCTCGACACCGCCCTCGCAAGCGTGGGCCTTCGCTTCATCATCGCGCCCGAGGACGCGACCCGTCTCATCATCGATCTGTGCGAATCGGCGCTGCAAGAGTCGATCCTGTCCGGCGAAACGGGCCAGGATGGCGAGAACCCGCTGCTGGCCTCCCCCTACGCGTCGCGCACTCTTCCCGCGCTGATTCGCGCGTTGACCGCGCCCCT